>CAZWPO010000015.1:0-72002 GCA_964635975.1 uncultured Syntrophomonas sp.
TTACATACTCTACTTGATCATGTTAATGCTGGCAGCCAGGGCGCTGTTTTTTACATCGGCCCCGGATGAATCCCTTGAAGGTATGGACATGATCAGTATTGCCTACCTGAAAGGCGGACCGGCGGGGGTTATTCAAACCGTGTTTTTTGATCTATGGAATCGGGGCTGCATAGAAGTAAATCCGATCGGCCAGGCTGTAATACATACAGAAAAAGGCCCTATGAATGCCCTGGAAACGACCGTAGCCCAGGAACTGACGACCTACACATCGGTTTCTATCGGCCTGCGCAAGCCTACAAAGGAAACCAGGCAGAAACTGGAACCGTTTCTCGAGCCCGTCGCCCGGTCCCTGGAAGGCCGCGCCCTGCTGATGAACGATGCGGCTCGAAGCCGGCAGAAGGCTCTGAAATGGGCATTCCTGGCATTGGGCCTGCTGCCTGGTATTTTGAAAGCGTATCTGGGTATTACCCACAATCGCCCGAGCATCTTCTTGATACTGGCTCTGATCATATTTACAGTAGTGGCTTTTGTTCTTATGCGCACACGAAAAGGAGCGACGCCTGCTGCTAAAAAATATGTGAAGTCGCTGGCCAATCAGTACAGGGGCGAATTATCTACCTTGCAGGGGGGGCAGGTTCCCCAAACCAATCCGGCAGTTCTAGCCGCGATCTTCGGAGTGGGTGCTATTGCCGTGGCCTACAGCCCCTTGATGAGCCTGTTTCCTAGCAGTCAGGCTATAGGGTGCACTCACTGGAGCAGTTACGGCTGTACCCATACTGGTGGATGTACAGCTGCCGGGTGTTCGAGCAGTTCGTCAGGTTGTTCTGGTAGTGGTTGTTCTGGCAGTTCCGGCTGTTCAGGGGGTGGAGGCTGTGGTGGCTGCGGAGGCGGAGACTAATTTTACTATTCAATGGCATATTACAGAGCGCTGCAATTGCCGGTGTTTGCACTGCTACCAGGAGGAAGCAAGCGCAGAGTCCAGCCCCCAGGAGTTAGAGCAATTCTTGACGGAGATTGAGAGTTTCTTTGAGCAGCGCCCGGGCATCATTACCATTACCGGAGGCGAGCCGCTTCTGCATCCCTATTTTTTTACCCTGCTTGATAAACTTAACCACCGGTTCGGAGTTCTAAGCAATGGAACTCTCATTGATATGAGGACCGCTGCTATGCTGGCGGAGAGGAAGCCGGCTTTTGTGCAAGTCAGCATTGAAGGAAAGGAAAAGACCCATGATCACATTAGAGGGCGGGGGACTTATAGAGCTTCTCTGGAGGGCATTAAAAATCTACTTCAGGCCGGATTAAGAGTACTGATATCGTTTACCGCCCATCAAAAAAACTACCTGGAACTGCCAGCGGTAGCACACCTGGGCAGGAGACTCGGTGTTGATAAAGTCTGGGTGGACCGCATGATTCCCGCCGGGAACGGCTGCAGCATTAATGGATTGACATTAGAACAGAGTAGACAACTATTCTACTTGATGAAAAAAAGCGGGGTCGCTATGGACCGTGCCCTGCAATTCCTGGCCGGCGGCCGTCCCTATCGGTGCCAGGCAGGTAGAAACCTAATGGCCATAGTGCCAGGAGGAGACGTTTACCCATGCCGGAGGATGCCAATTACTGCAGGAAATCTGAATAAAAACACCCTGGAGGAGATCTACCAGGTAGAAATCATGAGCAGCCTTCGTACAGAAGATAGCGAAGGCTGCTCTGGCTGCTTATATGAAAAAATTTGCGGAGGTGGTCTGCGCTGCCTGGCTTATGCAATAACCGGCAGCCCCTTTAATCCCGACCCGGTTTGCTGGATAGCGGATAACATCAAAAAGACGAAGGACGGAAAAGGCGGAAAACCGGCCAGGGATGCCATTATCGGGGATAATAAACCATCTTTTTGGAAACGATGGCAGCAAAACCTGTCATAGAAAACAGCCGCGGGCTAACAGGCTGAACCCGCGGCTATTATTTTCTATCGTTTGGTTCACAGTGGGCATGAATTTTGTTTGATTATGGCCCGGTAGCCAGCTCGCTTATCACCCAGGAACCGCTAATCTGTTTAACAGTCACCCAGCGGGTGTTGTCCCCATCCATCCACATCATCTCCGGGGTGCCCGGTTTTAACTGCAGAGAAAACTGGACCTTGTATACTTGCTGGTCAAGAGTCCACTCTCCGGGGTTCCAGTCATCAATACTGCTTACTTGAAGGGTGTCAAAGGAAGTGAAACTGTCCCTCCACATGGATTGAGTGCCGGCGTTGCCAAGCATTTCCGAACACATCAGTGACAGGGCATCATCAACCTCACCACTACCCAGGCTGCTGAAGAACATATCCACGATCTGTTTGCCGTTATACGGCAGCTCGGTGGTCCCGGAATCTTCCAGATTAATAGTAATAGTACGTGTGGTTCCATCCCACTTAACTTCTGCCTGCAGGGCCTCGGCCACAAAGCGGAGGGGAACCATGGTGCGTCCGCCTATGATTTGGGCCGGCTGGCTTAGAGCGGTTTCATGTCCGTTTACCTGGGCCGTACCTAAACCAATGATTAGTTTTATGGAGGTATCACCCTTGGTGGCGGTGACCATCTGACTGGCCGCATCCCAGCTTACCGTGGCGCCCAGAGCTTCAAAGATAGCCCGCATGGGAACCAGGGTACTGCCTCCAATTATGACCGGCGGCTGGTCAAAGGACAACTGCTGGCCGTTCAGGATTACCGTTATATCAGATTGTGCAGAAGTACCTGACTGCCCGCTGTTTGTCTGAGAGGGCTGAATCGTTCCACCTCCGGATGTCTGGGTGCTGGAATTAAGGGGCAGGACGCCTAACTGGGAGTCATTTTCGTTGTAGAAAAAGGTGCCCATCTTGCCATAACGGCTGCAGGTAAAGAAGCCGGGGGTATAATGCTTGAGAGGGAGTATCTGGGGATTTTGCTTGAAGCCTTCCTGTCCCCAGCCGTTTACTTCCCACTGCCAGCAGGTGTTGTCGAAGGCAAACTGGGAAACCTCCGCCGGATCGTTCCCCGTAGCCTCAATCCTTATATGTGGAGCGCCGGCACTGCTTATTTTACAGAGACCCGGTACACTTTCGCTTTCTAAAAGGCTGGAACCGGAAAAACAGACGGTGCCCAGGTGGCTGTCGTTAAGATTGCCCATCACCAGACCCAGTTTGCCGTAGCGGCCAATGGTCATCATGAACATCCCGTAATTTGGTATCGCAAACGTCTTATCGTTAGCCTGGTAGCTGCTCATAGCCCAGCCAGTTACTTCATCGTGCTGGTATGCTCCCTTATCCCAGATGCCTACCTCGACGGCTCCTCCCTCGGAGTGCACCTGCAGTTGGTCTCCTTGACGGGTTATTTGCCCAAGACCGGGAACATTCAATCCGTTAAACGCGCCTCCCTGAAATACCTTGTAGCTGAGTATGCCGTCATTTTCGCGGATAAACACGACATAGATCTTCTCATAGCGGGCCAGCATCATTACACAGGTCCGGTAATGGGGCAGGGCGAAAGTCTGCGGGTTCTTCTGATATTCGGGGAAAGCCCAGCCCCCGACTTCGGTATGGCTGTAGATTTGACCACTTGAACTCCAGGGATTACTGCTCTCACTTAAGGCAACGCTTTCAATCCCCGTGGAGGGGTTGTCAGGCGAAGCGCTGGCATTTAGTGTAAGGTAGGAGACTTCTACGGGCGATGCTGAACTATTGGCCTGGACCTGAAGTCTGTAGAGCGAATCGGTCCCGCCCTCCGGATTGGGAACTGCTGTCAGGGTAACAAAGGAAGTATCGTCTATTATGATTGTATTCGAGAGATTAGACTGCAGTGTGTCTTGATTGTCAGTCGTGTTGAGGTCCGATTGCTGTTCATTCTGATCATCGGGCGGATTCTGGTCTTGATCAGACAGCTGATCGGAAGCCTGATGGGTAACACTGAAGGTGGAGCTGTAGGCCTCAGTCCTATTCACAGTGCTGGGGGTGAAGATCCTTATTCTGTAATCGCTGCCCTCTGGAACATAAACGGACTGTATTGTCCAGGTGTATGACCCACTGCCAGCAGAGCCGACAGAAATGTTTGAGGCTATACGATACAGGCTTCTATCTCCTGTGTAAAGGGTCAGATTTACCTTGTCGCCCGGATCTCCGGTATAGGTCCAGGTAATGTTCTGCTGGGTGCCGGCTACCCAAACATCCCCAGCTACGGGTGATGTAATGGCAAAAGAGGCGTCACTGGCACTTGCTATATTAAAACTATTTGGATAAATAAAACATGACATGACAAATAAAAAGATGAAAATAATGCATGTCGCAGGGGCTTTCTTTCGCATAGACATGATCAATCCTCCTTACTACATAGAACCCTTGAGAAGAGCAAGAATAAAACAACCATAATGCAGCAAATAATCAGGCTATCGCTCCTCCTCTCCCAACCTTTGAAAAAATAATGTCAAAACTCGGTTTTTATTTAGTATACCAAAAATGGCCAGGTTTTTTAGGGCTGTTTTACTAAAATCTACTATAAATGCCAAAGAATCAATCCACATCAGTTCCTAATCTATTCAAAGAAAAAACACCCGTAAGTGTGATAATTAGAGGCACTATTTATCCGCTGATAAAACATCCTGGGCTCTTGGGAAATCGTATCTAGCCCACGATTTAAAAGATAATATCTTTTGGGGGAAGGACAATTCTCTCAAACTAACACCGTATTAAGATAAATAATCCAGCAATTTTAAAAAAATTTTATAATGCTGCCGTATTATTATAGGAGTAATAAAAAAATCTAATGCAATACAGCGCTTACTCCAGGCTGTTTCTGCTGAAACTGAGGCAGCAACATTAAAGGGGGCATGGCTTTTAGCAGAAATGCGAAACCAGATCGGAGGGAGTGAGAGAATGGTCACCTTAAAAAAACACAAAAGGCTGTTGTTGTTCTTCCTGACCTGCCTGGTATTATGTTCATTTACGCTTGCAAATGTGGTCGATGCCGCGGTAGGCCACAGCACCAGTCATGGGTCTTCCAGCAGTTCATCCGGATCTACTTCGTCGAGCAGGAGCTTCAGCTCCAGTTCAAGTTCCAGCAGCACCGGTTCGGCGTCAACGGGGGAGATGCCTGGCGGGATGCTGGTTGCTGTAATTGCTATCGTCCTGGCGGCAATAATTATTGTTATTGTGGTTATTGTATCGATTTTTAAAACAAGAAAAGGCCCGATAACAGAAGAATATCAGAGTATGATGGATGCGGTGGCCAATGTTGCTGCCGCCGCTTCCATTAAAGAGCCTGCCTATTTGAGGCAGGCACTAGCAGAACTTGCCGAACGCGACCCGGAGTTTTCGGAAGACCTGTTCATATCCCGGGTAAATAATATGTTTGTGCAACTACAAGAAGCCTGGCAGGCCAAAGACTGGAAAAAGGTCAGACCATTTGAATCCGACGAATTGTTTAACATGCATGCGAGGCAGCTACAGGAACTGATCGACAGCCACACTACCAATGTAGTCGACGAAATAGCTATACTTAAGACGTTGATTACTGATTACCACTACAACGGAACTACCGAGTCCCTGGATGTTTACATGCGGGTCCGCTACAAAGATTACATTATGGATGACAACACGGGAAAGGTGGTAGAGGGTGATCCCAATCGTGAGATCACTATGGAATATGAACTGGTCATGAGCAGAAAGAAAGGCGTTATCACCCGTCTGGCACAGAACACCGTGGTCAGCACCTGCCCCAACTGTGGTGCTAATGTCAGCATCAACGCCTCTGGAGAATGCGAGTACTGCGGCAGCGTTGTAAGCAACGGCGACTTTGACTGGGTGCTGACCCGACTGGATGTCCTTTCCCAGATTTAGGCGGCCTTGGAGTAATTTATAGCGGTATCCGTGAGAGGGATAACCAGAGGTGATTATCTGAGGAAACCAAACCAAGCAAGATTAGGAATCCCAGACCCGGTGACGGATTTGTTTTTGGACCGAAAAAAGCAAAGTCGATGATGGTTTGACGACTTACCCGGAGGACAGCAAAAAGGAGGCGTAATCATGAGATGGTTTAAGATGTTGATCATTGTGTGTATGATATCGGCTCTGGTTATAGGGCCCATACCCGGGCAGGCGAGTGCAGCTAATCTCCCCGGGGTGGCAAATCTAAAGGCGGTGGTTTCCGATGATGGTTACATAACATTGACATGGGACCCTCCTTTCATGATGTCTGCATCTGCGATTGATAGCTACGATATTCGCGTACAATATAATGATCAAAATTATAATTTTTACAATCAGGATTTACCTGATTGCACATGGGGCTATACTCCTCTCCTGGGTCCAGGCCTCATCCTCATCCATGTCTCATATGAAATAGATGATAATGGGAGTAACCCCGTCACGGTAAGAGCAGAATATTTTGCCCCCCCCTCCCCAAGCGGATTGCAATTCAGCGAGGTAACATGGAACGGTGTCAATCTCAAGTGGGAAGATAAGAGCAATTATGAGACAGCCTGGTTTGTCGACATCACCGGACAATCCTATGATCATATCCCGCTTCACGAGCAGATTAAGCTGGAGCCCAACGACAATCAATATGTTGAAGCTTTTTTCTCCGGTGCTTCCAGTCCCCTGGCGCAAGGAGGGTACTATACCTTCAAAGTATGGGCCCAAACAGGTCCTTTTGTCGGCACGTCAGCGCAGGTTAGCACCCGCATTCCCATGTGCCCGCCTACCCAGCTGATGGCTGACAGCAGGACATGGGATACCGGACCTGGAGTTGAACTGACCTGGAAGAATAATTCTCGATGGGAGGACAAAATCGAGATTGAACGTACTAATCCCGATGGGACAAAGAAATATATCTTGGTGGATGATGACGAAGAAAGTTATCATGACCAAAACCTGGGGTACTTCTCGAAATATACCTATCGCGTCCGTGCAACAAGTACTGTTCCCGGCGTGAGTTCGGAATGGTCCGACCCGGTATCGGTAATTACCCCGCGATTGCCAGTCGAAGATTCCATCTCCAACCAGAACCTGAGCAGCGATACAGCTCATCCTATCAAAATGCAGATAAACGGCCGGCTCCTGGATACGGATGTTGATCCGCTTATCCTGGAGGGGAGAACCATGGTGCCGATAAGGGCTATTTTATCAGCTCTGGGGGCTACGCTGGATTGGAATCAGGAGGACCAGACTATCCTTATCAATAAAGGCGCCTATTCTGTAAAAATGCAGATAGGGAATAAAAGGGCCTTTGTCAACGGAAAGGAAGTAGAGATGGACGCGCCGCCACGCATTATTAACGGCCGCACCATGGGCCCGGTACGCTTTATCGCAGAGAATTTTGGCTGTGATGTGCAGTGGGATCGCGATCAGAGACTAATAACTATAGCCGGCCTTGCCGATGGTGACGCGACGAACGGTGAGAACCAGGAAAATGGCCAGTCTGGACAAAGCATAAAAAACAACAATTTGATCGAGATGCCCAAAAACACCATCAGCCAGGATAATGATGAGACGTCTATAGCCATTCCTATCAAAAAGTATGTTATCACCCTTGAGCCGGCCCAGATCACTCTTGATGCGAACCACTCAGTGACTTTTGAAGGATATCTGAAATGCGGGCTGACCGCTAGCAGCGCCATCACGCCAGCTGCAGGAAAAGAGGTCACGCTATTTAATGCCGAAGGTACAGCGCGAACTTCTATCGGTAAGGCGCAAACCAATAGTCAGGGGATGTATTCCTTCAAATACGTGCCTCCCGAAAGCGGGACTTTTATAGCCGTCTACCAAAACGATGACGGTGAGGATCTAGCGGTCAGCAGTACTTCCACTGTAACAGTAAAAAAGGCTATTGTAATACCCGGGAAGATACCAGCGATACGCACCCTGCCCTAATTCAGTGATCAATTCAAAGTGCCGCGTATCGCGCATTTATGAAGGCAAGATCGAAGAGCCGGGGTAATCTCCCTAAAATGTTAAATCAGTTCTCAAAAAATTTAAAACATGCCCGGATGCTTTTATATAAGACCATCCGGGTTTCGATCTGTTAGAGAAGCGATTTAGACTCGAATCACTGGTAAAGTCCTTTTTTGAAGGCCTGCCTGAGGTTCGAGGCCATGGCCTGCCTGCCGGTTTTATTGTAGAGATCAAGCAGTTTTGAGAAGGCAGATTCATCATAGGGGTCAATGTTAAGAATTTTTATTAGGACGGCTTCAGCCTCATCAACAGAGTTCTGCTGGACACCTGAATCAACAAAACGATGTGCTGCTTCCAGGAATTTTGACTTCAGGTGTTCCCGTTCCAGCAAGGTCCAGTCTTCGTAAAGATCCTGGGGAAGAAGGTTGCCGCTGTAAAGCCGGACCATTTCCTTCAATGGAGATATGATATTTCCTCCCTCGGAATCGTACAACTTGTAAAGGCTATACTGTTTTGAAAAATCGTCGAAGTCTACCATCAAACGCGCAGATGACTTAACTTCGAAGCCGTCGATGCGGTCATAGAGCAGAGGAAATTCATCTTCGGGAGCGGACCCATAGTTGGCCAGCACGCGGCGCAATTCATAAAGGGCAACATTTAAAGAGGCCATGGCAGCTTTACGGTTGGTGCCTGGCCAGAATAGTTCAGCCAGGGCTTCTTTTGACACAAAATGGTCTCTTTTTAAGACCAGGTATTTTAAAATCCTCTGAGCTTTGCGCGTCTTCCATTCTGATTCTTCTATGAACCTATCGCCTATTTGCACTTTAAAATCGCCCAGCATGCTTATCCTGATGGTCTTTCTCCCATCCAAACCTTCTTTAAATCTCATCATAAAATCTATTATTTCCTCTCGCCTGCACAGTCTGGCCGGATTTTCAGCCAAATACCGGGAGGCTGCGTTACCAAAATAACGACTAATCAATTGCAGGGCATAATCGCCATGCATGCCTTTCAGAACACACCGAGCAGCTATCTCGATGAGAGTAGGGAAGAACAGGTCATAGTAGATGACGAAGTTGTTTTTAAAAGAGATACTGATGAAGATTTTTAAAAATTCGTCTGCTCGGGAATGGTCTTTTAGATCGTAGTACAGCTTGGCCAGATGCATAGCAGTCCCCGCCATAGTTTGCAGAGTCTTTTTCTGCTTGCTGGTATTGAACGATCTTCTCAACAGGTCCTCGGCTTTCTCATACTGGCCGGATTCTCGAAGGATAATACCGGCGAAGCTCTCCGCCGTTTCGGCAAAGCCCTGGCCAGCGGCGGCATTTACCAGGTATTCACACGATTCCATTACATCCTCCAGGTTAACCAGGTCGGGGGATTTCTCCAGCAACCACAGATTCTGGAACAGAGTGCTGCGGTGGACCTGGGCATGATTCTGGTAATCTCTGAAATAGCGCGCCGATGCATTCATGAGTTCCAGTGCGGAGTCGATATCGTGGGCTATATATCTGGCTAGGGCGGCATCCTTTTTGCCGAATCCCAGGGCATAGCCGGAATTGTATTTCTTCCCGAGATTCAGCAGTTCGTTTCTGATCCAGGCGGACCAGGCACTGTCATTCATGTATATAGCGATAGTGTGTGCAAAAACCAGGTTGAGTATTTTGTACTGGTCGTTGCTCTTTACCAGGGGCATGCTGAAGTTCTCCTCAACGATTCGCCGGCCCTTATCCAGCTCACCCAGGCGGTAATGAATCATGCAGCGGAAGTTGTTAATCCCAAGGCGCCAAAGGTCATTTAGCTGGTATTTATTTATTTCCTGAGATATGAGCAGCCCCTCGGTAAAATCCTCGTCAAAAGCCGCCCGGCCCAGGCGGCAGGCCAGCAAGGAGCCGCGCACTTCATCACTTTTTATCTGTATATCCAATCTTTCGCAGTCAGCCACCAGATTTCGGATCATGGCTATATCATTGCGCTGGGCGAAAACGGTGAATAGCACGGCCATAGCCTGGGCCTGCATGTCAGTATTGCCCTGCTCTTCAAAAAGGCTTATGGCATTCTGCAGGAAAGCGTATGAACGGTCAAACTCACTGCTTATGAGGGTGAAACCATAATAAAAGGAAAGGTAGGCGTTACTCTTGATTAAGTGCAAGGGTAATTCCTCCAGAAGCATCTTGAGGTGCTCTCCTCTACCAGTAAAAAGCAGGTCTTTCCCGCTGGTACATAGCAAATTAATTGCTGCTTGCATCCGTCTGGACAGGAGCATGTGACGAATTGCTCTAACGTAATCCTGCCTGGAAAGATAATAATTGGAAGCTTTGATGTGGAGTTCGGAAATCTCCTCGGCATTGAAGAATTTAGCACGCATATTTAGCAGAGCATTCCTGAACAGGGAATGAAAACGGTAGATTATCGTGTCCGATACCGTTTTTTGGATGAATAGATTCACTTCTTCGCAGTAATCGATGATTGTGGCTGCTTGCCCAAGGCCGAAGGCAGTTTCCAGATCAGAAATGCTGAATTCATCTAGGGTAGCTGCGATAGCTAGTGCTTCCAGGTTGCTCTGGTCGAGGCTCTGCAGGCCTTCAGTAAGGAAGTACTTGAAAATTTCGTTTCTTTCCGGATTGGAGCCCCAATAACCTTCTATGTCCGCTGGGCGATCCCGGCACATAAGGTTGCATAGAAGCACTATGCCCGAAATCCAACCCTCGGTGTTTAGGAATAGCTTGTGAAGCATATCCTTGGATAAGGCCAATCCTCTTATTTGCCCGGTATACAGGTTGATATCTTCTTCACTGAAGCTGAGTTCTTTTTCACTGATAAAATGAATGTCCTTTTCTAAGCCGATGCTTCCGTCAAAAACTCCGGTTTCAATTCGGGATGAAATAATAATATGCATGTTATCCGGAAAATTAGCGGCGAAATAACGTATGGTCTCAAGAATCTTTTCATTATCTCGGACATTATGAAAATCGTCCAATACTAGGAAATGACGATTGCGGGTCTTTTCGCCATACCATGACCACCAATCCTGGCAGATTGAAGCATTTAAAAGATCATACCCATATTCCAGATCGGCTAAACTACGCAGAAACCTGGCGGATTCAGGCTCTGCTTTTTTACCTGATTTAAATAGAGTCGCAATTAAATGGGCATAGAAAATGGGCAGGCGCTTATCCTCCTTTTCCAGGCGGTACCAGTGAACCCGGGAAGAATGCCGTAATCCTGCCAGTATGGAAGTTGTTTTGCCATAACCGGCGGGCGCTACAATTGAAACCAGGCTGTGTTCGTCGATGCACAGTCTTTTGATGCCGTCGGTGATCAAGACACCGTCTGGAATCTGGGGTATAGTGATTTTACTGGCTATTAACGCGCGCGTGGTCATTATCGAAATCCCTTTCAAATGGAACATATTATCTGCCTGCTTATTAAAAATATTAACACAAGCAAGCTCTTAAAGAACGAGTGTATAAACCACAGAAATATCTCATGATCTTATCTCTAATTGTGGCCATAAAAAGTGGATCATGTTTGGTTCTGCATGATCCACTAAAATAATTTGCCATTAATTGAAACGGTCTATTTGAATGTGTCAATCGAAGAGTTTGATTACTTCCTCACTTGCTGCTACTTCTCTATATGCTATATCCCTCATAGTGTAAGCATCCTTATCGAGTGCAAGCAGCAGGTCAATTAATTCTTCTACATATACCAGTTCTTCAAAATTAGATACCTTGTAAATCGATATACCGCGGGCACTGCCCTGCGAAAGCTCCTCGTCCAAACTGCAGTTCAACTGCAGAGACCGATCAAAATCCAGAGGGATTATCAGATTTCGATATTCCCGTCGGCTTTTGATGGCGCAGTATTGGTAATTGAATTCCTCAATGTTTACTGAGACCAGATCGCTGCCTGCATATGCTATAAACTCCCGATTGATTGGTATTCTGGGTAGTTTGCGCTGTTGAAGCATAAGGCGTTTTCTTCTACCCTTGATGACTGCCAGGATGTTCTTGATCATGCCTTCATCCTGAAGCAGCTCCGGCATGGCTGGCACCCGGTCATATATTATCAGCATGAGACTCTCTAGATTATTTTTATCGATTTCCTGAATACGAAAAGCATATTTCAAGCTGTTGCAAGAACTATCGATGTGAGCGAGGCTAGCATCGAACCGGGTTTGATACTGTTTAGTGTAAACCGCTATCTCATGCAGAGCCCCAGGATCAACATAGGCTGGCTGGTCGAGAAGTAGGCTGATGCCCTGTTCAGATATATCGAAAGTCCTGCATGATCTGCGTTTTCCATTTACAATGATGTGAGCGGATTCGTCTATACGGATTCGCTCTGAAGACCTTAGCTTGGGACGCTCGCAGGCGAACACAATTGCCATTGCCAGCAGGTAGAAATTATAGACCAGCCAGAAAAAGTTGATAAGGTAGCTGAAATCAAACGGTGTCGTGACGAATGAGTATGCGATCCTGCCGATTCCGGCCAATGACATCAGTGCCAGGGCGATCTGAAGTTTAACGAAGCTGAACTTGTTGATAAACCTATCCCTGGTAATGTTGTCTTTGGGGGTGACATTGAATTTTGTCATTTTCAGTCCGATGGTCTCCAGCAGCACTCCTTTGGCGATATGAGGAAATAGAATCGTATCGTAAAGATGGCTCCAGATAGTGGTTCTAACATTTTTAGTGAATGCTTTGAATACCAGCTGGGTCATAACAAACATAGGACCCCAGATCAGAAGAACTGGCAGGGCTGAAGCAGAAAGAACGACAATGCCGAATAAGCTAAAGAGGATTGGTGCGCATAAAAAAATCAATCGCCAAATACCGAAGTACCAGTAGCTTAGAGAACTGGCATACATCAGCTTTTGTTTGAGATTCAGACCCTTGATGCGGAACGGATTGAATTTTTTAAACGTCTGTACCACGCCGCGGCCCCAGCGGATGCGCTGGTTGTAGAGATCCTCAAGCGATTCCGGCGACAACCCAGAGGCATGGACCTCGTTTAGGTAGACCGAATTGTAGCCGCGACTCTGGATCAACATACCGGTAGCGAAGTCTTCGGTTATGGTATCTATAGCGAAGCCGCCTACTTCAAGAAGGGCCTGACGCGAAATCACCGTATTTGACCCGGCGTATATGACCGCATTATGCTTGCTCCTTCCTGCCTGAATGAACCGGGAGAAGAGCTGCTGCTCATTGGGGATTTTGGTTTCCGAAAAAAGATTATACTGAAAAGGATCTAGATTATAGAAATTCTGTGGTATCTGCACAAAGCCAAGCTTTTGGTCAGCGATGAAAAAGGGTATGGATTTGATTAAGAAATCACTCATAGGAATCATATCTGCATCAAATGTAACAATATAGGGCGAATCTGTATGAAGGAGAGCGTTATTCAAGTTACCGGCTTTGGCATGAGTATTGTCGGAACGGCTTATATAACCTACCGCGCAATCATCGCACAGTTTGGCGATCTCTTCACGCTTGCCGTCATCGCAAATATAGATGTGGACCCGATTGTTGTCAGGATAAGCCATATTCTTGCAGCCAATGATGGTTTTATAAAGAAGCTCTGGAGCCTCATTGTAGGTGGCCACAAATACATCCACATCTGGGAAGTCCTTTGTTTCCACGACCGGGGTGGTTGGGGTATCAGTGTCTTTAAGAGTGTAATAAAAGATAGTCGATTCTATGAAACCGACCAGCTCAGCCAGGAAAAGATATAGGCCAAAGACTATGGATAGGACGCCGAAATCCAACGGCAGGGTATAGGCAGCTCTCCACCCGATGTAGAGTAAGCAGCAAATAAAGTATATGCCGAGTAATATCTGTTTCTTCTTCATTAAATCCAAGCTCCCTCTGGATCATAATGTTTAAATCCCTGTAGTTTATTGAACTATTGCAAAGCCTGATCGAACTCCTGTGACCGGCTTCACGAATTTTATTAAATATAGAAACAAATCTAAGCTATTGGCTCTTTTCGCGTTCGGATACATGAGATGCTAGAAAAAAGCATCATATCAATTGTATCGGACGCTAAAGGTCATAAATTTAATATATATTTGCCAATAATTTATAACAAAAGTCCTATATTGGGTGAAATGATCACTCATAAAGATGACTCGGGGGAATAGTTCGGTGGAGTTGCGATGGTTATAGCAGGAAAGGGCAGGTGGATTCTAAGCCTGATAAAGGAGAAACGATAAATTTTGCAGCACCTAACCTTGATACCCTGTTAATGCGCTAAAATAATAGTAAGACAGGTCAATAAAAAATAAGGGGTGAAAACAATGCCAAAGGTAAAGACTAATAACAAATTCTGGATGAGGGGAACGCCGATAAATCAGAAGCGGCACAGTGAGTTGACCGAGGCTGAAAAGGCAGATGTTGTTAGATGTCGCGGCATCAAAGATACCCATCCCTGTAAGAAACCTGTATTTAGATGCCCGGAATGCGGCAACTATGGTTGTGATCAGGAAGTCGTGGACAAGTGCAGCGAGCAGGGTTTTAAAAATGATAAGTGTCTTCACTGTGGTGTAGTTGGAACCAGTATCCCGGTTATGGCTAAAGAACTTGAGAAATTGATTGCCGAATGGCAAAAAGAAGTGCCCGCTGTAGAAAAATAGAATAAGTGACAAGCTGCCAGAGCGAGCAAAAAGGGCGCTACACCTTTTTTTGCTCGCTCTCTGTGCAATATATCCGTTCTAGAATTCAACGATCCTGATCGATCTAACCACTTGATCCATTATTACCAGTAAGGATGGATTTTCAGATGGTAAAGTAGTTACGGTGATCTCGTATATAAAATCTTTGTTATATAAGAAGGTGGCTTTTGTCATGATGAGCGTATCCTGATATGTCCAGGTAAACTGCCGCTGGAATGCGGGTTTACCGTTTATTATGATATCTTCCTCAGACAATATGTTCATATCGGCAGCAATGCTTTTTTCAGTCTCCAGTGTGTAGCTTTTTATCCATTCCATGCTTACTGCCTGATCCGGGAATTCATGAACCATAATATTGATATTGGGGTTGAAGTTATCAGAAATAGATTCGCTGCCGGGAGCAAAAAGCAGACAATCAACACCGGCATCACCGCTGTTTAGCCAGCCTTTCGGATATACTAGGGCAAATCTCCCCCGGCTGTCGGAGAAAACCAGGCTATCCGAAGCGGAATTGTTGTCAGTTACAACGATAGCTTCAGTTTCGGAAGACCAGGCGACCTTACACCCCATTGCTTCAGATACAAAACGCAGGGGAACCATAGTACGGCCAGCCACTATCTTTCCCGGAACGTCCAGATTTACAGGCTGAGAATTCTTGAGGGCGCTTGAGGCTCCGATCTGCAGGGTAATAGTAGTATCACCTCTTACAGCTGTGACTGTTTGGCTAGGATTATCCCAGCTTATATCCGCACCGAGAGCTTCAAAGATTGTCCGCAGCGGAACCAGGGTCCTGCCGTTTTCAATAACCGGGGGTACGTCAAAAGACAGCTTGTTACCGTTCAAGACGACACTGGGAGCGGCATTAGCCGTATCGGGAATATTCGCCAACAGAGATAGCGTGATAATTAAACAGCTCAAAATCCTTTTTAGCTTCATCTTAAATGGCTCCCTCCATTCTTTCGAATAATAATTCCACGATTAAAGGATATTTCCTTCCGGATGAAAGCCTAAAGCTCTCCCGAGTGATAAGTCTCTGGTATCTCAGAGACCCGCCTGAGCATGTAAAAAAACAGGAATTAGCATGAAATAGAGAGAAACAAATATGGGATTAAAAGGCAAATAAAGGTGGGGGTATTTGATATGCGTTTGGAAGCTTGTAAAGATATCGGTGAACTTGTGCAGTTTTTAAAGCTTGATTACGCTAACAATCTTTACTTTTTTACATACCTTAATGAAGATTTATTCAAGCTTGAAGAAATAATTTCGATTGGCAGGATCAACGGTGAGATAGCTGTTGCGGTTTTGACAACTCCTATACATTTTTCGATCTCTTCTGTAAAGGTAGAATATATAGATGATATATGCGAACATATTTCTTTTATAGAAAGTGTTCATATTGTAGGAAGAAGTGATTATATCGATAAGATTCTTTCATCTTGCAAAACATCGGAACGTGAAAAAAACTCTTACCGATTATGCCAATTGTCTTCAGCTGTTTTCTGCGATTCCCTGCAAGCAGCAGCTCAGGCTTCGCAGCAGGATTTATATGATCTGATTCAATTCTACGCAGCGAATGGAATGTTATTTAGTGCCCAAGACAGGTTAGCTGGCATATTGAAATGGGGAAGGGCCTACTATATCAGGAAGAATCATGAAATAATCTCCTGTGCACTGACTACGACGGAAACCGAGGAGGCGGCGATGATTGGTGCAGTATTCACTGAGCCCGAACATAGAGAGAATGGTTATGCCTCAGCCTGCCTTTTTGCCATTTGCCGCGATCTAATCAGTTTAGGAAAGCGGCCCTACCTATTTTACGGATCAGAAAACTTTCTTCTCGCCAATCTCTACGAGGACATGGGATTCAGAAAGATCAGCGATTGGACTCTGGCCACCAGGATCATATAAGAGCTGCTTTCTATTATCAAGAATAGAACAGGTGAGTGTTCACCCTGCTGCGTAATGAGAGCATTGATTCTCGGGTCCTGCTGACTGCTTTTCCGTTACAGGCAAAGTGATTAAAACCCTATACAGGTTCTATAATAACGCCTATATCCGACGGCTTTCCGAAGTATACGGCGCTGGTGGCAAGGGCATTAACACCTGTAGAAGCGTATTCAGCTGCATTACTTTCATTGATTCCTCCGGCCGCAATCAAGGTTATGTGAGGAGCAATACTCCTCAATTTTTTTACCGTGCTGCTCAACTGCAATGGAGGTACTTTGTCAAATTGAATACCGTCAACTACTTTTGCCAGTAGGATGGCTTCTGCTTCGGTTTCTACTTCAACGATGATTTTCTTCTCAGCTGCATTGTTCTTGATTTCCGGCAGAAGAGCAGGCAAGTTATTGAAACCACCCAGGAAATTTACATGCGGCTTAAAAATAAGTATGGTTTCAGACAGGCCCAGCCGGTGGGGGAAGCCCCCACCGGCTATAACTGACTTAATAGCGAGTTCCTTGGTGCCGGGAAAAGATTTTCTGGTTGCCACAATGGAGATCTCCGGATTGACGGCTTTTGCTTTATCGCACAGGCTTTTGGTTCGTGTGGCGATGCCGGAACAATACTCGAGGATATTGAGGGAGATCTTCCAGGCGGCATGCAAGTTGGCGGCCCGGCCTTCAGCGACTATCAACTTTTCCCCGCCGAGTACCCTGCTGCCGGCAGGGAGTGTGTGGGTAGCCTCGATACCAAGTTTGGAGAAGATTCTTAAGACTTCTTCCACACCCGATAATATGGTGTGCTCCCTGGACGTGAAGCGAATTACCCCCTTTTGGCTGCCAAACCCAAGCACCAGGGTGGTAAGGTCGATATAGGGCACATCCTCTTTAATAAGACGGTCAATTGAATTATCACTGATAAAGAACATGGCATTTCCTCCTGCAAATCCTATTTGGCTTTAACAAAGCCGTTTTTGGCAAATATTTTCATGCCCTCTTCACTCTGTAAAAAGGTCAAAAGGTCAGCAGCCTGGTCGCTGTTTTTTGAAGAAGCGATAATGGCTGCGGGAATAACAATGGGTTTATGCCAGCTTGACTCAGCTCTGGCGGCGACCCTGACTTTGTTAGAAGTTATAGCTATAGTATCCCACACCAGGCCTGCATCTGCGTCACCTGATTCCACCCAGGCGGTTAGTTGCATAAGATCTTTGCCGACCACCAGCTTTGGCTGTAGGGCATCCCATAGCTTAAGAGTCTCAAGAGTCTGCTGTGCGATTTTGGCAGCCGGTACGGTCTGCATCTCCCCGATTCCGATCTTCTTTACATCTGATTTTTTGAGATCATCGAAACTATTTATACTGGTATTGCTTTTATTGACGATTAGCACCAGCTCGTCACTGAGCAGATTCACCCGACTTCCAGCTTTTAAGAGGCCTTTTTGCTCAAGTTCATCTATTTCTGCTATTCCCTGGGAAATAAAGACATCAGCGGCCGCGCCCTGCACAATCTGGTTCTTCAAGGCACCAGACGGGCCGTAATTGAAGGTAAGCTTGACATTTGGCTGCTTGGCGGCGTACACAGTTTTGATCTCTTCGAAAGAACCTTTTAAGCTGGGCGGGACTGATAATAAAAGCTCGCTCTGGCTTGTAATAACATTATCAACCGTTGCAGGGGTGGTCTGTTTTGAGCACCCCGCGGTTGTCATAAGCAGCATGGCAATTATGGCAATAAAAATACTGTATGATTTTATTCTCATAAATATTATTCTCCTTTAAATCTAAATACTATCTTTCAACCAGGATTAGATTCTGCGCTTTCAGAGATACTCTCCAGGGGATAGGTCTGCTCTTCAGTTCATACCACTGGTCCTTGGTGATCTCCCATTGCAGATCGTAGTCCTCCGGTCCTGAAGGCGTTCTCTCCAGTGCGAGGTAAATAGTCATTCTGAAGGGTGATTCACTGGTGAAACTCGGCCAGGCTCGAAAGATGTTAGAAGTGTCATCGTTTTCTCCAGTGCTGATATAATGAGCGCGAATACCGATATGTTTGATTTCCTTTTTCAATTCCGGGTTTACCTTAAGATTAACGCCCCAGTCCACGGCCTCCAGCTCCCCGGGTCCGCTAGGCCTGGCAGAGGAAAAATTCTTGCATCCAGTCAGACGGGCAGCGGCGAGGGAGGGTGGATTCAAAAAAATAGACTCCTTTGTGCCTTCAGCTTCCATCTTCCCATTTGATAAAATTACTAGATGGTTGCACAGGCGATAGACTTCCTCCATGTTATGGGCAACAAAAATAGTCACACCTTCGTAGTTGGACAAAGTTTCAAGCAGTTGTTTGACCATATGGCTGCGAAGGTAGTCATCCAGAGCGGAAAAGGGCTCGTCCAGCAGAAGAGCCTGAGGTTTTACAGCCAGAGCTCTAGCTAATGCTACCCTCTGCTGCTGCCCCCCGGAAAGCTGGAAGGGATATCTTCTCTCAAGGCCTTTCAGCTTGATCATTTCTATCATTTGAGCTACGTCCCGGCTCTTCTCCTTCTTGCTGAGGTGCCCCAATCCGAAGCCTATATTCTCTTCCACAGTCATATTGGGGAACAACGCGTAGTTCTGAAACAAAAAACCGATTTTGCGTTTGCGGCTGGGCAGATTGATGCCTTTTTCAGAATCATATAGCACTTGCCCATTCAAAACAATTCGTCCGCTGTCGGGGCTCTCAATACCGGCGATGCAGCGAAGGGTCATGCTTTTACCAGCTCCGGAAGGACCCAGCAAGCCCAGCACCTCAGGCCCGCCTTCAAACTTAATATCAAGAAAAAAACCAGGTAATTTCTTCTTTACATCAGCGTAGATTTCCATATCAATTAATACCTATCGGCCCCTGTTTTCTCTGGTGATCAATCCAATAATTCATCGCAATCATCACGATAAGAGAGATGGTAAATATCATGAACACCCAAGCGAAAGCCTGGTCCATTTCACCGCCTTCAACCGCAAAAAATATAGCTACCGGGATGGTTTGGGTCCTGCCCGGAATGTTTCCCGCAACCATCAAGGTAGCACCGAATTCTCCAAGCGCCCGAGCAAAGGCCAGGATCGTGCCAGCCACGATTCCCGGCCAGGCCAGGGGTACGCTTACTTTCCAGAAGACTCTCCATTCCGATACGCCCAGGGTGCGAGCAGCGCTAATTATATTTCCGTCAATCTGCTCAAAGGCTCCCCGGGCGGTTTTATACATTAAGGGCAGTGATACGACTGCGGCGGCTATTACAGTAGCCGGCCAGGAAAATATAATCTGCGTGCCCAGCGTATAAAGCAGTTTGCCAAGCGGGCCATTTTTGCCTAAAAGAAGCAGGAGAAAAAAGCCTACGACGGTGGGGGGCAGAACCATAGGCAGCACCAGCACTCCGTCTATAAAGCCTTTAAGCCTGCCATGATAGCCGGCTACAAACCAAGCTATGGCAATGCCGACGAAGAATGTAATAAGCGTGGCCGAAAAAGCAGTTTTTAATGATATCCACAGGGGCGATAAATCCATATATATTTCCTTCCAGGATTATTTGATGTTTACAGTAAATCCGTACTTCTCGAAAATGGCTTTTGCTTTATCGCCGCTCAGATAGGTCAAGAATTCTCTGGCAGCATCTGCATTTTTGCTGGACTTAATTATCGCTACCGGATATACGATGGGTGTATGCGTGCCCTCCGCGGCGGTGGCAATAACCTTCACCTTGTCGGTAGTCTTGGCATCAGTTGCATAAACGATGCCGGCATCTGCATTGCCAGTCTGAACCCATGTTAGTACTTCTTTGACGTCCTTGCCATATACGGTTTTTGATTTAATATCTTCGAGTAGGTTTAGCTTTTTGAATACTTCTTCAGCATACTGCCCGGCGGGAACGCTCTTGGGTTCGCCCAGGGCCAGCTTTTTTATACTGGCATCAGTAACATCCTGGAAGTCCTTTATTTCAGATTTTGAATCACTGGGAACCACTAACACGAGTTTGTTGCCCAGCAAGTTCTTGATAGTGTCATCAATGGTAAGTCCTTTTGCTTTCAACTCGTCAACTTGCTTGGTAGCTGCGGAAAAAAAGACATCGACATCAGCGCCCTGTTCAATCTGCTTCTGGAGAGAACCTGAAGAGCCGTAATTGATGGTTAAAGCCACGTTGGGTTTTTCCGCTGCATAGCTGGTTTTGACCTCGTCCATAGCATCCTTCAAACTTGCGGCCGCCGATATGGTCAACTGGGTCGTGGTGGTCTGGGTGGGGGATTGGTCGGTCTTACTGCAGGACACAACACTCAACAACAGCACAAGGATGAGTCCCCAGTGTAGCAGATTTCTAGTTTTCCTCTTCATTTTGTTACTTCCTTTCGTTTTAATTTGACAGCCTTTTTGCCATAGCATAACATAACATTACAAAACGCGACAGTAAACAAATGGAACAAAATATTACAAAACAGAAGCTAACACGATACGAAGCGCCGCTAAGTAGCTATTGCGCTTTGTTAGCTTGAATGGGAGAATAATGAAAGATCAATTATGCAATGTTTAATTAATATTAGTTAGACCAAATTCAATCTCCCAAAAGCGAAGAGGAGGTAGATGCAAATGAATACGGAGACCTCTATGACGCCTGAAGAGGTGGCGGAACTTCTAAAAATTAAGAAGAATACGGTATATGAACTTATTAAAAGAGGCGATCTTAATGCTTATCGCGTAGGCAGGAAATACCGAATAGACCTTAAAGACATCGATGCCTATAAACAGCGTCAGGCAAAGTCGCAAACTGATAATATGGCCCAGGAAAAGCTGGTAGTTTCAACTGGTTTCACCCGCGCCCAGCTTGAGACACCAGGATATCTGGTGATTTGCGGCCAGGATATGCTGCTGGATGTGTTGACCAGGCATCTGGAGAATCCGCCATATGGCTATCAAGCCTTAAGGCAGCAAGTGGGAAGTATGGCGGGACTCAATGCTCTGTACCACGAAAAAGTAGATGTGGCCACAGTGCATTTATGGGATGGCGATAAAGACGAGTACAACGATGGTTATATCAAATACCTGGTTCCGGGAATGAGGAAGACTGTAATCCATCTGGTTTCGCGCATGCACGGATTTTATGTAAGAGAAGGCAATCCACTCAACATTAAAGGCTGGCGCGACCTGACCAGGGACGACATATGTATAGTTAACCGTGAAAAAGGCTCGGGTGCCCGGGTCCTGCTGGATGAAAAGTTGCGCGTCCTGGGTATAGACCGTCGTGCAGTGCGAGGGTATGATCAGCAAAAACTCTCCCACGTGGAAATAGCCAGTATGGTTGCGCGTGGTGAGGCTGACATCGGTCTGGGCCATCAAAAAGCGGCTTTTCAGGTGAGGGGAGTTGAGTTCATCCCGCTGCAGAAGGAAAAGTATGACATGGTGGTATTGAGAGAACGCATCAGTGAACCAAAAATTCAAGCGGTGATTGATGTTGTCCGATCAAAAACATTTAAGGCTGATATTGCAGCCATGGGTGATTATGACGTAAGTGAAATGGGTGAGGAGAGGGAAATTAGCTAAGTCATGATAAAGCTGGTGAAGAATCGGAAAGAATTAATTGTATAATTCTTAGGATTAGGACGCGAAATATTTTATGATGTTAATTCATTTTATTTTGAGTTGTACCAGAAAATTGCTGATTTTTTGTATGCTCGCGGCCCATTCTCGACCAATAGTGTTTTTGATATTAATTTAGGAAAAGATAATCAAAAAATGAGATGGTGAGAGTTATTATCAAACATCGGTCGCCGATAATGGCGCTGCTCTGGTCACTTGCCATACCGGGATTCGGGCAGCTATATAACAAAGACTATCTGGTTGGTCTGCTTTTAGTGTTCCTTGAGTTCATTATAAATGTCAAAGCAAATCTCAATATGGCGATTATTGCATCTTTTCGAGGTCAATATCAACAGTCGGCCCAGGTAGCAGATTGTCAATGGCTTTTATTCTATCCCTGCGTATATGCTTTTTCACTCTGGCATGCTTATAATCGTTCAATCGAGATCAATACAAATTTGGATAAGAAAGATGTATCACAGTGCCTAACTTTCTTAAATGGGCCTTTAATTGGGATGGCTATGGTAGGTACTCTGGGTATTATATACAGCCAATGGGGGCCGATCTTTGGCGGGATGCTGGGAATGATAGCGGGTTTTGCAGCAGGGTGGCTTATCGATGTTGCAAGCGATAAAACATCTTAGAGTCTTGACTATACTCTGACACATTTGCAGCAAACTGGTAGATTGCGGATATCGTCACTAGCCTAACCGGTAGCTTTGATGTCAAACTTATTCTTCTCAAACTGGTAATAGGCAATTATGAGTTTGTCCAGGCTCTGGCTGAGCTTAACCACCAGGGGATCCTGAAGGCCTCTTTTTTCTCCCTGTTCAATAAGCTCCTGGCGCAGCTCCTCGATATTTTGAACAATATTCATCATAATAAGACCCTCTTTACAGTCTGCATAGGTAATATTTTACTTAAATTACCATTAAACGGCAAGAAAATTATTCCGACAAGAATGTCGTCGAGGAGCACTAGAGGATTGAAAATAAGGGGATAAGACCAATCGACATTTTCTGCATACCTGGAATAATAGAAGAAAAATCTCCCCGGTCCGAAAAGGCGGCTGTAAAATTTGTGTTCAGGAACATAGATATAAAATCATGCTGGATCACATGGGCCTAAGGCCCATGCTGCAACTGGTTTGGATGAAGGCACGGTGCTGGGCAGGACTTCAACCTGCTGGAGTGCGCAAATCCATGAAATGGCTATCTTTGAACAGGCCGGGGTCAGGAACAAAGACTGATTACCATGGCCGTGGGCAAAAATCGAGGAAAGCTTTTATCTGGAATTATAACGTTACTCTGTTCCCGGAGCCTTATTTGCGGGTATTCTTTCGATTTTAAAACCAGTGTCAGTTTCCTGACCGTTGACCTTTACTTTCATGTCAGAGGGATTTGCAGATTCAGAAGCAGGTTGTTGCTGCACTGCAGTTGGATGTGTCTGAACAGGCGGCTTGCTGTCATTCCCGTATTTAACCGCTCCGATTATCACAACGATTAAAGCGGCAACTATGATCCAGAACAACCAGTCTGAAGGATGTTTGCCCGCCTTCTTTGTTTTTTGCTTGGCCATTGCTATGACTCCTTTTCTTTTCTGAACATTATTCTACCATAACTGTGCTATCAACAATTAAAATTTGTTTTAAATGTCCGGACTGAAAGCAAAATGGCAGTAATCGCATCAGCTATATCAATAAGCATTACTGAGCAAATGGTTGCAGGCAACAAATACCTGGCAGTCGTCACCTCAATCATTGTAGGCGGTATCGGATCCCTGGGGTCTTAACGGAGCAAGCGCGGATGCTTATTGAAACAAACAAATGCTGGCGTGTAGGCGGAGATGGCGTGGCAAACTGGCATTTCAGTCATACATGAGCCCATGCTCGACTGCGAATCTTATTCCCTTTTCCAGTGCTTTCTGCTCAGAAGGTGCCGAAAAATATTCAAGCGGGATTCCATTGGGGGTTCGACTAGAAGGTTTTTTCATCAAACAGTAATTATTAGAGCCGGGATTTTCGCGCATTATCCAGAATAATGGGTAGTTTAACACGCAGATCGACCAATCTACACTCATCACATCAACCTCTTCTTTGAAACTCGTGGAAATCCCATAAGTTTTGCAATGATAAATATTCCACATAATTCTACAAAAACCTTCATCATTTTTATCAAAAATGCCTACCCTGCCACAATGTCGCCGCTGAGGCGGTATTGGTTGATCCATTGCCAAGATGGTAAATTGTAGGAAATCCGATAAGCTTTGAGGATGATTATCTACAATTATGAAAAAACAATTTATAATCACGAAGAAAGATGAAATGTTCAACCCCTGCAAAAGCATTTAGCGTATTCAAGGCATATCAGGTTGATAACACAGGATGGCAACAAACGCGGCGGTTAATAAAAATAAGTGTCAAGGAAGGTTTGTTGTATAAATCAGATGACAAATATGTAATAAGAAACCAACTACGCGAAAAAAATGTAGATTAATAATAATAAATAAAGGATTTATGGAAAATTCACAGAAATAATGGACTAGCTTGGCGGGAATGTCAAGCCAATAGTCGAATAACCTTGGGGGCTAAAGATTATGAGTTCCAGGTTCTTTGTTGAAGATGGGTTTGTTTATGTTGATATTGGCAGCGAAATAAATCTAATAGGTGATTTTTTTGAATTATTAAAGCAAAATCAGATTGATTTCGATTTAAAAAATGTTCTCGGCACTAACTTCGAAACCCAAAAGATCATTAAACTGGTTCCCGAAAAGGAATTGTGCAGGGTTAGATTATCCAGCGATAATTTGTATGCTTTTATGAGTCTTTTCCCGATTTTTCCACCCAGCATAAACATGGAAGAGATACTAGGAATGCTGGCGGAATTAAAAGTGACCGAGGGTATAGATCGAGGATTGATTCAGAAAATCATTGTTGACCGCCAACCGGTGACAGACATGCCTGTAGCAAAAGGCATCCCTCCTATTCCCGGATCACCTCAGATAATAATCAACCATTATAATCCAAGTGATAAAATCGAGCTGAAAGTGGACGAAGACGGTAATGTCGATTTTAAAAATCTGGATAATGTGGTCAATGTAAAAAAAGGTACTGTGGTGGCTACGAGGACCCGAGAGTATGAACCGGTCCCGGGTATTGATATATTTGGAAATATTATTGAGCCTCCTCCCGCAGTAGACATTAGTTTTGATGTTGGTAAGGGAATCATAGTTGTCGATGACGAGGCTATTGCATATATGGATGGTTATCTGGAATGGGATGACCGGGACCGTTTAAATGTTAACAACACCATGATAATCAAAGGCGATGTTGCTTATGGCACAGGCAATTTGGATATTGACGGAAGCATTCTGGTGAAAGGTGATGTCCTGCCTGGTTTCATTGTAAAAGCATCCAAGAACATAGATATCATGGGTTCCGCGGAAGATGCCTCCATCCTGGCTGGTGGTGACATCAATATACGAGGTTCGGTCGTGGGGAAAAAGGGATGTGATGTGACGGCAGGAGGAGACATAAAGGTAAATTACGCTCAGAACTCGACTCTAAAAGCCAAAGGGTCAGTTCACATAACGAGATATGTTTATAATACCAGCATTTTATCAGACGATATGATCTATATTAACTCTCGCGAGGGCGTAATTTTTGGGGATTCGAATAAGTTGATTGCCAAGAATGCCGTTTACATCAAAAGCATACTCCAGGAAAAACCACTGGAGATTACCGTAACTGGTTTTTCACGATCAGAATATTCTGAGCTTCTCAGTGAGGTTGAGAATGACGTCGTTAAGAAACTTGAACTGATAAGGGAAAGCGGTAATAGGAAGATAACGCTGCTGGCTCAAAAAAGTGAAGCCAGGAACAATAATGAACTTTTTGAGCTTATGAAACAGGAACAGTCTTTCAAGGAAGACCTGAATGTCCTGAACAAGTTGAAGAAAAGGCTGACTCTCATCGTTAATAGAATACCTCAACCAGGAGTAATCGAAATAGACAAATCAGCTTGTTTGAGACTGACCGTGGCTATAGGCTCTCGTTCAACAACGGTAGCTCCATTCAATGAAACGGTGAGATTCATAAGTGATGATGAATTAGAAGGGCTGGTTATGAAGTAGTCTTCTTTAGAGCTGAAATTTTAACCGATAAAAAGCTGCCATCCGGCAGCTTTTCAGACCGTCAAAAAAGCCAAATATCTGTGTCGCTGCACAAAGCCCGCTCAATCAACGTATTCCATATACGCCTCAATCACGGGCTTTGCTTGTTCCTTGATCTTCGACTTTTTTGCTCGCTCTGCCAGGGTGTCAACTTCTTTGACACCCTGAAAAGCTGCCATCAGGCAGCTTTTTTCATGGCATTGCATTTTTACAATGATAAGAAGCTATTATGCATGCAAGGTGAAACAGGTTTAGATATTGAGGGATAAGATAAGGGGCTCAATATAGGGGAGATAAGAAAAAAATGAAAAGTTGCAATAGCAACAAATAAAAAAAGCATTGTTGGCATGGTTATTGCATGATAATATTATAAAAGTGATTTTAAAAGACAGGTGATTTGCATGTTTAAACAGAAAGTAGTGGTTACAGATCCTAACGAACCTTTTTTCGGCCAAACTGGCATTGTAGTGGCGATAAGCATAGGAAATTGCAACCTTTCTGTCGATAATGAAGAGAGCCTGTGCAAAGTGCTGATCGGAAATGTGATCAGCAATTGGATACCGGAAAAATGCCTGGAGATTGTCAGGGAGAATTCAATATCCGCATAAATCCCGGCATAATGAACACCAAACACTCTATTCTGCTGGGAGGTAACCAGGCTCCCCCTTCATATGGCAAATCTAGAAATCATATCAATAAACTGCGCAGTTTAATCTTTATGCTAAAATATGAAACGATGGTCATAAACAAGAGGGCAGGGGCTTGAATTTTGTTTATGAAATATTTCGAAAGGATTTTTTATGGCTGAGAAATATAGGATGTCACTGAAGGTGCGTAATTACCATATCGATGGCTACGGACATGTAAACAACGCTCAGTATTTAAACTTGCTGGAAGAGGCCCGGACACAATTTATGGATGATGCAGGATGCCCACTGGAAGGCTTTTTTGAGCAGGGGGTCTATTTTTTTATCACCGATATACATATCAAATTTAAGAAGCCGGCACGGTTGGGAGACAGGCTGGAGATCTCAGTATGGCTGCCAGTTATGAGACGAGCTCAAATGAAATTTTCACAGGAAATAAGACTGGCGGGGAGCGGTGAAATCATCGCTAATGCTGTAGTATCATGTGGTTGTATTAAAAATAATAAGATCATACCCATCCCAGCACAGTTTCTGGATGTGATGCAGGCATACTACATTCCCGAATAGGCAAGTACCGCAAATCAGCGTGATGGGCACGATTTAAAATATTTGTTACATTTATTGGTTATAGATTGCTGTCTGAAGGCATAAAATATATTCAGGATGCTTTTTATTAAAAGGGCCAACTAATTCTCACCAAGCAACTCACCAGCCAAAATCTTTATAATTCCGCTTGCGATTGACCTTAAGCAACATACTTCTCAGAAATAAAGTTAATCTACTTTATAAAGAGGCGTTATTAGGGGGGGAATACTTTTGGAATCGGGGTTATTAGTGAGCGATTTATTGGATACCAATGCGGTTACTGCGATTATTGTGGACAAGGATGGGAAAGTCAAATTCGCAAACAAAACCTATCTTGATATTCTGGGCTTGAATGAAGAAGAAGTAATAGGGAAATATATCGCCGATATAACACCCAAAACGCGCACCCTAGGTGTAATAAAGACGGGTAAGGCTGTAGTAGGTTATAACTGGTCGATTAATGGCTATAACATGATCGCCTGTGCCATCCCTCTGATCAAAAACGGTGAAACCATAGCATGTTTTGCCTACAGTCTTTTTATGGACATCTGGGATGCCAAAGATGTTGTGGACAACCTTATGTCGGAACTAAACATGTACAGGGATGAAGTTCATAGCCTGTATTCGGCAAGGCATACCTTCAGCGAAATCATCGGCCTGTCTGCAAACATTCAAGATGTAAAATATATGGCCCAGAAGGCATCTCGCCACCCCTCTATAACTGTATTGATCTGCGGCGAAAGTGGAACTGGCAAAGAGCTGTTTGCTCACGCTATTCATAAGGCCAGCAGCCGTTCTAGAATGCCTTTTATAAGGGTCAACTGCGCCGCCATACCTGAAAACCTGTTGGAAGCAGAACTCTTTGGCTATTCGGAAGGTGCTTATACAGGAGCCCGAAAAGGAGGCAGCCCGGGAAAGTTCGAGTTGGCTAACGGGGGAACCATATTCCTGGATGAGATCGGAGAGATGTCGCTTTCCATGCAGAGTAAACTACTAGTATTTCTACAGGAGAAAGAATATGAAAGATTGGGGAGCCATCACCCGGTTCGGGTGAACGTAAGAGTAATAGCGGCTACCAATCGGAATTTGGAAGACCTGATTGCCCGGCAGCAATTCCGGGAGGACCTCTACTACAGGCTGAATGTACTGCGTCTGGATATACCGCCTTTAAGGGAGCGGATAGAAGATATTCCTCTGCTGGTCAGTTGCCTCATCCCAAAAATCAATGCCGACCTCAAAACCAGTGTCGCTGGCATATCAGACGAGGCCCTGGATCAGCTGGCTGATTATCAGTGGCCCGGCAATATCAGAGAACTTGTCAACATACTGCAAAGGGTTATGATACTGGCGGATATGGATGCTTACGAAACGATCACCACCAAGCAGCTCTGCTTCATGAACAACAACCGGGGTGACAGTTTCGCAAGGTCTTCGGCGAAGAAAACTCTGCGTTCGCTTCTAAAAACCTATGAAAAGCAAATCTTGAGCAGGGTGCTCGAAGAGACTAATTATAATAAGACTAAAACGGCTGAAATTCTTGATATTGATCTGTCCTGGCTATACAAGAAAGTGAAGCAATACGGTATTAGTCCCAATAGTTCTTAGTAATGGTCGGTGATAGCGTAGTATCAATCGGTATACAGGGATTCATCAGTTGACACTTTAATATACCCACATTAACTGGGGAAGTATAGTTTATTGACCAGAGGATTAGTTTTTTTACCAATCGGCGTCGCTGTGGAAATATAGGGCATGCAGCGAAAATGTTGTCTATTGCGACTAGACGATAGTACCGAGGAGCTCCTTGCAGAAAAAATCATGAAGGCCATATTGAGGGGGATTAATCCCTCTTTCTATTTTCTGGCACAGGTTTTGCTCTATACCTCAATTAAGCGTTTTGTCTGAGGGGGTGTAAAAATACTTGTGGCCCATGGTAATCAACGCGTAACGAGGGGGGGATTTGGATATGGCATTTGGATTTGCCTATAACGAAGACCAGCTGGCTCTGCAGAAAACGGTGAGAAAGTTTGTTGATAACGAGATCATTCCGGTGAGGCACGACTACGATGAATCGGAACAGTTTCCATGGCCGGAAGTCAAGAAGATGTTTGAACTGGGCATCAACTGCATGAATGCCCCGGAAAAGTACAATGGCATGTCTTTTGGCAATGTTGGACTCTGCATGGTTGCTGAGGAAATCTGCAGGGGGTGTCTGGGGATAGGGATTACTCCGCTGGCCAACATGCTGGCATCAGAACCAGTTCTATACGGTGGAACTGAAGAACAATGGGATTACTGGTACCCCAGCCTCTGTGAAGAGGGCAAACTGGCGGCCTACGCGGTGACCGAACCTGCTGCGGGGTCCGATGTGGCAGGGATTCAAACCACCTGCAAAAAAGACGGCGAGTATTATATTCTCAATGGGAGCAAATGCTTTATAACCAACGGAAAACACGCGGATAAACTGACGGTGCTGGCCACCCATGACAGGAGTAAAGGCAACCGTTCGCAGTCATTCTTCATGGTAGACACTAAAACTGAAGGGCTGTCTTTCGGAAAGAGCGAGCACAAAATGGGCATGCGCTGTTCAGAAACCTCGGAGGTAATCTTTGATAATGTAAAAGTCCATAAAAAATACCGGCTCGGCGAAGAAGGTGATGGATTCAAACTGGCCATGAAAGCTTTCAATTCATCCCGTCCCTTTATAGCTTCAGCTTCGGTGGGTGTCGCCCAGGGAGCATTTGAAGTGGCCCGCGACTATGCCAGGGAAAGAAGAGCTTTTGGGACCAGCATTGCCAATTTCCAGGCAATTCAATTCATGCTGGCAGATATGGCCATGGATATCGAAGCTTCCCGACTGTTATGGCAGAAAGCTGCCTGGCTGTTGGATGAAAAATTGATGGCAGCCGATCTGTCAGCGATGAGCAAGTGTTTCGCGGCTGACATGTGCATGCGGACCACTACCAACGCAGTCCAGATCCTGGGAGGCTACGGATTCTGCAGGGATTACCCGGTAGAGAAGATGATGAGGGATTCAAAGATCCTGCAGATCTTTGAAGGGACTTCTCAGGTGCAACGCATCATCATCGGCAAGAGTGTGCTGGCCTAAGCGGTAGAAAGAACTATCTGACCGTGAATATCGGTCTCATTTGAAGGAGGAGAAATAATGGCGTTTCTAACCTGGGTGGATGAATATCAGAGCAAACTCAGCACTGCTGAAGAAGCTGTCAAGGCAGTCAGATCAGGAGATGTGGTTTCCTGGGGGCTGGCCATAACCGGGCCCAGCAGCCTTCTGGTAGATGCATTGCTGGCCAGAGCGGATGAATTGAGGGGGGTTAGAATAGTAGACAGCGTTCCGGCCCGTCCGTTGAAGGCCTATGATCCTGAATTTATGGAACAGGTCAAGGAATCATTCATATATAGTTCAGTCCTATTCAACCCGTTGAACAGAAAACTGGCGAAAACCAAAAACGTCGATTATGTGCATATCAACAGCAGCGACGTGGGCAAGCGCTTCGGTTTCAGGGGCAATGTGGTTATGGTCATGGTCGCTCCGCCCGAAGCCGGCATGGTGAATCTTGGGCTGACCAATTTCTTCACCCCCGATATGGTGAGAGAGGCAGATGTGGTCATAGCCGAAGTAAACGACCAGATGCCCATCGTCTATGGCGATAATTATCTACCTGTATCCGCTTTTGATTACTTTGTTGAGAACTCCACTCCCATACCGCAATTTCTCCGCAAAGGCGTTTCAGAGATCGACAACGCTATAGCAGAAAACGTGGCTTCGATGATCAAGGATGGAGATTGTGTCCAGATGGGGATCGGCTCACTCCCCGAGGCTATAATCACCTTGCTTGGCAACAAAGGCAAAAAGGACCTGGGGATCCATACGGAGATGTTCCCGATGGGTCTGCCTGATCTGGTCGAAGCCGGCATAGTGACTAACAAACTCAAGAAAGGCCTTACCGGCAAAACTGTGGCCACCTTCTGCGCCGGTGACAAGGGTATGTATGATTATGTCAACAGAAATCCGGATTGCGTTTTCTACCCGTCATCGTGGGTCAATGATCCGCGGGTGATCGCGGAGATCGACAATGTAGTGGCGATTAATATGGACCTGGAATGTGACTTCACCGGTCAGCTGGGAGCAGAGGTAATTGACTACCGGCTCATCGGCGCAACCGGAGGGCAGTTGGATTTTGTGATCGGAGCGGCCTGGTCCAGGGGCGGGCGAGCCATGAACGTTTTGCCGTCGACCCGCAAGCTAGCCACTGGCGAAATAGTTTCCACAATCCAACCTACACTCTCCAACGGGGCCCATGTCACCGTACCACCCATGTACACTCAGTTTGTGGTGACCGAATATGGGATTGCTGATCTGTATTATAAAACTAAAAGGGAAAGAGCAGAGGCTTTGATAAATATAGCCCACCCGGATTTCAGGGCTGAATTGCGCAAACAAGCCAAACAGATATTGTATTCGCTATAGGAAGAACATTGACTATTTTTAAGTCTGCGCTTGAGCGGAGGCAGAATGGGATAGGAATGTCAGATCCATGGCTACTGGCGATTCCAGAAGAAAGGTGGAACTAAGATGAAAGATGTTGTTATAGTAAGCGGAGCCAGGACTCCCATAGGAGATTTCCTAGGTAGTTTAAAAGACTTCAGCGCGGTTGAGCTGGGGACCATTGTTTTCAAAAGCGCTATGGCAAAAGCCGGTGTTAGACCCGAACAGATAGAAGAAGTGGCGACCGGGCATGTTTATCAAGCAGGATGTAAGGGAAATCCAAGTCGTCAGGTTACTCTGCATGCCGGCTGTCCTGTGGAGACTGTTTCTGTGACCATAAACCAGCAGTGCCCATCTTCAATGCGGGCGGCTGAGATCATCAGCCAGGAGATAATGATGGGCAAGATTGATATCGGTGCAGCTGTCGGTCACGAGAGCATGACCAATATACCCTACCTGCTTACAAAAGCACGGATGGGATACCGGATGGGGCCGGGGAAATTGGAAGACGGTATGTATTATGACGCTCTTATCGATGCCTTCAATAACTACCATGCCGGTGTAACTGCTGAAAATCTGGTTGATATGTACGGGATAACGCGGCAGGAAGCTGATGAATGGGCATTGTTCAGCCATCAAAAGGCCTGCAAGGCTATCGCTGAAGGTAAGTTCAAAGAAGAGATCACCCCGGTTGAGATCAAATCTCGCAAAGGCACGGCGATATTTGACACAGATGAGCATCCCAGCCCAAAAACCAGCATGGAAGGACTAGCCAAGCTGCCGCCTGCCTTTAAGAAAGACGGGATTATAACCGCTGGCAACGCCTCCGGTATAAATGATGGAGCCGCAGCCCTGATCATCATGTCTGCGGAAAAAGCCAAGGAACTGGGGATCAAGCCGCTGGCACGCATAGTAGCCACGGCTTCAGCTTCAGTCGATCCCAAGATCATGGGTATAGGAGTAGTGCCGGCGGTTCGGCGGGTTTTGACCTTCGCCAATATGAGCCTCGACGACATGGAGATATGTGAATTCAATGAGGCTTTCGCGGCACAGGTAATAGCATGCAACCGCGAGCTCAAAGTGCCGGTAGAGAAAATCAACGTGCTAGGTTCGGGTTGCTCTCTTGGCCATCCTGTGGGCATGACCGGAGCCCGGTTGATAATAACCCTCATGTATGAAATGCAAAGAAGCAAGAAGCAGTTTGGAATTGCAGCTCTTTGCGCCGGCGGAGGACCGGCGATGGCTACTATTCTCGAAGCATTATAAAGGTTTTACGAAAGGGAGGATAAGAATGGATATAAAGAACAAAACCGCCGTTGTAACCGGAGGGGCATCGGGATTGGGTGAAGCTGCTTTGAGAAGACTGGTGAAGGCGGGGGCAAATGCTGTTATCCTCGACTTAAACGAAGAAAAAGGCCAGGCCCTGGCGGCAGAGTTACAGGGGCAGACGGCTTTTATAAAGACTAACGTAGCTTCACCTGATGATGTCTCGGCTGCTTTTAGATCGGTTATTGATAAATTTGGACGAGTGGACATACTGGTCAATTGTGCCGCTATTGCTGCTGCGCAAAAGACGGCAGACGCTAAAAAAGGACCCCACGATCTGAATCTATTTAAAAAAGTAGTTGAGATCAACCTGATAGGATCCTTTGATGTGATTCGTACAGCGGCAACGGCAATGCTGGCCAACGAACCCAACCCTGATGGTGAAAGGGGTGTGATAATAAGCACCGCTTCGGTGGCCGCTTTTGACGGCCAGATCGGGCAGGTTGCCTATGCCGCGACTAAAGCTGCCATAGTGGGAATGACTCTCCCGCTGGCACGCGACCTCTCATCGCTGGGAATTCGAGCTCTCACGATTGCTCCGGGCATCTTCCTGACCCCAATGCTTCAGGGGCTGCCCCAGAACGTACAGGATGCCCTGGGCAAAAGTATTCCCTTCCCTTCCAGGTTGGGCAGGCCCGACGAGTATGCTATGCTGGTGCAGCAAATCGTGGAAAATCCAATGCTGAATGGGGAAACGATTCGCCTGGATGGAGCTATTCGTATGCAGCCGAGGTAGGTGGATGTTTATCATGATAAGTATTGCACTACAGGATGGATTGCTGAGTTTCAGGCAATGATCCAGAAGAGGTGCTTCATGATGAATGAGATGAAATGTGCTAACTGCGGGAAGATGCTGGGGATTCTGCAGGGAAAAGTTCAGCTAAAATGTCCAAGGTGCGGATATTTGGGAACTTATCGGTCTAAACCCGGACCGGGGAACATCCGGAAGCAGAGCAGCGACCCGCCGAGTCATAGACAATAATAGCAGAGGGGCCTATTAGCGAATAGGCCCCTCAGACCGTCAAAAAAGGCGACTAGCTGTGTTACTGCACAAAGCTCGCTCAGTCACCGTATCCCCTATACGCCTCAATCGCCGGCTTTGTTTGTTCCTTGCTATTCACCTTTTTTGCTCGCGCTGCCAGGGTGTCAACTTCTTTGACACCCTGAGGGGCCTATAAGCGAATAGGCCCCTTTGAGCAATGTCGATGTAATCTCTTGAAAATATAGAATAATTATCTGTGCTTTATCCGAATAATCTCAGATGAAAGAGAAGGGTATTTCCATTATAGAGAAGAAGTAATGGAGAAGGTGCCACTTTGTAGATAGGAATATAGCATTATGCAGCAGCCTGGTAAACCCTATCATCTGTTTAAATATCAAAATAACTGGTACGTAATTGATATCGAAGGAATGTCATCTGCTGCTATCGATGAGACGAGCGCGGCTGAACTTACCCGGTCCACTGCTCAGACAGAGCTGTATGAAAAGAATGAAGCGCCAGACAACAATGGTGAGCGGACATCATCCCGAAAACACGCTAATAGTAAGATGCCTCCCATCGTAAATATGTCTTTGCTTCTGACTCAGTCCTGCAACTTGAGATGTGTTTATTGCTATGGTAAAGCCGGTTTTAAATCCGCCAGCAACATGGAGGAAAAGACCGCATTTCGAGCGGTCGACTGGATGATAGACAAATCTGGGGAGATTAAGAAGCTGCATATAAGCTTTTTCGGGGGGGAGCCGCTCATCAACTTTGAACTGATGAGAGCCGTGGTAGAGTACTCCGAAAAGCGAGTGATGGATGCCGACAAACGGGTGGCTTTCCATGTCACTACCAATGCTACTCTCTTGGATGATGAGAAGCTGGCTTTCCTAAACAAGCATCAAATCGAGGTTATGGTAAGTTTTGACGGTCCCAAAGCCATGCAGGATGCCCAGCGGCCATTTGCCGATGGTCGAGGAAGCTATGATGCTGTCATGCCTAAGATAAAGAACCTGCTGGCTGCCATGCCGGAGACATTCGGTCATGCCGTAGCAATCGACGGGGCAGACAGGGGGGCAGTCAAAAAAGCTATGCAGGATATCGGATTTACAAAGGTTACTATTGCGCCGGCATCACCCGCACTGTTTGATGGTAATCCCGAGCAATGCCGTGCGGAGTGGGTTACAGATCATCTCCTTGGGGAACGGGAGAGGGAAGCGGCAGAATGGCTGAGTTATGTTAGAGGCAGAGACATTAAAGCCCTCCAGGACCTTAAAATCGGGAGCGTTTTGTATCAGGCAATAATAGCTCTGCTCCATAACCGCAAAAAGCGCTACGCCTGTGGGGCCGGGCGGGGGCTGGTAGCGGTGGCCGCTTCGGGAGATGTATATTTATGCCACCGCTTCGTGGGCCTGGAATCCTATAGATTGGGAAACGTCTTTGAAGGAGAATTGCAGCGGGAAGCTTACCAGCTCAGTCCTTTAAACGGTGTAGTTTGCGGCGAATGTTTTGCACGGTATTACTGCGCGGGCGGCTGCAAATATGAAAACGCCGGATATAGCGGTTCAATATCCATATCCCCCGAGCATAACTGCCGCCTAAAGCGCCGTGAACTGGAACTGGCTGCCGCCATTATTGGCAGCCTTGATCAGGAGGGCAGGGCTTATATGTTTGAAACAGAGATCCTACCTCCCAAGCCATGTCCGTTTGATTTTTAGCATTATTATTGGATAGATAGAACCGGCTGATAGGAGATGCCAGCCGCATTAGAGAAGAACCAGGTCACAAGCAATCAACAATTTGAGAAAGGGTTGGAGTCAGAATGAGTATCGAATCTGCCAGGTTTTTTATCAAAAGGATGAAGAACGATGAGGATTTCGCCAAAAGAATTACCGCCTGCAAGGATGCCGAGGAGCGCCGTGCAGTGGCGCTTGAGGAAGGGTATGAGTTTAGAACAGATGAATTTAAAATAGCTGAAATGGTTGTCGAGCTTGAAGACCAGGACAACGAAGCGGCCTGGGAAAAAGCCCGGACCGGCTGCTTTTATGATAGGCCCGAGGAAGACGAGGACAACAGCAGCTGCAGCGGCATCTACGTGCTGCATTAAGGAACACGGGGACGGCTTCATTTAACATTACATATTTCCCAGGGCCCGGTCTATTGCGGGAAGGTATTGCGTTCTTATTTTTTCTCCGTATGAGCTGGAACTAGCATAACCGCAGGCAGATAAATCTCTAAATAAGGTTTGTATAGAGGTGCCCTCTCTGGCATGAGTTAGAAGACGGTTGTACTTGGAATTGGTAGTGTATATTGCGATCACATCCTGAGCGAATTCACTCGCGGTCAAATACTTTTTGAAACCCCCGGTCTCCGGATTCTTGATGCCGCCAAAGTTATTATAATACTGGGCCAGTGATGAAGTACCGTATCCAGATTCTTCGGCCCATTGCGCCAACAGGAAATTTACCGGCAGGCCCGTCCCTTGACTGGCGGTTTCAGCGTAGGGCAGCATCTGAACAACAAAAGCGTCAGGATCTGAAGGTACCGGAAGCAGGGTGAGTTCCTTTTCATCGGCAGGGACGACCGCATTCCAGAGCGGCACTACTAGCCAGCCGGCTACCCAGCCTGATTGCCCCCGGTATTTGACCTGATACCAGCCGTCTTCCTCGGACAGGTAAGCCAAAATACTGCCGCAGGGTGCCAGCCCTACTATATCCGCCGATGTGGAAGGCCAATCCCTGATATTCAAATCAGCGGCGCTTACCGAAACGGCAGTCAATTTATCACCCGGGTCAGCCGGACAGTAAATGCTAATAGACTGATTTTCTTCGTCCCAAATGATTTTTCCCCCCAGTGCTTCCACTGAAAAACGCAAAGGGACATAGGTCTGCCCGTTTACAATCTGGGCAGCGATACCCAGATTCTTTGCCTGTCCATTGACGCTGGCAGAAGGGGAACCAATGCCTAACGAGATATTTGTAGAGCATTTGGAAGCCATAATGGTCTGGCTGCTGCTGTCCCAGCTCACGACAGTCCCGAGCTTCTCCATGATCTCCCGAAAAGGCACCAGAGTATAACCATCAACAGAGATAGGGCTGGCCTCGAAAGCTGCCCAATCCCCGTTAATGTAAAAATCGGCTGATACCCCAGCTGTTGATGGCCGCTGGCCAGTGAGATATTCTGCCACCCATCCTTCTGCGCCATTAAACGATATTTTTATCCAGCCATTTTGCCTCTCCAGGATATCGATGCTGGTATTTTTACTCAAACTGCCGATGTTATCATATGAAGTGCCCGGACCTGAACGAACATTGACACTACTGCCGCTTATCACTGCAGTTTCAGCGCTGGCTGCCAGACTGGCTTCTCCCAGCCCTAATAGCATGAGCAATGTGAGCAAGGGCAGTATTTTCCAGTAGAAAGTGATAGATGAAGATTTCAAGTCGTTCTCCTTTTCCTGCTTAATATAAGCCGTAATTACATAATTGCAAAATTTCTACACCGGGCCATAGAATCCTGCCTGCATATTATTGTTATCCGCTGACGGCTGTCAACAAACATGTTGGAGCATACCTTTTGGAATGCGGAGAAAGCTTAGCGAATACTAAAATTTAAGCACTTATTGCGCGAATATTGCGAATGATCTTGGCAATAATATCAATTCTTTTGAAGGGCGTAATTAGATAAAAACCGTCAACGTAGGGAGCGATAGATCTAGCCATATCTGTAGATATATCAACAGCGAGTTCAGCGGCTTGCTCTCTGGTAGTGTCTCTGTACATCTCAATTATCTCATCTGCAACGCTTATGCCTGATATTTCGTTATTGATAAAGCAGGCATTATTGTAGCTCACGATAGGGAGGATTCCTCCCAGAATTTTGGCACTCAATTCTTCACGCGCTTTCTTGAGGTTCTCAACTGCCTGCTCGCTTATCACCGGCTGGGTCAGGAACATGGAGACGCCATGGCTGAGCTTCTTCTGGGCACGCTGTAGCTGGTTGCCGAAGTTTCTGGCATTTACATTCAGAGCGGCACAGATGTTAAAAGGAGATGAAAAAACCGTTTCATTTAGGCTGCTGATATAGCTGGCAAGTATTGCTGAATTGAAACTAAAAATGCCTTTTATCTCATCCCTGTGGGCGGTTGGGATAGGATCTCCGGTAACCACCAGGACGTTGTTTATCCCCTCGATGTTTAGACCCAGAAGCAGGGCTTTCGTAGCATTGATGTTTCTATCCCGGCAGGTCATATGGGGAATGGGGGTGATATCCAGTTCTCTTTTTATCTTGCAGGCCATTAGGCTGCTATCCACTCGTGCTCTTGCCAGAGGGCAGTCTGCAATAGTGATAGCGTCAACTCCCTGTTCTTTGAGTACTTTCGCACTATTCATGAAAAATTCTATATCTGTATCGATAGGCGGATCCAATTCGACTGCGATAATCTTTTTGCCAGTATTCATCTTTTCCTGCAGGAGATTGCGGACAGGGCGCATCTTCGCCGAGGGGATTTCTTTATGCCCGTTAAATACGATCTCACCCGGTGATAAGCCCTTTAACCTGGCTACCATTTCTCTTATATAATCGGGGGTCGTTCCGCAGCAGCCACCCAGGATCAAAACGCCCTGTCTGGCTACCTCGAGCATTTTTTCGGCAAAATATTCTTTTGTATTCTGAAAGAAGGTGCGATTGTTTATCACAGTCGGATAACCCGAGTTCGGCATAAGCGATATGGTTTTATCTTTTATATCGAAGGTTTTGATGTACTCGAGTAGATGGCTAGGACCTGAAAAACAGTTAAAACCACAAGCATCAATAGAAGGTACCTGCATAACACTTTCCAATAATTTGCGACCAGATTTTCCAAGCCGGGTAAATCCTTCTGGAGACACGGCGAACTCCACCAGAATATAGGCACCAGGGCATTTCTCCTTGATGTATCGGGCGAGATCCGCTAAATATTCATCACTGCTGAAGCTCTCAAATATGAAGTTGAATGCACCTGACGCCAGAAACACATCTACGATTTCCCGGTATTGGGCCTCTAAATCGTCCCCATCATCACTGAGTATAGGTCCTATATCGGCAAACACAAGCACATCAGTCCCTTGGAAGGCTTCTCTGGCCAGCTTATAGCCTTGTTCGATGACTTCTTTCACAGTGTCAAGACTACATTCCAGGCTGACACGATTGGCAGCGAAGGTATTGGTTTTAATGGCATGGCAGCCAGCATTGATATATTCTCGGTGGATATTCAGGATAGTATCTCGGTCATACAGATTGGCTAGTTCACAGGGGCTTACCGGATTCGCCGCGATACTTGCATAATACGTACCCATGGCACCGTCGAAAATTAATGGTTTTTTTAGCATCATAGTTTTCTCCCAATGCGAAATAAAGCAGCTATGATTGTGCTTCACGAACGACTAATAATCAATGAGATGCTGCTCTTGCTGATTATAACAAAAACTGGCTGTGAGAAACATACTTATGATGGGCATAAAGGCTAATCAGGTATTGCGCACACGTTCATAAAACAAAAAACCGAACGTGAATAGTTTCCACATTCGGAATAATCGCTTTTTTGGTGCGGCGGGCGGGACTTGAACCCGCACACCTCTCGGCATACGCCCCTCAAACGTACGTGTCTGCCCATTCCACCACCGCCGCACGAGATTCAATTGAACTCCGGAAATCCCGGCAACAGTCATTATACAATAGAGTGGGCGGGGATGTCAATTTGCCATTTGAGAACTGGGGGTTTTATTAGAACAAAGCCAGGAACACCCTGTTTAGCCCATCAAATCAATATGCTTACATATCATTGCTTTAAGAGGCAGATACTAGGACCGGACGATTATCGGAGCTGCTTTGTCCAAATAGCTATTTGCAAGGAGGTGAGAACTTGGATAGCAGATCAATGCTGCAGACCTGTATCAGCCAGTTTAAGGATGCCAGGATGGATATACAGAGTGTAAGCCAGAGTGTTTCAAATACTCAGGCAAGAGATGAACTATCCAAAGCGTTGAGGTCTGTTGAATCAGCCATCAGCCAATGTCAATCGGCTATTTCGATGATCTAATAAGTGAAAGTGAAAAAGGGGCAGCCCCTGATTAATAGTGGCAGTCCCTTTTTTTCGTGAAAATTAAGTTGTTATCTGCTCAGACCCTGGCCCATTAGAGAAATCAGGGTTCTATCTACTTGATCTATATCCGAGAAAACCATGCCTAGATTTTTGCCTTCATCGTTTAGAAACAGGCATACCATAGTATATTCATCGATCCAGGCCCTGAAAAGTTTTAGCTCTCCAGAACCTATCGCTTCTACCAGCTCATCCTGAGATACAGTGCCTTCGTTTGCCCCGTTTTGAATATTTGCTATCGGCTCTCCATAACGGCTGTTCAGGATTGCAGATACCTGATTGAAAGCGTTAAGGGAGTCGGCAGTTGATTGTCTTTCCCCATGAAAATCATACATTGTTATACCTAGACGGTTGCCAACAAAGAAATAACCGAGATCAGCTGGCACTCCCTCGAAGTCCACGTGGGAATAAAATAAATAGCTGTTGTTACTGTTCGAGGGCAGGGTTGGTTCGCTTGCCATCACATCATTAATGTTCTGCCCCCATTTTGTATGGCGTGAAGTGTAATCTAACAAACCTGTCTTATAGGCTATCAAGGGATTGCGAAGTACGATGATCTGGTTGTTGGCGTCAAATTCAATCCAATTGATAGTCATTCCGAAGGCTTCGCTCAAAAAACGAAGCGGCACCATGACTTTGCCATCTACCATCTGGACGGGAGCGCCCATTTCGATACCTTTGCCATTGAAACTGGCGATGGAGCCGCCGATGGTTAAGCTAACCTGATTTACACCTTTGCTTACATGTATTTCCTGGTTTGTTGGATCCCAGATAACTGATGCGTGCAGGGATTCCAGTACGGCACGCAGTGGCACCAGCAAATGGTCATTTTGGGTAATTGGCAGTGTTTCCAGGGCTAGAGGCCTGCCATCTACAACCAGGGAAGGTGTTGCTGATGCTGGACTGATACAGAAAACACATATCAGGAGCGCCAATATAAGAGAAAGAAGTTTAGGCAATCAAAGGCCTCCTTAAAAACCGGATAAAAATATTATACTCCACAAAAAACGGTGGACATAGCAATTATATGAAATTCATTATAATTTATTCCGTTTGGTTTAGATAGTCTAAACGGCCGGAAGCCATAACTTGATAGCGGAAGGGCAGATAGCGACATCCCAGGGCAGAGCCGGCCCCTTCTCACCATCCAGATCAGTTGCAACTGGCGGTTCAAGTTCTACCTGGAAATGCTTCCCTTGATAAAAGAATACATTATCGTCCTGCAGGTGCTGGCGGCGCAGAAAATTATAGATAAGCTGGGCTGCCCTGGGTAGGGACACAGGTTTAATGGCTAGAAATTCGAGGTTTCCGTCGTTCATTTTGCTTTCCGGCATGAGGTGCTGAAAACCTCCGGCAGTTCCTCCGTTGAGTATGAGAAACAGCATTATCTCCATTTCTATCTTGCTGCCGTCAGCGTTGAGCCTCAGGTTCAAAGACCTCATCCGTGGGAATTTTTCCAGGGATTTCAGAAAATAAGCGCCTCTCCCTAGCAGGTTTTTCCAGCGGTACTGCACTTCGTGGGCGGTTTCACTGAGCAAGCCAGCAGCTGCTACATTGATAAAGTATTGGCCGTTAACTTTTCCCAGGTCAATACTTACCAGTCTGCCACTGGTTAAAACCTTGCAGTACCTTTCAGGAAGCAACGGAATTCCAAGGTGGCTGGCCACGTCATTGGCGGTGCCCTCTGGGAAGATAGCCACGGGGATTTGAAGGTTGCTTTCCATTAGGGCATTGACCAGGCCATGTATGGTGCCATCGCCCCCGGCCCCTGCCACGGTGTAGAGCGATTCATCAGCCATGGATCGCAGGCCCGCCAGAATATCTGAATTGTCGTTGATACGCCAGGGGATTACCTGGAGCCCAGCTACCTGCAGGTGATTGATCACCGTGTCCAGGTGGTTCTTGAAACGACCTCCGCCTGCCACCGGATTGTAGAACAAAGCTGCTTTTTTCATCAACTGCTAAACCCCCTTAGACCCAATAGTACATTAGGCAATAGGATTTGCAAAGAATTTAAAGAAGGCTGGAGAGAAGCTGCGCGGTTTGCAGTTCAAGCCGTTTGATGTGTTCCCGGGTAGTTTGGCGGCAAGATTATTTGGACCTTTTACGGCTTAAATAGTACGAAAAAGGCAAAAAGTTGTGGTATAGTTTTTTTCAGGGAAACTACAGGGAGAGTGAATATGGAGTTTGAGCTTTTCCCAATGGGGATGATTGTAGGTTTTTGTATTGCGGCTCCGGTTGGGCCGATCGCTCTGCTATGTATCCAGAGGGGACTGCGGTATGGCTTCAGGGCGGGCCTGGTTACTGGAATTGGAGCGGCTGCGGCCGATGCTATGTATGCAGGCGTGGCTGGTTGGGGACTGGTTTGGATTTCTTCTTTTATTAACCACAGGCATTCGGGTCTGCAGATGATAACCGGAGCTTTTTTTGTGCTAATGGGTATCAGGTCATTCTACAGCGCCCCGGTCCAGAAAACAGAAGATCCTGGAACCATCCGCAAATGGGGACTATTAATCAGTAGTTTTTTCTTAACCTTATCCAATCCCATGACTTTTTTAGCTTTTGCAGCAGTTTTTGCGGGGCTGGGGCTTTCCGCCGCCCACCAGGGCAGCGCTGCTTTTATGCTCATGGCCGGGGTGGCAGCCGGGTCAGCCAGCTGGTGGCTGCTGCTCTGTGCACTGGTGCACTTCTTTCATACCCGGCTCAATGAAGCTCATATCCGCTATGCGAATTTTATGACCGGGACCGTTATCATGGTAATTGGCCTGTACATATTTTTTCAAGCCGTACATATAATACATAGTCCAGAATTGACGTCTCTTTTTTGATGCTGTTTAAATAGTCTGGGGCTCCCTAATGATTGTCGAGGCGATTGTTTAAGGAGCGCTGCCTCCGCTTTATTAATCACAAATATTTACTTGTAGATAGGATCTAAGGTTACAATAATTATGAAATGAGGAAAGGGGCGCGGTGATGAGCAATATATTAAACACCAGGGTTTGGGCCAAAGTAATCATAAGTCCTGGAGTGCTGATGCTTATGGGGATGTATCTCAGCCAGTATCTTTACATGCCAATGCTGTACATGTACGTTGTGCTTGGTCTGATTTACGCTTTAGGTGCGCAGCTTTTGGAGATGAAATATTTTAATGGACACAATGTCAACTTTATTACCGGCCTAGATACCGTGATGGCTTTTTTGCTGATAGTAGTTGCTAATCTTAGCCTGGGTTCCAAAGGTGTCCATGTGACCCTGGCCGGAGTATTGATCTATACCTTCATCCAGGGTGCTCTTGAGCATGTGCTTCATATATCAGCCCGCCCCCGTAAGAAGAAATGGCAGCGGTCAACAAAAACCAAAAAAGCCCGGAGAGCGATAAAACCGTAAGGCATTAGAGCTGAGGGTGTCAGGAAGTTGACACCCTCTTTGCAGCCGATCATTAGCGCAGTATTTTGACGTTTAATGATTTGATTGCCATTGTTATGACATCGCCAGCTTTGTACCCCAGGCTCTCAAAATCTCTGCGCGGCATCATTGAAGTCATCATTTGGCCGCCGGCACGGATGCTGATCAAAGATGTGTAATCGCCGCTAACAACACTAATAATAGGCCCACTAACCCAGTTTACCAGACCTCTGTTAGCTCGCATTGTTGTATCATCGAGGGTTTTATTGCCATAGAAGCTACTGCAATCTTCATCTGAACCAGTACAATATCCATAGTTGATGCATCGTGTGCAGGCGGAAGACTCACTAAAATTTGCCAGACCGTAGGCTTCATGATAGGACTGACACTCTGTCTCGCTTTGGGAGCAATAGAAAGATACCCGGCATTCACTACAGTCAGAAAGCATATTTATTCGACCCCCTTATACTGATTTTGTCTATGTGGGTTAATTATTTGTGACAGACAGGTCTATTAACTACTGCTTATATTTTAGATAAAAAGTCTGCAAAGTAAACCCCAAAGTGGAGATTCACCAATATCTGATTGATACTCGGACTAAGGATATGTAATTGCTGCCAGTTGCTTTGCCTTGTCGAGATATCATCCTTTAGTAGGTAATTGTCTGCCCCGAAGTTAACTGATAGAATATAAAGACGGGATAACAACCGTTAATTATGACTTCAAAAGGTGGTCAACAGTGCAACTAGATCAATGTATAAATTTTGTATTGACCAAAGCCCAGCAATCTGTGCAGCAGATGTTTAAAGCCCGCCTGGCTCCGCTGGGAGTGACACCCGGGCAATATGCTGTATTGGCCTGTTTGTGGGATGGAGATGGTAAGACTGCCAAACAGTTGGCAGAAGAGCTTTTTCTTGACGGTTCTACCATGACTGGTATTTTGGACCGGATTGAACAAAAAGGGTTGATTTCTAAACAGGTGGACCCCAAGGACCGCCGCGCTATTCGAGTAATGCTTACTGAAAAAGGGCGAGCTCTAGAAGAACCACTGCATCAGGTCATTATCGACGCCAACCGGGAAGCACTTGCCAGTATGGGAGAAACAGAAGGCGATTCCTTAAAATTCTTACTGCACAAACTGACTCCTGGTTCGTAGATAGAGAAAATATCACTATGTACCGAAAAGCCGCCACTTCTTGAGAGTGAGGTGATTTTTCATTATTCTTCGATAAATAAGGCATCCTATCTTTACTTGCAAGCAGATCAGCATCCCTTTTATCTACACCCGCAGGGGTGATATAAAAGCCTGAAACATAAGAAATAGAAGCCAAAATCGACAAATAGTTGGTATGCAAATTAATTGTTGACAATCTATTTTTCTCCCGTTAGAATTCAAGCAACAGCATGTATGAGTACGTTGTTAGGACAGGATAGAAAGGAGTGCTTCTATGGATTTTAAGCTTACTGAAGAGCAAGAACTGATCCGCCAGAACATGCGGGATTTCACGAAGACCTATGTTGATCCCATCGCAGCTGAGATTGATGAGAACAGCCGCCATCCGGAAGAAGTTATCAAAAAACTGGGTGAGATGGGATACATGGGTATGCCTTTTGACCAGAAATATGGCGGTGCAGGGACCGACTACCTTACCTATGCCCTGGCAGTCGAAGAGTTGTCCAGGTCATGCGCAGCCACCGGTTTTACCATGTCGGTGCATACCGGTCTAGGTGTAGGAGCGATCTACTATAACGGTAATGAAGAACAAAAACAAAAATACCTTCCGGCCCTTTGCAGTGGGAAAGCACTGGGGGCTTTTTCTTTGACTGAACCGTCTGCTGGTACTGATGTTGGGGGGGCAACGACTACCGCGATAAAAGATGGTGATGCCTATATTCTAAACGGCACCAAGACTTTTACCTCCAACGGTCCTAATGGCGATGTATACGTAGTCTTTGCGTGGACGGACAAATCTGCAGGACCCAAGGGTATGAGCGCTTTCATTATTCCAAAAGGTACTCCCGGGCTATCAGTCGGTGAGCATTTTAAAAAGATGGGTATACGTGCTTCCCAGACTTCAGAGATTGTATTAAAGGACTGCCGAGTTCCAGCCACCAATCTTCTTGGAGCTGAGGGTGCGGGTATGAAAATCGCCATGACCAGTTTGGACAACGGGCGTATAGGCATCGCTGCTCAGGCAGTGGGTATTGCTCAGGCAGCGCTGGATGAGTCTATAAGTTATTCCAAACAGAGAATCCAATTTAATAAACCTATAAGCAAAAACCAGGCTATTCAGTGGATGATCGCCGACATGGCTACCGAAGTACAGGCCGGGCGTTTTATGTATATGTACGCCGCCTGGGTTAAAGACCAGGGCCTTCCCTACTCGAAAGAGGCGGCTATGGCAAAATTGTGGTGCGCAGAGATGTGCAACCGGCATGCCTCCAAGGCGGTTCAGATTCATGGCGGTTATGGATACTGCAAAGGATTCAAAGTAGAGAGATTGCTTCGTGACGCTAAAATAACCGAGATTTATGAAGGCACCTCAGAAGCACAGCGCATGGTGATTGCCGGCAATGTTTTACGCTGATATTCTTAGCGAAGATTGTTAAACCAATTCTGGATTAATGATGGAAAGGTGATGCCAAGTGCCCAACGTTCTAAGCTGCTACAAATGGGTGATTGATGAGGCTTATATCAAGGTTGGAGCCTCATCTCAATTGGACATGAGTTTTGTTGATTACAAGATTAGTGATTACGACAAAAACGCCATAGAAGAGGCTGTTCTGTTGCAGGAAAAATATGGAGGCAGCTCAGCTGTTATTACGGTTGGCCGCCCCGAGGATACCAAGGGCATTAAAGATGCTTTATCCAGGGGCCCGGAAAAGGCTTATTTCGTCAATGACACTGGCTTTGTCGATTTGGAACCCGGGCAGACCGCTGCCATTCTAGCCGATGCCATCAGCGGCAGGATAGATTATGATATCATCCTTTGCGGCGAGGGATCAAGCGATCTTTATGCGCAGCAGGTTGGACCACGCTTAGCAGAAAAATTGGGCATAGCTTGTATATGTTTTGCCACTGATATTGAAATTCTAGATGATGCGGTGCGAGTGGAGAGAAAAGTAGAAGACGGTTTAGAAGTGGTTCGCTCTCCATTTCCTCTATTGATCACATTAGCTCCTGACATTAATGTGCCGCGTATTCCGGGTCTGCGAGATACCCTGGCGGCTTCTAAAAAACCAGTCGAGGAGATTACTCTTTCCGAGCTGAAAGGCAGTTATCCGGCCAGACTTAAGACATTAGAAGTTCGGGCGTCCAGCATGGAACGCGGGGGACAGAAACTCAGCGGGGACCTGGCCGGGGTCAAGTCACTGCTGGAAAACTTGCAAAAAGAAGGCGTTTTATAGGAGGGTTGAAAATGGCTGGAATCTGGTTAGTAGCGGAAAACCTCGAACAGAGCAAGGAGTTGATAACTGCAGGAAGGCAGCTGGCTGCTGGTACTGGAGCGGAGGTAGCTGTTTTCACCTGGGATCAAGAGTGGAGTGAAGAGTGTCTGGCACACGGGGCTAATCTAGCTTTCCTCATGCCTCCGTTGTCAAGTGAACAGACATTGGAAGCGTATGTGCCGGTCATTTGCGAGAAGGCACTGGAAGAAAAGCCGGTGGTTATTCTGTTTATCGCCAATCTAAAAGGCAGGGAGATGGCAGCCCGGGTGGCCAGCCGGCTGGATGCGGGTTTGATAAGCGAATGCCAGAACCTCTACTGGGATGGGGAAAGCGATGCTTTAGTAGGCGAACGGCTCATATATGGAGGAGCCGGGGTTCAGAAGGTATGCTGCATGGGCAGTACTCAGCTAGCTACCATACCTCCTCGTGCATATGAAGCAGCCGGACGTCAGAATGATGGCAATGGCCAGTTAGTCCATATAACTCTGCAGCCCTCATCGAAGGTGACCCTGCTTGAAAAAAAGGCCCGGGAGTATCAATCTCAGGATATAAGTAAAGCCCGGGTGGTAATTTGTATTGGTCGGGGAATAGAAAAAGAAGAAGATATAGAAATGGCTCGCGAGTTGGCCGGACTTTTAGGGGGGGAGATAGGATGTACGCGTCCTATTTCGGAAGAAATGCATTGGCTGCCGGAAGATACCTGTATCGGTCTATCCGGTAAAACCATAAAACCAGAACTGTATATTGGATTAGGTGTTTCCGGGCAAATACAGCACCTTACCGGCATACGCGATGCCAGGATAGTCTGCGCGATAAATAATGACGAGAATGCACCGGTCTTTGCAGCATCTGACTATGGCATTGTCGGTGATGTATATCAAGTATTACCAGAGTTGATCAGAGAGATAAAGATACTAAAGGGGAAATAGGAAATAGGACGGGGGCTGAAGCCGGGAACAGGTTCCCGGCTTATTTTTTTGCTCAAGCCAGGTTCCCAAGGTCGGATAGTTCGATAAATACTTCGATGAGGTGGGGATCAAATTGAGTTCCCGCGCATTTCTTTAGCTCGCCAAGGGCGTCTTTGATGGCCATAGCCTCCCTATAGGGGCGGTTGCTGGTCATAGCGTCGTAGGCGTCAGCAATAGCTAAAATACGGCATTCCAGAGGTATGTCTTCACCTTTCAAACCTAAAGGATAGCCGCCGCCGTCCCACCATTCATGGTGTTTCAGAATCAATTCTGCTACAGGCTGCAGGTCGGAGGCGGCCCGGGCGATTCGATAGCCGATCTCACTGTGCTTCTTCATTTCTGTATATTCTTCCGGGCTTAAGGGCTCAGGCTTTAAGAGCAGAGAGTCAGGAACACCGACTTTGCCAATATCATGGAAACGGGCGAATAAACGTAAGTCATTTAGACGATTAGGGGCAAACTGTAAAGCTGCAGCCAGGGCGAGGCTGTACTTTTCGATGCGGTCGACGTGGCCCCCGGTAATGAAATCGCGTTCTTGGAGCGCTTGCATAAGGCTGGCTACAATCCCACTGTGCCCGCTCTGCTGGCTGTGGACTTTTTCTCGGTACATGGCATTGTCAGCCTCACGATATAGGTTGGCCATAGTCATCTGGTTATTGAATCTGATAGCGTACCCAATTGAGATACTAAGAGGCAGATCGGGATATTTGATAGTGTGTTCCAAAGCTTTTTGCTTGATCGAGCTGTAAGCCTCATCGACCTGGCCTTGCGTGCAGCGTGGAATCATAATGGCAAATTCATCACCGCCTATGCGGGCGATTATACTGGATTGGCGGCATGCCTCCTGAAATATTCTGGCTGCCTTGCTTATCAGATCGTCACCGCTTTTGTGCCCCAGGGTGTCATTGATGAACTTCAGGCCATCAAGATCGCACATGAGCAGGGCCAACGGAATTGACTCCGGGCCTTCCTGAGCCAGCATCTGCTGTTCGAAATAATTGCGGTTGAAAAGTCCGGTTAGAGCGTCGTGCTCGCTGATATAGCGGATGCGCTCTTCGGTTTCTTTTCTAAAACTGATATCACGTCCTACCAAAACGATACCGGTTCTCTGACCGGTTTCATCATAAATCGCACTGCCTGTAAGCTCTAGCCAAAAATAGCTGCCGTCTGCCTTTCGGGTCCGAAATTCGGCCTGGCCAAACCCTGTAGCATCAATATCATTTTTGAAGTGGTGCGAAAGCGCAGCTATATCATCTGAGTGCACCAGGCTGAAAAAATTCATCTGATTTAGCTCTTCCGCGCTAAAGCCTAATATTTTAACGACTGAAGGGCTGTTATAGACAAAATTACCCTTAGGGTCGATCTGAGCGACCAATTCCATCATATTGTCGGTGATACGCCTGAGGGCAGCATCGTTTTCAAGTAGAAGCAGATGCGAGTTTTCCAGCTCGGCAAGCATTTTATTCATCGAAGCCGCGAGCCCGCCGAGTTCATCTGCTCCCTGTTCCATTACCCTCGAACTGAAGCCGCTGTCAGTGACATGCTTGACATCCTGGTTCAAACGGTAGATGCGGGAAAGTACCAGTTTCTCAAGAATTAGCATGGTGATAAGCCCGAAGAAAAGGGCGATAAGAATAGCAAAACCAAGCGCATAGTAGAGCGCATCCTGCCCCTGTTTGTAGAGGGCGCGGGGCATCTGTACTTTAAGCAGAACAAGCGCTTGATCATTTATATCTGAAAGCAGTGTGTAACCGGCAACCAGATCCTGGTCTAGTACCTTAACAGAAACTGGCTGGGCAGGGCTGAGCGTGCTTAGAACAGCCTGCAGCTCGGGATTCTGTTTCGTATCTTTTATTGCCTCGAAGGATATGTCTTCCTGAATAGTTTTTGATATTTTATCGATATAAACTGAATCAAAGTAACGGCCGACCAGGATGGTTCCGTTGACTTCCCCGGAACCGTCGCTTCTCAAAATTGGATAAGAAGCCAGCATCATAATGCTGTCTTGCAGTTCGATTAATCCGAGTTGGGGTGCTCTAGAAGACGGATCGCGTAGCAGTGTTGGGGATGCCTGGATTTTTTCAAACAATCCCGCCGGAACAGGAGTAAATTCTCCCTTTTGAAGATCCAGGGCTTTGCCGACTACGACTTGCCCTGAATCGTTAATAATGATCATAATATTGATTTTCAGCTGGGCCAGGGTTGCGTAATCAAGGTTGCTGTCTTCATATTCCTTATTATGGTCGTCTGCATAAAAGTATGTATCATCCCAGCTGCCCCAGTCGGCTCCCACAGATTCAAGGCTATGCAGGTCATTATTAATGAAATTTTTTGTGCGGTTAACGCCTTCAGTGACTGTTTTGTTTTCCAGTACGGCCAGGTTTCTTGAAAGAATTGTCTTAACGCTGAGATACATACCCAGCATCAATAAAATAAAAGTCAAGCTGATAAACAGAATTGTCCTGCGGCGTAGACTCATAGCGTGCACTCCCTATTGATATATTATTCAAAGATATCGATGGGGGCTGGCAAGTGGGCAAAGCATCCATGCTGGTGTTGGTGCCCTAAAATCCCTTTATATCATCTAATATCGACAAGGAGGGAGATATCTTTAAATTTTAAATATCGCAGACCTTTTTGTAATGCTAAATATGCATTCAACTGCAGATATTAAATATAGCTTTTTCTAAAGGGATTGAGGTATAGACGCCAAAAAGGGGGTAGGTTGAGTTGAAAGCAAAGACTTTTTTGGTTTTCGTGGCAATTTCTTTATTATCCCTGGCAGCGATTCTCATCGTCAAAAGAGATATCTGGCATTATCGGGCTATAAATCTAAGCCAAAGCGCCGGACAGGCAAATTGGGATATGGTGATGCTGGATGATTATGTCCCTGGAATCGTAGTGGAATTGCGCTATGCAGGCAGTAATAATGTATTCGGAGAAGCAGTATACAAAAGCAGCAGGGCTCAGCTCAGAAGGGGAACGGCCGACCTTTTAAAAGCGGCCGAATTAGAGTTCGAACAGAATGGTTATCATTTAAAGATCTGGGATGCTTACCGCTCTACAAACGTTCAGTACATTCTTTGGGAGAAGATGCCTGATGTAAGATTTGTGGTTGATCCCCATAGAAGTTTTTCTTACCATTCCCGCGGGGCCGCTGTCGATGTGACTCTGGTAGATGAGCAGGGACGGGAATTGATTATGCCCAGTGATTTCGATGATTTTAGCTCCAGGGCTAATAGAGATTACAGTGATGTAGATCGAGCTGCGGCGAAAAATGCAAGTTATCTAGAGGAAGTAATGAAAAGGAACGGATTTAAGAGTATATATAATGAATGGTGGCATTTCGCTGACAGAGAAGCCGAAAAATATCCGGTGGCAGAGGAATAAGCGAATCGGTCTGTTTGTAGTAAGCGCGTCGTAACTAAAACTTCATCCGGGAGAAAATGACCAATGTGCTGATCCATATGAACAGCATGACCAGCGCTACAAGAATCCCCCATTTGTATTCAGATAAAATATATAATAACTTCTTCATGTCAACTACCTTCGTCAAGCAGAATAGGCGTTAAAGGTAAGGCGAATCACCTCATTGGGACTTTAATCTAATTATAGACATTTAGAGGGCAAAGCAAAATAGAACCTTACTACCGGGAGAGGAAAGGGAGTCTTTTTATTTACCTTCAGCTGATTCCGGCAGCCATCTGTAGAAGTCCCAGTTGGCCTTGGCAAACAGGTGGAGCGAAAACTGCCTGTCCAAATGCTGGTTTCCCTGCTGCCGGTCGGCCAGGTCTGCTGCGCAGTACGGATCAATATGGTCCACCGGGGCGTCTGTGCCAGCAAGCAGTCGGATGTTGCTGTCGCGCAGCAGGTTCCAGGCATACGCTGTCTGTAAGCGATTTTCTCCCAGGCGTAAAAATGCCCAGCTAAGTTCTCCAGAAAACGCTGGCTCAATACAAACGGGAATATCGAGTCTTGCTATTGCTTCAATTTGAGCGGGAGTAGCCACCTGCAAGTGTTCTATCCTATCGAGGGGGTGGCGGCTCTTCTCGATCACCTTCAAGAATTGCTCGACAGCCCGGTCGCCAATCGCGTGGCACGCCACCGGTTTCCCTGAATTGTGAACTCTATCCACCACTTTTAGGAGATTGTCGTCATCATAATTCAACTGTCCATAATTCCCCGGATCATCTGTATAGGACTCCTTGAGAGCAGCGGTCCTAGCTCCCAGGCTTCCGTCCAGGAATAGTTTGAATCCCAGTGCTTCGTCAAGTATATCCCAGTCCACTGTATAGAAATCAACCTGGCCAAATAATGCCCGTTTTTGTTTATCCATAGCCATGTCGATGACCCGGCTGTAACCGTGGGTCCTTAGATTATTCCAACCGTGCTCGATTATCTTAGAATTATCCAGGTTAAGCTGGAAGGCTACTTTATTTAGTATGGAGAAGACATCGCTCTCCATAAATAATCCATCGGCGCTGTACAATTTTAGCCGTCGCATAGCAGGCGTATTCATTATCATCAGGTGCAGACAGCTGCGCACGATAAGAACTGGGCGATCTCCGAACCAGTTATCGAGCATATTCCGATCAGGGATCAGCTTTTCAACCGTGTTTTCCTGGTTGAATCCGACTCCTATGAGCCAGTCTCCGAGGGGGCGTGCTAGCAAGGATTCGCGGCATTCATCCAAACATCTGACTGCTGTAAGGTCGACAAAAGCTCGAAACAAACAATATTCCCATAAGTGTATATGTGCATCTAGAAATGGAGCAGGCATTATCTCATCACCTTAATGTTCTATTATTGTTCTGTTCCAATATGTTACAGGTTGAGGTGCTAAGTCAAGTCGCAAACTAAAATATGGGAAGAAAATTTTTGATATATGGGGCGGCCGGATGGATGCTGGAAATAATGTTTACCGGCCTGGGATCGCTTATATCCGGTTCAGTAAGCTTAACTGCCAAAACCTATCTTTGGATGTTTCCTATATATGGTTTGGCTTTTATCTTGGAACCGGTCCATGATCAAATAAGAAATGCGCCATGGCTTATGCGAGGTTTCATTTGGGCTGCCCTTATATTGGGGATGGAGTACTTTTCAGGTTGGCTTCTGCAGTTATTGATAGGAGTATGCCCGTGGGACTACAGTGGACAGAGCCGATTTTCTGTAGACGGTCTTATTCGTATTGATTACTCTCCATTCTGGTTTGCCGCCGGTCTATTATTTGAAAGATTGCATGACTTCTTGGAGCGCTTGCATATTCGACTGGACTAATACCCAATATGAAACATCGATTCATTTCGTCAAAAGTGAGGGGGAGAATATTGACCAATGGTGGGAATTTATTCAGCTTACGGACGTCATTTGCACAGATTAACTGCAGTTGTATACAATATCAGCCGAAATTAAAGGGTTTAACATTTTATCATAATGTAGTTTAATTAGAAATAATAAAATTCGTGCGGCGAGGACACTTGTCCATCCGGGCACATCTTTCTATTACAAAAAGGAGGAGATTTCATGTCTACAGAAATTCTTGTGCAGAAAAGCAAGAATCTAAAACCAAAGCCGGATTGGAATAATCTGGGTTTCGGTAATTACTACACCGACCATATGTTTATTCTTGATTATACCGACGGAAAAGGTTGGCATGATCCGCGCATCGTACCTTATGCACCGCTGGAAATGGATCCTGCCACCATGGTTTTACATTACGGACAGGCCACCTTTGAAGGGCTGAAAGCTTATAAAGCTCCGGATGGCCGCATATTGTTGTTTCGACCCTATGACAACGCCCGCCGCATGAACAATTCCAACGAGCGGCTGTGTATTCCTACCATTGATCCCGAGCTGTTCGTAAAAGCAATAAGAACTCTGGTTGATATTGAGAGAGAATGGATACCTCCGCTGGAAGGTACATCTCTTTATATTCGTCCGTTTGTTATATCGACAGACGTTCACCTGGGTGTGCATCCAGCACATACTTACAAGTTTATGGTTATTCTTTGCCCGGTTGGAGCCTATTATCCAGAAGGCATTAACCCGGTAAAAATATATGTTGAGCAAAAATATGTGCGGGCAGTTAGGGGCGGATTGGGTTATACCAAGACACCGGCCAATTATGCCGCCAGCTTAAAAGCCCAGGAAGAAGCGGAACAAAAAGGTTACACACAAGTATTATGGCTCGATGGCATCGAGAAGAAGTATGTTGATGAAGTCGGAACCATGAACGTAGCTTTTAAAATCGGTGGAGAGGTAATTACCCCATCACTTGAAGAAGGGAGTCTGCTTCCCGGCATAACTCGTGATTCAATGCTGCGCCTGGTTCGGGATTGGGGAATAAAGGTCACGGAAAGAAAGATAACCATCGATGAAGTTTATGCGGCCCATACCGCAGGAAAACTGGAAGAGGCGTTCGGGACCGGAACCGCAGCGGTTATTTCTCCCATGGGCATCCTTGACTGGGACGGAAATAAAATCACCATTAACAACAACCAGACTGGTGAGTTGGCCACCAGGATATATGATACTCTGACCGGAATTCAATGGGGAAAACTGCCTGATCCCTATGGATGGACCGTGGAGGTATAATAACACCGGGATATAAAGATGTCCAAAGATTTCAAGCCCGCTTGACCTGTTGCGCAATAGTCAGGGAAGCGGGCTTTTTGTGTCAGGTGCGAGTTAGAACTTTGCCTCTGGGCTCAGAACCCCATTGTTTTGGGCTCAGGCAGACTGCGCTTTAATACGGAGAAATCTGGCCAAATGAGAAGGATAAGCTAGATAAGATACAGATTTGAAGGCCAAGTGCATATTAGCGTTTTCACGATATCTATTAATACGCATACGCAAGCGCAAAAGGGGACAGTTTATGAGTCGAAGAAGCAGCGGTCTGACTTCTCAAAACCAGAAAAAAGATTTGATTGCTGAAAACCAGCGCTTATCCTTGTACGAAATGATTGTGGAACAGCAGAGCGATCTGGTGTGCCGCTATGATTTGGATATGCGCTTGACCTATGTTAACCTCGCCTTTTGCAGGAACTTTGGAAAGACCAAAAAACAACTCCTTGGCAGTAATATCCTCAATCTGATTGTTAAGTCTGACCGGCAAAAGGTAGCGGGGCAGATGCAAAAACTAAGCATCGAACAAGAGCAGATTACTCATGAAAGGCGCATGATACTCGCGGACGGCAGAACAGCCTGGTATTCATGGACGGAGCGGGCCTTGTTTGACGAAAAAGGTGAAGTGCTTGCTTTTCAGGCCGTGGGCAGGGATATAAGTGTTATCAAAGAAGCTGAAGAAAAAATACGTTATCTCCAGTTTCATGACTCGCTAACCGGCAGCTATAACCGGGCCTTTTTTACCACCGAAATGAAGCGATTGGATGTAGTCCGGCAGCTTCCTATAAGCATAATTTTAGCCAGCATCAACGGTCTAAAAAGCATTAACGATACATACGGATATTCCTCAGGGGACCGGATCCTCATAAATACAAGCATAATCCTGAAAGCATGCTGTCGAGAAGAAGATATCGTAGCTCGTTACGGAGGGGACCAGTTTGCAATTCTCCTTTGCGGCACAGGGCAGAAGACCGCTTACGAAATCTGTGATAGGATTCGTCATTTATGTTTATGCTCCGAGTTTGACCCTGTTCGCCCAAGCCTGGCACTGGGCGTGGCTACCAAGGATTATAAACACAAAAATATCAATGAAGTATTAAGTGAAGCTGAGGACGTCATGTTCAGAAACAAATTACTGCAAAGCAGCAGTACTCGCAATTCGGTTATTTCGTCCCTTGAAACCACACTTCATGAAAAAACCACTGAGACAAGAGAACATGCTGAAAGAATACGATCATTATCCATGGAATTTGGGCGAATGCTAGGTCTGGATAGTGACGTTATGGACCGTCTGGCTCTGCTGGCCAAGCTTCATGATATAGGGAAGATAGCTGTTCCAGAAGAAATCCTCTCCAAGCCTGGTCCACTGAATAGCCTGGAATGGGACATAATTAGAAAACATCCGGAAATAGGCTATAGGATTACCCGTTCCTCCAGAGATCTAGCTGTTCTTGCCGAGGAGGTTCTGGCTCACCACGAACGCTGGGATGGGGGCGGATATCCCAGAGGTTTGCAGGGGGAGGGCATCCCGCTGCTGGCCAGGGTTTTAAGCATAGTAGATGCGTTTGACGTTATGACTCATGAAAGATCCTACAAAACTGCAGTGTCTCAGGGAGAGGCGCTGGAAGAAATAATGAGGTGTTCGGGATCTCAGTTTGATCCTGATCTCGCCTTCATATTTTCCCAAATGTTAAATTGACCTGCTTATTCTTTTTTCAATCCTAATAACCTAACCTCAGAAAAAAATATTCCCGCTAAAGCGGGAAGAAAAAGATTGGGACTGTATGAAAAGCACAGGGCCTATCATCATTGCCGTGTAAAAACGTTTTACTCGATCAAATAAAAAACAGCTGTTGTTTGCAAAGGCATACAACAGCTGTTTAGCCAGCTTTGTAAACTACTCCTTTCCAAACATGGGAGGCATAGACGTTTCCCTCTATACCCGGCCTAAAAGGCGGCCTAAAAACCATAGTTGTAAATACCACAGGTTTTAAGGCTTTGGAGTCTAATTAACTTTTGTAAGTTTAGCATACAATAAAACACCGTGCAAGCCCTAACTTATAAAAACGAGTATCTATTAGCTGCGGTCTCCCTTCACACTTCTAGAATTCTCTAATATTATACTATTAAAAGCTGCCATAAAATACTAATTGAGAAAAATGATGGATTAGACCAAGGGGAGGAGGAAGAAAATTGACCTGGGCTAAGGTTGAACAAGTACGTGATCAGGTAATTGGTCTGCGGCCAGTATATAAAAATTCGGGAAATGCTACAGAAATACTGCTAGAGAACGGGCAGGCGCTTCCTGAGAGACGGATTTTAAAGTCGGTTGTAGCCGCTCTTGCTCGAACCTATGCTATCGATCTGGGCGCGCAGAGAACCCTGGTGCGTGAATGGCTCGGCAAGAAGACTCTGCTTCCTTTCTATATAGCCGCAGACCGGGTCTTTATTCCACTGAAAATGCGCCAGGCCAGGGCTGGGAATGATGAGACCTATGGTTACCTTGATGTTCGCTTTATCAACGATATCGGCGAGATAGGCCGCCGCCGATGCCGTATTTCTTGCCGCAACGGATTTAACCTTGATATATTGAGCGGAAAGTCGACCGTCCTTAAGAGTCAGCACAGCGGACAACAATTGTATTCATTATTAGGCAATATGGACAGGAGCGATAGCGATGAAGACCGGGCAGCAGAATCAGCTCGCCTGGTCGTCCGTGTACTAAACAAGATATCAATGCAACTTGATCGTATCGAAAAAAAAGTATAATACAATAAATAAAGTATCAATATACTTGAGCAGTTGTTAGAAAAACTAGCAACTGCTTTTGATGTGCTGTAGGGTTTTGCTGCCCTGCTGTAGTATCATATTACTATATGACGTACTTAAAATCGGGGGTAATCAAGCCTGCGGCCTCTTACATAAAGCGACTAGTTTGTTTGGGCATGAACAGCTATTTTTGCGGGAAAAATAAAAAGCCCTCTGTTCATATGACTTAACAAAAAGTGGTTTGCAGATGATGATTGGCTCGTTTTAAAAATGGAAGGAGGCTAATTAGTGATTAATAGAAACATTTTTCGCCAGTATGATGTGAGGGGGAAGGCAGAAACAGAGCTTGAGGATAGTACTGTAAAAGCTATAGTTGAGGCATTTGCCAAATATGCTTTTGAAAGAGGGAAAAAAATTCTTTTGGTAGGTCGGGATAATCGCTTCAGCTCCCCTCATATTCGCGATTTGACTATCGAATACTTGCTGAAATCAGGCATTGACGTAATAGATTTAGGAGAAGTCATTAGCCCCATGTTTTACTTTGCTTCTCGTTATCTGGATATAGACGCTGGGATTATGATAACTGCCAGCCATAACCCGGGAATGGATAACGGATTCAAGCTTTTATTAGGCAGTTCAACCATCTATGGCGATCAAATACAGGAATTGGCCGATTTAGCCGAACGTAGAGAACATATCGAGGCAACCCGGACCGGTCAGCTAAAATACGTAGATATCAGCAGTCCTTATATCGAGGCCATAAAATCGCGTATACAACTCGGAAAACGCGAGCTGCATGTCGTTATCGATTGCGGGAATGGAACCGCAGGATCAATTGCCCCCGAATTGTTCAGGCAGCTCGGATGTCAGGTCACAGAACTCTATTGTGACTCTGATCCCAGTTTTCCCAACCACCACCCTGATCCTGTAAAACTGGAAAACAGCAAAGATCTGATAAGACTGGTGCTTGAAACTAAAGCTGATCTCGGCATAGGCTTCGATGGTGATGGAGATAGGTTGGGTGTGGTCGCTCCGGATGGTACTATGGTATGGGGAGACATGCTTATGATCCTCTTCTGGCGAGAGATCTTACCCAAGCATCCCGGGGCAGAATGCATAGTTGAAGTGAAATGCTCCCAGGCATTGATCGATGAAATTGTGCGACTGGGCGGAAAACCAATAATATATAAGACGGGGCATTCTCTGATCAAGGCCAAAATGAAGGAGATCAATGCCGTATTCACGGGCGAAATGTCCGGGCATATGTTTTTTTCTGACGAATATTACGGATTTGATGATGCTCTGTATGCCGCAGCCCGGGTCTTAAGAATTCTTTCAAATAGCGAACTGAATCTGACCCAATTGTTGGCTGATATACCCGGCTATTATGCCACTCCAGAATTAAGAGTGAAAAGCACCGACATACAAAAATTTTCCATAGTTGACAAAGCATTGCAACACTTTCGCGCAAAGTATGATATTATCGATGTCGACGGAGCTAGAGTGCTGTTCCCGGGAGGGTGGGGGTTAATAAGGGCTTCCAATACGGGACCGGAGCTAATAGTACGCTGCGAGGGAAGATCCCAAGAGGTATTAGAAGATATTAAGTCCCAGGTTTTTTCTTTCCTGACTTCAGAGGGCTTGACTATTCCCCAGGAATAACTTTTAAGAAGGATTCTAACCGAGCAATCAATTGGCTAGAAAACAAAACAATAGCTTAGATAATAAATGATCTATAAGGAGTTTTATTATGGAATTAATTGTTATGGGCAATTTTATGCTGTGCCCGAGATTGGATCGGGCAGTCATTACCAACAACTGCATAATGTGTGAAGCATCAGTGAAAATGGATGAAGAGTACTATTGCAGCTACGATGAGCTGATTGGTTCAGAACTCAGAATCGTTGAGCTGATTACTGCACTGGTGGAGATGTTGGAGGAAGGGAAAACCCGTATCAGTTTACCTGAGCTCACCGAACTATTTCCAGATAATCCAGATCAGGATTAGCCCGGGGCAAATTATTCTATGTATCCTTCCAGGACAACTTCCCTAATAAATAAATAAAAATATAATCCAATCACATGGTCATCGTTTTTATGCAAAACCTGACTCTTCAAAGAGGAGAATCAGGCTCGTGCGGCGAATAATTTTAATCGAGTGGTAAGGGCGCAAGCCAACAGTATAGAGAGAAAAAACACAACCAAATATGAGGGGGTTATTCTAATGGCGAGAGAGATCAACGAAGTCGTAATGGTCAGCGCCTGTAGAACTGCAATTGGAGCCTATGGTGGCTCCCTTGCTGGCGTGCGCGCAAATGAACTTACCAAGATCGTAGGAACTGAAGCGATCAAACGGGCAGGAATTGAGCCCGGTATGGTGGACGAAATTGTTTCCGGTATGTGCCTGCATTCTGGTAACGGTTCTCTGCCGCCCCGTATTGTAGCGATGCAGATCGGTATGGACAAAAGATCCGGAGCTACAATGTTGAGTCAGAACTGCGCATCCGGAATGCGCGCAGTGGATGTTGCCGCTATGAAGCTCATGTTAGGCGATACCGAAATCGCTCTGGTTACCGGAACCGAGAGCATGAGCACTATTCCTTATCTGCTTCCCAATGCCCGTTGGGGCTATAGAATGGGTCCGGGCAAAATAGAAGATGCTATGCTGTCTGATGGATTGGTCTGTCAGTTGGCGGGCGGTCATATGGGGACTACAGCCGAAAACATCGCTGAGAAATACGGAATCACCAGAGAAGAATGCGATGATCTGGCTTTAGTCAGCCACACTCGCGCTGTCAGAGCAGTTGACGAAGGCCGTTTCAAGAGAGAGATTGTTCCTGTAGAAATCAAGACTAAAAAGGGAAGCACTTTCTTCGAAAATGACGAGCATCCTATCCGGGGAGCCAGCCTTGAAAAAATGGCCAAACTGGCGCCGGCATTCCGCAAAGGCGGCGTCGTGACAGCTGCCAATGCCTCCGGTATCAACGACGCTTCTGCTGCCGCAGTGCTGATGACCAAGAAAAAAGCTGAAGAACTAGGCATTAAGCCCTTGATGAAACTGGTCTCCATAGCTACTGAGGGTGTAGAACCTGAATTGATGGGTCTGGGTCCCGCAGTTGCTATACCCAAGGCTCTCAAGATGGCCGGCATGAAGTATGAAGATGTAGAATACTGGGAAATCAACGAAGCTTTTGCCGCTCAGGTCCTGGGTGTCAAGAGAATGATCAAAGATGACTTTGGCATTGTCTTAGACAGCGGCGACCTGACCAGGGACGGCAATATCAATACGAATGGCTCCGGGATCGGCCTGGGACATCCGGTGGGCGCTACGGCTTTGAGAATAACCGTCAGCCTTTATTATGAACTGGAGAGAACCGGAAAGACTGTTGGTGGTGCATCACTGTGCGTAGGTGGAGGCCCGGCTATGGCTTCCATCTGGACCCGCGATATCTAATAAGCATTAAGACCAGACAAAAGAGGGTGTTCCCGAATGGGGAACACCCTCTCTTTTTCTAAAAAATGTCTCGCATTCTAGGTGATATGTGTTCTCCTTTGACCAGGCAGATAAATAGTCGGGCCAGATCAGGATCGAATTGAGTTCCGGCGCAGGTGGCTATCTCCTGCAAAGCTTCTTCCTGACTCAGTGCCTGACGATAGGCTCTGCCGCTCAACATCACATCATAAGCGTCGGCCAGGGCAAGGATCCGTGCTACCAGTGGTATTTCCCTTTCTTTTAGACCCAGCGGGTAACCGCTGCCGTCCCAGCGTTCGTGGTGAGCCAGAATTGCTTCGGCGATAGGAGCCAACTCAGGACTGGAGAGCGCAATACGATACCCGATCTCAGGGTGTTTTTTCATAATATTCCACTCTTCCTGATCAAGCTTATCCTGCTTTTCGAGTATGGAATTGGGTATGGCGATTTTCCCAATATCGTGCAGAGCGGCCAGGAGGGTCAGGCTGTTGACCTCCTCAGGCTGCAGGTGTAGAGCCTCGGCAACTATCCCGACTAACTGCCTGAGTCGCTCGGTGTGGACCTGAGTTTCATGACTTCGAATCCAGAGTGTCTTTTCCAAGGAATATAGGAATGAGCTCCGGTTGCTCTTGCTTTCCAACAATTTATTCCGATACATGCGATCTTCGGCTTCTTTGCTGATCTGCTCTATGCTTTCCTGCGCGTGGTTTTTCGTTGCCATGCCCAGTGAAATACTCACTTGTACGGGAAATCCCCCTAAATCGTTACAGGCCCTGCTAATATTCTCGCAAACCGCAAGAGTTCGTTCTTCACTGCTGCCGGGGAGCAGGATGACAAATTCATCTCCACCCCAGCGTGCCAGGATATCTTCATCCCGGCAACAGGAAGAGAGTATTTCGGCTGCCATGCGGAGAAGATTATCGCCTTCCTGATGGCCGAAAGCATCATTAACAAGTTTTAATCCATTGACGTCGCCGATAATCATACTCAATGGCAAGTTTTTACCGTCATCAAGCTCTTTAATCTTTTCCTCCGCAAAAGAGCGGTTATATAGATTGGTAAGCCGGTCATGATAACTCAAATAGAGTATTTTTTCTTCAGCTTCTTTTCGGTCGCTTATATCTATAATGACGCCCAGTATTGCCGGTTCATTGTCAAAATCGATAAGAGCTGTGGATATATCAGCCCACATTATATTCCCATCGCTCCTTAATAGACGAGCCTGATATCTGGTGGGTACATCCTCTCCGCGTTGGCGGGCCAGACTCATTTCGCGCACCCAGTCCCGGTCATCGGGATGAATAAAATCCCACACATCCTTTTCTATAATTACTTGATCGGAATAATCTGAAGAATATTCAAATGGGCGGTTGACATAAAGAATACGAGAGCCGCTTAGAACATAGATAATAGCCGGGGCTGTATCGGCCAAACGTTTAAAGGAGGTCTGGCTTTGTAACAGCTCCATCTGGATCTTTTTTTGATAGCTGATATCTCTTAGTGATTCAATGGCACCAATTTTATTTCCGCAGCGGTCAAATATTTCCCGCAGCTGGTCGCTTTGAGCCCGCAGTTGTTGGTTAGGATCTTCCTGCCGTCTTTGCAAGACGGCCTGTAATTGCTTTTCTCGCGTTATGTCGCAGACCACGGCTTGAATGTGTTGAAGAATATTGCCGTGATATTTACCTCTCAAACGCCAGCGCTGCCAGTAAAGCCTTCCCTGCGAATCAAACTCTCGATGTTCATATTCGATGAAGGGATTTTGTACTGATAATTGATTGATGAGCTCTAGAATAAGTTGAAGGGTATTATTATCGATAAAGCGGGAAAGATTCTGACCTGCAAGTAGTCCGGCAGGCTGCGTCCATAATGACGCCAGGCGCCTATTAGCATATATAATGTACAGATCCGGACTGAAAACACAGATCGATTCAACACAATCCTGAAAAAATATATCCGCATCAATCCTGTCATCAGAAAAACTATCGGTACACAGAACGGTCAGCCTCCAAATTTCGATAAAATAGAAGTTTAATATTAATTTCGTGAAATTATAGCAAAAACTTAATGAGACCAATCACATAGACCGGGGTCTGGAAGGTCATCTGCTCTGGATTTCATCGATTCAGGGAATCATCTCGCAGAGATACTATATCTCTCATAGCTGCAATATCACCCATCAATTTACCTTAGCAAGTCATGCTGCGTTTCATCAATTAGCACAGCAAGTCGAAAATTGTAACAATAGTATTAAAATAATCGATATATTATAAAAGACTCCTTAAAAATCAATACATTTGTGAGGAGGACATTATTTTTGAACCATATGAACACAAAAATGCAGCGCGACCAATCAGACGTTTTGGACACACAAACTACAAATACATCCCCTCAAAAAAAACTGAAAGCTAGTGATGAGAAATATTTGCTGGTTTTTTTAAAGAATCCTGATCCAATTATTATTACTAGTATTGATGATTTCCTCTATGTAGATGTCAATGATGCATTTCTTGCGATATTTGGATATGCGCGGCAGGATGTTGTCGGCCGCAGCGTTCTGGATCTGAAAACTGCAGTTCTTGAACAATACCATTCAATCTTAAACAAACTTAAGTCAAATGGTTTTGTCAGCCGCGGCGAAGAAATTCAAGCACGTGCTAGGTCCGGGGAGATTATGACCTTTATACTTTCCACTGATATCATTTTTTTTGACGATGAACCTCGAATTTTATGGACGGCTAAAGATATAAGCGCAATGAAAAATTTCGAGGAAGCTTTACGGGTCTCGGAAGAAAAGTTCTTCAAAGTCTACAACTATAGCCCCGATGCTACAATATTGGTTGAGCTTGATTCGGGGCAATATGTAGAAGTAAATGACGCCTTTGTGCAGCTCATGGGTTATGAACGCCATGAGATCATCGGGCCGGCAGTTGAGGGAATCAACATCTGGGTGGATATAGAAGAACGCGACGCAATGTTGAGAAAGGCCATGGAAAAGGGCAAAATCAACAACCTGGAAACCCGCTTTCGGGCCAAAAACGGAGATGTCTTTATATGCCTCTTTTCCGCGGAGGTTTTAGAAATAGGAGGACGCCGTTATCTGCTTAGCGTCACCAAGGATATTACCGGGCGAAAAAAAATCGAAGAAGAACTGCGTTTATCCGAGGACAAGTTTTCCAAGGCTTTTGAAAGCAGTCTGATCTCCATGACTATTACCAGACTTAGTGATGGAATGTTTCTAGCTGCTAATAAAGCGGTGTGCCGGCAGCTGGGCTACGAAAAAGAAGAAATCGTGAATAGAACATCCCTGGATATAAATTTCTGGGTAAATATTGATGATCGCGCGGAAGTGGCCAAAAAAATAAAAGCAAAAGAGCCAGTCAAGGAGATGGAGATTCTTTATAGAAATAGGAGCGGAGAAGTACGGATCGGTTCATATTCAGCCGAGAGGATTAACTTGAATGGTGAACCGTGCACCTTAAGCATGATGATCGACATAAGCGATCGGAAAAGATCTGAGGAGCAAGTCAGGTACTTGAGCTACCATGACAAGCTGACTGGCCTTTATAACCGGGCTTATTTTGAAGAACAGCTGCAGAGAATGGCCACGTCCAGACAAATGCCTGTGAGCTTGATTATGGGAGATGTTAACGGTCTTAAGCTAGTGAACGATGCCCTGGGCCATCAGGAGGGGGATAATCTTCTGATCGATGTTGCCGAGATTATTAGGAAATTTTGCCGACAGGATGATATCATCGCCCGCTGGGGAGGGGATGAGTTTATTATTCTGATGCCCAATTGCAGCAGTCAAAATGCAGCTGGAATACTAGAACGTATACGAACCGCCTGCCAGCAGTTGAACAACAGGCCGATCAAAAGCAGTATAGCTTTGGGCCAGGCAACTATGGGATCTACAAGTCAGGATCTTGGCGATATCATAAAAGAGGCCGAAGATAAGATGTATCGCAACAAGCTTTTGGATGATCGGAGCAATAGGAGCTCTTTCCTGGTTTCCCTGGAGCAGACATTATGGAGCAGGAGTACTGAAACCGAGGAGCACTGTCGACGATTGCAGGAGATGGCCAGGATCATCGGTTCGGCGGTAAAGTTGTCTGACAGCGAACTGGATGATCTTAAGCTGCTATCATTACTGCACGATATAGGAAAGATTGCGATACCGAACAGCATTCTTGAGAAACCGGGAAAGCTCAGCAGAGAAGAGTGGGAAAACATCAAAAAGCATCCCGAAATCGGTTATCGAATTGCACTAAGCTCTCCGGAAATGGCGCCCATCGCGGAAGGAATACTGCATCACCACGAACGCTGGGATGGATCAGGTTATCCGCTGGGGATCAAAGGTGAAGAGATACCATTGTTATCTAGAATTGTGGCCATAGCTGATGCTTTTGACGTTATGGTTTGCGGACGGCCTTATCAACAATCGATTAGCTCGTCGGAAGCCTGGGAGGAAATTGAACGCTGTGCAGGAAGCCAGTTTGATCCTCATTTAGTGTCCGTATCTAAGCACCTGTTCTAGAAATGCCCTGGCAAGCCGGAAGTAAATTTTATCTATCCTCAGAAGTGTCCAACTCACCCGCCAGAAAATCAGGGCTGAGGCGCGTGTGACTAGCGGCAGGAGTGAAAAACGAATTATATCGCTATGCACACGTAATCGCCCCGAACTAGCCAGGCAGATCGATTTCCATAAGCCACTTTTTGATAGTATTGACCAGTGTCGCCCCGTCAACAGGTTTGCTCAGATAAGCATCCATGCCGGCGGCAGCGCATAGGTCTTTGTCTTCTTCCAAAGCACGGGCAGTCATAGCTATAATAGGTACATGCTTGCCGCTTTTAAGCTCGGAATCTCTTATTTTGCGTGTTGCTGCAAAGCCGTCCATGATAGGCATGTGGCAGTCCATTATGATGAGGGAATAATCTTTGGAGAGAACGGCATTAACCGCTGCTTCACCATTGGCAGCATGATCTACCGCAATGCCCAGCTTCTCCAGTTGGAGATTCACCACCCGACTACATACTCTATCGTCTTCAACCAGCAGGATCCTTTGCCGGGGATCATTTGGCCAGGACGATTCTCCATCAGAATATGACGGTTCAATTTCACCTGTTTTATCACCATAGCCCGCCTGTGTTGAAGCTTTCTTGAGAGGAAGGGTGAACCAAAAAGTAGATCCCTTCCCCGGTTCGCTGTCAACACCAATGGAGCCGCCCATTAATTCCACCAGATGACGGCTGATAGCCAGGCCTAAACCGGTGCCGCCAAAACGTCGGGTTGTCGTATTGTCTACCTGCGTAAACGGGGAGAACAATTTCGACTGGTCTTCTAAAGAAATCCCCGTTCCGGTGTCACATATCTCAAAGCGGATCAACAGGTCGCTGCCCTTTGAAATATCTAAAAAAGCTTGAATGGTTATCCGGCCCTTCGAGGTGAATTTTATGGCGTTGCTGGTCAAGTTTAACAAGATCTGAGTGATCCTGATAGGATCGCCGTGCAAGTGCTGAGGAATGCGAGGATCAATAAGCGAGAGGATCTTCAAAGATTTATTGTCAATCTGGGCAGACACCAGGCTAATGACCCTTTTTAGGAGTAGGCTTAGCTCAAAAGGTATTTCCGTCACTGTCATCTTGCCGGCTTCCATTTTGGAAAAGTCAAGGATTTCATTGATGATGCTTAGCAGGTGCATGGAAGATTCCAAGACCGAATTAGCCATATCCTGCTGGTCCCTGTTTAATTCAGTGTCCAGAAGGAGTTCGCTCATTCCGATAATGCCGGATAGAGGAGTTCTGATCTCATGGCTGACATTAGCCAGGAATTGATTTTTTGCGCGGTTGGCAGATTCGGCAGCTTCACGGGCTGATTGAAGTTCCTTTTCTGCCTTTTTTCTATCGCTGATATCGCGGATCGATTCGATGGCTCCGACCCGGTTACCGGCAGTGTCAAATAAGGGAGCTGCTATCCCCCAGAGGATAGCTCCTTCGCTGCCGACCAGCGGGCAGTAGTTTTCACCGACAAGAGTATTGTTGACGCGCTTGATTCCCAGGTATCTGGCCTCAATTTCACTATCTTCCGAGTCCAGAAGGTCGATAAGTATCGGCCGGCGCTCTCCATAAAAGGGCAGGGCATATTCATAATCCCCTTTGCCCACCATATCAACAGCTTTGCAACCGAAAAGATCCTCGGCGGCTTTGTTCCATGCGGTTATGATGCCATTATTGTCTATCACAAAGGTAATCTCAGGAAGAAAATTTATTAGATTTTTAAGCAGTTGGTCAGATTCCTTCAATGCTTCTTCCATTTTTTTGCGTTCTGATATGTCGATCAGAAAGCCATCAATGTAGCCCAGCTCTGGATATATGCGGGCGCTTATACTTCCCCAAATATAACCGCCATCGATGGTAAGGAATTGGGTCTCGAAGTTGTCTATTTTTCCATCTTTAAATGAGGAGATCAAGCGCTCCCGCTCCTGTGGGTGTAAATAAAACGCGGTACTGGGCCTTGCAAGGAGGTCTTTACGGCTTTCCCATCCCCCATAATGCGCGATGCAATCGTTCACGTCGAGGAACTTGCCGTCTTCGATCCTGGTCCTAAAGATGCCAATGTTTGCATTTGCAAACAAGTTTTTATATTTGTCTTCGCTCAGTAAAATATTCCCTGTCCAGTCCGTGAGTTCTTTGCTGAACATATAGTAGACGTCCCAGCCTTCGTCAGGCTTCTGAATATAATTTACATATGTCAGTACCGGGACTGTTCTTTTATCTATGGTCAGCAGACTGATCTGGCCTTCCCATTGGATCCCAGAACGTGCGGATGGCATGGCTGCCTGGAATATCAAGTCAATCGAAGTCTCACTTAGAAATTGGCGAATGTTCAGTTTGGAGAAATCCTTCTCGTTCCTTGCTTCAATCCCAAGAATGCTGCAGCCTGCTGGATTGAGCCAGCATAAGCGGCCATCCTCAACAAATATTGCCATGATCGCGGGCAGTATATTGGCGGCTTCCAATATCTGTTCGATTATTCTTTCGGAATGCATAAATCCTCCTGGAAAATAATGACTCAATTACGAGCTATATATATATTTTCTACATATTTCGTCAATATTTCCTTCTAACTTGAAAGATTATTATTCTTTTCTTCTGAATGATGGAAACGTCATTTTATGACGGAGTGGCTGGCAAAGGCTGGCATAAGGTATCGCCGAGGAACTTATTTTTGAAATGATCTGCAGGCGGTGCGGTGAGGCTTTCTCGATAAAACGGACACACCAGAGTTAGGTTTTTGCCATTATTCACAGTTTTTCAAATCCAACATTTTATGCTGCCAGCTCTGCGAAATATCTTTGTTTATAATCGACAGGGGTGAGATACCCCAGGGCCTGGTGCCTTCTCTTGCGATTGTAATAAATCTCTATGTACCAAAAGATATCCCGACGCGCCTCTTCACGGGTTTTGTAATTAGTTTGATAGAGCATTTCGCACTTGATTGTGCTGAAAAAGGTTTCCGCACAGGCGTTATCATAACAGTTGCCCTTACGGCTCATGCTGCAAACCATCTTGTTTTTCTTGAGAAATTTCTGGTAGTCTTTACTGCAATAATCGACTAAAGAAAAGGGATTGCTCCCTTTCCCTCGTCTAAGAACCGTACGTGAGAGTTTCCCGCTCATACGGCTCAAGCATTTCTTCACCATTTCTGGCGGCACACAGTAATTTTAACTTCATCTTTCTTTTCGCAAAATACTCTTCATGTATGAAGGGATTTTTAGAAATCTGTAGTTTTGGGTGTCGGATGATTTCGATCCTTCTTAGATTTATAAGGCTGTATTCATCCGTCATGAACATCCATCTTTTCCCATTTCTTTCGTGCCAGTACTTGTTTAGTCTCCACCATTGGTTTTTGTTTAGATGCCGATGTTTTGCCCACTGTTGTAGTAGGTGATATAGTGTGTTGTTGATATAAGAGAAAGTTTGACTAGCCACAACATGCCTGTGATAATTAGTCCATCCTCTGATTGTTTGGTTTAGCCTTCGGATTATTTCGGATTGGCTGTCTGCCTTTCCCTCTTTCAGAATAATGGTGGCGCAGAAGAATGCGGCGGCTTTTTTTAATATATCAACCGTCTCCTCAAGATCCTTGGTTTTGCGTTTTTCGGCTCTAAGCTGGGCTTCAAGTTCTATGATCCTTGTTTTGTCAGGGATTTGGCGTTTTTTATCTTCACCCATCCAGTTGCGTAGCGTCTGGAGGTTGCTCCCCAGGTCTTTGGCTACCTTATTGACCGACCTGCCGCCTTCCCTAACCAGACGCATTGCATCGGCCTTAAACTCATCATAGCGGTTACCCTTGTTATCCATTTTCGAATCCCTCCACAGTTGTTATTGTACCTAACTCAACTGTGTCCGTCGATTCGGGTATAACTCATACTTATTTAGTGGTGACGTCCCTGGTGCTTCTGTTGGCGCAGTTGCACATTCAACAGGGGCGTTTTTCCTTTCTAAATTATATGGACATTATATCTAGCAGTTTTTGGTCAGGCAATTCCATCAGCTTTTGGACTTTTTGGGCTAGCTAAAACACTGAAGTTGTGATTCAGTTTACGACAGCATGATATACTGTTCGAATTCATTAGTGTTTTTAGCATTACCTTTTGCATTAAGCGGGAGGTTTTTACATGATCAGCGTCACTGACGCATTAGACAATACGAGTAGGCGAGTAATTCGGAATGATGTAGGTGTACTGGCTACCGTTCGATAAATTGCAGAATCATTTGCCGATCCATATTAATCTCAGCTCGCTCGCCATAAATGTTCCGACATGATTTTGGAAAATATCTAAATGATAAAGGAATATAATGGAATAATATATATTTAGGTCGATAAACATAAGCTGATGGAAAAGATTTAACTAAGGAAAAAGCTTTAATTTTTGATTAATTGAAGATGTTCCCAAAGCAATGAGATATTATCTAATGGAATAATATGGCGATGTTAATTTAATAAACAAACGGTTTTCACCAACAATAAAAAGCTGATAAAAAGGAGGATTTAACCTCCTTCTTTTTTGTCGTAATTTAACGGCAGGAATAAAAATTAGAAGAATGGAAGAAATAAAAGACAAAATAGGTTAATAAAAGTAAAGAAGTGCAATGGTTGGAAGAGGAGATAGGCTTAATGAAGAAATTCATAGCGTTTTTTACGTTAATAATATTAATGTTAGGAGTTTTATCACCTGTTATAGCGCACAATGATACGACTGATCAAAACATATTAATTCCCATCGACACTCCCAATAGTTCATTTACTTTCCAGGAAACAAATAACATAACTAATCCAACCGAAGATACCCAAGAGTCTAGTATTACAACTCCGGCTCAAAATAGCGTAAGTTCAGGGAGTGGCGATCTTACTTCTGATTCAAATACAACGACTCAGGATAAATTACAGAAACAAGAATTAAGCCGTACTGAAATTACAAGCATGAGAAAGGATAACTGCCGTTTCTATAAAAATGAAGACGGAACAGTCACTGCAGAACTTCAATTAACACCGAATAATACAGATACGGACACTTCTGATACAAGCCTCTCACTTTCAGATGGGCCAACCCCATTATATAAAAATAAATCCCAGCGCTTTACGGTTGAGTTTCCTCGTAAGCTTGAAAACAAAATATTCGATTTTGCGGTGCAGAATAGTACGCTGCAGATGAGCCTGGGCAGTAAGATGTCTGTTAACAAAAATGTTACCGCCAGATTGAAGAAAGATACTATCAGCTACTCGAATTACCTGCCTTCCACTGATTTTTCCTATAAAAACCTGAAAAATGGCGTCAAGGAATCAATCATATTGAAAGATTCGAAAAGCCCAACCACATTTTCCTTTTTACTCAACGCCAGCCACCTGAAATGGGCGGAAGAGGAAGATGGTAGAATTGCCTTTACATCGTTGGACACTGATAAAGTACTTTTTTACATAGAGCCTGCCTATGCCACTGATGATAAAGGGAATAAACTGCAGTCTGTAAAACAGACCATAAGCTCTGGATCAGAAGGACTGATTCTAAATGTAGCATTGGACTCTAAAGAACTGGCTGGCGCTGCCTACCCTATTACAATAGATCCTACAATAACTCTCAGCCCGGATGATGCTACGGGAATGGATACATATCTTGAATATGATGATGACCATACCAGTTACTACGAAGAGGATTATGCTCCCCAGATTGATGTATATACGGGAAATGGAAATAGAGCTCGAGGATTAATTAAATTCGACCTTTCAACTATCCCTATGGGCAATGTATCATCGGCCTCCATAAAACTATACAGTAGCAGCACGTATTCCCCGCGTGACGTATATGCCTATCGTGTATCTGAAGAATGGCTGGAATCAGAGGCTGATTGGACTCATCGAGAATTCGACACTTTGTGGAGTCAAGCGGGCGGTTCATATGCATCCGGTCCAGCTTTATTTACTGAATCTGCCGCATATACTGGATATCTATATACTGCTAACATCACTTCAATAGTTAACGGATGGGTAAGACATACTACACCTAACAATGGTCTTATATTGATCGCGGAGGGGGACTTAATCGATCGAGATGGTGATGGTTATTACAGTGAGTATGACGGTAATTCCGGTTACTATTTTTCATTCTATTCTTCAAATTATGGGACATCAAAATACTACCCTCAACTAGTAATAACCTATACTGCCGATACCACAGCTCCCACTACTAGAATAACCGCACCATCCAAAAATTCTACTATATCAGGAAACGTCAATTTTACTGCTACTGCTTCTGATTCATATGGAATAGAACGAGTTGAATTTTACGCCA
>CAZWPO010000016.1:0-69653 GCA_964635975.1 uncultured Syntrophomonas sp.
GGGGACCAAATGTTTGGTCCCCTCAGACCGTCAAAAAAGCCAAATATCTGTGTCGCTGCACAAAGCCCGCTCAATCAACGTATTCCATATACGCCTCAATCACGGGCTTTGCTTGTTCCTTGATCTTCGACTTTTTTGCTCGCTCTGCCAGGGTGTCAACTTCTTTGACACCCTGTGGGGACCAAATGTTTGGTCCCCTATCTCTTTGCTTACTATTATTCTAACCTTCCAGCTTCCGGTACTGTTTTTCACCGATGTTGAGCAGCAAATAGAGATTCTGAGCATCGTTTCTATCAGAAGTTCTGCTCGATGCGGGGAAATTTGACCAGGAATGTTGTGCCAGCGGGGCCGGTTTCCAATGATATTCCGGCATTATGGCGGCTGGCTATCCCATAACACACCGCTAAGCCTAAACCGGTCCCATTGGCTTTGGTGGTAAAAAACGGAGTGCCGATGTTTTTTATGATTTCGTCGCTCAGTTCCGGTCCCTGGTCGTGGACTGATAGAACAGCTTTATCGCCCGATCCATAAACGCTGAGGCTCAATGTCCCCCCGGGCGACATAGCTTCCATGGCATTCTGGCACAAATTCAGCACCAGCTGGCGGAGCTCAACACTATTGTAAAGGATATGCACCTCGGAGCTTACTGAATGCGAAAAGCTCACGCCGTGCGCATCCGCTTCAGGTTTAATGAGGGGCAGCAGTGCTTCAATCTCATTGCCCAGGTTACCGACCTTAAGTTCAACTGCCCGGTTCTTGGCCAGGTTGAGAAACTCGCTAATTATAGAATTGGCCCTGTCCAGCTCACCTATTATCAAGTCGGCATTACTTTCCCAGTCCTCGTAGTTGCGCCATATCTTTAACATCTGCAGGAATCCCCGCACCGTGGTCATAGGATTTCTGATCTCATGGCCGATGTTGGCCGCTATTTCTCCGGCCAGGTTCAAACGGTCCAGGCGGGTCAATTCCATTTCGACCTTTTTCTGATCAGTGATGTCCCAGCAGGCGCCGGCCATACGCAGCGGATGACCCAGGCTGCTGCGCGATACTATCCTGCCGCGGTCGTGTATCCACTTCCAGCCTCTGCTCTGACAGCGCAGCCGGTATGAAGCATCATACTGGGATGAAGCCCCGGAAAGGTGCGCGTTCAATGCCCTGCGTACTGCCGCCAGGTCATCCGGGTGGATCCTATCTTCCCAGTCGATTACGGATAGCAGTGCGGACTGAGGAGGATGACCCAGAAGGGCGTTCCATTTGGGGCTGAAATAAATGGTATCATGCTCCAGATTCCTGTCCCAGAAGCCATCGCCCACACTCTCCAGGGTCAGGACCGGTTGGTCTCGTCTCTCTGTGGCAGTCTGGTCGCCGGCCTTCAGGAGATCCAGGCGCTGCATCCCCATTCTGGCCAGCAGTTGGGCGAGCTGGGAGTAATACTCCAGGTAATGTTCTATCTTAGCCCGTGTGATAATAGGAACTTTGCGAACAGCTGCCATGTAACAGGATTCATCAAATCCAAATTCCATGGCTTGCAGCCTGAAGAACTCTTCATCTGGCGGGCCGAAGAAAAACTGTCCGATAAAGAGCGTAGCCAAATGCTGGCCTTCGACAATGATAGGAGTGGCACCGTCGATCAAGCCATTAAGACATTGATAGATAACATAAGCGCCTTCCTGCAGATGGTTTTCTAGAAAACAGTCGCTTATTTGACAGCGGAATTCGCTGCGGGGGCAGACTCGGTGAAAATCAGAGCAGATGGTTTGCCAGCCGGTTTTTGACAGCACCTGGTAGTCAGCATCGCGAATCGTGTGGGGAATGCCCGTAGCCTTATAAAATGAATCGAAAAGCTTTTGAAGGAGATCGACGTCGACAAGGTCGCGAAATTTGTATGTGCTGGTTCTGGAGCAGGATGGTTTAATAAACGGATTACCTTTATGTAATTCATTAGCGCATGATAATGATTCGATGAAGCCATCTTTATACACCGTATAACCACCACCTTATGATTAATTTTACATAAGTAAATTTGTTAATCTTGTCGGAAAAATGGTCTGGGCAGTCCCGGAAACAATCCCATATTAACTTATTGGTTACAATAAATGGAACAAAGCCGGCGTGAGCAACTGGCATGAGGCAAGTTCTGAAAAAAAACTATGGGGAAAATGGATAAATAAATGATTACTTTGTAGAAATATTTTGAACGAGTAGGATCAATTCGTCACGGCAGGACAATGTGTGAGCCCATCCTTGCTAATACAGGAGTGATCCAGCCTTGATAGTACCCTGCTCAAGCTCTCGCCTGAATCTTTTGTTTTACGAAGTCGGCAGAAATGTATATAATACAGTAAAATATATAATTATCCATATTAACTAAAAAATGTATTAATTATAATCCGGCAAAACAGAGGTTTATATGAGAAAGAGTAAAGTGTTTTGGGCATCGGTTCTGATATTTGTCATAAATATGCTTACCGCGCTGGGGTGTATATCATGCCGCAGCGGGTCTTTGGTAGCGGGGCAGTATGATCAGATACCCGTTAACGGAGCTGAAAGCCAGAATGAAAAAGAAACGGTAACGCAGATGCTCGAAATAGCCCCGGAGCAGGACTGTTCACCTGCTAGCAGCGCCAAAGAGCAAAATAACAAGCCTTTGCAGCAGCAGGAAGAAGCGCCTCTGATGAACGGAAGCGTCATGAAATAGGGCGAAAAACGGTAATACATACATCTTTCCCCATGAGCAGCAGCTCTCAAGATATAATTGTACCTTTACCTGCATACTCTTGCAGGGGAGGTGTTTTTTATGCCTATCACTACTATTAGATTCGTCGAAACGACCGCCCGGGCTGTTGCACTGACTTTCGACGACGGCCCCCATTCGGTATTCACACCCAGAGCGCTGGAAGCTTTGGGCAGGTACCAGAGCCAGGCCACCTGGTTCATCCTCGGCAGACTGGCGCAAAGCAGAATGAATTTGCTTCGGGATATCGCTCAGGGAGGCAATGATATCGGGGTACACTCCTATGATCACGTAAGCTTGACCGGATTGTCCTACGCACAGGTCGTCAGCCAGCTCGCCAGGACTAAGTCTTTGATCCACGAAGCCACCGGCATCTTCTGGCCATATTTCAGACCGGTCAACGGCGCCTTCAACCAGACGGTCCTCAATGCGGCTGAAGCGCTAGGCTTCCAGTACAATGTACTCTGGTCGGTTGATCCGAGAGACTATGAATCGTCAGCCAGTCAGATCACCAGCCATGTTTTGAATGCGCTGAGTCCTGGTGCTATAATAATTCTCCACGAGGTGTTGTCGCCTACCACCCAGGCCCTGCCGGTAATTCTGGAGGAGATGGGGAGGCGCGGCTACCAGGCAGTAAGTTTGAGCCGGTTGCTGGAGCTGGCTGTGCCATAAGCCGGATCGCTATCCTGCAGTTAGCTCCAAAATACGCTTATTGACATCATGGCTGTATAAGCCGCCGTGATAACAAATAACTCTTTTGATATCAAATGCTAGGAATTTTTTTAGAGACAATTTTGCCTGGGGGGGATCAAAGTTAAGAAACTCAGGAGCGGGGACCAAAATGCCGTCTTCTACAAATAAAGCATCTCCAGCTATCAAAGTCTTGCTTTCTTGCAGGTAGAGACTGATGTGACCGGGGGTGTGGCCCGGGGTGTGGATAACGGTGATACCCCCGCAGAAGGGCAGTAATTCATTTTTTGCGAGAGTTTTATCTACTGGCGAGGCCAGGTCTTTAAAATTGGCAAAGATTTTTTTGATGGCCTCGCGATGGGCTTCGTTTAAGGAATCTAGTTGTTCACCGAGTTTTTCCATCTTCATGCCGCTGGCTTTTATAGGCGCCCGCTCTCCCTGCACAAACTCCTTTTCCTGTTCTTGGCACAGAACTTCGATTTTGACTGGTGATGCTGCTAATATAGCTGACAGACAGCCGATATGATCAATGTCATGATGAGTTATGATAATTTTTTTTGGCATTGTCACTCCAAGCTCAGACAGGGCAGCAAGAAGCTTCTCAAGCATACCCGGGTAGCCTGTATCCACCAGTATTGATTCATGTCTATCCCAAATAAGTGTAGGATGGATGGTGCTCTGGCCAGCAGCCAGATGCACAGAAAATCCCAACATTTCGATTCCGCTCGCGACTAGCATTGATCTACCTCCAACAAAAATAATCTGGATTAATATTCCAGCAAATGCTATCAAAAACCTTTTTTTGTAATAGTATCAAGCAGAAAAGTGAAGATATACTAAAACTAAGAAACAGAAAAAATCGTAAAGGGGGATATTATGATGAAGGATTTCTTTGAGCGTTTCCATGCCTTCGCTTTGGTGGGGGCTTCGCAGAATCCTCATGCTTTCAGCCGCAAAACCTATGATTTTTTGGCCTCGCAAAACTGCACGATTTACGCGGTCAATCCTAAGTTAACAGAGATCAACGGCCGGCCTGCTTTCAAGACCATCGAGGAGCTCCCCAGTGTCGAGGCGGTTTTATTTTTTACTAATCCACGGGTCAGTGAAAAACTGCTTGAAGCCTGCAAGAATAAAGGAATCGAAAACATTTGGTTTCAACAGGGGGCGGCAGATAAGGCGGTTCTATTAAAGGCACAGCAAATGGGATTCAATTATGAGGACTCATGCGTATTTCTACATCATCCCAGGGCGGGCTTTCCCCACAACTTTCACAGGTTCATCAACCGGGTTTTCAAGATCGAACAGTAATAAATAAGGGGCTGTCTCAAAAGATGAGGCAGCCCCTTTAAGAAGAGGGGGGCTTTAATTTTATAGCCGCCGGGCGAAGGTTCAAGGCTTGCTGAACTTATGAGTATTGCCTGCACTGGCAATGACGGATTCGCCGAGATGTTCTTTAAGCCAGCGGCTGCGTGATGTGTCTCTTTCCACTAGCGCTACCTGGTAGCCGTTATTTTTCATCATCTGAGCAAGGTTATAAATCCTGGTCAGGCTATACTCAACTTTTCCTCCCCAATTAACAATTACGTGCATATCCAACACCTCCTAATTATTATGAGCTAATAAAGCTCCTTTGTTACGCAAACACACACTGCTACTACTTTCGCATAGATACAAAAAGTCTCCGCATTTCGCGAAGACGTCGTTGCCATCCAAATCCTTTATTAAGCTTTCTTACATTTTAGGCCAGCAAAAATCCAAATTCAAGCGATCATCTCAGGTATACAGGTATTCATGTTGGGCAGAAGGGATTAAGCACCTTGCGGAAGATGTCAGGTCTACAGGCGCACTGCTGATTCGCTTTTAGGTAGGCTGACTAAAAAGACCTTTTCTTTGATATCGCGGGTTGACAGATCGAAAAGTATCCGGGGCAATTCATATATCTTAGCCGCGTATCCAGCATGCTTGAGATATGAATGAAAACCTTCGGCGGATTCCCGGGAAGGAAATACTATTTCATTGTTTTTCATGAATGATTGCATTAAGAAACTGTAGTCGATCATAATTCCCCTCCATCTCTAAGAATATTATCGTAATATGGCTCAAAACAGTTAAGTTAATTTACATATACAAAAAGAAAAGCCGGTCGGGATTTTAGAGGACCGGCTTTGATGCTTGACGTATAGGCTAGTTTAGTCTGTGAACCACTGGGTAATATAGAGGGAGGAGCCGCTCCAATAAAAGCCCAGCCCAACCTTGTTGAAGCCCGAGTCTATAATATTGGCTTTGTGGCCCGGCGAGTTCATGAAGGCGTCATGGGCGCCCTTCACGCTGCTGTTCAAGGCTATGTTCTCAGCCGCCCTATGATAGGTGATGCCCAGGCTTTTCATCATATCAAAAGGGCTCCCGTAGCCGGGGGAACTATGGTCAAAATACCCGTTAACGGCCATGTCTTTCGATTTCAAGTAAGCTCCGCTGTTTAGATCCTGGTCTAGCCCCAGGGGCGCAGCACCGGCATTTGCTCTTTCGGCGTTGAGCAGTGAAAGCATCTCGCTCTGCATGGCGCTGGCGGAATTATTCGGAGTCGGCGCAATGACCGGCGTATCGTTCTGGCTGCTACTCGAAGTAATCGGTTTGGAGATCTGAAGCGGCACTCTGAAGGTATAGGTATTATTGCCTGTCTTGATCAGAAATTTGGAAAAGCAAAGGCCATAAACGAATCTGTATCCCAGGTCACTCAGACACGGTGAAGCATCAATGCTTCTGGACACGGTGATTATCGGAGATGCATTTACAGCCAAAGTTGACGAAAACAAGAGTATGAGGACAGTTGTGACAGTCAAGAATTTTTTCATTATATTTTACCTCCTTATTCCTACCTTAACTAAATATCTCACAAAAAATCCAGTTGATAATATTACCATCAGGATACTATTTATGATGTAATCATCCAGGAAAAACTATTTTCGCCTGAGCTGGATAATTGGCCCGCCCGGAGCCTGGGTGGGCGGCAGTTACCTGTAACGCCATTATATAGGCAAATTCCTTAACTTTCCTTTGACGATAGATTGCTGTAATCGATAGAATAGAATGTAAATTATAAGAAAAAAGGGAGGCAAATAGGAGGCGACATTGGGACGGGCAGTCCCGGGTCTAATATCATGGAGGATACATATGAACAAAAAAATAACTGGCGCATTGATCCTGGCGGTGATGCTTATCAGCATGGCGGGACTGGGCATGGCTTTAAGCAGAAACCAGGCTCCCGTCCAATTCGAATCAAGCTCGGAAATAAGTAATGACATTGCTGGACTGGAGGAGGATAGCGCGAATATCTCGGGGGAGGACTCTCCCCTGCCGGGCATTGCCGATGAGGCAGAGATGACTGATACATATGGTAGTCCCGAAAATTATGAGAAAGAGAACAAAAAAATAGCGGATGTCGCTGATGACGGCACAGAGCAAAAGCCTTCGGGGTCAGAAAAGACAAATACCAATACCCAGGCGAGCGCAGAGCCTCAGACATCGGTAAGTACGGAGGCTTCAAGATCCGGAAAAGTGAGCAGCAGCCAATACTGTCTGCTCTCGAAAAACCAGGGTATATATGGTCAGTTTGCATATAGGAACACCAGCGGGGGAAGAATAGAGGTCGATCCACAGTGGATTGCAGAAAATATAATTACTATAACACTTCCTGGTCTGAACAAGCAGGTGAGGGTTCACAAAGCTGCCAGGGATGAGTTTATCAAGGCCTTTACTCTGATCAAAAACGGCAGTGTTACTATCGACGGCAAACGTGTACCTTTGCTGAGTTTAGTAAAAAGCATGGATGGTACATTTGTGACCCGGCATGTAAATTGGAATGCTTCGAGCGGATTGAGCAATCATTCATGGGGAATCGCCATAGACATCAATGCTAGCGACCATTACCGCTATGTTAATCCCAGCCGGGAACCTAATGATCCCAACCTGATCTTGTGGGAAAATGCCTTCAAGCCTGCGGGATTTTCATGGGGAAACAGCTACAGCGATGCAATGCATTTTGAGCTGTTGGACTAGGAGCGGAAATAAGGCCAGCCCAGGTTTATGGGGCGATATCTACGCTTGAATTCCGATATGGGTAATGTGATGTGCTTGTTTCTTCGATAATATAATCATCTATTATCTTAAATTATGAGGCTGTGGTGATAACATGAAGCTGACCCATTCGCGAGTGGGAGTAGTAACTGACGACAGCCAGTCTCCGCTAAAGATCAATTATCGGAATACCTGGTATGATGTCATCGAAAAGCTGGATACCTGGAACGATACCGGGGAATGGTGGAACGGTGAGACTGAGAAGATATTCTATCGGCTCATACTCATCGATGGATCAGTCATGGAGATTTACAGAGATCTGCCCAGCAATGAGTGGTGGAGCAACAAGATATATGACTGAGTAAATCTTGCTAAACAGATCAAAAGGGGTAGAATCTTACTCGTCTGAAGTGAGATCCTACCCCTGGATTTTCTTGATGATCCCTCGGAGTCACAGCTTAACAAGCGCTCCAGCCATTATTGAGCACCGCCATCAAACAGGCGTCTACAACCAGCCGATCGTATAGTTTGGGGCTGTTGCGAACGATTTCCCGAAGGCTATCCTCCATCGAATGGGCGGGGCGATAGGGCCGGTGTGAGGCCATAGCTTCTACGACATCGGCAACCGCCAGTATTCTGGCCTCGATTATGATATCAGATTTTGACAGGCCTGAAGGATATCCGGAGCCATCTAATCTTTCATGATGCTGAACCACCATCTGGGCGATGGGCCTGGCAAAAGGGATTGGCTGGAGTATTTCATAACCGAACAGACAGTGCGCCCGAACTATACTCATCTCCGCCCTGGTAAGAGTGCCGGGTTTGTTCAATATCTCGGCGGGAATGCCTATTTTGCCAATGTCATGCAGCAAGCCCCCGATGCGTACACCTTCTATTTCTTCTTTTGACAGTCCCATCTTGGCGGCTATTTTACAGGCGAGCTGGGCAACACCACGCTGGTGGCCTGCTACATAGGGATCTTTTCTCTCTGAAACTGTTGCCAGAGCCTGAACCACTCCGTCCAAAGTCAACTCCAGAGTGTGGATGCTTTCCGCCAGCTCTACTTCGGATTTCTTCAGATCGCTGACATCTTCAAATGTTGAATAGACCAATAAATCATCCTGACTTTTATCCACTATCGTGTTGGTGATAAGCCAGCGCAGGCGCTCTTCTTTAGAATTCCAGATTCCCATGACTACGCCTGAAACCCCTTGCCCGCTATTCAGAGCCATGACAGCAGGAAGTTCCTCAGAGGGAAATGCTGATCCATCGGGTTTAACAAATTTCGAGCGGTTATCCAGGACGGTATGCCCCAGCAATTCTTCCTCTGTCAATCCCAGAAGCTTCAGCGCAGACGGATTGGTGGCGATGATCTTTCCGCCGCTATCATACAATACGACTCCCTGGGGCATCATCTCATAAATTCTTCTGTAATTGTTACTGCGCCCATGCACGGCACCAGCCGAACCTGATTTAGCCACAAGGCCTGCCTCCTCTCCAAAAAATGGAATTAATAATATATTATGTAAAAATATCCCGAGGGTGAGCGCTAAGTGGAAACAAGGGGACGTCCCCTTGTTTCCAGGGATAGCTAAAAAACATTCTATAGATGAAAAGGAAAATGTCGAAATAAACAAGAAAATTAAGATATGTCAAATTAGGACGGAAAATAAATTGGGAACCAAAGTAATATGTATAGGCAGAAACGGAAATACCCTCAAGTGATATTTTAAGATGGATTCAATTCTTAACAATGATATGTGGTGAAGGAGGGATTGGCACGGTACTTTGATCGAGGCAAGCGTTTGAAATAGAGTTGAATCAAATGTTGTGGAAAGGTTATTAAAGCAGCCTCAATAGATGCCTGGTTGATGAAGAGAACTCAAATGAGAACTTAGTTTTGGAGGAATGTACATGAAGAGCAAAGTAGCCTATTTGTTAACAGGAATTCTGATTGGATCTTTATTATTTGGCTCAGTAGCAGTCTTTGCCGATCAAACAATTAAACTAATAGTCAACGGACAGGTAATAAATTCTGATGTTTCCCCGCAGATAATAGACGGCAGGACTATGATTCCAGCCCGTGCTCTGGCGGAAGCATTAGGAGCAACTGTTTCTTGGGATGCATCACAAAACGCAGTAATTGTAACAAGTCAAGGTCAAAAGCCAGCCACAGTTTCATCTGGCAAGTCTATTGATCTGACCTCACTGGAATATGCGGGCACAAATAATGCCAGTAGATTATACATAGATAAATTGAAGAACATGTTCACGGACAGAAAGTTCAAGATAGCTGGAAAAGAATACGATAAAGGCATCTGTCTGTCCGGCAGTTACGAAGAACCCTACATCGCCTACAATCTTCAATCAAATTATTCCAGGTTGACAGGATATTTTGGTACTGAAGACGCCTGCCCCTATAATTCGTCACCATATCTCAATCAAGTTGTAATCTATGGGGATGATGTCAAGCTTTACGAAAGCGAAGGTTTGGCTAAAGGTGATGTACCGGTCTTTGTAGATATTAACGTAACCGGGGTTAATCAACTGAAGATTGTTTTCCGGGACGCCAATCCGAAACATGAGAATATTTATGTTTTCTCAGCTGTATTAGCTAACCCAAAACTATATCAATAGTTGTAGGAAGCAAGGGGACGTTCCTTTTGCTTCCTCATTCCTTTTTGTGTTTTTCCGAAGGAAGCAGGGGGGAAGCAAAAGGAACGTCCCCCTGCTTCGGGGGGAAGCAAAAGGAACGTCCCCCTGCTTCGTTTCCACTTGCTTCCTGCTTCGATAAGCTATAATAGTGAAAATAGGGATGGGAGAGCGCGTTCGCGAAAAGAGCAGACAGGGGGTATGTGATTATGCAGATGCGCCGTTTGGGCAAAAATGGAGAGCTGGTTTCAGCTATAGGCCTGGGCTGTATGGGCATGAGCGAATTTTATGGAAAAGCTGATGATGCCCAGTCCAGGAGGACTATCTTGACGGCTCTGGATAATGGCATCAACATGCTGGATACTGCTGATATGTATGGCATGGGGCATAACGAGGAATTGATCGGCCGAACTCTAAAAGATTGGCACGGGGAGGCCTTTGTAGCCAGCAAATTTGGGATAGTACGTGAGCCGGGGAGCTATGAACGCACCATAAACGGGCGGCCCGAATATGTTAGGAAAGCCTGCGAAAACAGCTTGCGCCGCCTGAGGCGCGATCATATAGACCTCTATTACCTGCACCGCATCGACCACAGCATCCCGATAGAGGAGACAGTCGGCGCGATGTCAGACCTGGTTAAAAAGGGAATGGTACGCTATATAGGAATGTCCGAGGCATCAGCTGCCACCATCCGAAAAGCCCACAGGGTTCATCCCCTGGCCGCAGTGCAGAGCGAGTATTCTCTCTGGACCCGGCATATAGAAAATGAGGTGCTGCCTGCGCTCCAGGAACTGGGCATAGCCCTGGTCGCTTACAGCCCTCTGGGGAGAGGCTTCCTTACCGGAGCCCTTGATAAAGATGCACTTCAGGAAAACGATTTTCGTAAATCTGTGCCCCGCCTGCAGGGCGACAATTATGAGCATAATCTAGGGTTGGTGCAGCGCCTGCAGAAGCTGGCTCAGGAGAGAGGCATCGTACTGCCTAAACTCAGCCTATCCTGGGTCTTAAACAAAGGTGAGGATATTATACCCATTCCCGGGACCAGACACGTGAACCACTTACTTGATAACATTCAGGCTATCGATGTCAGGCTATCGGCGATGGAACTAGCGGAAATAGAAGCGGTTTTTCCCATCGGGCATGTAAAAGGAGAACGTTACCCGTTAGCGGGAATGGTGGGTATCGAGGAATAATTAAGCTTTCAGACTAATTTTTGCCACCAAATGAAGCGATATATTATATAATCATGGTATATGAGGCTTTAAGCCGTTGGCTTAATGAATAATTGCCACAGGGAGGTTATCCGCTTGGCAGATGTTTTCTCGAGCTTTTTCAGTCGCCTGACGCTGGTCAGATTGATGGAAGCCCTGGTATCGGCTTCCCGGATTAAGCACACTGCTCAAACCGTATCCTCAGGTACTGCCATCGCAAATCATTCCCCCACTTCTTTTGATGAAATAATTAAAAAAGCAAGCAAAAAATTTGGTGTTGATGAACAGGTAATTGCTGCTGTAATTAATCAGGAATCTAGTTTTGACCGTACCGCAGTATCCAGCGCCGGAGCCCAGGGGCTGATGCAGCTTATGCCGGCGACTGCTGAATCGCTGGGGGTCGACAATCCCTTCGACGCCGAACAGAACATCATGGCTGGAACCAAATACCTGCGCCAGAAGCTGGACGAGTTCGGAGGCAGCCTTCCTTTAGCTCTGGCCGCCTACAACGCGGGCTCCGGAGCCGTCAATAAATACGGCGGCATACCGCCCTACAAAGAGACCCAGAATTACGTGTCAAAGGTGATGAAATCGATAGACTACCGGGCTTGAGAAGCCTAAAATATTAACGATTACCGAAAGTTGCTACCATTCTCCCTGCACCTCACCATAGCGGTGGTCGGCGGAAAAGTCGGCTTTGTCGAAGTAGTTGCCGTTGCTGCCGAAGGTGGTGTCCACATTTATCCAGCGTTTCTCTTCACTGCAGTAGACCTGGTTCCAGGCGTGGTCTCCCCAGGAGATCCCACTGTAGCCCAATCCGGTAACCAGACGCACTTTCAGGCCAACCGCCCGGCACATGGAAATGTAAAGGCTAGAGTAATCAAAGCAAATGCCGCTACGGGTGTCGAATGCTACCAGGGAGCCGGAAGCTATGCCGCTGGTGTCCCGGCTGATTCGGGCCGCTTTGTCGGAGTCATATTCCAGGTTCTGGCTTACCCAGCGGTATATGTGATAGGCTTTGGCTTTGCTGGTGGTGTCGCCAGCGGTTATATCGCGGGCTGTCTCATCGATCTCAGGGCTGGATCTGATGGCCTGGTCCAGGGTGACTCCATTAAAGTATTCGATTACCCGGCCGCTGATGGGCTTGCGGGTGGGATCGGGAATGCCCTTTTCCAGTGAGGGCAGGATAAAATCTGCAGTTCTGGCGAATGAATCATTGACTATGACCGGTATCTTTTTGGCCAGGTTGGAATTGAGCGCCGGATAGAGCGCGTCCCTATACAGAGCCTGATAAGTATGGGATTCGTTCATCCACTTTGCCAGCACTGGTGACGGATAATAATAGGAGATGAAATTGAGCAGGAGACCGGCGATGAGAAGGAGGAAGGCGGCCCGGGGAAGCTGCACCAGGGAACCAATAATCCCCCTGCTTACCTTGCCCCGCTTGCTCATGAAGGAAGACAATGAATCGGCCAGGGGCCCAAAAAGATGATCAAACAGCGCTCCGTTTATCAACCTGATGATCTCGATCAGGATCAAAAATATTATCGGCACCACTATAATGTAGATGAAAACATCCTGCCCGTACAGAAAAATCCTGATGTTCTCTGGAATCCAGTTATATATCTGCTGGAAAATGCCAGGCTGGTGGTCGAAGAATATTTTTTTAGTGAGCAGTACGGAGGCATATAATCCCAGCAGGATGCCCAGGGTATCCAGAAATGCCCAAAGCCTTTCATGAATGCCGGCTCTGGAGAAGCGTTCAAACGCGCCCATAATAAGTGGAACTACCAGTATAGCTAGTAGAGCTGCGCTCACCGGATTTATATCTGACAAAACCATCATTCCTGTTCAATAAGTTTCCCCTTATATTATACCGGCATGTTTTTAAAAATCACCTGTTCATTTTGGACCGCCTGCTTGAAGGATTCAAGAAAGGCTATAACAAAGATTAGAAAAAGGGAAATGCAAGCGGATTATGCTTAAAATGGCTCAGGAAGTGGCCCGGTCTACTTATCTGTCCGCAAAAAAATATTTCTTTTGTTCATGTTTATAAATCTGAAAATATAGATATAATATGCCGCATATCAATAACGGCAGTAGGGGCAGGATTAATTGTCACGTGAAAATGATAACTAATATTTCTACTGCCTGTAAGACTGGTAAAATTAGAAATGATGAGATATATAGGCAAAGGAGGATTTCACCATTTAATCCAGAAAAAGATAGATAACTTCCTGATAGGGGGTGGAATTAGGTGAAAAGTGGAATGGGCTTAAGCATTTTGCTTTTATACCTGCTTATTATCAATACGGTTTGTTATTTTCTGTTCTTCTGGGATAAACGAATGGCCACCCGCGGTCGTCGGCGTATTCCCGAGCGGCGTTTGTTCCTGATCGGATTTTTAGGAGGCGCGCTGGGAGGCCTGTTGGCCATGTATATGTTCCGCCACAAGACCCTGCATCGCAAATTTAAGCTGGGATTTCCGGTCATTATCATACTCCATCTCTCTGTTCTATATCTGCTATTTCGATACTAAGATCAGTTTGACCGTCGCCAAATAACTCCAGGGATAATATGACTTATTTTTGCCTGAAGGTAGCAAACTATAGGCAAATGTATTTATGGGAGTGATTATGTGACCGGTCAAGTAATAGGATTTAGCAATCTCCCCAGCCCCTACTGGATAGCATCAACACCACCTACTGATTACCCGAGTCTGGAAAGTGATATCGAGGTCGATGTGGCCATCATCGGCGGGGGAATGGTGGGGATTACTCTGGGATATCTGCTGTCCCAGGAGAACATTAAGGCAGCGATCATCGAAGCGGACCGGATTTTGCAGGGCACCACCGGGCATACCACCGCCAAGATAACTTCACAGCATTCATTAATCTACGCCCGTTTGAAGAAAGACTGGGGTCATGACCTGGCCCGCCAATATGCCGAGGCAAATGAGACAGCCATCCATATGATAAATAATATTGCCGAGGATGAGAAGATAAGCTGTGATTTCCTGTGGAGGCCGGCTTTTGTATATACCCAGCAGGATAAATATATTAAGCAGATCGAAGATGAAAGCGAAGCTGCCGATAGTCTGGGTATAAATTCTACTTTTCTGGAGGAGACCCCGTTGCCTTTTCGGGTGAAAGCGGCGGTGCGTTTTGACCACCAGGCCCAATTCCATCCGCTAAAATTCTTAAAACCGCTTGCTGAGAAATTCGTAGAAAACGGCGGACAGATCTATGAGGATACCCATGCCATTGAGATCGAAGAAGGCAGCCGAAATGTTGTAAACACCAGCCAGGGCCACAAGATCAAGGCTTCCAAAGTCGTGATCGCCACCCATTACCCGTTTTTTGACGGCGGTGGTCTGTACTTCTCCAGAATCTGGGCGGAGCGGTCATATATAATAGGTCTGACTATGGAGGGGAAATTTCCCCCCGGCATGTATATCAATGCGGAAACCCCCAGCCGCTCACTGCGCGCACAGAAAAGCGAGGAGGGTGAGCTGGTCTTGATCGGGGGTGAACACCACAAAACCGGGCAGAGCAGGAACACTAACCTGCATTACAGCAATCTGATCGAATTTGCCCGGCAGACTTTCCCAGTGAAGGAAGTCCGTTACCGATGGTCGACCCAGGATTGCATGACATTGGATGGTCTTCCCTATGTGGGCAACATAACTTCCCGGACCCCGGATATATACGTGGCAACCGGTTTTCAAAAATGGGGTATGACCAACAGCCTGGCCGCCTCAATGATAATTCGGGACTTAATAAGCCTCAATGACAGTCCTTGGAAGGAGATATACAGCCCCTCCCGCTCGACCACAGCGTCTTCGATCGTCAATTTCATTACCCAGAATGCCAATGTTGCGAAAAACTACGTAGCGGGCAAAATCGAGCCGGCGCTTGAGAATGTAGAGATTGAAAAAGGCCAGGCTGCGGTGGTCAATGTTGACGGCCAGAAGATGGGGGCTTTCAAGGATGACCAGGGCAGGATCCATATGGTGGACATAACCTGTCCCCACGTGGGTTGTGAACTGGAGTTCAACACTGCCGAGCGTTCATGGGACTGCCCCTGCCATGGGTCGCGTTTTACCTATGAAGGTGATATCATCGAGGGGCCTGCTCAGTACTGCTTAAGCCATATCGAGCAGGGCAAGAATCCGGTGGATCCGCATGTATTTCAGTGATCAGCGGCTGACTTTCAGCTCATTATAGAGTTCATCAATGTAATTCATGGCCTGCTCTGTCTCCCCAAGAATGATAAGGCCGTACAGGGTATGAAGGTGGTTGATGAAATCATGACGCTGGCTTTCCAGGTCATTGCCGCGTGTATTTAGTTCAACGGTAACTTTTCCGATCAGATTGGTCAGGGCTATCAATGTGCCCCGACTATTCTGGGTGTCCAGGTCGGCGGAAGAATAGACGCTTTCTGATGCCGGGGCAAAATGCTGGCTTTCGATCTGGATGCAATCATCCGGATCGCTGCTTTTCTCAGACAGTGCTACTATCGTCATGGTATGGTTCAAAAACTGGTTCCTGCGGTTGGCATGAAAAAACTCCCCGGCTGTAAAGAAACCTGCGGTTGGAGCGATTCGCTGCAGCGGCAGGGTTTCGATCTCAGCCATTTCACATAACAGGCTTCTCCTGGCAGCGCAGGAGTATACGAAGATGCTCTCCACCGGAGACTGTTTTATTCTCTGCATCAATCTAGCGTGTTTTTCCCTGATAAGGTTGATATGGCCAAAGCTAAAGCGAACTTTTTCTCCCTGGTCTATATCCCCGAAGAAAAGCAGCGAATCATCTTCGAAGTGCCGGAAAGCTACCCGGGCGATCAACAGGTCATCCTTCTGTATAACCAGGGGGAACTCAACGATATCCATGACATGGAATGTTTCATCGGCGCCCAGGTAACGGCGGTAAACCTGGTAGGCCGGTAGATTGTCGATGCTGTAGACGCGCGGGCCGTCAGCACTGGTGACCGTCAATTCTTTGCCGATGGGCTGCCAGCCCAGGTGGCTGTGCCTGGTGACAGTTAGATCTTCTCCGTAAAGAACAGCCCCGGCGACACCGCTGTCAGTGCATTCTTCGTTGGCCAGGACGAAAGTTTGAAAAGAATAAAAGTTGTTGCCAGCGTTGCCGCCGGCAACTGGCAGGTCAGGATTTATCGATTCCGCACCATTGAGAAGCTGGGTGGCATTGACCGTGTGAGATGTCGAAAACATGATCAAAATTCCGGCCGGATGGCAGTCAAGCTTCCCGGCGAATGAACGACCCAGATCAAAATCGCTCAGTCCGGCTTTCTCAACCAGCGCTGCTTTTACCCCGGTGCTGTTAAAGACAGAAAAGGAGATGACGGTTCTCAAGCCGCTGATGGCGCCGTCCATTATCTCCCCATTGGTGGTAGCGCCGATAACCTGAGCACCGGGGATCAACTGGCGTATCTGCCTGGCAACGCTTATTAAAAAATCCCTGTCGCAAAGACCAGAAAAAATCTGGGCCAGGACGGATGGCCTGCCTCGCAGCAGTATGCCGTGATGGGCTTGAACGAAGTTATTTAGATCATCGTGATCGTTATAATAGGTGTTGATGGTCCTCACTTGTTCCCCCGAAAGAATAAAATGTTTATGCATAGATCAATGAAGACTGTCTAACCGGTGGTCATGTGCAGCAAATTTGCTTAGTGCAAAGAGGTGCAGACAGGGCCAGTCTACCTGGGAATTTTTATCATGAAGGAGGTCCCCTGCCCGGGTAGACTCTTTAGTTCGATACTGCCCTGATATTTGCCGGCCAGATGAAGAACTGAAGGCAGACCCAGACCCCGGTTGCCCGTGCCCTGTTTAGTCGAAAAGCCGGGCTCAAAAATTCGCCTCTGAATGTCCTCGGGAATATGACCTGGATTGTGGGTCTGAAAACAGAAGCAATCGGGATCTTCCTTGATGGTGAGTCCGATCCGCCTATGCCCGGGTGGCAGGTCCTCCACCGCTTCCATGGAATTATTAAGCAAATTGCCGAGCATGGTCACCATATCCATTGGCCTCGCCTTCAAGCCCATCAGATCAGAATGCACATCCAGCTTGAATTCGATATCACGATTGGCTGACACCCCCATTTTGGTTATCAGCAGGGCAGTTAATTCGGGAAGGGCCAGTTTCAAGGCTTCATTGCTGCTCTTGACTTCCCGGTAAAGCTCACTGATATACTGACTGGCCTGGTCGATTTCGCCCATAGTCATAAGGCCGTACAGGGTATGCAGATGATTGATAAAATCATGGCGCTGGCTTTCCAGCTCCGAAGTCCTTTCGTTTAATTCGGCGGTAACCACATTGACCAAACAGGTCAGAGCTTTTAGTATGCCAATGCCCCGATTAGCCACATTGTCCCTGGATTGGGCGAAATCAAATGAACTTGATCGGGATCTGGCAATCCCGGGGCGTTCCGCCGCGGTCTGGCAGGAGGCTTCTCCCTCCTCGGACAGGGCTAAAATAGTGATCGTATTGTTCAAGAACTGGTTGCTGTTATCGGAGTGAAAGAATTCCCCATCGGTAAAAAATCCTGCCGTGGGGGCTATTCCCTGGAGAGGCCTGGTCTCCATATCCACCATCTCCCCGAGCAGGCTGCGGCGAGCGCCGCATGAATATACGAATATGCTTTCGATAGTCTGCTGGTTTATCCAATCCAGCAGGAATTCCAATTGATCAATTATGAGGTTGATATGCCCAAAGCTAAAGCGAACTTTTTCACCTTCTTCGATGTCTCCGAAAAAGACTAGCGAATTATCGTCATGAAAGGAATGCGGAATTCTCGATACCAAAATGCCGTTTTTCTCCATTACCAGGGGGAATTCAAAGCTGCTCAAGATATCCAGTTCTTCACCGATTCCCAGGTAACGCTGATATACTTGATAGGCCGGAAAGTTGTCGATGGTATACACGCGCGATCCTTCCGAACGGGTTATGGTCATCTCCTTGCCGATGGGCTGCCAGCCCAGGTGGCTGTGCCTGGCCGCCACGAGCTTTTCGCCGCTCAATAAGGCTCCCGCTACTCCACTGTCGGTAATCTCGCCATTTGCGAACACAAAACACTTGTGATGGTTTAGATTGTCCCCAGCGTTACCGCCCGCCACCGGTAGCAGGGCATTAACAGCCTGGATCCCTTTTAAAAGTTGATTGGCATTGATAGTCAACCCGGTGGCAAATAGAATCAATACTCGGGCGTCATCGGTATTCATAAGCTCTGCCAGATAGCGGCCTAAATCAAAATCACTCTGACCGTGCTTTCTCATCAAGGCTACCCTGACATAAGTATCCTTAAAAACTGAAAAAGAAAGAACGGTTTTTAAGCCGCTGCTAAAACCGTTCATTATTTCGCCATTGGTAGTGGTGCCAAGAACCTGACAACCGGGGATCAATTCCTGGATCTGTTCTGAAATAGCGATAAGCAAGTTTTTATCGGAAACACCCGCGAACACCTGTGCCAGAACGGAGAGGTTAGTCCTGGACAGGAGTATCTCGCGGTTATTATAGACAAATTCGCGTAAGCCGGCATAGTCAGAATAATAGGTATTGATCGTTTCCATATGATTCTCCCCCGGTTCATTGATCAGGAATCATTTTAAGCGAATTTCCACACCTATTTAAATATATCGTCATTTTTCGACTAATTCAACACAATTGCTTTTTAGCACCATAATTTGGAATTATTGATTGGCCTGGCACAAGATTAATAGGGGATTTTCCGCGATTGCTAGCTGCAGAATTGGACCCCGGCTGCATATGAGATATAATTACCTGGAAAGCAAATATCTTGACCGCTTCGAGGAGATTGCAGTTATGAAAAAGGAAAGCAGCATTGGCTGGCAGGATGAAGCCAAAATCATTGCCCGGGGAATTAGGAGACGGGTTCTGGAGCACACCATAAACAACAACGGGGGCTATCTCAGCCAAGCCTGCTCGGCTGCTGAGATAGTAGCCACCCTGTATATGCGCATTATGAATATAGGACCTTCGGCAGCCCCGCCGGTGCCAGAGCCCTTTCCGGGTGTACCGGGTCCGGCCAACCGTGCTTATTCGAACGGAGCCGGATACAACGGCCCCGCTGCAGCGCACCTGGACCGCTTTATTCTGTCCCCATCCCAGTATGCTTTGGTAGTCTATGCTGCCCTGGTAGAGCTGGGCAGAATGGATCCTGAAGGACTGGCACAGTTCAATCAAGACGGCAGCACGGTGGAGATGATCGGCGCGGAGCATTCCCCGGGAATGGAAGTGATGACCGGATCTCTCGGGCAGGGCATCAGCCAGGCCGCTGGAATCGCCATGGCCAGAAAACTAAAAGGTGAATCCGGCCGGATCTGGATGTTCATGTCAGATGGAGAATTCCAGTCCGGTCAGACATGGGAAGCCGTGCAGGCCATGTCACATTACCGGCTTGATAATATGGGGATCTACGTGGATGTGAATGGGCAGCAGTGTGATGGAGAGGTGCCTGCGGTTATGAATATAGAGCCCCTGGATAAACGACTGAAAGCGTTCGGAGCCAGGGTGTATAAAGTCGATGGGCACGACCTGGAGGCACTGGCCAGACCGGCCCGATTGAAACCTGACGGACGCCCCGTGATAGTACTGGCTGTAACCGATCCCTGCCGGGGGATAGAGATAATAGCCCGCCGCGCCCCCAAGCTGCACTATGTTCGCTTCGAGCGGGATGGGGAGCGGGAATTATACCGGGATTTCCTGGCCAAATGGGAAGAGGGAGAGTAAATATGGAGATTTTATCAAAGATCCATCATGCCAATCTAGTCAGATGGGCCCGGGACAAAGCCGATGTGCTGGTCCTATCCGCCGACTTGACCAGTTCTACGGAGATCGATCTTTTCAGAGATACCTACCCGGAGCGCTTCTTCTCCATGGGTATCGCAGAGCAGAACATGCTGAGTTTTGCAGGCGGGCTGGCCCGTGAAGGCTATACACCCTTTGTCCATACTTTTGCAGTATTTATTTATCGACGTGCTTATGATCAGATAGCGGTATCAGTCGCCTACCCCAACCTGCCAGTCAAAATGTTCGGCTTTTTGCCCGGCGTCACCACACCGGGAGGGGCGACCCACCAGGCTATTGAGGATATCAGTATAATGCGCTCACTACCCAATATGACTATTCTGGAATGCGGCGACGCCACCGATGTGGAGAGTGTGCTGGATGTAGCTTACAGCGTGCCCGGGCCGGTTTATATTCGCATGCTGCGTGGTGAAATACCGAGGCTTTTCAAGAGAGACGAGCCTATGCTGCTTGGAAAAGCCCGGGATTTAAGCCGGGGAAGCGATATAGTTCTGCTTACCACCGGGATCTGCACCGAGGAGGCCATGAGGGCGGTCGGCGTCTTGCAGAAAAAGGGCGTCTGCATCGAACATATCCATATCTCGACCTTAAAGCCTTTTGAACACCCGGAAATAATCGAAAAAATTGCGGGCTCCAGATATGGTGCAATCACTATGGAAAACCACTCCGTTATCGGAGGGCTGGGGACTATCCTGGCCGAGAAAATGGCTGAAGCCGGGGTGGGGAAAAAATTATACAGAATCGGCATCAAGGATACATTTTTACACGGCGCCAGCCGCAGATACCTGGCCCGAGAATACGAAATCGACGCGCTGGCCTTGATTGAACAGGTGGAGAAGATAATCGGCATGAGATTTGCGATCTCTGAAGACCAGCTGGAGCAGGTGCACATAACGCCAGTACACAGCCTGGCCAAAGCGGAGGCACTTTAATGAAGAGGTTTTCGATCGTCTATCGCCTGAGCGGAGGCGAGTCCGAAGCCTATTTGAAAGCGCAGGACATCTGCCTGGAACAGACGGTGGAATTCCCAGCTGAACTGGTCCCGGCCGGTTTTATTCAGGATCAGGTAGTGGGGAGAATAGAGGATTTCAGGCGTTTGGACGAGTCTGCCTGCCAGGCGGTAATCAGCTTTGCTCTGGAAACAGCCGCTGGAGAGCTGACCCAACTGCTAAACGTCATCTTTGGTAATATCAGCATCAAACCCGGCTACCGGGTGGAGGAGATCCGGCTGTCAGACAGCATTTTGTCAGGCATTAAAGGTCCCCGCTTCGGGCAGTCCGGGCTGCGGGACTTACTGGGGGTGCTCAAACGCCCTCTGCTGTTTACCGCCTTGAAACCCATGGGTCTATCAGCTGATCAGCTGGCTAACCTGGCTTATCAGTTTGCCCTGGGCGGCATTGACATGATCAAGGACGACCATGGCCTGAGTGATCAAAGCTACGCTCCTTTCAAAGAACGGGTATTAAAATGTACCCGGGCGGTAAACCGGGCCAACCAGGAAACCGGTCAAAACAGCATATACATAGCCAATATTACCGCGCCTTTCGATCAGATAGCGGCTAGAGCAAAATATGCCCGCGACAACGGAGCGGGCGGTCTGCTGGTATCTCCCGGCTTAGTGGGTTTTGACGCCATGCGCTGCCTGGCTGAGGATGACAGCATCGGTCTGCCCATTATAGCCCATCCAGCTCTGCTGGGGAGCTACGTCTTGAGTCCTGAAAACGGTATCTCCCATTATGCTTTATTCGGTCAAATCATGCGCTTGGCCGGAGCTGATGGCGCGGTATATCCCAACTTCGGAGGCCGTTTTTCCTTCAGCCGGGAGGAATGCAAGGGCATAGCTGACGGAACTGCTGCACCCATGGGCAGGTTAAAAACCATCTTTCCCTGCCCGGGCGGGGGGATGAGCATAGATACCATCCCGGAGATGCTGGATGTGTATGGAAACGAGGTGGCATTTTTAGTCGGTGGCGGGCTGTTCCGCCACGGGCCGGACATCGTGGCAAACAGCCGCTATTTCAGACACCTGGTGGAGAGCGATAAGAGCATATAAGACCGTATTAAAATCCTGTGAAACGCATGGCGGGTTCTAAAAATATGAGTATTTTAGAATCCGCTTAATTCTTTATGCGCTTAATAAGGCGTTTCTTATACCGGCCCCCGCAAGCCTCCTGCAAGTTAGCACCCCGCAAGTCTTTCTATTCCGAATTTATCAGCAATCGTTGCTTTAAATTACCTGTAGCTTTCTGCAGGTTACAAATATTACTAAAAATGCTATAAAATAAGTATATTTATTTGCACAATTTGCTTACTCTGGCAAAAAAATTCAAATGACATATTGATGATGAAAGATTTTTTGAGGGGGTGGTAGAAATATGGATGTTATTTGAAAAATACAAAACCTGCATTATAAAAAAATAGTGGCATAGCAGGTACGAGAGAACACCTTGCAAGCCGGTTCTCAGAAAAGCCTAACTAAACCACTACATTCTAATTGTCAATTCTTCACTAAATTTTGTCAATGGTGTTTTACAGACAAAAAAGGAGGTTAAAATCATGAAAAAACATCCATTAAATGTTTTTATGATAATTGTACTATCAGCAGTTTTAATTGTTAGCCCAGCTATGGCCGGGGTAACCATCGCTGATAATCTTAAGGATAATGTTAAATTAAAATATGAAAAACTGACAGGAACAGAACACGAAGAAATAGTAAAAGAAGCCTTGAATGACCGCACGATCCATTCTCTACTTGATGAATTAGTTGGCCCCAATGCCAGGATTTCCAAATCATCAGCATATAAAATCGCACTTGGGAAAACAAACGGATATTCCGTCACCATGTATACAGGTGATTCTGACAACACCCTGATTATGTACGGTGTCTTTGACAATAAGATTAAAACAGGTGCTGTTGTATTTGAAAGCTCAGAAAAAGCAAGAGTTTATGATGTTGTTGATGGTAAAATATACAATACTTCAATAGAAGAGTTTGTCGGAACAAAAGAAAAACCTGAGATTAAGAGCACTTATATTGACGGGCCCTATGCGGCTACCGCCTCATCTGAGCAAACTAAGACATCTTTGCCGAAATCAGGCAGCAGTTGCTCATGGTGTACTCACGGTTGTAACATCATCATTGGTCTGGGCTGCGGAATGGCAGCTTTTACAAGATGTCTTTTAATTTGCAATGTAAACCTGGTATGCGAAGGCATATGTAACGCACTTTGGATAGTTCTCTGCTACGGTGGGACAGTCGGAGTGAATTGTCCGCAACTATGTACTGACATGGGTTACTGTTGATAAAAAGCAAAGGGGTAAGGGGGGGCACCACAAATGTCAGATACTTTTTTTTACCTGTTAGAATTGTGTTGTTTGTCGGGTATAGCATTCCTTCTTCTTTACCCCTTTTATCTCAGAGAGCGAGATGCATCTCACTTCCGCTGGTTTTGGCAATCAATAACTGGATGTTTTAAAAGCAGACATAATGCTTGCTTACTACTGTTTACGCTCACCGGCATAATGATAGCAAATACTACGGCGCGTTTTACGCAGTCATTGTCTAAAGGATTTTTAATTGCAATCATCTATATTCTGCTAGTCTATCCAGTAGTTTTTTGGTATCCTCGCCACTTATACAAGAATAATTCCGAAAAATACGCAGGAATTTGGAAAAGTATTGGTGATTGGCTGGAAGGACCGAAAAGTCCATTTTCTTGAGGAGGTATTAAAGTGAAAGCACTGTATGGTATCATGCCCAAAATCTTGTCTTTGACTAACATAGTCTTATTGACATATACTGCTACGTTAAAATACAATGACTCATTAACTGGCTGTGCTTCATGCAAAGCGGTGTATTTCTTGCCTGTATCTGATGTATTTCTTGCTCTTATGGGTGCTGGAGCTTCCTTAATACTTTTTCTGCTGTTATGTTTTAATAGTGGACCTGCCCGTATTTTTGCCTTCACTATTACAATAGCATGCGCGGTTTTTGCCAGTTTCCTTCAGGCACTCCAGTTTTCTTCGGGCAAAGAGCTTTGCTATTATTGCTTTAGTGCGGCCATCATTTTTTACCTGATTTTTATGCTGTTGTTTTACCAGGTAATGATACGCCAAATTATGCTTTCTATTAATGCAGATCCCATAAATCCCTGATTTATATTAGTGAGAGTCCTGGGTTCTACCGAAGTGATATTGTGCGGTCAAGAGGTCTTATCCATAAGGGGAAAATATGTGCTGGGCTGCTAACAACCATAATATTTTATCATTGCTTCTATACGTGAAGTAACACCAAGCTTTGATAAAATATTGCTAACATGAAATTCTACAGTTCTAATTTTTATTCCTAGTTGTGCGGCTATTTCTTTATTCTGCAAACCTTGCGAAACCAAAAAAAGAACTTCTAATTCTCTGGGCGTTAACAGTTCTAGTGAGTTTTCGCATCCTTCATGTTTGTGCAATTCATGGCCTGGCCGCATTTTTGAAGCAGGCGTATAGTTTATTTTGCAAGGGTAAAAGTATCCTTCATAATAGACTTGAACTATTGCTTCTATCATTTCTTTCTGGGTGCAGTTTTTTAACAAAAGGCCCTCAAATCCTATTTTCATAGCGGTGGCTGAATCAATGTATGTATGCTCTGAAAAAGCTATGGTTTTGATCTGCAAATATTGCTTTTTTAATGTTCTTATTACTTCAAGACCATTTATTTGCATCGTGTTGATATCTAATATTACGATATCAGGCTCCAATTCCCGTATCAATTTTAAACCTTCCCGGTCATTAAACGCAGTATCTACTCGAAATAGCTGCTGATCGCTTAATAAAAACTCAACAATACCTCTGGCTACCACCGGGTAAGAATCAATTACAAGGACCTTGATTAACGTGTTAACGCGGAGCATTGGAATAGCCCCCCTCTAAATTGTTCTGCATGAGAATTATAACACAAAAAATACAATTATTACCTACTGTGGCATGAACTGTTGTAATAGAGACATGAACGGTTGCGTTTCAGACATGAACTACCAGAAATTTGACTAAAACGACTAAAACAAAAGCAAAAGTTCACTTGAACGGAACACCGGCACGAAAATTACCCAGGTGATACGTGGTAGTTTGATCATCATCGGGAGAAGACTAAAACAGCAAAGTTTATGCCGCAATTCAGGGTATAATATTGATAAAGGTAGAAATAAAAACTGGGGGTGAAATTATGGAGTGGGTTTTTTACTCAGTATTACTTCTCATATTGTTGATCCTCTTATTTTTAAGCATCAAAGTGGTTTCCGAGTGGGAAAGGCTCGCGGTCCTTACTTTGGGCAAGTTTACTGGTATAAAAGGTCCGGGACTGATAATTCTTGTTCCTATTATTCAAACGATAGCTTCCCGAATCGACACTCGCGTGCAGACCACCCGATTTCAGAGCGAGACCACGCTTACCAAAGACGGTGTGGCGGTAACTATCCAGGCAGTCTTATTCTGGAGGGTGGTGGATCCCAAGATGGCCACCCTGGAGGTCTCCAATTACCGGTTGGCGGTCGAACTGGCCGCTCAGACCTCGCTGCGCGACGCCATCGGGAAATTGAACCTGGCCAACATACTCTCCAACCTGGAGGAACTGGACGAGATTCTCAAAGAGACCATCGGGCGCAAATCCATGCCCTGGGGGATCGAGACCATGTCAGTTGAGATCAGGGATGTGTCCATACCCCATGAATTGCAGGAAGTTATGTCCAGGGGAGCCCAGGCGGAAAGGGAAAAACAGGCGCGTATCACCTACGGGCAGGCTGAAGTTGAAGCCGCTATCAAATTCGTAGAAGCAGCGGAGATCTATGGCAGCAGTCCCAACGCACTGCGGCTAAGAGCCATGACCATCATGTATGAAGCCCTCAAAAATGAACAGAATACGCTGGTAGTGGTCCCCAGTGATATCGCCCAGTCGCTGGATATCAGGACCTTGGCGGTTGCGAAAGGGGCCAGCACCCCGGTGAAAAAGACGGAAAGCGGAGGAGACGCGGCGCCGGAAAACATTTCAGCCAGCTTGATGACCGGTATGCCTCCGCTGGGGTAGCAGAAATACATGGGCCGGGAAAAGCACATCACAGTTTTTCCCGGCCCTTTCATATGCTTACTGTATGATTACTTCTCCGGAAGCCTTTACTGATCCGTTGATTGACATGACTACCTTGTATTTCCCGGCCTGGTTAAAGACTACCGGTCCCACATATAGCGTACTGTCCTGTTTGACCGTAAAATCCTTCTTGAGGATTACCGAGTTATCCTTGGAATCAATCAGCTGAATAGTGATCATATCAGCTTTGAATGCTCCGCCATTGTCAAAACGGTAGTAAAAAGTCTCGTTTGCCCTGAAAGTAGTGTTCTTGTCGATCAAGTCAAGGGTCTTGCTGTCATATGATCTGCCGAATTCCATGCTGGCGCCACCGACGGAAAACGTGGTAGTGCAGCCCGCTGCCAACAGGGCGAGCATGGATACGATGATAAGCAGGACTTTGATCTTTCTCATATGTATGCCGCTCCTTTCAATAAGGTCCAACAGCCAGAGCTTACCGTCAAATACCCCCTTTTTGCAAAAGATGACTTACATGATCATAACTGATCGTTACTTAACAATAAGCCAGCCCGAATCGGTCAGGCCTACTACGATAAATCATGTTTGTTTCATCATGCGAAATGGCGCGCCCTTATGATGGATTTCGAAGGACGGGGCAAAGCGTAACTCAAGGGATTTTACGACTACATTATCAGTATGGCAAAATATGTCGAATTCTTCAAGTGGCGACCGTCAATGCTTATAATTTGATTATGTAGTCACACGCTGTTTTAATGGGAAGAGGAAGTAAATCCTGGAGGAAATGTATATGGAACGAAATGATTTGGAAGGTGAAGCCTGGATTACCGCGGTTGAGAATATTAGCTACGCGACCGGCTATAAGTTCCTGGCCCTGCTCATTCTGGCCGATCTTCTCTACCGCGTCTGGGCTTTAGGGGAGCCGGTATGGGATATGATCGCGGCCGTTTTGTCCAGCGCCATGCTCATCACAATGTACCAGGCCAAATACCGGGTTTTAAATCGGCGCTGGGTGCATTTCGCCCTGCTGCTTCTGATGATCATGGCAGCCATATCGGCCCTGATATTTTATGCAATGTAGGGGCACGGCGTAGCGCGCCATCCTGTAGTATAATTAGAAACGGTATTAAGCAAGGAGGTTTGTCATGACCGACAACAGCAAAGAGATAGAAATGATGCGCAAGCTCATAGAGCAGAAGAAAGCCAAAAGCGCTTCCCAGGGCAGTGTGAAAAAAGGCCCGGAGGATTTCTATGGCAGCACACGACCGGGCAACAAAAGGAGCAAAAAGGGCGGCGGGCTATCCCCTAAGTAGATACATTTATGAAATGCAGGGATGCCGCGTGCAGGCCCAGATATGAATTGGAGTTTTGTTATGAAAACACTGGTACTGGCAGAGAAGCCGAGTGTGGCCAGGGAAATCGCCCGGGTCCTGAAATGCTCACATAAGTCCAAAGGATATATCGAAGGACAGCAGTATGTGGTCACCTGGGCTTTGGGCCACCTGGTGACCCTGGCTGAGCCGGACGACTACGACCAGAGGCTAAAAGAATGGCGTATGGAAGATTTGCCGATGCTGCCGGAAAAGATGAAGCTTAAAGTTATAAAGCAGACTTCACACCAGTACCGGTTGGTTAAGGATTTGATGAAGCGCCAGGATATAAAGGATTTGGTGATAGCGACCGATGCGGGGCGCGAAGGCGAACTGGTGGCCCGCTGGATAATGCAGCTGGCCAATTGGAAAAAACCATTCAAACGTCTTTGGATATCGTCGCAGACCGATGCCGCCATATTGGAGGGCTTTGCCAGGCTTCAGCCCGGGTCAGCTTACAACCGGCTCTTTGACGCCGCAGCATGCCGGGCGGAGGCGGACTGGCTGATAGGCTTGAACATAACCCGCACATTGACCTGCAAATTCAACGCCCAGCTGAATGCGGGCCGTGTTCAGACACCTACTCTGGCTATGATAGTAGGCCGGGAAGATGAGATCAAACGATTCAAACCGGTCGATTACTGGACGGTCCGGGCTGATTTCGGCGACTATTTCGGAGATTGGCAATCCGGTTCCGGCGGTCGCATCTATGATCAGGCTCAGGCGGAAGCCGTTGCTGCCAGGGTCCGCGGACAGATGGGCAGCATCAGTGAAGTAAAAACCGAAGCCAGGCAGGAGCCGCCGCCTTTAGCCTACGACCTGACCGAACTGCAGCGCGATGCCAACCGGCGCTTTGCTTGGCCAGCGCAGAAGACTCTTTCTGTGCTTCAGGATCTATATGAGCGTCATAAACTGGTGAGCTACCCGCGTACCGATTCCCGCTATATCAGCAGCGACATTGTACCCACCCTCCCGGTGCGCCTGAAAGGCATGAACACGGCAGCTTACGCGCAGCTTGTCAAATCTCTGCTACAAAAGCCGATAAATCCGGGGAAGCGTTTTGTGGACAACAGCAAGGTCAGCGACCACCATGCTATCATTCCGACCGAACAGCCATTGAACCTTCCTGCCCTCGATGCGGATGAAAAGCGCCTCTACGATCTTGTCGCCCGGCGTTTTCTGGCGGTATTATACCCGCCTTACCGCTATGAGCAGACCACTATACGGACAATTGTACAGGGGGAGCAGTTCATTTCCCGGGGCAAAGTGGAGATCGAGCGCGGGTGGAAGACAATTCAAGTCAGTCCTGCGGAGAAAGAGGGGGCGGATGATGACCGGCTGCCGGAGCAGGCTCTGGCCCGGCACCAGAAGGGCGAAAAAACTGAGGCTAAAAGCTGCAAAACCAGTAAACACAGAACCAAACCGCCCGGGCGCTACACGGAAGCCACCCTGCTGACCGCTATGGAGCAGGCGGGCAAGTTTGTCGAGGACGAAGAATTAAGGGAGAACCTGAAAGGCAGCGGCCTGGGGACCCCGGCCACCCGCGCGGAGATTATCGAGAAGCTGATCCACACCAGCTATATCGAGCGCCACGGCAAGGACCTGGTGCCCACTTCAAAGGGCATCCAGTTGGTGGGACTGGTGCCTGAGGCCCTGCGTTCGCCCGAACTGACCGCCCGCTGGGAGCAGCGCCTGTCTGAAATAGCCCGGGGCAGGGAGGCGAAGCAGGCTTTCATGGAGGATATCCGCAAAGATGCTTCGGAGCTGGTCTACAAGGTCAAAAGCGATGATGCGGTGTACAAAGCCGACAATATATCGAAAAGCAAATGCCCCCTGTGCGGCAAATATATGCTAATCGTCAGCGGCAAGAGGGGGAGAATGCTATCCTGTCAGGATAGAGCCTGCGGCTATCGGCAGCCGGAAAAGGAAAATCCCTACGGACGCATGGGCGGCAGCAACCGAGCCACCCAGAAGCTCATCGCCCAGTACAGCGACAAAGAAGAACTGGGAACCAACTTGGGCGACCTCTTTAAAGCCGCTCTGGAGAAGAAAAAAACGTAGGGGGCCTGTACCGGATGCTGTGCCGTGTCCAGCCCGCTTGATGAATAAATATCGTATAGGGGCAAGGGTTGATAATTCCATAATATGTCGGTTCTTTGACAAGGTTCGCTAGTATAAGCAGACGGGAACCAAGGGTTAATTTGAGTAGAAAAAAATTATTTAATACGGCAAACTAGATATAGTAACGAAATCCAGATACTTCTCCACACGAATAAGCGTCTTTGGCTAAAAAATCCCAGGAAAACAGCACTTCTGCCCAATCTGGATTGTGATTAAACCGGCACGTAATAATTTTCATCGGATTCCTAATCATAAAAAGAAAGGGTGTTGTCAAATGAGTTTTGATGTACTGGTTGTCAACTGCGGTAGTTCGTCGATTAAGTACCAGGTTTTTGACATGAGCGATGAGAGGGTACTGGCCCAGGGATTGATGGACCGGGTGGGGATACCCGGCACGGTTCTGACCCACAAGACCGGCAGCGGAGCGGAGATGGAGATAAAAAGGGACGTGCCCAACCACACCGAGGGCATGAAGCTGGTGCTGGAGACATTGACCGATGCTGAGTACGGGGTGGTAAAGGATCTCTCCGACTTGAAAGCGGTCGGCCATCGGGTGGTTCATGGCGCTGAATTTTTCGCCCAATCAGTTCTGATCACCGACGAGGTCAGGCAGGTTATTAGGGAGTGTTTCGATATCGCACCGCTGCACAATCCTCCTAATCTGATGGGGATAGAGGCCTGCCAGGCTCTGATGCCGGGGGTGCCGCATGTCGCGGTTTTTGACACCGCTTTCCACCAGACTATGGAGGCGCAGCACTATATGTACGCTCTGCCCTACGAGCTCTATGAGAAGTACAAGATACGCCGTTATGGTTTCCACGGTACATCTCATTATTATGTTTCCAATAGGGCGGCGGCTATGCTGGGCAAACCCCTGGAAGAGGCCAAAATTATCACCCTGCACCTGGGCAATGGCGCCAGCATGGCGGCTGTAGATGGGGGCAAGGTAGTCGACACCAGCATGGGCTACACCCCCCTGGAGGGCCTGGTGATGGGCACCCGCAGCGGGGATATAGATCCCTATATCGTTCTTTTCATCATGGATAAGCTGAATTTGACCGGCTCCGAGGTTAACGATTACCTGAATAAGAAGTCAGGAGCCCTGGGCCTGTCGGGAGTAAGCAACGATTTCAGAGACATCAGCCAGGCGGCTGAAGCCGGTAATGCCCGGGCCAGGCTGACCCTGCAGGTATACGTCAACCGGGTAAAATCCTATATAGGAGCCTACATGGCTGAGTTAAACGGCTGTGACTGTATAGTATTTACCGCCGGGTTAGGGGAAAACGCCATCAATATAAGGGAAATGATCTGCGAAAACATGGATTTTCTGGGCATTAAGCTGGACAAAGCTAAGAACAATGTGCGCGGCAAGGAAGTGGATGTAGCTGCCGAAGATTCCCGGGTGCGCATTTTTGTAATACCCACCAACGAAGAACTGGTCATAGCGCGTGATACCTACCAGATCGCCCGGGCTTAGCATTAGATTTAATCGAACTTAAATGGACCTTGACTGCCAGTAGTTTGAGGTCCATATTATTTCTAAAGTGGAAAGAAAATGAGGGATACTGGTTTCAATGAACATACATAGTATCATCAATGAGATAATGTGCAAATCAGCCCTGAATAAGACCGGGATACCAGGCTATGATTACTGTATGAACCCTTATGTGGGCTGCCTGCATAACTGCGCCTACTGTTATGCATCATTCATGTGCCGGTTTACCGGCCATAAAGAGCCCTGGGGAGAGTTCCTGGACGTCAAGATCAACTTCCCCGAAGTGCTCAAAAAGCAGTTGTCAAGCCGGGTTAAAAAACAAGGAAGAGTTATAGTCGGAACAGTTACCGATGCTTACCAGCCCGCCGAGGCCAGATACAATATAACCGGTCGGAGCCTGGAGATCCTGAGCGGACATCCCTCGCTGGAGGTCCATCTTTTAAGCAAGTCAGCCCTGGTGGTCAGGGATATAGAGATACTTAAGAAACTGAAAAACTGTGAAGCGGGATTTACTATTAATACCATGGATGAAAGAGCTGCCCGTATTCTGGAACCCGGAGCGTCATCGCCGCGGGCGCGCTTGAATGCCGCCCGGCAGCTTATAGAAGCGGGAATATCGGTTTGGATTTTCATAGCTCCGCTGCTGCCGGGAATCTCGGATAGGGAGGAGGTCCTTGATGAGCTGTTCCTCTCCTTTGCCGATACAGGGGTCAAAAAAATATTGATTGATACCCTGAATCCTTATCCGGCAGTTGTAGGCCGGCTCAAAAAGTTGTACCGGTCTGCATTCCCTCAGGACTTGCCCGAGTTGGAGGCCTATTTGCGAGATGACGAGGCTTACAGGGGCTTAATATCCATAAAGATAGAGCAGATTGCCGAATCCAGGGGTTGTCAACCCGAGTTTGTATAGTAATAGAAGATGTATCAACAATATTGCTTATATGCGGTATGTCAGTTTTTACACAAGCATGACTATACTATGGTGCAGAAGCGGCCCTGCCCTCCAGCTTATGATTCTGAAGGTCTAATCGTATTCCCAAAGAATTAAAATTGATATGCCTGTGTGTTATCAAATAAAAATAAAAGGAGTTGCCGCTTTTTGCGTGGCGGCTAGTCCTTAAGCTGTTTAGACCGCCTTACACAGAGGCGGTCCGTTATTTTCTGAGTAGAATACCCAGAGAAATAATACCCACGATTACCAGGCAAAATTGAAAAAACTCGCTGTATGTAATCATAGGCATCACCTCCCCCGCGTGGGAAAGTGACCAACCGCCAAACGGCAACTCCCATACCTATTTTGGCATATTATTCCAATTGGACATGGCCAACGGAGATTTTTTACTGCTGATTGGGTTAAGTGGAGTGAAATAAGGGTGCTGTGTTAAAATAGCAATGGTGCAGTATTTTGCACAAAATACCAGGTATTTAAAGGAGTAGTGCCCGTGGACTATATTTTTGACCGTATTGTTGGTGAGACTAGGATTTCTTTGCGCCAGGTTAAATCAGTAGCCGGGCTTTTAGATGACGGAAATACTGTTCCATTTATTGCCCGCTATCGCAAGGAAGCCACCGGGGGACTGGATGAAAATGAAATTCGCCTCCTTGAAGAGCGGATAAAATACCATCGCAGCCTGGAACAGCGCAAGGATGAAGTCATTCGATTGATTGACGAACAGGGCAAGCTCAGTGATGAATTGGAGAAAAAAATAAGACAGGCAATAAAGCTGGTCGAGGTAGAAGATCTTTATCTGCCCTTCAGACCCAAACGCAAGACCCGTGCTTCTATTGCCAGGGATAAAGGGCTGCAGGGGCTGGCCGACTATCTGCTGTCATTTCCGCAAGAGGGAAATACCGGGGAAGTGGCCGACCATTACCTATCGGATCAAGTTGCCACCCGGGAGGAGGCTTTAAAAGGCGCCCGGGATATCATTGCCGAACAGGTGGCGGAGGATGCAGATTCCCGCGGTTGGATACGAGACTATACCCGAAGGTTTGGCATACTTCAGGTTGCGGCAAAAGATCCTGAGGCCGAGTCGCCTTACCGCATGTATTACGATTACCAGGAAGCGGTGGCAAAAATTCCGCCCCACCGCATTCTGGCCATAAACCGGGGTGAGCGCGAGGATATACTCAAAGTTGCACTGCTTATTGAGCCGGATAAGATCGTGGACCACCTGGGAGGTCGTTTTGTAAAGCCTGGAATCACCGAAGATCTGGTTCTGGAAGCTGTTCAAGACGGCTACAACCGCCTCATAAAGCCTTCCGTAGAGCGCGACATCAGGAATGAACTCACCCAAAAAGCCGAGGAACAGGCCATCAATATATTCGCAAAAAACTTGAGCAGCCTGCTGCTGCAGCCTCCGGTAAAAGGGCAGACGGTGCTGGGCATCGACCCCGCCTACCGGACCGGTTGCAAGTGGACGATAGTGGATGATACCGGGAAGATGCTGGAGGTGGGAGTGGTTTATCCAACTCCTCCCCACAAGAAAATCGCTGAGGCAGAATCTGTTTTAGCAGACAAGATTAATAAATACTGCGTGACCGCCATTGCCATCGGAAACGGCACAGCGTCACGGGAAACCGAGCAGTTCGTGGCTGGTCTGATAAAGAATAAAGGGCTTTCTGTCCCTTACACCATCGTCAGCGAAGCGGGTGCCAGCGTCTACTCGGCATCCAAACTGGCAGCCCAGGAGTTTGCTGATCTGGATGTGTCCGAGCGCAGCGCGGTTTCCATCGCCAGGCGCCTGCAGGATCCCCTGGCTGAGCTGGTAAAAATCGAACCGAAAGCGATCGGTGTCGGCCAGTACCAGCACGATCTGCCCCCGAAGGAGCTGGACAGCAGCCTTGCGGCTGTGGTGGAATCGGCAGTTAACCGGGTGGGGGTGGAGCTAAACACCGCTTCCGTATCCCTGCTAGCCTATATATCAGGACTTTCTTCGGTAGTAGCCAGCAACATTGTCCGCTACCGTGATGATAACGGGCGCTTCAAAAACCGCAAGCAACTGCTGAAAGTCGCCAAATTGGGCACTAAAGCCTACCAGCAGGCGGCCGGATTCCTGCGCGTATATGGCGGAGATAATCCGCTGGACTCAACAGCTATACATCCCGAATCATATGCGCTAGCCGAGCAGATTCTGTCCAGTTCCGGAGCCAGCCCGGAAGACATCGGCAAGCCGGCTCTGGCCCTGAAGCTCAGAGAGTTCAACACTAAAAAACTCAGCGAAATGCTGGGTGCCGGTGAGCCTACTTTAAAAGATGTGCTGGACTGCCTGCAGAAACCCCATCGCGATCCCCGCGAGGATCTGCCACCGCCCATATTCAGGACTGATGTGCTGAGCATCGAAGATTTGACAGCAGGTATGATCTTGACCGGCACGGTGAGAAACGTGGTCGATTTCGGAGCTTTTGTCGATATCGGCGTAAAGAACGACGGCCTGGTCCACATCTCAGAGATGGCCGACCGCTATATCAAGCATCCGCTGGAAGTGGTGGCCGTGGGGGATGTCATCAACGTGCGCGTGCTATCCGTAGACCGGGAGAGAGGCAAAGTGGCACTGTCAATGAAGTCTGTTGAGGCATGAAAAATCCCGGATGGGATGAGGTTACTCTAACTACAGGAGATTCATGTGTTCCAAAAGGATCTTTATCCCGATAGAAATCAAGACCAGACCGCCCAAAATTTCGGCACTGCCTTTATACTTGAGTCCGAATCTATTCCCGATGATCACCCCTGAAGCGGAAAAAATAAAGGTGGTCGATCCTATAAGAGCTATCGCAGAAAGTATAGATACGTTCAGAAAAGCGAACGTGATCCCTGCTGCCAGCGCGTCGATGCTGGTGGCTATGGCGAGGAGCAGAAGTTCCTTGATATTCAGGACAAATTTGACCGAAGACTCACCATCTTTATTAAAAGCTTCCAAGAGCATCTTGCCGCCGATCATTGCCAGCAGGGCAAATGCTATCCAGTGGTCAAAGCTGGTAATATACTGCTCGAATTGAATGCCCAGCAGCCACCCCAGAAGGGGCATGGCCGCCTGGAACCCTCCGAAGAAGGCGGCGAGTACGAAGGTGTGCCGAAAATTCAGCTTGTGCATGTTCAGGCCCTTGGAGAGGGCCACCGCAAAAGCATCCATAGATAGAGCTGCGGCGATCATTAGCAATTCCCATAATCCCATAAACGATTCTCTCCCCTAAACAGCAGGTACACCGGCTCTGTACTGCACCGCTCCGGTTTAAATACGGCCTATCCAGCCCGGCAATGGATGCAAACAGCCGTAATAAGACAAGCAATTGACATTGAGAAAGTTAACATAAAATTTGGATATTTACAAGCGAGCCAGTGTTCTTATAGCAATACATACACCCAGCACTTAGCTCCCTTGCTTTAAGGTTTACTCAAATATGTTGACAGATATGAGGGCTGGCAGGTAGGAAAAGTGAATTAGAGGATATGGGATTTGGCTTCTATAGAAATATCCGAATGATTTTATAAAATATCATAGCCACCAGTGCGGAGGAAGGAATAGTAACCACCCAGGCAGTCAAAATCTGACCGGCTATATTCCATCGTACACCCTTCAAGCGTTTGGCCGCTCCCACCCCCATTATGGACGATGATACAACATGGGTAGTGCTGACCGGGATTCCCAGCAGACTGCCGCCGAAGATGACCAGCGAAGATGTGCAGTCAGAGGCAAATCCATTAATGGGTTCGATGCGAAAGATTTTGCCCCCCATAGTGCGGATGATCTTCCAACCTCCCATAGCGGTGCCCAGGGCCATGGCCATGGCGCAGGATATTTTTACCCAGTCAGGGACCTGGAAAGTTGATATTAAGCCGTTGCTCAATAATACCATGGTAATGATGCCCATGGCTTTCTGGGCGTCGTTGGATCCGTGGGAAAATGACAGGGCGCATGCGGAGAGGACCTGTAGATTCCGGAAATTATTATTGATTTTATTGGGTGCCGAGTTCCTAAATACCCAGAAGAGAACAGTCATAACAACGCTGCCGATGACAAGACCAATTATAGGCGAACCTATTAATCCGGTCAGAATTTTGGCGAAGCCCTGCCAGTTAACAGCGCCTGTTCCCGCTGATGCAATTACTGCTCCAGTCAGACCGCCTATCAACGCGTGAGTTGAGCTGCTGGGAATGCCGAAATACCAGGTGAACAGGTTCCAGAAGATAGCGGCGGCAAGAGCGGCGGAAATTATTTCGCCAGTTACGAGCTGTGGAGTTACTATGCCCATTCCGATGGTTGCCGCAACAGCTTTTTTACCCACCCAGGCGCCCACTAGATTAAAGACTGCTGCCACTATTACAGCCTGGCGAGGGGTGAGCGCCTTGGTCGATACTGATGTGGCTATGGCGTTGGCGGTGTCATGAAATCCGTTTATATAGTCAAATAACAGAACCAGAATTACAACTACGATAACTGAGGTAGTAAACATATCTTCATGCAGCCTCCTTGATTGCTGGCACCTGCTTTAAAATAACCTTACAAATACATTATAAAAGGCCAATGTTAAGAACATGTAAAGTGTATGTTAAGAATCCAAGTTGCTGATAAAAAATAGCCCAGCCTTAAAGGAATATTTCCAGTTTAGCTGATACATCTCTAGATGCCTTTAGTATAACCAATTTTGCTTCTCAGCTACAATTCTGCATTCTCCTCGGAACTGCCGGAAGGTAAACAAGTAACAGTGTATACAGGCGGGGATAATATAAATGGCTTATTTCTTGGAGATTTACAGTAACTTTACATTGTTGGTGATAAATTTTAATAGTCGGAGAGTAAAATGGGAAGCGAAAGCAGCTAATTTTAAATAATGAATATCAGGCCTCAAATATCCGGGCTATAATTAATTTAAGACTATGGTATCTCGTATATCAAGATAAATTGTTAAAATGTGTGTATATTTTTTAAGAGCTGACAGCGGGAGGTGACTGAATGCAGGGGAAAATTCTGGTGGTTGATGACGAAGAGACTCTGGTAAGACTGATCACGTATAACTTGAGCAAAGAGGGTTTTACCACAGTAGCTGCCTATGATGGAAATGAAGTGGAGGAGCTCGTAAATATAGAAAATCCCGACCTCATTCTGCTGGATCTGATGCTGCCGGGGAAAGACGGCATACAGATCTGTAGTGACCTGCGCCGTCAAAATATTAAGACGCCTATTATAATGCTTACCGCCAAGGGTGAAGAAATTGACCGTGTATTAGGTCTGGAGCTGGGCGCTGACGACTATGTCACCAAACCATTCAGTGTCCGGGAATTAACTGCCCGTGTAAAGGCGGCGCTCAGGAGAAATAGAGATTACCGGGAATCTGAAATAACAGATAAACAGGTTTCTTATGGAAGCTTCAAGATCAAACCGGAAAATTATCAAATATATCATCACGGCAGCTTACTGGATCTAACTCTTAAAGAGTATGAACTATTAAGTCTTCTCCTGAGGAATACCGGGCGAGTCTTAAAACGCGATTACCTCCTGGAAGTATTATGGGATAATGCTGACAGCGTTGCCTCTCGAGTTTTGGATGTACATATAAGCAAACTGCGGGAGAAAATAGAGAATGATAGTCGAAATCCCCAGTATATAAAAACAGTTCGAGGCGTAGGGTATAGATTTGAGGTGCCTGCTGGTGATTAAAAATTATGGTGTGAGACTTTTTACCGCTTTCCTGCTGATTATCGTTATGTTGCTGCTGCTTCTTAGCGGGCTGGGCTACGTTAAATATAAAGATTATCATCTTAACAATCTGGAGGCCAGACTTACCAAGGAAGCGAACCTGATTGCCGACATGACCAGGTATAGGAACAGCAGCGACCAGAGCAGCCGCACCTACCAGGAAATCTGCGATACGGCGGCCAAAGACAGTGCTGCCCGGGTCACCATAGTAAATGCGGACGGTATCGTCTTAGGCGATTCCGCGGTTGAGTCGGACAAGTTAGATAACCACAGCAACCGCCCGGAAGTCTATGCTGCTTTGCACGGCCAGATCGGAGTGGATATAAGATACAGCGACACATTAGAAATAGATATGCTGTATGTGGCGGTGCCATTTACGGATAAATCGTTATCCGGCGCTGTACGGCTGGCTATGCCGCTGCAGGAGCTGCAGAATATCTATAATAATGCTCTAATGGGCATTCTGCTGTCTGTTCTGGCTTGCGGTCTGCTGGCCATCCTGCTGAGCTTAATTCTGGCCCGCAGCTTTTCGAGGCCCCTAAAAGACATTACCGCAGCTGTTCAAGATATGGCGGGGGGCAACCTTAAACGCCGCGTCTCAGTATTTACAGAAGATGAAATGGGTATATTGGCCAGGGCTTTTAATGAAATGGGTCAGCATATTGAAAACAGCATGCATCAAGTATCCGAGGCCAAGAATCGCTTGGAAGCCATGCTAAACAATACAGTCAATGGAATAGTGATGATAGACGGCGAGAGTCGGGTTGTTTTTGCCAATCCGACATCGAAAATACTATTGAGTTTAAGTGAAAACTATATAGGCAGGAAATATGTCGAAGTAATTTCCATCTATGAGATCCTTTCTATGATCGATGAGGCAATAAGAGCACGCATCCCTGTGAAGCGGAGCATTGTTTTGCATACTATGGGGGCTAAGATAGTCGAAGTAAATGTCGTGCCGATTATTAAAAGGTCTTTGGGGATGCAGGATATTCTATTAATCCTAAACGATATTACCGAACTGAAGCGCCTGGAGCAGGTTCGTAAAGATTTTGTAGCCAATATATCACATGAGTTGAAGACCCCGGTTGCCAGTATCAGCGGATTTGCAGAGACCCTTTTGTCTGAAGGGGGAAAGGACCCGGAGAATGTAGTTGAATTCTCCAGGATCATTTACGATGAAGCCCAGAGGCTCAACTATCTGATTAATGAACTTTTGCTTCTTTCGAAACTGGAATCGGATAAATTCACTCCCAGTCTTCAGAATCTCAATATTGACCTGTTAATTATGGAAAATGTGGCCAGGATGTCTCAAATGGCAGGTCTGAGAAACATCCGGATCAAATACGACAATCCCGATAACATTTCAGATATGAGCAGCGATCCCGAACTCATCGCCCAGATTCTCACCAACCTCCTGGACAACGCCATGAAATACAGCCCGGATGGAGCTGATATCGAGGTGTCTCTTCAAGATTTAGGCAGCAGCATCAAAATGACTGTCAAGGACTATGGCATCGGTATTCCCGAAAATGAGATTCCCAGGATTTTTGAACGCTTCTACCGGGTTGATAAAGCCAGATCCAGGAAGACCGGGGGAACCGGACTGGGTTTGGCAATTGTTAAACACCTGGTTGAAAATCTGAATGGACAGATAGGTGTTGAAAGTTTCCCAGGCAGGGGATCTAGCTTCTATGTTTTCCTACCCAAGTAAGCCATCTTTATCAAAACTCGCTAATTTACAGAACTTTTACAAGAAAAAAAAGCAGGCTTAATGTCAGAAGGAATAAGCCTTAACAATACTAAGGTATTCTAAAGATGATGATAATATCAGCTAATTTGGGAAGAGCTTTATCATGCTGCCGCTTGCAGAGCGGACGCGAATAGGGAAATGTTCCCATATCAATTGGCTGATTCCAGGCTGCGCAGCAGCATTGTTTGCAATCTAGCTCAGGGGAAGGTGTTTCCCAAAACATTGAAAAGGGAGGAAGAAATAATGAAGTTTTTAGGTAAGTTTAAGAAAATCACCGGATTACTATTGGTAGTGCTGCTGATATCAGGTTCTGTTTTTGTATCTGGTTGCGGGCAAAAAAGCTCTTCCAACACTCCAAGTTCTGAATTGAGTGGTACTCTGACCGTGGCCGGCTCTACATCGGTACAGCCCTTCAGTGAGGTGTTAGCCGAAAAATTTATGGCCCAAAATAAAGGGGTTCAGGTCAATGTTCAGGGTGGCGGTTCAAGCGTAGGTATCGAAGCGGCTGTTTCAGGAACCGCTGGTATTGGTGCATCTTCGCGCGAGCTGAAAGCAGAAGAAAAGGCTAAAGGATTGGTTGAAACAACCATCGCCCTGGATGGGATAGCTGTCGTGACCCACCCTTCAAATCCAATCGCTGGACTTACTACTGATCAGGTCATGAATATTTACATGGGCAACATCAAAAACTGGAACGAGGTCGGAGGCCAGGACGCTCCGATCACAGTGGTTACCAGGGAGGAAGGATCAGGGACCCGAGAAGCTTTCACCACCCTGGTCATGAACAAGAAAGAAATCATTAAGTCCGCCATTGTTCAAAATTCCACCGGAGCAGTCAGAACTACCGTAGCCGGGGACAAAAATGCACTCGGATATATTTCCCTGTCAAGTCTCGACACGACCGTCAAAGCATTGCCGATCAACGGAACTGAGGCTAGCGAAGCCAATGTATTGAACGGCTCCTACAAGCTGCAAAGACCATTCCTCTACGTAAGCAAGGGAACTCCGGAAGGCCTTGCCAAAGCATTCATAGACTTTGTCCTCAGTCCCGAGGGACAAAAGCTTATCGTTGAGGAAGGTGCGATAAGTATCAAAAAATAACAGTTTTTATGGATAAAGACCCGCTCTAATATAAACGGAGCGGGTCCATTAATAATTTACATTCTTTTAACAAAGTAAGCAGAGAAATTAAACATTGGCTTGATAAACTTAAACACAAAGATAACGGAACGCAAAATTACATGTCTTGGCCACTAAGGGGGGAAGCATTATGAAGCCGGGCAAGCATAGAACACTCAAACGCCGTGGAGAAAGCTTTATAGAGAAAGGCCTGGTGTTTTGTGCAGCCCTTTTCGTAATAGTCATAGCTCTCATCACCCTGTTTATTTTTGTTAGGGGTCTTCCCCTGATTTACAAAACCGGTCTGGCCAACTTCCTGGCGAGCTCGGATTGGCGGCCTACTAAAAACATATTCGGGATTTGGGCGATGGTGATCGGTTCGTTTGAGGTAACTGTTTTTGCCATGCTATGGGCAGTACCTCTTGGTATTTCCACTTCCATATTGATGGCTGAGATCGCCCCGCGCAAAGTAGGCCGGGCTCTCGGCAGTATGGTGGAACTGCTAGCCGGCATCCCTTCGGTAGTGTATGGATTCATAGGGCTGATTGTTATCGTGCCTTTCATCCGTGATATTATGGGCGGGACTGGATTAAGCGTCCTGGCCGGCGCTATTATCCTGGGAATTATGATTTTGCCAACCGTAATCAATATATCCCGTGATTCCATTTTGGCAGTTCCCAAAGAATATAAAGAGGGCTCGCTGGCACTGGGTGCCACCCACTACCAGACCATTGCCCGGGTGATACTACCGGCTGCACGCTCCGGTATAATAACGGCGGTGGTATTGGGTATGGGCAGGGCAATTGGCGAAACTATGGCAGTGGTAATGGTTACCGGCAATTCTCCGGTGATTCCTGGAAGTATTTTGGAACCGGTGCGAACCATGACCAGCAACATCGTTCTGGAAATGGGCTACGCGTCGGGAGACCACCAGGCCGCGCTCTTTGCCACTGGCATGGTTTTATTTGTGTTTATAGTTGCATTGAACTTGATGGTTAATGCAGCGGCTAAGGCAGGTTATGCAGATGATAAAAACCAGTAGACTAAAGCACAATTTAATAACCGGAGGATTTTGGCTGTCTGGATTAATAATACTGGCTATCCTCATTGGCATAATTGCTTATATATTTATAAAGGGATTTTCCACGGTCAGTCTGGATTTTATACTCCAGCCGCCCAGTCGAGCTGGACGGTCCGGAGGCATATCGACCACTATAGTAAGCACACTTTACCTGACATTTATGTCACTCCTCATTGCAGTACCAATAGGGGTAGGCAGTTCAATTTATCTCGAAGAATATGCACATAGCCGGAGCAGATTTGCCCGACTGGTGAACTTAACCTCTGAGACCCTGGCAGGCATACCCTCCATAATATTCGGTTTATTCGGGTTTGTATTCTTTGTTGTTTTTCTTGACCTCGGCTGGTCTCTTATATCAGGGAGCTTGACCCTGGCCATAATGATCCTGCCGACTATTACCCGAACAGCTCAGGAAGCTATACTGACTGTATCACCTGAATATAGAGAAAACAGTCTGGCACTGGGGGCCAGCAAGTGGCAGACAATTAGAAGAGTCGTGTTGCCTTCGGCTCTGCCTGGGATCGTAACCGGCATAATCCTTTCTATAGGGAGGGCGGTAGGTGAAACAGCTGCGATCATTCTTACCGCTGGGAGTTCGCTGGGCATGCCGATCTCACCATTTGATCCGGCCCGGACCATGTCGGTTCATCTTTACTTGATGGCGATGGAGGGTATATCTAACGAACGAGCGCTGGGAACAGCACTGCTTATCGTGGTTCTAATAATCATTATCAACTATATGGCCAATCTCAGCTTGAGGAAATTTACCAGGGCTATGAGGTAAACGGGGGGTGAAGACATCGTGGAAGACACAATTAAAATGAAAAGCGTCGATCTGGAAGTGTTTTATAATGAATTTCAAGCCCTGCACCGAATAAATATGGACATAAAAGCCAATCAGGTTACTGCCCTGATCGGGCCCAGCGGCTGTGGAAAGTCAACCTTCCTGCGCACTCTCAACCGATTGAATGAGCTTATCGAAGGGACAAGAATAAAGGGGCAGGTATACCTTGATGAGGCACCGATATATGAAAAAGAAGTAGATGTAGTGGACTTGCGAAAAAAAGTGGGGATGGTGTTTCAAAAACCTTCGGTGTTTCCAATGTCGATATATGAAAACGTTGCTTATGGTCCTAGAATTCATGGGGTCAAAGATAAAAGCCAGTTGGATGAGATCGTGGAAAAGAGCCTTAAAGCTGCCAACCTGTGGGAGGAGATGGGGAATAGACTTAATTCGCCCGCAGCAAGAATGTCCGGCGGACAGCAGCAGCGCCTGGTAATAGCCCGGGTGCTGGCCGTAAATCCAGAAGTAATATTGATGGATGAACCGGCTTCAGCCCTCGACCCCATCTCCACGTCCAAACTGGAAGAATTGATTGCCGAGTTAAAAAAGGACTATACTATTGTCATTGTTACGCATAATATGCAGCAGGCGGCCCGCGTATCTGACTATACCGGCTTCTTTTTGAACGGCCACCTCGTGGAATTCAATAAAACCAGGGAATTATTCGTTAATCCCGGTGACAAAAAAACCGAAGATTATATCACCGGGAGATTTGGTTAACCTTTATGATTAGTTAGATTAGTAAAAGGGGGGTAGTTTTTATGACACTCGATTCTCTGCAAGATCAATTAGGCGCGCTTAAAGAAGATATACTGAAGATGGGAAGCCTGCTGCAGGAGCAGATCTACAAGGCCAACCGTTCCCTGACCGAAAAGAATATGGAACTGGCCAGGGAAGTAATAAAAAAAGATGATATCTTAGACCAGATGGAGCTTGACATCGAACAGAAGTGCCTGTATCTGATTGCTCTAAAACAACCCCTGGCTAAAGACCTGCGCTTCATCGGCACGGCACTGCGCATAATTGTAGATATAGAACGGATGGGCGACCATGCCGAGAGCATATCCAGGATAGCAATTGATCTCTACGATCAGACCTATATGAAGCCCTTAATAGATATACCGAAGATGGCGAAAATTGCCCAGGAGATGGTTGTGACCGCTATGAAGGCCTTCGTCGACTGGGATGTGGAACTGGCGATGACGCTGGTAGCCATGGAAAAACAGGTGGACGCCCTGTACGATGCAGTATTTCGCGAGCTTCTTTCCTATATGATGCGCGACCAGGGCAATATACCCCAGGCTACGGCTCTGCTTCTGGTAGCCGGACACCTGGAGAGAATTGCAGATCATGCAACAAACTGGGGCGAGAGGGTTATCTACATTGTCGAAGGCAGGCGGATAGACCTGAATGTTTTGGCAAGATCTGAAGAGTAGGTATTTTACCCTGGGAGATATATATGGTTGATAAACTTAACAAGGAAAAGGTCCTTTTTATTTGTAATCAAAACTCCGGGAGATCGCAAATGGCAGAAGCTCTCTTGCGGATGCTTTATGGAGACCGGTACGAGTCCTATAGCGCTGGTGTCACTCCTTCACAGGTCAACCCTTATGCGATCAAGGCCATGGAACAACTGGGAGCAGATATGTCCAAACATCGTTCTAAAAGTATAGATGAACTCAGAGATATTGAATTCGATTATGTTATAACTGTATGTGATCAAGCTAAAAAAACCTGCCCCTATTTCCCCGGTCTTCGAGTCTTACATCATAGTTTTAGTCGCGCATCAGATGTGGGCGGCGGAGAAGAAATACTTGCTTCTTTTGCCAGCGTACGGGATGAAATCAAGGCCTGGATTGAAAAACAATTTGGAGATAAATAATCAGGCCACAAATGAGCATTTCGCAATCCCATTTCCCTCAATATAATCCAACATCATAATCCAACATCTTTAAGAATACTGCCTTTTTATATGCTGGAGAGTATTTTCTTTTTAGCATTGGTTTAGCTCTGCTATCGTCCCTGAGCCATATAGGCGCAGCTCAAGCGGAAGGATCAACCATTCTTCTGCTAAAGATGGTTTTTATCAAAAATCATCTATGATCCTTGAACACAGCTTTTTATTTTTGCGTTTTTCTAGCGCATGCATATGGTATATCCGGTGTGCATCCAATCTCAACCAAAGCCAAGATAGAAAGTAAATTTGGTGTATGCTGATCTCTTTCCTGACAGCGTCATTTGGTCAACTGCTTTTTTTGACATTAAAAACATGAGTGCTAAAATTATTATAAGGAAATCCTTAAAAATTTCATAGTAAAGGGGATGATTGGCTATTATCAGCGGTGTAGATCAGATATCGGAACTGATAAATCGGAATGCTCAATCACCTTGTTGCAAACATTAATTCTCCCAGCGCATGCCTACGCGCGACACAATTGTTGTTCCCGAAAGCATTTTAATTGGACCAATCACCGGCAACTACACATATTCCGCAAAACCAATTTCTTAATAAATCGAGCAGGATAATTATCAGCTTCGGTGTCCAGGTTTTCATTCCAGAGTAATACCTCCAGGTCGATCAGGCATTTTCGTACATCGGGTTATGCCTATCGGCTGGACCAGCTATTCCGGCACTTATTGATTGATTCCCAAAGAGCTTGAAGAAGGACAACTGGATATCAAGGAGGTGTAATAATGAGTGGCAAATTAAATGCACCGGTGTACATACTGGGAGCCGGCTGTACTCATTTCGGCAATCTCTTGGATACACCGGAACTCAACGGATTATCGCTGCAGCAGCTGGTGTCTATCGCAGCAAAGGAAGCCCTTGAAGATGCTAAGACCGATCCTGGCGAGATAGACGCCTACATTGTAGGGAATCACACTGCCCAGAGTTCTTTCGCTTCGGCCTACAGCCAGGTGTCCAAGTGGATTGGGATGGAACTCAAGGCTGGCGTACAGATGGCAGCCGCCTGTTCCACCACCAATGTTGGAGCCCAATTGGCCGCGGCGCAAATTGCAGCCGGTATTTATAATAAGGTGCTGGTGGTAGGATTTGAAGCCACCCAGACCAATCCTATGGGAAACAGCCCTTATGAGAGGGAGCAGACCCCCACCGACGTGATGTGGCTGTGGACAGACGGAGGAGTCAACCAGGCGTATTGGGTGCCCCAGGGCTACGATATTTTTCCAGTCTATAACGGATTAATCGCACTTGGCTATTGCCGTAAATTCGGGATATCTATAGAAGATTACGATATATCGATGATGGAGCTCTGCCGCACCAGAAGGCTGCATGGTTCTCTAACCCCAAAAGCGGCCAGGCGCGAGCCGCTGGAGGATGAGGCCAAACGCAACGGTTTCAGCGAATTGTATGAGTTCTGGACTTCCGATCACAATCCATATTTAGCCTGGCCCACCCGCCTGCGCAGCCTGGTAACAGCGGTGGACGGCGCTTCGGCGATGGTTCTGGGTGGGCAGGAAGCCGCCCGGGACTACAAAGGTATTCCTATTCAGGTGTTGGGCATGTCATATTGTGTCGGCGATCTTCCCTGGTACAAGGAGGATACCGTATTCCCCGCCGATGCCCTGGCCCTGGCCAGAGCTTACGAGATGGCGGGAATCGGCCCCAAAGACCTGGGCTACTGCTCGACTCACGATTGTTCTCATATTTGCGGTATCAGAGTTGCTGAACAAGCCGGCTATCTCCCGGAGGGCCAGGGGCTGAAATATGCCCGGGAAGGGCGGCTGCGCTTCGACGCCGACCGGCCGATGAGCACCAGCGGCGGGCGCCATGCTTTTGGACACGCCTGGGCAGCCAGTGCCGGTACCGACATACTGGAAGCCGTGAAGCAGATGCGGGGCCAGGCTGAAGCCAAGCAGATATCAACTCCTCCTGAGCTCAGCCTGATCCATAACCACGGCTATGCCATGATAAGCTCGGTGATGATTTTGAAGGGGGGAATTTAGGATGCCGGAATCAATTATTAAGAAATATTATGACGGACTGCGGGACAAGAAGTTAATCGGCATCAAATGCAAGAGATGCTCAAAGTATACATTCCCTCCCACATCGGCCTGTGAGCACTGCGGAAGTTTCGAATTTGACTGGATTCAAATGTCAGGCCGGGCTAAACTGATTTTTGTATCGCATAATATAACACCAGCGCCCAATCCCCGCCTGACTCCCATTGCTCCCTATGCCTATGGCCACCTGCAGATGGAAGAGGGGGTTTTTGTTCAAGCGATAATATCCAACATACCAGTAGACATCAAAGTACTGCAGGAATACTTTGAAAAAGGCCCGGTGGATGCAGTAGCGGACATTATGGAAGTGGACGGCCTGCCGCTTCTGGCCTTCAAGACGGCGTAATTCAGCTTAAATACGCTTGGATTCACGGTCAGCACGTGAGATACAAGCCTGTATGTTCTCCATATTATAACGCAAGCCTAGCAGAAAAGGGGGGATCTCCATTGGGCAAGGATAACGAAGAATTCTGCATGGAATGTGGAGAGATGGCGGAATTCACCTATGACGGCGAACAATGGATCTGTCAGAAGTGTGGGAGCTACGATTCGCAGGGTGATTTCAATGAATCGATCCCGATTGCTGGCGATGATGCTGAGCAGCAAAGGGCTTTTAGACCCGATTAGTTTATGCTGGTATACGCCATAGAATGGCCGATGCCTTACTATATGGGAGGGGGAAATTAAGATGAGTGAGAGTAAATACCCTGCACACAGGTTCTATCCGCCTACGCCTGCTGATTTTTTCCGGGGTCTGGGGAGCAGATGGTTCGAAGATTGGTTCGACAAGGGCGGGCTTGCTGAAGCCGGCAGCATGAGAGCCGACTTCAAAGAAACAGATGATGCCTATATTCTCGAGGCTGAGCTGCCGGGTTTTGACAAAGAAGACATAAGTGTTGAATATAAAAATAACCGCCTGTGGGTATCGGCAAAAAAAGAAGAAGAGACTAAAGAGGAGAAAGAAAACTACATCAGGAGAGAGCGGCATTATGGCGAAGTATCCCGCCGTTTCTGGGTGACGGGCATAAAAAACCAGGAGATCAGCGCCGAATATAAGGATGGTGTGCTAAAGGTGACTCTACCTAAAATTGAGCCCAACACCGAGTCCGGAAATAAAATAGAGATAACTTGATACCGGAAAATTCTTTGGGACACAACTGTCAAAAGTTTCACAGGTCTCCGCTACTGTTTAGTTGGCGGGGACTCTCTTTTCTTAACAGCCGGGAGTGCATACTTTTGTAACATAAAAATATTAGTGCCATAAAATGTTACAGGGTTCAATAGTTTATAACTATAGAGGTATTTTGTAGATTTGTTCTGGTTTTGAGAAAGGAGAAAGTGATTATGGCTTATTGGCTGTTGTGCCAATCATGCAAACAGTGGAGTAAATCGGCCACCGCGTTATCCGATGACAAGTCCTGCCCCTTCTGCGATACTCTATTCGTTCCAATAAAAGCGCAAAATTATTATGCTATCGATAATGTTGCTGAAGAAAACCAAGAAGCGCAGATGAAAACACGCGTACCTGAATGTCCGGAGATGCCAAAGACATTGGAATTAGAGTTTGCCCCTCAAACTTTAGTAGATACCATAGTCCATGCAGCCGAGGAGGAACTCGAAATAAGTGAACCTGCTGAGCTGGACGGGGCGCCCGATCTGATAGTCCATCTGGACGAAATGCCTCCCGAGTCCCGGGGGGAAGTGTCGGAAAGCTTCAGGATACTAGAAACGCAGGAAGAAGCCGATACAGACTGGGAAGGCGAAGCTGAAAATTCGGAATCCAGTACGGAAGTCTTTATTGAGGAGATATACAAGGAGGATGCTCAAAGGCAAGAAGCAGCAATACCACAGGCTGCAGAAACTGGCTTAACGGGATCGGCCGGAAAGGAGCTTCCCATTAAAGACATCCAGCAACTGGCGGAAGAGATTTTTGAGCCTGTCGAAAGCGAAGCGCTGGCTGATGATGAAGCCGAGCAAGACAATAGAATCCAGGAGGTCCTCGAAGCGGTGGAACTCCCGATAATCGATTCCAAAGAATCAGACGCATTCTGTGAGGAGAATGCAGGATCGGCTGGTAATCAAACTCCAGCCGAAGATGGTGAAACAGAAAAAGAGCCAAACGAGGCCCAAGAGCTCGATGGGCAGGCTAAACCAGAGAGCGAGGATGGGATCTCCGAGTCCAAAGTTCTCGACGTTGCGGAAAATGAAAAAATGCGTATCACTTTCACTTACGATTCCCCCCCGTTGATAAAAAACTGGGATAGAACTGAAGACGCTGGCGGGGGCCAGCGGGGCAGGCCCGAAGGCGAAAAACAAGCGGGCGAGGAGGTAGGAGCCTATGCCAGGGCGACCGAAAGATTGGAACTGGTACTCATCGAAGCGGAAGCGGCTGCTCCGGTAGTAAGTGAAGAAGAAACCGCCCGATTGGTCTCGGAAGCGCAAAAGATTAATGCGGAACCGGGAGTAGCGCTGCTTGATACATGTGAAGAGCCCTCTGCGTATCAGGCGGATACGGAAGCCAAAAGCACTCAGGATGCGGTGGACGGGGAAGAAGCGGGGGCGTATGATCCGGTGCTCATGGAAAGGGAAGAGACTCCCGGTGATCAGAAGGATGTGGAAGCCGATACCATACCAGAAGCACTGGAAGCTGAAAGAGCAGAGCTTGATGCTCCTGCAGAGTCAGGATGCGAAGAAGCCCTGGATTTAGCGGCAGATGATGAAGATGTAGAAATACACGAGGAATTGAATGGTGAAGATGAAGAGGAAAATCTTGAGGAGGGGATAGGGTGCAATGAAGATGCAGCTTCGGCCGATGAAGGCGGTGAAGCAATAGAAGATTCGGCTGAAGATGCGTCTGAGACTGAGGGGGAGGAAATCAAAGAGACGCCCAGGATGACAAGAACACGTGAAACATATATCGAGATGTTGAGGCGCAGCAGAAATATTCGCTAACGGTTTGAACATTATGCATAAACGGAAGATGGCGTTTTGAGATCGATTCTCTTAACGCCTTTACTATTTCTGAAGTTCCCACATCCAAGCATCCGAATCACATAGAGCTATGATGCAAGTTATTCGAGAAATAGCATTATTATTTATAGTGGCATCAATCAGACTATTATTGACTTTTATGGCTTATACTTGTAATAGCTGAAAGGGGTTTTATTAAACGAACGGGAAAAAGATGGCCAAAGCAGCGGGGCTGCTCATGCTGACTACCCTGATAGCAAGGATTTTGGGGCTGCTTCGCGATATAATAATATACTCCTGGTTTGGAACCAGCTATGCCACCGATGCTTATGTGGCTGCCTTTTCCATCCCCGACTTGATATACCTGCTGCTAGTGGGAGGGGCACTGAGTTCCGCTTTCATTCCGGTTTTCAGCGGCTACCTGGCCCGCAAACAGGAAGACGATGCCTGGAAAGCCGCCAGCATAGTTTTGAACTATACTCTGCTTGTCCTGCTGATCCTGATCGTCATCGCCGAGATATACACCCGACCCCTGGTAGCGCTACTGGTTCCTGACCTGCCTGCCGGAGCTATAGAGCTGACTGTCAGTCTGACCCGGATAATGTTTATCCAAACTTTCTTTATGGTCCTGAATGGCATTGCCATGGGGGTGCTCAACTCCAAGGAGCACTTCTACTCTCCGGCGCTGGGTTCAATACTCTATAATATCGGGATCATAGGCCTGGGGGTGGCCCTGCACCGGCACTTGGGGATAACTGCCTTTGCTATCGGAGTGGTCGGCGGGTCTATCCTCAACTTAATTGTGCAGATACCCTCCCTGATTAGGACGAAAGCCAGGTACTGTTTCTCCTTCGACCTCAGCCATCCTGGCTTCAGGAGCATTATCAAACTGATGATGCCGGTGGCCATAGGCTTGTCAGTCTCCCAGCTGAATCTTTTTGTGACGCAGAACCTGGCCTCGGGTCTTTCTGGAGGTTCTATATCAGCTTTAAACATTGCCCAGCGGATCATGCAGGTGCCGATCGGCATATTTGGTATTTCTATAGCCGTGGCTGTTTTCCCTAACATGAACTTTCAGGCCGCGCGCGGAGAAATAGATGAGCTCAAAAGAACTTTTTCTTTGGGATTAAGAGCGATTTTCCTGATCACCATACCGGCAGGAGCAGGGTTGATCGCATTGCGCGAACCTCTAATCCAGCTCTTTTTCCAGCAGGGCAGTTTTTCCGGGGCAAACACCAGTCTTGTAGCCGGGGATTTATTATACTATTCTTTTGGTATCTTTGCTTACAGCGCTCTGCAGCTGCAAAACAGAATCTTCTACTCCTTAAAAGACACTATAACACCGGTGTTGAGCGGAATAATGGCAGTGGCGTTGAATCTTGCTTTTTCACTGCTATTGATCCGGATCATGGGGGATACCGGGCTGGCCCTGGCCTATTCACTGGCCGGGATAGTCAATATTTTCATCTTGACCTTGGTTTTGAAGCACCGCCTGGGCAGCATCGACGGTTTAAAGATAGCCAGGAGCGTTCTTATATCTACTGTTGCCTCGGCGGTGATGTTTATAGCGGTGCGCCTGCTTGCCGGGTACCTGGAAGCGCTTCTGGAACTGAGCTTCAAATTAAAAGAATCGATTGTCGTAGCCAGCGGTATAGCTGTGGGAGTATTCCTCTTCACGGCCATCGTCCTGCTCTTCCGCCTGGAAGAAAGCCAGCTGGTACTGGGAATCATTAAGAACCGGATTCCTGGTCTGAAATACCGCTTTTGACGAAACACAAAGACACGCAGACACAGAGGGACTGCTCTCCCGTGTCTGTCCCCAGGTGTCTGCTGTTCTACGCCCTTATCACCATCGGATACTCCAAACCGTTCCCCTGCCCCCCACAGACAGGTTATTTTTCCCTGCACAGGACATGGCTTCCCTTGAACAAGGCCTTTAAATAGCCATGTAAGGCGCATATTGCCAATGAAAAAAAGCGGGCATTCTAATATAATTGAGCCGTCATCGGGCTGCAGTGTATCCCGATTGCTTATCTTTTGATTTTTTAGAAGGGGAGTGCATCAATTGCAGTTCAATTCAAAAGGGAAAATAATAGCATTGATGATGGCCATTGCTATGGCAGCAATGCCGTTTACAGCATGGTCTGCAGAGGACGGGGATGGAGACGGTTCCGGGGGAGGAAAGAGCCAGCCTTTGACCCTTCTGAGTTCTTCGCCGGCTGACGGAGCCGTCGGGGTGCCGGTGGATGCCCAAATCAAGCTGTCTTTCAACAAAAACGTGGTCAACATCAGCGTTAAGGACAATAACCGCTCCTGTTTTACGCTGGCAGCCGGGCAGAAGGCAGTTGCTTTTGATGTAGTGATGGCTGATGACCAGATGCAGCCGGAGGGCAAGCGAGACATCATTCTGAAGCCCAGGAATTCAATGCAGGCAGGGACCAGGTATACGGTGGATATATCCTCCCGCTTAATAGCAAAGAATGGTTCGACGCTGCCGCAGACTGTCTCACTTTCGTTTACGACCAGCGGTCCGGCTCCTGCCGATAAGATACAGCCCGGACAGGATGCAGGTAAGACAACTGCGAAAACGGACAATCCCCAGATGGATAAGACGGCAGCCCCTCCTCCAGACATGTTGCAGGTTCCGGCTGCGGATACCGATTCCACAGTGGTAGTGACCGAGCCTGCTGTAGCAGAGCCAGACTCAGCAGCCGCGGTCGAGAGCCGGGACAACGAAGCTGACGCCTCGGCTGCAGCGGAGAAGAGCAGTGTTGCATCCAGCCAGGACAACACCGGCCTGTACGTGTTTGGAACCATAATTATCGTAGTTGTTGGCGTTATGGCATGGTATATGAAGAAACGGAGAAACTAATATTTATGGCGGCGCACCCCTAAAGGGGTGCAGCTGAGCACAGGGGGGAGCGATACGAAGAAAAAAGCTATATATATATTACTGCTGGTAGCTCCACTGCTGTGCATATTCTCATCGCTTTTCATCGGCAGGTTTGAGCTTTCCTTTCAAACTGTGATAGGCATCGTATGGTGCAGGGCAACCGGATCGGCCTGCCAGGCACCGGCGATTGCCCAAACCCTGGTATGGGATATTCGCATGCCCAGGATAATCCTGGGGGGGATGGTAGGCGGGTGCCTGGCCATCAGCGGGACTGCCTTTCAGGGCATATTTCGCAATCCGCTAGTGAGTTCCGGCATATTGGGAGTCAGTTCCGGGGCTGGATTCGGTGCAGCGCTGGCTATCATTCTCTTTCAGGGCAGTACGCTGGCTGTTTATGCTTTTGCTTTCTCTTTTGCCCTGCTGGCGGTGCTGGCCAGTTATTTGATCGGTAGGGTGTATTCAACGACTCCCACGATAATGCTGGTACTGGGTGGAACTATAGTATCCTCGGTATTTGCAGCACTGATATCCTTTGCCAAGTATGTTGCCGACCCCTATCAGCAGCTGCCCAGCATCGTCTTCTGGCTGATGGGAAGCCTGGCCACAGCCAGCTACAAGGACATAATGCTGGCGGGCCTGCCCATGCTGTTGGGTATAGCTGGTCTGATCGGAATCAGGTGGCGCATCAATGTACTGTCCATGGGAGACCGGGAGGCTCATGCCCTGGGCTTGAACGTTTTAGTGGACAAGGGACTGGTTATTATTTGCGCAACCCTGGCTACAGCAGGGGCTGTATGCGTCAGCGGCATTATCGGCTGGGTGGGGCTCATCATACCCCATATTTGCCGCATGCTGGTAGGAAATGACAACCGGGTTTTAATCCCGGCCAGCCTATCTCTGGGCGCCAGTTTCTTGATACTGGTCGATGATGCCGGGAGGATTATCACCGGTTCGGAGATACCCTTAGGCATTCTGACTGCTTTGATCGGGGCGCCGTTCTTCGTATGGCTGCTCAAAAAGACCCGGGGAGGAGGATGGTCGCTATAAGTCTGCTTCAGGTTGAAGATGCGGTATTTTCATACAGCCGGGATACGGGGCTTATTTTTGATAGGATTGGATTTGCAGTTCAGGCCGGGCAGATCTTCTGCCTGCTGGGTCCTAACGGCTGCGGCAAGACCACTCTCCTGGATTGCATCCTGGGATTAAACAAGCTGAGCGGTGGCAGCATATCTGTCCAGGGGATCGACGTTCGCGATCTGGACAATGGCCGTATTGCCCGGTATATAGCCTATGTTCCCCAGCGCCATGAGAGCACTTTTCCCTACACGGTTATGGAGATGGTGCAGATGGGGCGGGCGGCTTATACGAACCGCTTCAGTTCTCCATCAGAGCAGGATAAACAAATTGCCCGGGAAGCTTTGAACACGGTGGGTCTTTTCCATCTGCGCAAGCGCCCCTTTACTCAGCTCAGCGGAGGCGAGAGCCAACTGGTGATGATTGCGCGGGCTCTGGCCCAGAAGACTCCTTTGATAGTAATGGATGAACCGACTGCGCACCTGGACTTCAGGCATGAGATCGTGGTCATGGAGACCATAACGCATTTGGTTAAACAAGCAGGTGTTTCCATCATTATGGCCACTCACTTCCCGAACCATGTATTCTATTTTGACAACCAGGAGATCCCTGTGACTTGTGCCCTCATGCATAAGAAGAACTTTCTGGCCCGGGGCAGCGCCGAGGCGGTTCTCAGCGAAAGCAATATGCAGACCCTTTACGGGATCAACACCAGGTTGGTGAGCGTACCCGACGAGAGGATGCGCACCCTGCGCCATCTGGTGCCCGTGGGAACTGCCGTTAACAAACCCGCAGGAGAGTACGTATAACTGCCTTTTTTATTAACACTTTATCCATGAGAGTCATAGTCTATTATGACAGCAGCAGACTGTCAGAAAGGATGATGTGCTCAAATGGATATCAGTGGAGTAATAACAGGCTTTCAAGGACTCAGATATCGTTATGGCCGTCCCCGTGCGGCAGCGAGCCGCCGCTCCAGAGGCAGTTCCGGTGGGGGGAGCGCTGGCAGTCAGAGTATTAGTAGCAGCGCCTGGAATTCCGCGGGAGGTAGTATGCCGGGTACTGCAGCTAGTTTGGAAGCATGGGGGTATGCCTTTCAGCTGGGCGCCCAGACGGTGGCTATCGGTGCGCCGGTTACCTTCAGCAACAGCGGCCCTCTAAGAGCTATTAGTCACACACCTGGAACCGGTGAACTAGAAGTCGACCTGGCAGGAACATATAATGCGTTCTTCTCGGTATTTACCACCCAGAACAATCCTCAGGATTGGGGTGTGGCAGTAAACGGAATCGTGCGGTCGAGATTCAACTCGGCGGGCCAGGCGATAACCGGGGCAGCCTCTTTGCAGTTAGAGGCCGGAGACCGGGTCACCATCCGCAATGTCAACACCCTGCCGGCTCCAGCCAACCTCAGGTCGGGCGAATTCACCACCGCCTATCTAATGCTCAATAAAGTTGATTAAAGATTAATAGACGTGCAGATAAAGAGCACTAGGCAACCAGTGCTCTTTTTTACATGAATGACATTATGGGTATCTGGTAGTTGGTGTTATCGAGATGCCCGTATTTCTTCAAGAGTTCGTCAAAGAGCTGACCCGTATCCAGAACCACCTTGCCCATCTGGCGGGCTACCTCCGAGCAGATGTATTTGGCCGGGGTTCCTGCTGATACTAGCGCCAGGTCAAATGATTGCCTGTAGATCTGTTCGATGGCATTTTCGAGGTTGTGCATGCCTACCGGCTGGACAATGCCGGCTATCAGGCAGCCTTCTCTATGTAGAAGATCGGCGAAAGGTCCAGCCAGGTTGCCTACAACCAGAACGCGGGGCCGGAACCCCGCTGGAAGGCCGAATTGCTGGCATAATCCGGGATACCGGCTGGGAAGCAGCAATCGGCGAAACCAGCCGCTGGCGTGCAGCATATGATGCCCGGCAGAATCAGCCAGCAGGAGTGATTCCACTGGAATCCCGAGCTTTTTAAGCACGCTCAGGAATATGGTCTGAAATCCTTCTAGAAGCTTCATGTGTTCGAAGCTCCGGCCGGGACGATCGGTGGTGGGGATACCGACTACGCTGGCAGTTGATACAGCCTTTATCATATACTCCCAGGCTTTTTTATCCGGAAAACGGTTGCCGGACACCTGCACGATATACTCCCAGCGGCAGACCTCGTTGTCTCCCTGGCCAATGTCAGGGTCGCAGCATAGATCCGATAACAGGCTGATCCAATGTGAGATGGGGATACTGGTGGGAAACAGCAGTTCCTGCGCCAGTATGAGCAGCTCGGAATCGCCCATGCGTATATAAGAAAGACCGCGCTGTTTGGCCAGGGACCAGAATATTAACTCGGCCAACCGGGAAATGTTCATGACCCGGCTCTGCAAAAACTGGCGCTCTATTGAAATCTGCCGCTTATCCGGGCTTTGGATCTGCGCCGTTTGGAGTATGGAGCTTTTGCTGCCATTGGCTAGTGTAAAAGTGTTCGGAGGCTTAATCTCAATTTTCATGGAAGTACCAAACCACCCTCAGGCTTTTAGCAGATGTCAATTTAAAATATGAAAGCCCGGGGCGGAAGGTTCCATGCACAGATAGAACGAATCAGGCGGTATGCACCTATATCACTGTACCCTGAATATATTAGCTATTAGCAATCATAAAACAGGAGGGGCTAGTATTGAAGATTCTGGTAACCGGAGGGGCGGGATTTATAGGCTCGCATATCGTGGATGCCCTTATCGGCGAAGGTCATGAGGTCGGGGTGGTGGATAATCTTCTCACCGGAAAGGTTGAGAACATTAATCCCGAGGCCAAATTCTATCGTTTCGATATCTGCGACTCCTGCCTGTCGGTGCTTATGCAGGAGCAGCGCTACGAGTATGTTATACACCACGCCGCTCAGATCAATGTCGCTCACTCCGTGGGTGCTCCTATGGAGGACGCACGCGTCAATGTCATGGGCACGCTGAACCTGCTGGAATGTTCGCGGAAATGCGGGACCAGAGGCATTATTTTCGCTTCTTCGGGCGGTGCCATATATGGAGATGCAGGACAGAAGCCAGTTGGAGAGAAGCACGACAAGCAAGCGCTGTCTCCCTACGGGGTCGGCAAGCTGGCGTCAGAATATTATCTATGCTGTTTGTCCGCTCTATGGCAGCTCCCCTATATAGCTTTGCGCTATGGCAATGTTTATGGCCCACGCCAGGACGCTGAAGGTGAATCCGGGGTCATAGCGCTTTTTGCCCGGCAGCTGCTGTTAGAGAGGGCCCCGGTCATTTTTGGAGATGGAGAACAGACTCGTGACTATGTCTATGTCGAGGATGTTGTGCGGGCCAATCTGCTTGCCCTGCATATGATTGAGAGACAGCGGGAGGGGAAGTTTAAAGCTCCGATAGGTATTGACAGCCGGGCTTTTAACATAGCCTCCGGGCAGGGAACATCGGTCAATGAACTTTACAATCTGCTCAAAGTGAGCGCGTCTTATACGGGTTCGGTGCAATTCAAGCCTTCGCGCCCTGGCGAGATCCAGGACATCTGCCTGGACTGCCGCAGGGCCAGGAGGGTTTTGGGTTGGGAGCCAGAAGTCAACCTTTCTGAAGGGCTGGGCAGGACCCTAAGCGATTCGAAAAAACGCCTGTTATCTCAGCACGCGCGCTAATCTGCGGCTTTATCTACACGTAATTCTTGAGAAAGGGGGCTTCCTATGGGCACGCCTCTGGTTTCAGTTTTGATGGCAGTGTATAACTGCGAGAAATTTTTGTCCCAGGCTATCGAGAGTATCCTAAATCAGACATTCAGCGATTTTGAATTCATAATAATCGACGATGCTTCTACTGATAAAAGCAGGCTTCTAGTCAGACGCTATAATGACAATCGTATTCGTTTGATTGGCAATGACGAAAACCTGCGCCTGGCTCGGACACTGAACCGGGGACTGCAATTAGCCCGGGGAAAGTATGTGGCGCGTATGGATGCAGATGATTTGAGTCAACCGACCAGGCTGGAAAGACAGGTCGCATTTATGGAGAGCCATCCGCAGATCGGGGTCAGTGGGTGCTGGCTCGAGTGCTTCGGAGATAAGCGGCAATTGTGGGATTACACGACCAGCCCGGATACTATTCGCTGTGAGCTGTTATTTTCGAACCAGTTGGGGCATGCCACGGCCATTATGAGAAGAGAGTGGATAACCGGCAAAGGGCTGTATTACAACCCCGATTTTCGAGAATCAGAGGACTATGAACTTTGGAGCAGGTGTGCCCAGCATTTTCCTCTCGCCAACCTCCCGGAAGTTCTATACTTGTACCGCTGGCACCGCTACCAGGCATCTCAAGCCCGGGTCCACGAGCAGCGCTATTATCACTACCATGTCTGTCGCAGGCAGTTGAAGCGCCTGGGGCTCACCCCCAGTGAGGAGGAAATGAATATACACATGCAGATTAGTTTTCCGGGAGCAGAGCCGGACAAACAATTCCTGGCCGCCTCAAGGCGCTGGCTTCTGAAGATTATGAAGGCCAATTTGCTGCTCCATTATTATCCCCATGGAGAACTGAGAAAGGTGTTGGAAAAGCGGTGGGGGAAAATCTGCACTAGGGCAGGCATATGCGCCGGGCCCCTGATTTAATCACAGATGGAAGTTGTATGCCGCCGCTTCCCCGGAGGCTGTCTTTTATCGGGTCAAAACGATCCCTCTCGACGGGGGGAGTGATTTCCATAGATCGACTCGCATTGCTGAACCGAAATCGATGGTCACCTTGCCCTGCCTGGCCATGGCAGTTGCCAGTATCACCGCATTGCTTCCCGCAGATATCAAGGCCAGATCATAGTCGACCAGGCGTGCCTGGTCCAGCACCCGGGGGATATTGTAATAGTTGTTTATCATGATGATCCCGGCGGCTTCTATTCTGAACATTTCTTTCAGATGAGCTCCGAAAGACGGCGCATGCTTACCGATCAAAAGCACCCGGTTTTTTTTCAACAGATCGATAAACTCAGGATTATCCACCATATAGGTGTTGATGAAAGCATAGCACAGCTGGCGTGGTTTAATACAATAAGCCGAGAAGACCGTTTCGGTTAAACTTTTCCATTCGTATTCAGCGTTTTGATGCAATACCCCGACGATATCCGCATCTCTTACACTGGCGATAAGCCTGTCCCTGGCATCGTAGTTGGGTAGTATCACGCCGGTCCAGTCTTCGTTGTTGGCCCACCAAATTTTTCTGATCTCTTCTTCTGAATATACAAGCCCCTGGGCCATGACCTGGTTCTCAGCATCACCGATACGCACCAGGGAAAAACCTATTTTGTTGCGCAGACAGTAACGAATGCGCTGAATTACATGAGGCAATTCCACCAGATCTTCTTCAACAATGGTAAAGGGACTCAAGGGAGGACTCCTTTCGTGTTGGTCAATAAGAATACGCACCTGGTCTATTTTATACAAATATGACACGGCAGGTTACTGGCAGTGTGCTTGGTGAATGGTTTTATGAAGCTTGCTTGAGATGCCTGATAGTGTGCAGGGCCAGGATGCAGGTGACCAGCCAGAAGCCTCCGGCGCAATATCCGGCTAAAACATCGCTGGGGTAGTGGACCCCAAGATAGATCCTGCTCAGGCCGATGCTGATAATCAATATGACGAGTAAGAGAGAAACCAGGCTGCTCGCCAGTGAAGGTTTGATGTTGATCCAGAGCAGGTAGAGGATCATACCGTAGAGAACCAGCGAATCCATAGAATGACCGCTGGGAAAGCTGAAGCCGGAAGCACTGACCAGAGCCGGCGGGTCGGGGCGAAGCCTCCCAAAAGCCACCTTTAATAAGTAATTCATTATCGATGCTCCGCCGATAGCTATGCCAAACATGATAGCGTCCCACTTATGCCGGCGGTAATACAGCAGGTAGAATATGGTCAGAGCGGTCACGAGTAAAATAGCCGCCCAGGAGCCCATATAGGTGACGAGCTTGAAAGCGGTGGTGAGAGACGGGCTCCGCCAGGCCAGCACTGCACTGGCAGCGGACTTATCAAAGTGGGCCAGCTCCTGGTTTAACATGTCTTCAGCCAGATCATAAAAAAGCAGGAAGAACGCAAGAATTAAAAGTAGTCCTCCGAACAGTAGACCGCTTAATTTCTTTAACTGCTCCCGTCTGATGCCTTGATTCTTGAGATCTACGCCTGACATAATACCCTCCTAGATTCGTTATTATACCACAGAGAAGGATGGCAAAGAAGCCCTCTATCATTACAGGGTTTCAGTGGGGGTCAATCAGAAGGCTGTACTCATTAACCGCTGTATCAGCTGCCGCATATGTATAATCAAAAAGGCGGCTCATCATGGATAATGCGTATTTCTTGAGAGTAGAGGGAAGCCTTCTCAAACAATTGGGGATCCAGGCCGGGCAGGAGTATGAAGTGGCGTTGGGGACGGCCAGGTTCAAAGCAGCCGTCAAGCATGATGCGGATATAAAAAAGGGCACAGCTTCAATCGGGAGAAAGGTGGGACATAAGTTGAGACTGCCTGTCGGGTTGGAACTAAATCTTACCCGGCAAAAGCAGATGCTCAGGATAGGTCCGCTGGTGGGTATACTGACTGGCCCGGTCAGGTGGGATAGAGGGGGCTTTGGCGAGCAGGAAAGCTATTTTCGCAAGCTGCTAGGCTGTCTGCGAACTTTACATGGCTTCGGGTACGTTTTCTCTCATCATGATATAGACTGGGAGAGATCTCTTACAAGAGCCTATTGCTTCACGGCAGGCAGAGGAGGCTGGCAGATGCGATTCCTCCCCTTCCCGGACGTGGTTTACAATCGGTATTTGTCCGACCGGGGGAAAGCATCTACCGAAAACATGATCGAACGTCTGAGGGCCTGCGGAGTCCGTTCATTTAACACTGCCCTGGGTTCGAAATGGGACGTATATGAGCATCTTAAAAAGTATCCGGAGCTGAAGGATTACCTGCCTGAGACCATGGTGATGGATTCTCCTGCCGTCCTGAGCTCCATGATCGAGCGGTATGGCGCGGTCTATATAAAGACATTCGATGGCCATCTGGGTAAAAACATTAGCCGGATCAGTAGAAGCAAAAGCGCTTATCTGCTTAAAAAGACCGGAGAAAAATCAGGCAGATACTATGCTTCCATTCAGGCGGTCTATGATGAGCTCAAACTTGGCCTAAAGCTCGTGCAGCAGGGCATAAATACTACCGGAAAAGATAAGCATTATGATGTGCGGGTGCTTATGCAGAAAGACCGACACGATCAATGGCACTTTACTGGCGCAGCGGCACGCGTAAGCGGTTCGGGCATGATCACTACAAATCTGCATACTGGAGGCAGTGCCCACAGCCTGGCCTGGGTGCTGGCCAAAAAAGGATTTTCTTCAGCCCGGATCCGGCAGATTTTTGATGAGCTGGAATACGCGTCCTTCAAGACCGCAGCAGCACTGGAAGACCGTACCGAAGCTCTGGCAGACATGGGCCTGGATTACGTGATCGACCGCACGGGAAAGCCCTGGTTCTTAGAAGCTAATCCTCGCGCTGGGCGCCGTTCTTTTGAGAAACTGGATATAAACATCCGGCGCCTGGCAGTGCGCAGACCTATGGAATACGCACTGTTTCTAGGCGGATTTTAATGGCATGAGATTGTGTCAGAAGCTACTTTTAACGCGATATGGGAGTATACAGATAAAAGCCTGAAACCAAACCGGAAGCGTCAGCTTTTTCGAGATCTAATTGCATAGACATCGTGCCGCCTTTTTTACTGAACTTGACGTAATAAAGAACCGATACCGAATCCGGACGTGTAACCACATTAAAATAATCAAGGGAAACGAAAGTACCATTGTTTTCCCTGATGGATGCAGTCCAGCTATGAAAGTCTGTTTCCGGATATCTAGCTTTCGCTTCCTGGCTAAGGTGGGAAGCGAAGTCCGCGTAATTGTCCTGGCTAAAAGCCAGCAGCATCTTCTCGGCAACGGGATCGGCATGGCTTCGGATGGCAGCGGTATCTGCTTTATTGGCCTGGCATCCACTGAGGAACATCAATGAAAGAATCATAACGGTGAGATAGGCGCTTGCTTTTGGTCTCATAGTCTCTCCTCCTCGTTTTTTATTTCGTTCCTGGAAAAATCTGTTGCATGAACGGAACATGCCTGATGGATTTCAGGTAACAGCAACGGTCATTTGATCAGCATCACAGCACAGTGGGCCAGGGAGAGGACTTTATTGCTGACCGATCCCAGAAACAGGCGCTGCAAAGAGTTTAGGCCCCGGCTGCCCATTATGATCAGATTATAGTGCTCCTTCTCAGCGATGTTGAGAATAGTCTCGGCGGGCAGGCCTGATTCAATCCTGCTGATTATTCGGGGATGTCCAGCCAGCATCTGTTCGGCCTTTGACAACACATGCCGGGCATTATCCAACAGTTCATTATAATATTGCTGGGGGAATGTGTCTATGGCTTGGCCGTCTGCCAGAACACCTGCGTGGGGGATGTATGCGACATAGATCAAGGAGAATTCTTCAATGCTGTCGGCCAAACTGGCAGCAGCTTCCACAGCCCGGTAAGAAGGAGCTGAGCCGTCCAAGGCGATTAGAGCCTTTGCGTACATAAACTGCACCTCCTCTGTGTTCTGAAAGATTATCTATATTGTAATGCACCAGCTCATTTTAAACATACTAAATCCTTCGTAAACAGTTGCAAACAGCCAAATAGGGGGCGTCAGTTTCTTATAAGGATGCAAAGATATCGTTTAAAGCCCGGCTGGCTGAGAAAACGATGTCGGCCATGTGGTTGCAGCCCTGCGGGCCGCCCACCAGTGAGGCCAGATCTTTCTTGCTCTGCCCGGGCAGTTTTATCCCAACGATTTTTTGAATATTAGCGGTTATCCGCCTGCAGGTTATGTCCGGACAACGGGTAAAATCCGCTTCTGCTTTGCTGACCAGGCCATCCGGAGCAATCCAGAGGCGCACGCCCAGCTCGTGAAAAGAATCGATGAAGGTGGCGGGAATAAAATAATTGTTGTCCTCTTCCCGGTGAATGGTGACATTATGGATGCGGTTAAATAAGTTGTAAGGGCGCTCAGAATAGCCCACGTAGTCCATCCAGAGTTCTTCTCTTTCATCAAGGTGGCTGAAATGATAGCAGCTGTTCAAATACATTACATCCCACAGCGCTGTATAAGCTGCTTCATCAGCATAGCCGCGCTCTTTAATGAGGAAGGTTTCAGCCTGGACAATGCCGCGCACGCATTCATTAAATAGCTCCCTGGCCAGATCGGGCTCGCCTGCAAGGGCCTTTTTGACCGGCCCCCCGGCATCCAGGTAGGCCTCGATTCCTGCCAGCTCAGGTATCTCATGGTATAGACGTCCCTGGGGAGAACGGTAGACAGCCCAACCCGCTTTATTGATCGCAAAACTGTTGACATCCGCTATGATCCAGGCAGCAGCTTCCATTTCGGTATTTAGCACCACGCATTCTGCCAGCAGTTCCTTTTCGGAAATCCGGGTTACTTTTGAACAGGTATTGCTGTGAAAGATCTGCACGATTGACTCCTCCTCTTAGCCGACTCAGATCCGACTCTGCAAGGCCTGTTTAAGGCTTGCAGGCTGCAGAATCTGTCAAGCTTTATATAGGACAAATACGCCCTTAAAACCAAACTATCATTAAAGCTCTGCTTGTGCAAGGCTAAGTATAAGCCCCCCGCTGATTTTTCAATATTTTCAACCCTGAAACAAAATCATGGTAATCTCAAGGAAAATACCCGGCGGGTGCTTCCTATTATTAAGAGCTGGTGTGCAAAAGCAAATAGGTGAAAGAGAATTACCGGACCTGAAATATCGGCTGTAGGTGAGGCTAAGAGATATCATGCAAAACATCATCGGGTCCGGAGAGACGCAATTATATAAATAGCCACTGGAACAAAGCTGCCGACCAGAGTCAACGGTAGAAACCACGCCCCTAATCCATCGGACCGGCCCAGGGCGCCGAAAATAGTCTGATACTGCAGATAGGAAAAAAGCAGCGCCAGGTAGGTTCTCAAGTAATTCATCAAAGCGACCGCAAGACCGTACTGAAAGGCAGCATTCTCAGGAGTTATTTTGCACATATAGTTGTAGATATGCGGGTACTTGCTCAAGAGAGCCATAAAGGAATACATCAGAGTGCCCAGAACAGGGAGCATCAATATATGCTCCTTGCCGCCCCAGGCATCTGCCTGGCCCGAAGGTCCAAAGTGAGTGGGGATAACGCTTGGCAGCATATCCCAGTATTGGACCGTAAGAAAGACCATCATGATTATCCCCCAGATACCGAGGGCTTCGAGCACGTTATCCAGGGGGGTCCTCTCTATCTTTATCCTGGGCCGCGGCGGCGAGTTCATTTTCAAAAGATCACTCCCAGCATCCTGGTATTTTCAATGCATTATAACAAAACATGGCGCTGGTGGTAAAGTATAGTAATATATAAAGAAATTTATTGTCGGGAAGGATATAATTAATTTGGTGAGTTCAACCGAAAGTATCAAGTCAACCGGGGAGGATGTTCATGTCCTGGGTACGCAGGAGAAACCCCATGGTCTGGGTAATTGCATCTATTTTTGCCCTCAATCTCCTGGGCGGCACTACTCTTCTGGGCCTCGATAACAACCCCAGTGAAGCCAGCAGTACGCTGCCGGTGATCGCTGATGATATCGAAAGAGGCAGCTTTACAGTTGATGAAGCCGCCCGGCAGGGTGTTTTGAGTCAACTTGCAGGCGGACAGGGAATCGAGGAGATCACCTGGTCTCCAGATGGTTCGGCAACTGTTTACGTGAGAAAAAACGGCAATACGGGCAACGCCTACTTGCGCAGGGTTGGAGACAAGGGGGAAAGGCTGCTGGGAAGCTATCCCACATCAGCTTACGGTTTTTTCTGGGCGCCGGACAGCAAACATTTGCTGCTGGCGGAAAAAGGTTCTGACGGTGCTCGCAGCCGTATAATCAGATCGGATACCCTGATTGAGGTTGCGCCCAGAATTTCGAGTGCGCTTATACCGCTCTGGAGCCCGGATGGCAAACACCTGGCGGCAGCCGGATTGGAGAGGGATAAAAGCGGGGCGTGGGCTACCATACGGGTCTATACGTTGGGCAAAAGAGACAGCATCTGCCTGCTCAGCACTCCCTATCTGCATAGTATATTATTTATTGAATACTGGGATAAAGATGGCATAATAGGTTATTCAGAAGTGAACGGAAAAGGGGAGCGCATCTCGAAAACTATTTCTGCCCCCAAATAGATCAGCTCTGCATGCAATCCTATATCAGCATTTCTCAACCGGACACGCGCTTAAAGCATATGAACAAAGACTACTGCCGTCAGGTTTATAATTGACTGCAGGCTCCATCTATCAGTAGCATCAGACGTCTGGATACTGTTTTTTTGGTCTTGCTGGTAGTCTAAACGAAGTGTCTCGACGATATGCCGGTCATTGATAAGAGCATTGAGCTCATAATTTTTGTTGAAGCTCAAATAATCAAAGTTGGCGCTCCCCAGTGATGCCATCGTGTCGTCTACAATCAGTATCTTACTATGCATAAAACCGGGGGTGTATTGGAAAACGCTTATACCTCTAGAAATCAGTTTATCCAGGTAATACTGGCTGGCGTGCGCGGCGATCAGATTGTCGGATTTTTGGGGAACCAGGATAGAAACCTGGACCCCCCGGCTGCAGGCGTCAAAGAGGGCATCAAGGACTGGGCGGCTGGGGATAAAATAAGGGGTGCAGATTTTTACCTCCGTTTTAGCACTCTTTATCAAACTGCAATAGGAATTGTCTATGGCACTGGCGCGTGGGAAATCGGGGCTGCCCAGCACAATCCGAAGTTCCTGTTGGCCTGCCTCATTTTTTGCCGGCAGGTAGCAGTACTGTGAATGCACATGCGCTCCGGTAGCTTGAAGCCAATCGTTGAAGAAAACTTGCTGCAGGGATAGTACAGCCGGACCTTCCACCAGTAAGCCACTGTCTCGCCAAAATCCAAGCTTATCATTTTTGCCCAAATATTCATCACCGATGTTTTCTCCGCCAAGAAATGCAGCTTTCCCATCAACTATGATTATTTTGCGATGCTGGCGGTTGTCCAACCTGCCCTGGAGAAACGCCCGGGGCAGAGGATTGAATATGGCTACTTCAGCTCCACTAGAGCGGAGCTGCTTGAAAAAGCCTGGAGGAGTTGTCAGGGTGCCCCAGGCATCTACCAGTACTCTGATTTTTACCCCTTCAGCGGCTTTCCTGATCAACAAATCCAGGAATTGCTTTCCCACTTGATCATCACGCCAGCTGTATATTTCTATATTGATAGTCCGGGTAGCGGACTCGAATTCGCCCAATATGATATTATATGCAGCTTCTCCGTTGGTTAATAGCGACACCCGGTTGCCCTGGCTGCTCATGCCGATACCAAAAGCATCAGTAGTGCAGGGAGGAAGGTTCCAGAGGGTAGAGCTTTCGTTCATAAATGACATGAATTGTTTGAAACGGGCCTCAGCCGTAGGTAGACTGAAAGGCGATATCTGGTAAGCCAGCAGGCTAATTATCAGTAAAAAGGCAAGAAGGTGGAATTTTTTATCAGCTGGCAAAATAAGCACCTGCGTCTCAAGTTAAACTGTCTGGAATATATTATTCGCAAAAAAAGCTTTAATTAGTAAAGGCCTGGATTTTAAAAAAACTGGCATATGGAACTGCATCCTCAAATAAAGTGGAATGATAATCATTTTGCGTAGTTTAGCATTTTAGATGAGGAGGATTCCATATGTCCGTTTATTATGACCTGCGCCGCTTTATGGAAGGACTGTCAGGGCGGCATGAAGGCTACGTCTTATCGTGCCTGCCTTCTTCCGAAGATCCACGAGATTACAAATATGTGCAACTTTTTGGTAATGTTAAAGACCTGGAACCAGAACCGATAGACTATCGCCCCGTCCTGCCCGCGGTTTTTGATCAGGGGGATAGGGGCTCCTGTGTAGCCTGCGCCTGCGCCTGGACCCTGAAAGCCTATGAAGAGATCAAACAGGGGGACTATCCTCCTGGAGGCATGTCCGCCGCTTTTCTCTACAGCCTCTGCAAACAAAACGATGGGATGCCCGACCAGGAAGGCACCACCTGCCGTTCAGCCCTGCAGGTTCTCCGCAAGGTAGGCATCTGTACAGAAGCCCTAATGCCCTACGTAAGCTTGAGCGATCTGCCGCCTCCCCAGGTGCCCAGGGTAGCAAGCGAATCCATCGCTGCTGCTGCTGCCTTTAAGATTCATTCATATGCCCAGCTTTGCGGCTATGACAACCTGGACCGAAGCCAGACGTTGAATGATATGCGACGGGCGTTGAAAGAGCAAGGCCCATTCATTATAGCGCTTTTGGTTTGCGAAAACTTCACACCCGATCAGGATGGCTTCCTGCCATTGCCGGAGGGGAGTGTCCAGGGGGGACACGCGGTTGGCATCGTCGGCGACCAGCCGGACAAAAAGGCCTTTATCTTGAGAAATTCCTGGGGCAAAACCTGGGGGATGGATGGGAATGCTTATCTTCCTTATGATTGGGTAACCAGCCGATCTTTCCATACCTGGTATGTTTTTGAGGCCTGGACAGCCGTAGATCTACTTATTTCAGGACCGGCCAGTCAAATTGAAATTTCTCCCGGGTCCAGGATAATACTGGTCGATGGCGTGGAAACCAATCTGAATGAAGCTGCATTTTTAAACAACAACCGGCTTATGGTACCTCTGCGAGATTTAGCCTCGGTAATGGGTTATCAGGTTTCCTGGTATGGGCGAAAGGTGGTCCTGAAAAAACCTAATTGAACTTACGAAAAAGCTGCATCGCTGCTGGAAAATAAAATCGCCTTGCGACGATAAGCCCGTCAGACCGGCGCATGGGGCAGGCTCCGGACCCGGGCTTATCGTAAGCTATTAAGCGCCGGGTCGTCCTGGGAAAGGCGAAGCGATCTGCTCAGGAAGTGCTGCATCAAGCTGCCGATAGCACGAGATGGAGCGGATTAAACCGGATAAGAAAATTGTAACAAGGTAGTAAGTTTTCAGGGATATCCAGAAGATGTATAGTATTAGTATGTAAAAGAAATTTTCTAAGATGCTTGTATTAATTTAGCAAAATATAAGGTTGGGAGGTATGTTTATGTACGAAAAAGTTCTGGTCCCTGTAGATGGCTCTGCCCCGTCTCTTAAAGCAGTGGCCACGGCTCGAGAATTGGCAGAAACCGGTGCTGTTAAACAAATCACTATTATCAATGTGGTACACTTCCCTGCCCCGGCGGTTTTGGCTGACGGGTTAAGCCTCAATTATCTGCCGGCCCAGTATCAGAACGAGCTGCTAACGATGGCTGAGGCGATCACGGAAAAAGCCCGCGAAACACTGGGTCCCAACATCAATGCGAAAATTATCATCGACTCGGGCTCACCTCCGGATGTTGTACTTCAGGTGGCTGAAAAGGATAATTATGATTTAATAATCATGGGCAACCGGGGTCTAAACCAGGTTCAACGGTTATTCCTGGGTAGTGTTAGCAACCGGGTTGTGCTTATGTCCAAATGTTCAGTCCTCATCGTAAAAGAATAAATGGACTTCTAAACCCGGTCGTAGGGATCTGGCCCTCATGTCTAGTTATTTAAGGAAATCGGCGTATTTAGAATGCCTATGAGGGAGGAGAATATGAAAGTTCAATTTCTAGGCTGCGGGGATGCCTTTGGCAGCGGCGGTCGGCTGCAGAGCTGCATTCTGGTGGAAAGTGGGGAAAAGCACTTCCTTGTAGACTGCGGCGCCTCTGCGATGATCTCTTTAAACAAATACGGCATTGATCCCGATAAGATAAGCATGATTCTGGTCAGCAATCTCCATGGCGATCATTTTGGAGGCATACCGTATTTCATCAGTGATGCCCAGCTGAACAAAAAAAGGAATCGCAGCCTCACCATAATTGGACCTCCGGGACTCAAAAAGCGGTTGGAACAGGTGAACGAATCAACTTTCCCGGGATCTGCCAGGGTCAAATTGAATTTTGAACTGGTTACCGTTGAGTTGAGTCCCGGCGACCACTTCATAACCAATGGAATCACCATAGCTCCTTATGGAGGCGTCCACGGTACGGATGATATCCATTTGATATATCGTATAGAATTTCAGGGCAAAAAGTTTACATACACAGGGGAGACCGAGTGGACGGAGAAAATACTGCCCGCTGCCCGGGGAGTGGATCTGCTGATTGCAGAGGCCTACTTCTATGCCAAGAAGGTTAAATATCACCTGGATTATAGAACGTTAATGTCCCATTTTTCGGAGCTGGACGCCAAAAAAATAGTATTGACGCATATGAGCCAGGACATTTTGGACAATGTCAGTACTATGGGGTGCGACTATGCTGAGGATGGTAAAGTGATCGAGATATGATCATCAAATGGGGGGTGTCTTTTTAATGGAATCGGGGAAAAAACCTCCACTGCTTACATTGACGGGCATTATGCTCCTGATTGCCGTGATAATCGGGGGGATCATCATTTACCTGCAGTTCTAGTCAGTTTTACCCAGCATATAAACCGCCAGTTCCAGCAGTAGATTTGTGAAGAGGAGGCAAAAGCATGGCCCTGTTGATTTACACGAAAACAGGCTGCCCCTACTGTGAGGCGGCATTGAAATCCTTTAAAGCGTCGGGAGCAGAGTATGAGGAAATAAATCTTAGCAATGATCCGAGCCGGATTGACGAAATGGTCAAGATCTCAGGGAGCCGCAAAGTTCCAGTCATTGTTGACGGTGATAAAATCAGTGTCGGCTTCAACGGCAGCGGCTGAGGGGTATAAACTTCTGTGGGGCAGTTGCCCTCTCAACGAACAAGGGGACGGACGCGAACAAGGGGACGGGTACATCGTTCACTTTGAAAGTGAACGATGTACC
>CAZWPO010000017.1:0-67464 GCA_964635975.1 uncultured Syntrophomonas sp.
CGCCGCCGGAGTTGCCCACGTTATATGCAAGGTCGGTACGCTCTGGCGGATAGCCCGTCTCGGCCATGATCCAAGTGCCGGTAATCATGTCGGCGGTCCAGCGGGGATCCCCCAATGTTTCATACATGGGATGGAGCGATAGGCTCAAAGCCTGGCGCGGACACTGGGCAAGGCAGCAGAATTCCTTGGACTCGCACTCAAAGCCGATGCATTTGTAATTGATGGGCGGATTGACCCTGTTATGCCCTTCCGGCCGTTCATGCACGCCATACAGACAGGTCTTGGCGCAGGTACCGCAGTTGATGCAGTCATCCGACCGGGTAATCTTGTACTTGGGCACCTGGTGTTTAAACCGGGAAGGCATTTTTTTAATTTTTACTGTCGATGGTTTCATATTCTCACCCATTTTTCTATTCTTTATAAAATTATAGTTCTTGCCGAATTTTCGGCAAGCATTGAGGTGTAAAGTACTGATAGCGCAGCCCTTGAGGCCATGCTTCTTAGGGATGCGGCCTACCCCTTGCGGGTAAAATTGTTGTCAAATGGAACTGATTACTAACAATTTTCTTGTCGTTGTTTAAATAATTTACCGAATGTTTCCTGATCGATCTCTTCAAAGAAGATGGCCCGGCCGGTTTCTCCGCGCAAGCGTCTAGCTTCGCGGATACCCATGGCGCCCATCATCTCAAGGATCTGTGAATGCCATGCGCACATCAGGTTGACCATGCGCTGGGTAATGATATCCACTGATAATTTTTCGAGGCCGTCCGGCAGAAGCAGCAGCTTTTCCGGCTCTTCGTATAAACGGGCGCCGAAGGCAATGAACAGCGGGATATCTATCGCCGTCAGATCGCCGCCGCAGAGCATTGATTTGGGCACGTGCTCGGCCATGGCTATACCGCCGGAGAAGATCAGGGTGATTTCATCGCGGATTCTCTCCTCGACCAGTTTCAAATGGACGGAGCGGATGATATCTTTCACCAGGCGCGGTTTGAAGTTAGCTTCCTCGTGTTTGTTTATCTCCTGGCCACGATAGTCCGCCACTATATGGATTACCTCCGCGCCGCTGTTTACCAGCTTGGAGACGATGCCTTCAATGCCGCTGATGGCCGGAACGCGGACAATGGTTACCGCATTGCCGATATTTTTAATGCGCTCTTTTATAGCTGCCAGTTTATCCGGCAGGGCATCGTTATAATCAATGGCGACCAGACGGGCGTTCTTGAGAATTTCTTCATACTTGTCAATTTCACCCTCGCTAATAAACGGGATGATATTGGAGCTGTATGTGTTAAGCTCCGGTTTAATATCCGCCGCCGGCAAAATAACGCAGGTGCTGATCTCGCTGGCAGCCCTGGTCAGAGCGAGCATAACATTTGGGCTTAACTTAACCGGTGGTATATCAAAGAGAATCGGAATAGGGATATCAACGGTGGGATACGGCTGCGTCAGCAGGCAGCCTTCGGCGTCAAAAGCCAGATGGTTATGCTTGCGGCCCAGCTCCACACCGGTGCTGATATATTCACGACCGTGAATTCCGTCACGCGTAGGGCGCACGATTTCCGACATGTCGGTCCACATGCTGTCAAAGCCTGCCCCGGTAAACGGCCCGCGGTATCCGGCGCCGGTCACGGGAACCTTGCCGTCTTCGGCCTGCTTCCAAAGCGTGAGGAACATATCCGCTTTCCAGTAGGAACCGCTGATATTGACATAATCCTGGTGCAGGGATTTTTCCAGCGCTCCGCGCGGGCATTCCTGAATGCACCTGAAGCAGTTCCGGCATACCACCGTATTGGGGTCCGCCATTTTACGCCGATCGCCTTTTCTTCGCTTATGGGCTTCATAGATACAGACCTTGGTGCACCTTCCGCAGTTGATGCAGTTTTCTCCCCGGGTGATTTTGAACTTATAGAGATATTCCATCTCCAGCGGGGCAAGTTTTGGATGAATATGATATTTCTTTGGCATAATCTTTTTCCATCTTTTCTTTATAGTTTTTTTGGTTCTTAACCCTTCCTGTCCACCATTTCCCAATATTCCTTGCTTTGATCAACTTTGTTCAGGAAATCGGCAATCTGTGCATCCGGACGGCCGTATGTCCCTTCAAGCCTTTTTTCCAGCGCATCCCAGAGCATCATGAGCTCAAGGTTGGTCTGGCATATCTCTTCACAGCTCTTGCAGTGCATGCACATGAAAGCGAGGGCTGCTTCTTCCGGGGTTACATTTTTTCCTTCCAGCAGTTTTTTGCCCAGGGCCAACTTACCCCTGGCGGTTATTGCTTCATTGCCGGTTACCAGATAAGCCGGACATACGGCTATACAGTTGCCGCATTTGGCGCAGGCATGTGTGCTGAGCTCGGCATCAAGGCTGTCGAGCTTCTGGTCTTTACCGAAGATCAATCTGACCATCCTGCCGGTGACTGGTGCTAAGAAGATCATCACCTGCATGCTTATACCTAAGAAGAAGGGATGAAAGATCTGGGCCGGAATGTTAAAGAATTTTGATTTTATCGCAAAGAACTTACCTGGATTCATGATATCATTCGGATCGACCCTGGCTTTATAAGCCCGGAGTTCTTTCTTTTTGTCTTTGCTGTATAAATGATTGATAAAAGAGGCATTCCAGATACCAAGGCCATAAGGTTCGGCGCCCAGGTTTAAAGCCGTCTGGGTCAACATCGGAACCAGGGCCATATTGAGATAGTATTTCAATTTTCTTGAATCACACAGATAAGGAGTCATCACGAGTGCGTGTTTTTCGTCCAGGATGTAGGAATCAATACACACTTCCACCCCAAAAGCCTTCCCCATTTTTTGGGCTTTCTCAATAAAGGCAGCCACCTTCTGGATGGGGATGATGGTTTCACTGGTCAGGATGCTCGGACCCAGGCGTTTGGCTTTGGCGCCAAAGAGACGCTCGTTCCATAAAAAGCTGGCTACATAACTGGGTGCTTCATCGATGCCGGCCATTTGTGACAGAAATGTAACAAATTTCTGATCATCATCCGCGCTGCCGAGTTCCACCAGAACAGCGGGACTCTTTTTAAACACATTATCGTGCATGACCTCATTGGTGTCGCTCATATGGTTTTCATCCAGGAAGCGGATGACATTCACGCTGATGTTTTCTATCTCTTTACTGTTTACGAAGTCAACGATAAAATCAAAGGCTGCATACGCATTTTCAAAATAGAGCAGGTGCGAAAAAGACGCCGGCGGGGTTGGTCTGAGGGTGAGGGTTACTTCCACGATGATGCCGAAGACGCCTTCGGTAGAGATATAATAGGCGAATTCTTTGTCAGCCGGAGTCAGCGTTTTTACTTCACCCGAGGCAGTCACCACGGTCATGGACTGGATCTGCTTTGACAGGTGGCCATAGCGGAAACTGTTGATACTGTACCCGCCGGTTGCAATCCATCCTGCCACTGTGGAGAATTTGCTTGATGGATAAGTCATCAAGGACAGCCCCTGCTCTTTTGCCACTATGTCAATATCGCTCCAGCGCGCACCCGCTTCAATTCGGGCAGTCTTTTGTTCCGGGTCGATTTCGATGATTTTTCTGAAAGGTGACAGATCCACCACGATCCCGGCCCTGGTGGGGATAACGCCGCCAAATCCCCATGAAGCGGCTCCGCGTGGTATAACCGGGATATTCTTCTCATTGGCAAAAGCTAAAACCTTTTGGATTTCAGCAACGTTTTTAGGCTGCACCACGAAGGATGGCTGCGTTTTGAATAACATTTTGGTCATGAAAGAGGGTACGTCACCGATGTCATGGCTATACATCTCTTTCTCTTCCGGTCTGTCGATAATTTTTATATCGCCTGCAATTCTTCTAAACTCTTCTATTATTTTCATGTTGTACCCATTTCCCACGCTGGCTTCACCAACCCTTAGTACTAAATCATATGTTTCATAAAAGGCAATAAAAAAACGCCCTAAGATAGGGTTTGAGCATAATCACTGCAACAACCTAACTTAAGGACGCCGTTGTCCATAAAATATTCATTTAATCCAATCAATTGATCAATCTAGCTTCGACTTTATTTCACATGCATAACATTTTACATGCATAACATTGTTAATACAATAGATAATATGAAGAAATATTGTATACTTTTTAATGCTGGACAAATGGTATTCGGTGCTACTCGCTACCGCCATCGGCACACCCATGTATGCCAATATTGTTTGAGCCTCCCCCCCTCTCGTCTTCGATCCTTTAGCCTTAGCGTCCTTTTTCCGCCTTGATATAGGCGCTGGCAAAAGCACTATCTATATCATCAAGATCTACTTCCTCGATAAGCGGTTCAAAGCAGCTGCATAGCGACATGCCGGCAATTAGTTCCTTTGTATAGACCTGCACGGCTTCAATTTCCAAATGTTCGAATCCGGCCTTTTTCAAAATGCTTTCATATTCCTCAATTTTAAGGGTTCCCCCCAGGCATGATGACCACATGGATGCCTTATGGCGCACATGGTCGGGAATGTCTTTTAGCGTGACCACATCAGCAATAGCTAAACGGCCACCCTTTTTTAATACCCTGTAAGCTTCTCTCAAAGCCTTTTCTTTATCTTCCGAAAGATTGATAACGCAGTTGGACATGATTACATCGACTTTTTCATCTTCCAAAGGAATTTCTTCAATATAGCCTTTCAAAAACTCCACATTGGATACGCCCATTCTTCTCTTGTTTTCGTTTGCCAGATCCAGCATATCGTCAGTCATATCGAGACCGTACACTTTTCCGCTTTTCCCGACATAACTGCTTGCCATCAGCACGTCGATACCGCCCCCGCTGCCCAGATCCAGTACCGTTTCACCTTCCTTGAGGCCAGCCAGCAATAATGGGTTAGCGCAGCCCAGCGAAGCTTCAACCGCTTTTTGCGGTAGGCTATCTAGATCAATTCTTCCATAGTAGCTGCCAGATAACTTACCATTATCAATTACCGGCGAACAGCCGCAGCCACAACTGCTTTTGGTACTAACACTTTTGGCTATATTGCCATACACCTGTTTAACAGATTCTCTAATGTTATTTTCCACACCAAATCACTCCTTAATTTAGCAGCACAAATTCCTGTCAAAGGCCTCTAAGAGCAACTGTAGGCTCTCTATTACCTGCTCCCGTTTCTCCTGCGGGATGGCATTATAAATCCTCCCGTAGTAAATGCTCATACTTTCTTCAATGCCGGTGAAAATCTTATTTCCACTTTCGGTAAGAGAAATGTTCACATACCTTCGGTCCTGGGGATCAATATCACGCTTTACTAATTCACCATTGACAAGATTATTAACGGTTCTACTCATGGTGCTATTTTCTAAATTCAACATTTCCGCCAGTTCATTTAACGAAATTTCCCGCGACCTCCCAATCTCAACCAATGCATGACATTGTGCCATAGTGACACCGCAGCATGACATTTCCCGCTCATCCAGGACACCTAATTTCCTTTCCAGTTTCCTTATCATCTCTCGCAGCTCCGCCGCATCTTTTTTACTATTTCCCATAAGCAATAACCTCCTGCAACATTATATAATGCATTTGTTGTATTATACAACTATTTATTTATGCAATTATTTTTGTTGCCAAGGAGCATATCGTTTTAAGCATTTGAGCAACAATAGAAGTGCTGTGCCAACGGTTCACCCTTTAATAATTATTGCTTATAATTTCACTAAGGCATCCTTATTACCGGTCCACTTTCATTTCATAATGGTTGTTGAGCGAGCGCTTCTCCAAGACGAATTTAAAAGTTCAGAAGTGCACCCAATCTGCAGATGGTGCCTGGCAGAAATATCTGTGCTTTACGAGCGATCGATCCACTGTGTTAGCGAAGGAGAATCTTGTTCATCATGCACCGGCAATCGTTCTGCTTAATATATACTCGTGTAGGTTGAATATTGTTTTACCAAAACTTCTTGTTCGTGACCAGCATTAGCTGCTTTGTGAAATGATCTGGTCAACCTTGCTAGCGATTTCTTCGGCTACTAGATTTACCAGGATCTTATCCTCTTCACTTAATTTTTGCGGATCTCCAGTTAGTTTGGCCCCATTACGTTCCAAGATTTCACTAACTACCAACGAAATAACCGGTCTTCCCCCCAGTTTTTCCGCCGTGGTCGCGCAGCATCGCTTGTTACATCCATCCAGAGTGATCGTTGCCATCCGATGGGTAAATGTGCGCTGCTTCTCATCCCCGACCAAAAACAATGGCAGGCACATAGTTATGGTCTGACCAGGGCGCAGTTCCTCCAATACTTTTCGACAGGCAAATCTACTAAGTGTTCCCTCGCAAATCTCTTCCCCGTTACAGGGGACTATAGCCACCCGGGTAGGCTTTCTCTCCGTGTTTATGCTGATCCCCGCCATGATTACTCACCCTCCTCAATAAGCCAATCCACGTGGGCAGCTACCTGATCAGCCATCAATTCCACCAGTCTCTTCCCATCTTGTCCGAGTTTCAAAATCCCTTCAGGGTGCAGTTCAGGATGGTCATCTAAAAGACTCGCAACATGCAGCGCACAATCAACATTTTCTCCTATTCTCTCCACACTTTTACGGGCGCAGTCATCCGGACAGCCATCTAAAGTAATTATAAAATTGTTCCGTACCGTACACACCGTTTCTGGGTCGCCGATCATCAGGCGTCCCAGGCAGGCGATTTCGGTATTGTCGGCACGCAGGCTTTTTACGATTTGATAGGCTGCTTGACGCCCAATTTCCCCAGAAGTCTTACCGATACCGCTGCAAGGCAATATCAAAACCTTTTTTGCCATTTATTTCACCTCCCGCTTTCTTTTCCGCCAAAAAATAAATTTCTGTACAGCATTAAGTCCGCATAGTAAAAAGCCTTTTAATTAGGAAGCAAAAGAGTATAATATAAGTATATCATTATATAAGGCGCGGCATATAGAGTTGGGAGGAAATATTATGATCAATCAAACCAGTTCGCTATTTAAAGCACTCGGGGAACCAACCAGGCTCAAAATAATGAAATTCCTTTCTCTCCAGGAGCTATGTATATGCGAACTGGTTGCGATTCTCAATATGAGTCAACCCCGCATATCCCAACACGTTAAGGTCTTAAAACAGGCTGGGCTAATTAAAGAACGCAAGGACAAACAGAAGTCATATTTCAGTCTTGATAAGGAAATTATTAGCGGTAGTCTCATCAAACCCTGGACTTCATTCTTACAATGCTCTTTGGACAGCATTTCTGAATTATCGGAAGAACATCAAAGGTACCTGCAGTTGGAGAGCAATGAAACAGTCCAGGCATGCAAGAAGGGATGCCAAATAGAATCATCCGAGCTTAAACAGATAATATAAAAAGAATTTAGTGGGGAGGTAGTAAACGTGGAAATCAAGGTCTTAGGTCCGGGTTGCTCCAGATGTGAAAATCTAGCAAAAGAGGTCCGCAATGCCCTGGCGGAGTTGGATGTGCCTGCAGATTTAACAAAGGTTAAGGACATCCAGCAGATTATGGCTTATAAAATCATGTCCACCCCCGCCCTGGTAATCAATGACAAAGTTAAGGTGGCCGGCAGGGTTCCCAAGCGCGATGAGATCAAGAAGTATATCCGGGAGGAAATGTAATCAAGTCAGAATAACGTGGTTATTGATCGATTATAGAACCTGTCCTTAATCCAACCGGTTAACTAACAGAATGAATGGGTGATATTATGAATATATTCAAGTTTTTAAATGATCAGTTATTGAAAATGCAGTGGCTCAGCGAACTGGTCCGTTCATTAGTTGAGAATGTGTTTGGACTGGATATCAATAGCCGTCTGGGAGGCAGTGTTCATTTTTTCATCTATGATATTATTAAAATATTTATCCTCTTAACGGTCCTCATCTACCTGGTGTCCTATATCCAAAGCTATTATCCCCCGGAGCGGACCCGGGCCATTTTGGGACGTTTCAAAGGTCTGCCTGGCAATAGCTTGGGTGCACTATTGGGGACTATCACTCCATTTTGTTCCTGTTCTTCTATCCCTCTTTTTATCGGTTTTACCAGCGCAGGACTACCCCTCGGAGTAACCTTTTCCTTTCTACTTTCTTCGCCCTTTGTAGATTTGGCATCCATGATCCTCCTGGCCAGCATCTTCAACTGGAAGATAGCCATTGTCTATGTTGTGGTAGGAGTGCTGTTAGCCATAACCGGGGGAACTATTATCAGTAAGATGAGCGTGGAACAATACGTGGCACCGTTTGTTTTCCATCAACAAATTTCCGAATATGAGGAACAAACGATGACCCGCCGAGAAAGAATGGCATACGCTCGAGATCAGGTAACTGACATAGTGAAACGGATTTGGATCTATCTAGTATTGGGCGTTTTAATTGGAGCGGCAATCCACAACTGGATTCCAGAGAAATTTATTTCCGCCTTGCTCGGTCAAGACAAGTGGTATTCAGTGCTGCTCGCTACCGCCATAGGCATACCCATGTATGCCGACATTTTTGGAGCCCTGCCCATCGCTGAAGCTCTGGTACACCGAGGTGTGGGGGTAGGGACAGTACTGGCTTTCATGATGGCGGTAACTGCTATATCTCCGCCTTCATTGATAATGCTCAACCAGGTAGTTAAATCCAAACTGATGGGAATATTTATAGGGATAGTAATTGCAGGCATTATAATCATCGGCTATGTCCTTAATCTGTTCAATGCTCTTCTGGTATAATGGTTCGGAGGATCGATCAGCGGCAACCTATTCCGATCCAATACAGTAGCATAAGAAAAAATGAATACGCGTTGTTATTAATAAATAAAAAATCCTCCCGCTGGGAGGATTCAGACCGTTAAAATCATTTGTCTGGCAAGCCAGCTATCAGCTTGCGCACATCGCTCAACATGGCCTTTCTCTCATCATCACTGATAGTAGGAACTGAATATAAACAGCAGAGCTGGTAACTCTGAAATCCGGAAAACCCAAAGAGCGCATTGACCAGCGATGTTTCCAGGGTCCGCAGCATGCCGCTCTTCTCGGCCATTTCCCTGCTGGCTCCGCAGGTGGTCACCAAAAGACCGGTTTTCCCCTTCAGCAACCCCTCCGGCCCCTTATCTCCGTATTTATAAGCAAATCCCAAACTAAAGACGCGGTCCATGTACCCTTTTAGGATAGCCGGCACTGAATGCCACCACACCGGCGCCACCATTACTACCAGATCCGCCCAGCTTATATCTCCCTGCTCTGTTTTGATATCTTCTGTTATCTGCCCCGTGTGATAGCCCTGAAAGTCTTGATCGGATAGTACTGGATTCCAGTCCATAGCATACAGGTCCTTAAGTTTGACCGGCCACCCCCGTTTGCCGGCCTCTTCATCGATGACTTTTGCCAGGGCCGCGTTAAAGCTCAGCGGGTTTGGGTGAGCATACAATATAACAGTGTTCAAGAAACCACCTCCTGACTATTGATCATTAAGTTAGCTTGCCCTAAATAGCGTCTAAATATTCCAGATGGTAATTGCCGGGATTTCTCGTTTTCGGGCACTAATATGTTTGTCAATAACGGGAATGCAAATACTCTTAAGCATTGAGAGACTGGGCCGCTGTTTCAGCACACCGCTGCAACGAGACATGATACCCATTTATGAAGCCGTATCTTTCAGCCTTATTATAGTAGGTCTGATGTAATTGTATTATAATCTTGCTAAAAGAAAACTTCAAAGCGGGGAAGCAAATAATGAATAAAATATCGGGACCGGGCTGTGAAACGGATTCTTATTCGCAAGGCGCTGCCCAGGCACTTCCTGAAATTGAACGAAGCCTTATTACCAGGTTTCGAAAACCTGTCTGGGTCAAATTTATTAAGGCCATCAAAGATTTTAATCTGATTGAAAATGGCGATAAAATAGCCGTGGCTGTTTCCGGCGGCAAAGACAGCACCATAATGGCCAAACTGTTCCAGGAATTGCATCGCCATGGTTTAAGGAATTTTGAGCTGGAGTTCATAGCTATGGATCCCGGCTATCACGAAAATGTCAGACAGCTGCTCGTGAATAATTGCCAGCACTTAAATATTCCCATTCATCTTTTTGATTCAGATATATTCAGAGTGGTGGATAAGATAGCGCAGGATTATCCCTGCTACATGTGTGCAAAGATGCGGCGCGGTGTATTGTACAGCAAGGCTCAAGAACTGGGGTGCAATAAACTGGCCCTTGGCCACCACTTCAATGATGCAGTCGAAACTACTCTTTTAAACCTTTTCTACGCAGGGAGCTTTAAAACCATGCTCCCCAAGCTAAAAGCCAAAAATTTCGCAGGCCTGGAAACGATCCGACCCCTTTACTACATCGAAGAGAGATATATTGAAAAATTTAGCGAACAAAATGGCCTGTTGCCGTTAAACTGCTCCTGCATGGTAGCCGCAGAAAAAACCGCTAACAAGCGTTATGAGATCAAGGCGCTCATCCAAGATCTGAAAAAGACCTACAAGAATATTGATAAACTTATAATGCGAGCTACCCAAAATGTCCAGATGGACTGCATCCTGGGATGGAAAAAGGACGGCAGGGAATATTCTTACCTGGATGATTACCACCGGCAATAGCTTGTGAGGCCCTGCTCTTTCCTTTGTAAACATTTCCACAGTCACTCATGTGGGCCTCACTCAGGGGTGTCCATTTTACTAAACTGTTGATATAGAACAGGACTCCCGTAAGCGGGTGTTAGAGCGGATTTTAACCTGTTAAAAGGTCCCTTTGGATCCCTGATGATGCATCAATCTTTGGTATAATATATTTATCCATAATCTTCTTGAGTCCCAGAGCCTTCTAGTTAGATCCGAAAGGTTATTCAAAATATCATTGGTTTGCTATTTTTTTTAAAAAAAGGGGGATTTGATAATGGTAAGTCATAGGATACGATATTTTGCCTGCTGCTCTTTCTTTTTACTATTTTCGTTTTTCTGTTTTAATCCTGTTCTGGCAGCTGAGGGACACATCGACCTTATTGCGCCAGGCTCTGACGCAGAATGGGAGCCGGGATCCACCCAAACCATATCCTGGAGCCTTTCTGATGCTGATGAACTTGGCCTTAAGGTAAATATCTCTCTTTACAAGGACGGTGCCTTGAGAAGTGTTATTAAATCCGGAGTAAGTACTGGCGAGAACGGCAGCGGCTCTTTTAGCTGGACTCTGCCGACTGGTCTGCCGTCAGGTTCCAAATATCAAGTAAAGGTCTTGTCCGCTGCCCATCCTGACATTTTTGATATGAGCAGCAATTTTACGATCGCACCGGAAGAATCTTCTCAGCAGACTGACCAGACCGTATCTTACAGCATTCTTTCGCCTGCAGCTGGTGATGTGTGGGAAAAAGGCACTGAACAATCGATCCAGTGGAACTATTCCGGAAATCCTGGTTCTCAAACCACTATCACCCTCTTTAAGGGCGGCAAAAGCAAACTTCACATTGCCAGCAAAACACCTACCGGGCAAAATGGCAGCGGGAGTTATTCGTGGACACTTCCTGCCACCCTGGCTGAAGGCAGCGATTATCAAATAAAGGTGCTGAGTCCGACCTGTCCGGATGGTGCATTCAGCGGTAATTTTACGATTAATAGCGCTACGAGTACAGCAGATGATAATGAAGCAGACAATACTGATACAGATCAAAACCAGCAGACACAGGAGAACCAGGATTCTTCTGCACAAAACGGCACCATTAGAGTGATACTAAACGGCCAGCTGATGTCTTTTGATCAGCCTCCGGTCATTATCGGTGGGAGTACCATGGTCCCGATGAGAGCTATTTTTGAAGCCCTGGGGGCATCCATAACCTGGGACGCGTCAACCCAGACGGTCAAGGCTGCCAAAGGAAACATAACCATCTCGCTCCTCATTGGAGCGCAGACCGCCATGGTGAATGGAATTGAAACGCCTCTCAGCCAGGCCGCACAGATCCTTAACGGACGCACTCTGGTTCCTTTGCGCTTTGTGGCAGAGTCTTTACAGGCTGAAGTCCTTTGGGATGGAAATGCAAGAACCATCACGATTACTCAGGATGATACTGCTCATCCCAACGATCAGGATACATCTGACCCCTCAGCTCTATCAGGCGGGATGGAGCTTATCCATCAGTTTTTCAACCTGGTAGACAGCGGTGATATCAGTAAGGCTTTACGCCTCCTGGATGTGGAGGCTCTGGGAGATGACAGCAGTCAGGCTATGTGGAACGACAGTCTAAGTTCAATATCCTCAGCCAGCGTTAGCAGTATTGAGGAGAGCAACAAAGCCGAATGGCCGGGAGACTTTGAGCAATATAAGGTGCTGGTATCTTTGCAGGTCAGTCCCGGCGGAAAGACCCTGTGGACTGATGGCAATAACACATTCTGGATCTCTCTAAACAGGAGCAACGGCCAGTGGAGGATATTAGAGATCGCTACCGGGGGCTAAAATGAACCCATAATAAGCGATTGAGCAAAATCAAGCCGCGGTGTAAGATCGTCCGCGGCTTGAAATGTTTCTGGCGCAATACAGTACGCAATCCACATCAAAATTATAGGGCAGGTTTCCACCTGCCCTCAGGTTGTCGAAGAAGCGAGCAGACCAGCAGCCCTGCTCACCCCCGTGTATTCCTATACTGCAACTGCTTTATTTGCCCTGCGCCAGATCCCCTGGCGTTCGGCTTCCCGGACCAGGTCGTCACGGAACTCCGGGTGGGCGAGATTGATTAATCCCTCCGCCCTCTGCCATACTGATTTGCCTTTCATCTCGAAGATACCGTACTCGCTTACGACAAATTGAGCCACGGAACGGGGATCGGTCACAATCGCCCCGTTCTTCAGCCTGGGAACGATTCTTGACCTCCTCTCACCATCCTGACATTCATGGCAGGATGGCAGGCAGATGATCGATTTTCCACATTTCGATTCATATCCGGCGATTACGAAGTCCAACTGGCCGCCGGTCCCGCTGATGAGCCGGGTCCCGCTGGACTCGGAACAGACCTGGCCGTACAGGTCGACTTCAATAGCATTGTTGATGGTAACGAGCTTTTCGTTCAGCGCTGCAGTAGACGGTCGGTTGGTGTAATTGACCGGGTATATGGCACACTGAGGATTGTCATTTATGAAATCGTAAATCCTCTGGCTTCCCAGGGCAAAAGCATAGACCATCTTACCCGGATCGATGCTCTTTTTGGAATTGGTAAGCTGACCGGCCTCAAACATGTCGATGTAGGCATCGACCAGCATCTCGGTGTGGCAGCCCAGGTTTTTCAGGTCAGACCCAGCAATCATCTTCCCGACTGCGTTGGGCATTCCGCCTATCCCCAGCTGAATGCAGCAGTCATCGCTCATCTGCTCGATGATATACCCGGCCGCTTTTTTATCCGCCTCTGACGATTCTGTTTCCGGCAGGCAAACCAGCGGCGGGCTTTCACCTTCCACGATATAATCCACCTGTGATATATGGACCGCTTCTTCAAACCCGCCCAGACAGCGCGGCATATTCTGGTTGACCTCTACGATTACTATTCTCGCCCGGTCGCATATGGCTTTGGAGTGGGAATTCTGCGGGCCAAAATTGAAGCACCCGTGTGCGTCCATAGGCCCGACCTGCATCATGGCTACATCAATGGGTTCTATATGCTCCCTGACATAACGCGGGAGTTCCGAGTAGCGGATGGATGAATAAAACACATTCCTTCCCGTTCCTGCGATCTTGCGGTCCAGTCCCGATAAGTGCCAGCTATGCCATATAAACGACTCCTCATCCGGATCAACTTCTACAATTTTGGGCGGCCTGAGCGTAAGCAGGCTCCACACTTTGACATCCTCAAGCTCAGCCTTGCGCCTGGCCAATGCCTGATCAAGAGCTATAACCTGAGCATTTATCGGTCCATAATCTATCCAATCCCCGGATTTCACTACTTTAACCGCTTGTTCAGCAGATCTCAGTTTGCTTCGGTATTGGTCTATATAGTTCATCTCTAAAACTTCACCCCCTTGACATGGCCCCCCTTATCCCCGGCCTTTATTTCAGGTATGTTTTTACCTTCCCTAGGACTCTATCTTGTTGCTTCTTTTCCAGAACCCTAATTTTTCCGCATCCCGGATCAACTCATCTCGGAAACTGGGATGCGCTATTTCGATCAGGTTTTCCGTCCGCTTCCAAACCGACTGGCACTTCATGAGCGCTTTTCCGTATTCAGTGACAATATATTGGCTCAGCTGTCGTGATACGGTGCAGGCTGCGCCGGGGGTAAGGAACGGTTTGATCTTGGACTGTAGATTGCCATCTTTGCCTTTGAACGTGGATGGCATGCACAGATAACTCTTCCCACCTGGCGAATGGTATGATCCGTACACAAAATCCCACTGCCCGCCAGTGCCGGTTATCTGCCGGGCGCCCTGCATTTCTGAAGCAACCTGGCCGTAAAAATCAGCTTCCAAACATGCATTTATTGATACCATGTTGGAGATGCGGGATATTACGCTGGGATGATTGGTATACTCGACTGTATAAGTTGCTATCTGGGGATTTTGATGCATAAAATCATACAAGTCCTGCGTGCCCAGAGCAAAAGCGCAAACCATTTTCCCCCGGTCAAGCTCCTTTTTCTTTCCAGAGAGGCATCCCGCCTTCCACATATCATAATAAGCATCAGCCAGCATTTCCGTATGGGCTCCCAGATCGCGGAGTCCTGCCGCAGCGATCTGTTTGCCGAGGTAGTTGGGCAAGCCTCCAATGCCCAGCTGCAGGCAGCAGCCATCGTGGAGATCCTCCAGGATATACTCCCCGATTTTCCGTTCAGCTTCTGTCGCTTCCAGCAGCGCCGGTCCTGCCATGGGTTCGTTTTCTCCTCTGACCACAAAATCCACCTCGGATATGTGAATCTGGTTCCCGTGGCCTCCGAAGACATACGGCATCTTTTCGTTTTCCTCCACGATCACTATTTTTGCATTCTCGCATACCGCTTCATTGTGGGAGGTGTTAATACTAAAATTGAAGTATCCAAAACGGTCCATGGGAGTTACCCTCACCATGGCAACATCGATCTCCACGTTCCGGTTGCGGTAATAAGAAGGTACCTCATGATAAAGGAGCGGTGAATAACTGCATATTCCCTGATCGCCCAGTCTGGCGTCCCAGGCGCTGAAATGCCAGCTATCCCACTGGAAGTGTTCCATCGAAGGATCGCTAATAGGCACTTCAGGGAAAGGGGGAAGAGATATCGCACTTCTGACATGAACCCCGAACAGTTCATCTTTTCTTTTGGCCAGGGCCTTATCCAGGGCTTTGGGCTGGGCATTAAAAAACATATAGTCCACCCAGTCTCCTGATTTGACAACCTTTACGGCCTCTTCAGGAGTCCTCAGCTTTTCTTTATACTCGCTCTCGAACATAATAACCCTCCTATCATATTATTATCTCTATAGGAGCCGCGGGCGGGCAGCGCTCTCGCACTTCTCCTGAAACGATGCCGGGAGCCTGGAGATGCTGCCTTAACCCGGACTGATTATTGCTCCATTAATCTCTAAGGATATCGCCGGCTATGACCAGCTTCTGTACCTGGGCCGTGCCTTCAAAAATCTGGAATATCTTGGCGTCCCGGAAATATTTCTCCACCAGATAATCTTTAGTATAGCCGTAGCCTCCATAGACCTGGACAGCATCCAGAGCCACTTTCATGGCCGCTTCACCGCCCCAGTATTTGGCCAGGGAAGCTTCCTTGGTATAGGGCAGCCCCATATCTTGATTGGTGCAGGCTTTCTGATAGAGCAGCCGGGCTGTCTCACACATCAGCGCCATGTCTGCCAGCATGAACTGTATAGCCTGGAAGGTGGCGATGGGTTTGCCGAACTGCTGGCGTTCCTTGGCATATTGGACGGCGCACTCAAACGCCCCCTGCGCCACTCCGACTCCCATAGCCCCTACCACTGCCCGGGAGATGTCCAGGGTCTTCATGGCGATCTTAAACCCGTCTCCTTCCTTCCCCAGCAGGTTTTTGGCAGGAACTCTGACATCCTCGAATATTACCTGGGTGGTATTTGAGGTCCTGATGCCCAGCTTGTTCTCCGGAGCCCCGGTAGAGATACCCGGAGTGTCCCGGTCAACCATAAAAGCGCACATGCCTTTGTAGCCCAGCTTTTTATCCAGGGTGGCAAAAACCGTATACTGCTTGGCTACTCCGCCGTTGCTGATGAATTGTTTGGTGCCGTTCAAAACATAGTCGTCGCCGTCCCTGACACAGCGGGTGGATAGTCCGGCCGCGTCAGAACCAGCGCCGGGTTCAGTCAGGCAAAAAGCGGTTATGGCGCCCTCCATCATCCTGCCGTACCACCATTTCTTCTGCTCGTCTGTAGCGGCTATATAGACCGGATCGGGTCCTAAAAGGGTGCTGGCCGCCAGAGTGGTGCCCAGTCCGGCGTCGCCCCGACAGATTTCCTCGGCGATTATCGCCTGTCCGAGATGGTCTATTCCGGGACCGCCGTATTCAGACGGCACCCCGCATGTCATCAAACCGACTTCCTGGAGCTTGTTAACCGCATCCCATGGGAAAATATGGTCTTCATCCCACTTCTGGCAATATGGAAGAATCTCATTATTGGCAAAGTCCCGGGCCATTTTCCTGATCATCTCATTCTCTTCAGAAATCATAAAATCCATTATCTATTCCCCCCATATTTTTGTATTTATATATCCCTCGTCCACAGTGAAGCCATCGCAGCACCGCCGCCTACGCAAAGCGATGCTCCGCCTTTCGTCAATCCCAGCCGTTCCATTTCATAGTACAGGCTGACCACGATTCTCAAACCAGTGCAGCCCACCGGATGACCCAGGGCTATTCCCGAACCGTTATGGTTTACTTTATCGAGAGTCAGATCCATTCCGTAGTCCTTTTTGAGCTGTCTTCCCACACCCAGCCACTGGGCGGCAAAAGCCTCGTTTATCTCCCAGTACTCAACATCCTTGAAATCCCAACCGGCCTGTTTCAGGCACTTGGGAATAACTACCGCTGGTCCAAGACCCATGATTGGAGGAGCCACGCCCTCTGAACAGACATTGACCAGTTTCATCAAAGGCTTTATCCCCATCTCTTCAGCTTTCTTCTTGGACATCAGTATGGCCGCAGCTGCCCCGTCGTTGATTCCGGAGGCATTTCCCGCCGTCACCACCCCGCCCTTTTTGAAAGCCGACGGCAGTTTGGCAAGGGCTTCCATCGAAGCGTTGGCAATCATGTGCTCATCAGTTACATATTCGATCGGGCCCTTTTTGGTCTTAATCTCGACAGGTACTATTTCACGTAAAAACGTGCCTTCCTGCACCGCCTTGCTGGCTCTCATATGGCTGATCAAGGCCAGCTCATCGCAGTCTTCTCTGGTTATACCGTACATATCGGCAACATTTTCTGCGGTGAGGCCCATGTGGCCGGGGACTTGCTCATCTACCAGACCATCGAATAGCATGGCGTCTTCCACTTTGCCCGGGCCAAGGCGGTATCCATCGCGTGCCCCCAGCAGTAAGTGCGGCACCCTGGTCATATTTTCTGTGCCTATTATCAGCCCGATTTCCGTTTTACCCAGCATTATGTTATGGGCAGCGATTTCTAAAGCCCGCATCCCGGAAGCACAGTTTTGGTGTACGTTGACTGAACTGCTTCGGGGATCCATTCCTAATCTCATGGCCACCTGCCGGGCTGGCAGTGATCCTTCCCCATGGGGGAATACTTCCGCCAGGCATATTTCATCGATTATATCTGCCTGGATTCCCGCCCGGGTAATTGCTCCCTTGCCTGCTGTCATAGCCAGCTGACGGGCCGACACATCCTTCAGGCTTCCGAAAAATTTGCCGATGGCTGTCCGGCAAGCGCTGACCATTACGACTTCATTTAGCGACATAAAGATAACCTCCCTCAAATAAATTATTTGTAATTACTATCTTTATTTACTGTAATCATAAAACCCGCGGCCGCTCTTCATTCCAAGGTGACCGGCGCGAACCTTCTGTTTCAACGCCAGTGAAGGGCGATACTTCGAATCCCCGAATTCACGCCAGTAATACTCACAGACATTCAACAGCACATCAATGCCGACCATGTCGCAGAGCGCCAGCGGTCCGATGGGCATATTGGCTCCAAGCTTCATAGCTTTGTCGATCTCCTCCACTGTGGCCACCCCGTCTTGATAGGCAAATGCCGCCTCGTTCAAGTAGGGAACCAGAAGACGATTGACAATAAAGCCCGGGCATTCTTTGGCTCTCACGGGCTCCTTGCCAATCTTTACGCACAGTTCCATGATGGTATTCACGGATGCATCGGTGGCTTCCGCGCCAGGGATTACCTCTACTAATTTCATGACCGGTACGGGATTAAAGAAGTGCATTCCTACGACCTTGTCTGCTCTATTGGTGGCCGTGGCTATCTCGGTTATACTTAATGCGGATGTATTCGAAGACAAAATCGTTTCCGGCCTGCATATTTCATCGAGTTCGCGAAAAACCTTTTTCTTAATTTCCATATTTTCAACAATAGCTTCTATGATTACGTCACATTCTGAAAAATCAAAATTGCTCACCCCGGTTGAGATCAGTGCCAGGCGATCGGCCTTGCCTGCTTCGTCTAATTTCCCCTTTTCTACGGCCTTCTGCCAGGCTTTATCTATGCCCTTTACGGCTTTGCTTATCATAGCCTGGTCCACATCTACCAGTACGGCATTCAATCCTGCCTCAACACAGACCTGGGCAATCCCAGCCCCCATGGTCCCTGCTCCTAAAACTCCGACCTTTTTGATTTCCATTAAGTTACCTCCCCCTTTTTGTCTATCTGTTTTATCCTCTTTGTAGAGCCTTACAAAGTTGCTTTGGCAGACATCACCCCCTTTAGCTGATTACTGAGCAATAAACATACCAATATCTGCCCATAAAAAAAAGCCCTGAATATAGGGCTTTTTCTATCATTCACACTTGAGCCGGTTTTCGTTTCTGTCGCAGGACTGCTACGGTCGAAGAAAACTATGGGCGCTAAAGCTGTGTGGCAGCAATGCAAATGTGGTGCAGAACTGACATCGATTTTGACGGGTTACCACGTAAATAATGCCTGCTTTAGAGGGTATGACACAGATTTATACTGGAAAAGCATACTTTTTGAGTTTGCGATATAGAGTTGTGCGATCGATCCCGAGCAGCCTGGCGGCACTAATAATATCATCGTTTACTTCCAGCAATGCCTTCTTTATTACCTGCCGCTCGAAATCTTCAGTAATTGATTTAAGATCTTTCGTTTCATCGAAGTCCACCGGTATATCAAAGTCGGTGTTTAAAAAGCCAAAATGCTTCCGGCTCAATATCGAGCTGCTCTCCATATCCGCAATAATCATTGCTCTTTCCATCACATTTTCCAGCTCTCGGACATTGCCCGGCCACTGGTACTGTTCCAAGGACTTGAGCGCTTTTTCACTCACTTCTTTTATATCCACGTGTAGACGTTTATTTAATTTTTTCAAAAAATGTATTATCAACAACGGTATGTCTTCTTTTCGGGCACGAAGAGGAATCATCTCCAAATTAAACACATTGAGCCGGAAATACAGATCCTGCCGGAATGAGCTCTGACTTACCATTTTACCAAGATCACGGTTGGTAGCGGCAATCACTCTCACATCCAGGGAAATCGGGCGGCTGCCTCCTATCCTCTCTACTTCCTGTTCCTGGAGAGCGACCAGCAGCTTGCTCTGCATTCCATAGGACATCTCCGCGATCTCATCCAGAAAAATTGTGCCTCCTTGCGCCAGTTCAAACTTGCCAGGTTTACCACCTTTTCGCGCACCCGTATAGGCACCTTCTTCATATCCGAATAGTTCGGCTTCAAGAAGATTCTCGGGTATTGCCGCACAGTTGACCCTGATAAAGGGATTGTGAGATCGACTGCTCCGGTTATGTATCGAGTTGGCCAGAAGTTCTTTTCCGGTTCCACTTTCCCCGGTGATCAGAACCGTGGTGTCGGGATGGTTGGCAATCTGCCGCGCCAATGCTATCGTATTGCAAAATTCCGGGCTGTTTCCCACCAGATCGTCGAAATTGTATTTGGCCTGATGCAGAGTGCTGACCTCGCTCTTGTACATTTTTAGTTCTGCAATCAAACTTTCTATGGTTTCTCTGGCATCCAGTATGTCCAAAAAGACACTATAGGCAAAAACGCCTATTACTTTCCCGTCTTGAAATATGGGAATCGATGATGCGATCATATTGCGCCCTTTTACTCTCCAGTTGTATGCGCAAATAGCATCACCTGTCTCCAGCACCTTGAGCGTTCGTGTTTGGGGAGAGATCTCCAAAATGGATTTACCGATAACATCTTTTCTTTCCATTTCGATTATTTTTAAATAGGTTTCATTGATGTAGACTATACGTCCTTGATGATCGATAATATATCCGGCAATATAGCGGTTCTGATCAATAATATCTTTATACACCCTCTCGATATCCATATATCTCCCCCTCATGGCATCGATCACCAATATAGCGTTGTATTATCAATCTCTGACCAGGTTAAAATAAGAGGTGTTTTTCTCTAAATCTAAGATAATTAAGTAAAGTGCAGACCATATAGTTTTAAATAATTTTTCGCTATATCGATACCAGACTCCTTCAACTATTTTTCAATAATTGTTAAGAACCGCTATGGTTTAAAGGATGAGAAATCCAGCAACCTTTCAGAGCTATTTATTCTTATCACTTGCTTGTCTTTCTCCTCTATGACAAACACCTTTCCACTCGGGAGTTTTGTGGTTATAAAATGTTGGTTGGATTATGGACATGAAGAGTTGAGAATAAGACATGAACAGCTATAATCATACTGCAAATCGATATTTGCAGAAGAATATCGAAAATACGGCCAAGAGATTTCTTAAATTGATTAAATCATCTTATAAAAAATTTCATTACACTGCAAGACTAATGTATACTATAGATAATATCCTTCTTGTTTTGCATCTTATCTGAAATCTTTTTCTAATGTCTGCTACTACCTACTGCCGAAGTTATTGCAAGCATTTTTATCCGACTATGAGATCTGATTCCTCCCCCATCTCAAGCCGTTTTCTGGCCAGGAGGTTTCTACAATGGACGGTATACTTGTTCAACTCAGTGACATCAAGAAAACCTATTACGGGGCAGGTGCTCCAGTGCAGGCTTTGCGCTCGATAACCATGCAGGTTTTCATCGGAGAAATGCTGGCCATCATGGGGGCTTCAGGAAGCGGTAAATCGACCCTCATGAATCTCCTCGGCTGCCTGGACAAACCAGATTCGGGAACCTATATATTTGCCGGTGAGGACATTATGACACTGGACAAAAACCAGCTCGCCCACTTTCGCAATAAACTGATAGGCTATGTTTTTCAGCATTTCAATCTGCTCGGCAGAGCAACCGCACTGGAAAACGTCTGCCTGCCTTTGAATTATGCAGGAGTACCCGTAAAAGAGCGAGAGAACCGGGGCATGGAGATGCTAAAGCTGGTGGGCTTGGAGGGTCGCGAGCACCATCTGCCCAATCAGCTTTCCGGTGGCCAGCAGCGGGTAGCCATTACCCGAGCATTGATTAATGAACCCATTCTTCTGCTAGCTGATGAACCCACCGGCGCTCTTGATACCCGCACCAGTGCAGACATCATGACTTTGCTGCAGGACCTGCACAGTTCGCACGGCCTTACGGTCGTAATAGTCACCCATGAAGCACATATTGCCCAATACTGCCAGCGTATAATTACCCTCAGCGACGGTGTCGTACTCCAAGAAGAAATAATACCCGAGTTCATGCCATGCAAATAGAATAACACTACTCCTCTTCATATATATCTAAAGGGAGCGATTTTATCGCTCCCTTTTTGTCGTTAACACACCTATTAATCTGAAAATGCAGCTTCCCGGCAAATCACGAAATACCTAGCGGGGCAGCGAGGGCAATGCTGATTCCCTATCCCCGCCGCCCTGCCAGGGTTTGAATCTCATATGATCGAGGCCGAACTGCATCAGGACTTTGCCTATGATATGTTCAACCTGGTCCTGTATGCTCCGGGGATGATTATAGAAGGTCAGTACCGGAGGTACTATCGTGCAACCGCATTCGGCGGCCTCCAGCAGGTTCTTCAAGTGAATTTTACTGAGTGGGGTTTCCCTGGGAACCAGTACCACCCGGCGGTTCTCTTTCAGGCAAACATCGGCGGCCCTGACCAGCAAATTATCTGCATAGCCGTGGGCGATAGCAGCCAGAGTTTTCATGCTGCAGGGGATAATCACCATGCCGTCGGTCTTAAAAGATCCGCTGGAAATTGAAGCGGCCATGTTCTTTTCATCGTGATAATGATCGGATAATGCTATCAGGTCTCCGATCTCCATATCAGTTTCGGCGGCTAGAGTCATTCTAGCGCCTGCCGATACCACTAGATGGGTTTCACAATCCGGTTGGCAGCGTAAGGCCTTTAACATTTGGACTCCCAGTATGGCTCCACTGGCTCCCGATATCCCCACAATTATCCTCATCAATGTCTGCCCCCTTTCCGCTTTGATATACGTTCTCCTTCGGTAAATTTGCAGGTGGCTGTTTGTAGACCTGCTATTTTTTAAGCTCAGGGATGGGAGGGATGATATCCAGCAAAGCTATCTTGGCTGGATCTATCTTGAAGCGCTTGTCATATTTTGCAGGGTCGGTGATCTCATCACTCTCGGTCGACCTCCACGAGAAATTGCAGGTATTGCAGATATACACTTCCCATGCATCATCTTTGGGAGCCTTCGCCATCAATTCGGCGGTATTCGAATCACAACGCGGACATATCATGATATTACCTCCCTCCCATCTCTCTAATAGCATTCTTTAAATAGTTAGTCCAGAATTCTGTCTTGACCGGGATATCCAGCAGTTCGGTTTCCCTCCCTACATCGGGCGCTACCGGAGTCGTAGCATCTATGATCAGTTTGGTGTGCATGCCCGCCGGTTCTGACGAGGGATCTAAAGGCATGCCCGGCGCCCAGGGGATCAAAATTACATCTTTGGAAGGGCGCACCCGGGTGGTGAGCGCCCACATCACCTGGGGCAGGTTGAAGGGATCCACGAACTCATCTACGATAATTACTATTTTGGAATATGGCATGCCATGTGGAGTAGACAGGAGCCTCATGGCTACTGCTTTGCCATAGCCCCCCAAGCGAGATTTGGTTGAAACAATGACTCCAATGCCGTGAGTATACATGGCATTGACTGCTTCCACCTCCGGGAAATCACGCTTGAGCTGCCGGTATAGAGGCAGGCTGGTATTTAAAGCCAGCAGGTAGTCGATCTCAGTCCAGGGCATCCCCAGGTAAAGGTTTTCAAATATAGGGTTCACCCGGTGGGTTATGGTGTGGATCTTCACTTCAGGCTGGCGGCGGGCTCCGGAATAACTACCCGGGAACTCACCGAAAGGCCCTTCAATGTATCTCTCGCGCGGTATGATGTAGCCTTCCAGGATGATCTCACTGCGGGCCGGAATGTTCAGGTCTCCCACCTCGGTCTTGGTCAGCTCGATAGGTTCTCCTTTCAGCGCTCCGGCAAAATCATATTCGGACTGCACGTACTCGATAGGGGTGCTGCCCATAAAGCTCAAAACCGGATCATTTCCTATGCATATGGCTATGGGCAGTGGCTCACCTCTTTCTTCTGCCTTGCGCAAGTGTATCCCTATGTCGTGAAAAGGCAGCGGCTGGATCCCCAGGCGGTCCTTGCCTTTGACCTGGATGCGGTAGATGCCCACATTCTCTTTATCGAGGTTGTCGGGCTCATCGATGTCTTTGCTGATAATGAGCGCCTTGGACAAGTAAAAACCGCCGTCATGCTTGTTGATGCGGAAAAGCGGCAGCAGCTCAAACAGATTGATATCCCCGGTGATCTTCACTTCTTTACAGGGTGCATCATCGACCCATACGGGTTTAACGGGATAATCCGACCATAGTTTGTCGAGTGCAAAGAACTGGTCTTTTATAGAAGTATCTTTGGGCAGCCCCAGCATCAAGGCGTGATTCTGCCAGGACCCCTGAACGTTCAGCACAACGCTGTTATAGTAGCCTTTTACCTTCTCTATAAAAACGGCAGGTCCATTCTCCAGATTGGGAGCCGCTCTCCCAATAGCGCTCAAATCGGGCTCGGGCATCAGCTCCTCTTTTATCCTCACCAGCTGATTCTCCGATTCAAGCAGGGCTAAAAACTCTCGCAGATCTTTATAGGCCAATTTCATCCCTTCTTTCTTGTTATTGAAGTCGCTTCATCAAAGGATTCCGGCAGCGGGTTCGCACCCGCTGCGCATACGGATAAGGGGGACGGGAATGCTTTAGGATACTGTTTCACTTAACTAACTTTAATAACCATGGATGCGCCTATATCGCCTGCTGCGCAGCCGGTAAACGCTCCGTAGCCTCCTCCCTGGATCACCAGAGCCTCGATCAATTCTATTATGGCCCGTCCGGCGGTCGGAGCCTGGGGATGTCCGTAAATCAGCGAAGAACCATAGTTATTGAGGATCTTTTGATCAATGCCCAGCTGCTTGCTCAGGTTGACATCATTGACAGCAAAAGGATTGTGGGTTTTAACCTGGCTGAGGTCGCTCACCTTTATCCCGGCATCCCTGGCTGCCAGGTCTAGAGCTGGAGCTGGAGCTCCGGCCATTCGGCCGGCTCCTACCCGCACTATGCCATAGGACAAGATTTGGACGGTTATATTGGGATCTTTGCTTATTTCACGAGCCTTTTCTTTGGTAGTTACAATAGTCGCGCAGTGTCCGTCGGCAGGGTGCGTCTGGCTGCCAAAAGTCAAAACCCCATCCGGTATTATAGGTTTGAGCTTGGCCAGGGCTTCTTTCGAGGTAGGAGTAATCCCATCATCAGCTTCGATGACTATCACATCCTTCTTGCTCATCCGGGACTCCACAGGAAACATGTAACGCTTTTGAAACGCACGATCGTCAGCCAGAGCGTCTTGATACTGTTCGTATCTAAGCAGAGCCACCTCGTCACATTCCTCTTTGCTAATACCCACCTCTTTGGCCACGGCCTCGGCTGTTCTAAACATGGCCAATCCTGCTCCCGGAGAGGGATCACGCTCGAAATTGTCCAACACTATATTCTCAGTAGCTACCTGACCGGATCTGGGATCGGGCAGAACTAATATCGGTCCGCTGGAACAACGGTCGGTAGAAAGCGTGTATACCGCTTCGTAAGCGCCCATCTCTACATCGCTGGCCGCCAGCTGCAGGGTGGTAACGGAAGTCGCACATACCTGGTTTATCTGCAAAGCGGGAATGTCTTTCTTGCGGTCAAGGATTACCGCCGCCGAGTAGGCATGGCCATAGAATGATAGAGGCTGGGCTACAGTAATGCCAAAGTATAAAAAATCAAGTATGGTGGGGTCAATGCCCTTAGCCTCAAACCACCGTTTTGAGGTTTGGGCGGCCAGCTCCACAGAGTTTTCCTGCTTCAAAGATCCATTCCAGCGAACAAACGGGGTAGAGTAATATCCACCATAAGGAATAAAGGCTTTTGAAAATATCAATTTGATAACCTCCTCTTCGATAGAAATGTACACTACTATTAAGAGCAAAAACCATGCCATGTTTTCATCAAACGAGGAAATCCCATATAATCAGGGATTGCCGACAAAAAACCCGGGGCTTAAAGGCTCCCGGCTTTATCTTATGGTGCGATATAGCACCAATTTTCCTTCTGAATTGTTTCCGCAGCTATCGACCCCTTAGTTCCGGCCTGTCTAACGATCGATACATTGGTGTGTTTGGGCACCAATGTATCGATTGCGCAACCTCCTTGCTGGCAGCATCTCATGCTTTAGTACTCTTTATCCCGTATTTTGCAGCTTTGCGCACTACCGTAGAATGATCCACCCCGAGCTTTTCAGCTATTTGCCTAGTAGTAAGGTTCTTTTTAAAAGCTTTCTCGAGTATCTGCTTCTCCAGGCTGCTGATGGCTTCCGCCAGCGGTATGATTCCCGATATATAAACCCTGGCCTGTTCCAGGGAATTTACCGCAATCAGAACCGGCAGATCCTCTCTGCCGATAATTTCTTTGGTAGTGGTGACCATCAAGCGTTCGATGAGGTTCTCCAGTTCACGAACATTTCCCGGCCAGTCATAGGCCATCAGATCATTCAATACTTCCGCTGATATTTTTTTGCTCTGATGGTATTTGTCGTTGAAAAGATCATTAAAGTGGTTAACCAAAGCCGGTATTTCTTCCTTCCTCTCCCTGAGCGGGGGAACATGTATGGGCACGACATTCAGCCGGTAAAATAGATCTTCGCGGAATTCCTTTTTGTTTACCAGATCGTTAAGATCACGGTTGGTACCAGCAATTACCCGCACGTCCACATGAAGCGCCCTGTTTCCTCCCACGCGCACGATTTCTTTACTCTGCAAAACACGCAGCAATTTCACCTGCAGGGACAAAGGCAGATCACCGATCTCATCAAGGAAAATAGTACCCCCGTTGGCCATCTGAAAATAACCCGCTTTCCCTTCTTTTCTGGCCCCGGTGAAAGCTCCGTAATCGTATCCAAATAATTCAGATTCCAACAGGCCGTCGGGTATAGCTCCGCAGTTCACAGTAATATACGGGCCCTCGCTTCTAGGACTGTTATTGTGTATCATCTCAGCGATAAGCTCCTTCCCAGTCCCAGACTCCCCGGTGATCAACACCGTGGAGTCGAATCCCGCCGTTCTCAATACCAGGGCCATCAGGTTTTTCATTGTCTCTGAATTGACCACCATTTTGTCCGATCCCATGACCCGCAGACGCAGGGAGCGTAGTTCGCTCTCGTAAGCATTGCTCAAAAGCTGAACCTCTTCAATCCTCTGTTTCAATTCGTTCAGCTCAGTAATATCCCGGATATTACAGATGACCCGGTAAATGGCGCCCTTGTCATCAAAAAAAGGATTGCCTGTCGTAAGGTGGATACGGCCGCTTTTTTTGCTCTGCTGAGCGATGGTGACCCGTTCCTTCTTATCCAGGACCAATCGAGTAACCGACTCCGATACGACACCTTCCTTCTCAAGGTCAATCATGCTCTTTCCTAGAATCTCACCCGCCTGGTTGCCGGTTATCCGCTCAAAAGACTCATTGACACGCAGGGTCACCCCATCACCATCTGTGACCAGTATACCGTCGAAAGATGAGTCGATAATGATGTCCAATTCACGCTTCAGCTGCTTGTAATGAGCTAACTCCCTCGCTATGTCTTCCAACTCTGAAGTATCCTGAAGCACAGCCACCGCTCCGGTTATTCTCCCGTCCTTTATTACCGGGGAGCGGTTTGATATATACTGCCTGCCCTTGATCATTACTTTCTGGGCAGTTTCAGCTTTTCCAGTCTTAATTACCTCGGCCAGGCCACTGGCAGGCTCCAGTTCCTCGATATGCATCCCGTTCAACTCATCCGCGCTCAGTTCCATTATTTTATGCACAGCATCATTTGAAGCCCTTACCAGTCCATCCCGGTCAACCGCCACGATCAGATTATGGGTGGAATTTATAATGGTATCCATCTCCATAGTCACATTTTTGAAAGATTTGAAAAACGCCATTCCCAATTCCCGGTGGGTTATTATGCCTATTACTTTGCCATCCACCACTACCAGCGATTCCAGTCGGGGGCTTAAAAAGCCTTCAATATCGTCTTCGGGATGCCCGGTTAAAAACTCCCTGGTCATGATCTCCTTCACCGGGGTGGACATATCCTGATCGATCATATCAAATATATGGCGGTTGGAAACCAGACCAATGATTTCCCCCTTTTCATCGACTACCGGAGCCCAATCCAATTTGTGCCTCGAAAAGAGCTGAGCAGCCTGCCGCACGCTTAGACCGGATTCCAAAGTAACGGGATCGATCTGCATAATATCTCGAAGCCTCATAAACAGCACCACCTTATGGTTTCCAATTTAGCATAGTAATCGGGTCTTTGCACGATATACACTTGATAAAGCCGCTTTCACCGGTGAGTCAGCATGCTATAATAAGTACCAATAGTATGGTTTATTTTCTTATAGAAAGGAAGCCAATGACTGACCAGAGCAAAGCAAAAAACGAACATCTTTCCCCGGGAAATAAATTTGACATTCCGGAATGGTCAGGCGCCTTTGGTGACCTGGGTACTCTCATCCCGTTCGTCATCGGTTATATATCTGTAGTTAACTTGGACCCTCTCGGAATTTTATCAATGTTTGGACTAATGCTCATTGCTTCTGGCATAGTATACAAAACGCCTATGCCCATTCAGCCCATGAAAGCCATTGGCGCAGCAGCGATATCTCAAGGTATGCTCGTCAGCCAGAATCTGGTCTGGGGAGCCGGGCTCTTTACCGGTTTTTTCTGGCTGCTGGCCGGCCTTACAGGGATCCTCGATTTTATATCCAGAATCACTTCCCGCCCGGTTGTTCAGGGAATCGTTTTGGGATTAGGACTTTCATTTATGATACAGGGCATTAAGATGATGCAACGGGATTTCATTATTGCAGCTTCCGCTTTACTAATTACCCTGCTTCTGCTTTCCAGCCGCAGACTACCAGCCATGCTGGTGCTACTCTTTTTCGGGCTCGCTGCTGCAGTATGGAGAAATCCACATTTACTTAATAACCTTTCCCTTATTCATCCGGAATTCCGAATGCCTGCGTTTGCGCTGGGAAAGATGACCTGGTCCGACTTCTGGCAGGGCGCTGTCATTCTGGGCCTGGCTCAGATACCACTGACCCTGGGAAACGCAGTTATCGCGACCGCTTCCGAGAACAATCGACGCTTTCCTGCTTATCCGGTAAGCGAAAGAAAGGTTGCCGTCTTTCAGGGCATCATAAACCTCATAGCCCCAGTATGGGGAGGTATCCCCATGTGTCACGGAGCTGGAGGGATGGCGGCGCATGCACGTTTTGGAGCCAGGACTGGAGGATCGGTGATAATCCTGGGAACCCTCCTGCTGGTGGCGGCATTGTTCTTCAGCGATTCAGTATTGCTTTTCTTTACCCTGATCCCTACCAGCGTCCTTGGGGTGTTGATTTTCTTTGCTGGTCTTGATTTAGCGGTGTCTGTGCGCAATGCAGGAGATGTTAGAGACAATAATTATCTATTGATGCTTACCGCCGGTTTTGCGTTCTTCAATGCAGCTTTGGGATTCGCCGCCGGCCTGTTTATACAGGAGCTATTGAAGCGAAACATCATAAAGCTGTAGATCCTTCATAATCAATCAGATCCTTCAATTCCCTGTATATGCCAGTTATCTGTTTCAATCCCATCCTGACCAGCCCGCTGCTCGAGGGAGCGACAAAATCTCTGATGCCAGGAATAATCTCATTTGCTTGGAGACCCCATTCGATATTACGCCGGCCTGAATAAGCCTGAAAAACCCCTTTGCCTACAAAGCATGCTATTGCTGGTCTGTATAAACTTAACTTTATTATCAATTCACTTCTGCCCCTGGCGTATTCTTCCCGACTTACTTCATCTGCAGATCTGGTCGGGCGTGAAACGATATTTGTCAGTCCAAAACCCAGTTCCAACAGCAAACGGTCTTCCTGCGGACTGTATATTCGATCACTCAACCCGGACTCAAAGAGAATTTTCCAGAAGCGATTATTGGGATTTGCGAAATGATGGCCAGTCTCACCGGATCGCAAACTGGGATTGAATCCGATGAAAACAATCCTTAGACCCGGTTCGAGGTAATCTGGGACGAATTCCTTATGGCTCATCGCTAGCCAAACCTCCCATCTAAAATACAGGGCTTTACCCACTTACGGGCAAGCCCCTACATTTATCCATTTACTATTTTCGCTTTAACTTTCCGCACTTATGCTTACCTGGTTGGTATTAGGGTTCCATTGCACATCCAGGCCTATGTTTTCTGAAATAAAACGGACTGGAAGCATGGTGCGTTCGTTGATTATTTGCGGAGCCACGTTGCTCGTTTTATCTTCCCCATTTACCCGAGTATTGAGGCTGTCTATCCACAGCTCTATTATTTTGCCACTGCAGCTTATGGTAACCTTTCGCGCGGAATCATCCCATGCGACACTCCCTCCGTAGGCTTCAATAATCGCCCTGATAGGCAGTAGAGTTCGCCCTTCGACAATAACAGGAACGGTGCCTTTTCCGGGATCAATTTCCCGGACCTCACCATTTATTTTCATAACAGGGCTACCGATTTCCAAAACAGTATTAAATTTCGGAAGGTTTTTGCTTATATTGCTGTTAATTATGATATTGCTAATGTCGACCGCTTTGGTGGCGGCACTGGCATCGGGGATGCTTTTGGACCAGGTCTGGCTTTCCGAATTGAAAGCCCTAATTGAATAAGCATAGGTAGTATTGCCCTTTAATCCCTGATCTAAATAAGTAGTTGTATTTGCGGGCACATCTATGAAAACAAATGTATTATCACTTTTACGCGTTATTTTAAAGAGATTTTCATATGCAGACCTGTCGTCCCAGCTCAGTTTAATCTCGCTGGTGGAGACTGCTTCAGCCTTAAAGTTCTCGGGCGCTCCGGGCGGGGAATACCAGTAGGCTACCTCTGAATATGGAGAAAACCCATGGTCATTCACCGCATATACGCGGTACATATACAATAGGTCGGCCTCAACATTATCGACAAACTCGGTGCTGTTCATGCCTGCATCGTAGCGGTAGATGGGACCCTGGTTGCTATGGGCTTTTTCCACGATAAACTTGTTTTCATTATCGCTGGTATCCTTCCATGATACGCTGAGTTTCGGCGTACCAGGAAAATTTGAAACCATAACATCACTGGGAGCGGACAGGTAGTCGATAGTAATAGAATTAGAGGGACTGGAAGAGCCGTTGCTGCCGCTTGCGGTCACCAAATATGTATAGGAGAAGCCAGCTTCTACCTCGGTATCGATATAACTGCTGGCTTTTGCCGGGAGATTTATCTGCTCTATAATAGTTTTTCCGGACTTAATAGTCTTTTTTTGAAGCTTGTAGTTAGCATAGGTATTATTACCTTCCCAGTATAAATTCACCCTGAAATCTGTTTTATCCAAGTTCCCGGTCAGATCACCTGGCTGATTCGGAGTGGTAATCCACTCCACTTCATTGGAATACGCCGACTTCCCTGAACTACTATATGCAAAAACCCTGTACCGGCAGTATTGATCATTGCTGACATCGTAGTCAGTATATGTATCAATGTTTGAATCCACCGTAGTCATTGGGTAAAAAGGCCCATTATTTATACTCCGCTCCAGGGTAAAACCAGTCTCGTTATTGGAGTTGTCTTCCCATTCAAGGCACACCGGAAGGACTCCTGGAAAATTGGAAACCATAAGCTCGCTTGGGGCCAGAACTATAAAATTTTGAATTACAGCATCCTCAATTCCTGGCCTTATTAAGGTCTGATCACCGAGTAACGCAGCCGTGACTGGTGTCCAACCTGCCATCATTATAATTGCAGTAAAACAAATGCTCAGTACCTGTTTGGATTTCATCCCTGTCTAGTCCCCTTTCTTGCTGAATATCCTTTTTTGTCATGGTATCCGAACCATGCTGCAAATAGCTTGAGCATTATCCTGGAAAGTTCTCCAACCAGTCCCCAAATCCTTTAATCTGGCAAATTTTTTATTATCAAATTATTATTTTGATCTCAGGGCAAATAGTTGCTTGAGTTAAAGTCGCTTTTATGCATCCAGTTAGAGCGAGAAATTTAGCAAACCGGGTTGGCCACCATTGGCTACCGGGAAAACGATACAGCGTCCTGCTGCGGCAGGAGGCCCACAGCTCCGCCCTGGAACCTGATACTCCCATACTTTTTCCCCATTATGCCGCTTGCAAGCATAGACTTTTCCGTTTCGCGTAGCTGTAAACACCAGGTCATTGATAACTGTAGCCGCTCCAGTAATCTCGCTGTCGAATGTTTCAGCCCATAATATTTTGCCCAGATTGGAATCCACAGCCAGCAACCTGCTTCCCCCTTTATCGTTTCTGGAAGCATCAATCACCTCTTCATCATCTTGATTACCTGAGCTTGAATTCACCACCGGTACATAAAGAATCCCCTCCTGATAAGCCATGGGCGTCCTAATTCCAACCCCGGTGCCTATCTTCTTTTGTGTTCGTAGACCTTCATCTGAGTAATCGCCAGGTGATGCCTCCCAGAGGGCTTGTCCATTTATTAAATCAAAAGCATATATATTTCCCATTCTTCCTGCTGCCAGGACCTGATTTCGCTGAACCGTTTCTGTCTCTGCAGGAGCCAGAAGCACAGGTATGCTGAAATCTAGACCAGGAACATTAGGATTAGGCAGCCGCTGGTGCCAGAGTAGGTTTCCCGTGTCGTGTTTCAGAGCAGTTAAGGTAGTAAATGTTCCAAATCCCGATTCCCTGGAGCCGTCCTGTACGGCAGGAGACAGACTGCTGGCAAGCCAAAATAAAGCAGCAGATCCGGTATCAAAAACGAATGGATGCGCTGCGCCCCCCCTGAATTCTCCTGCCGCACTTCCCCATAACTGTTCAATCACGTTAGTATTTAACGACCACTTCGGCTCACCGGTTCTATAATCAAGGGCGTATAAGACTTCATGCACTCCTTTCGCCCCTGGATCGGAATCCTCTTCTGCGATCGTGGAGATATATATCAAGCCCCCATATTCTAGCATCTGGCCATTTACTCTGCCGCTCTCAGTTGTCTTACTCCACAGTTCATTTCCCATCATATCCAGAGCCGCGACTTGGTGATAACCCCTGCTGATAAAGATCCTTTTCCTCACCAGCAGCGGCCCAATCGCAAGATCCCTCTCCAGGTTGTATTTCCGTTCCCATTTAAGGGTGCCACTCTCCAGGTCCAAAGCGGATAAGTTACTCGCTGAATCCTGCCAGTATACAGTATCTGCTTGAATAACAGGGCTTCCAATCAGCTTTCCCTGTCCTTCTGTGGGATAAGACCAGGTCGGACGAAGCTTGTTTACATTCCCGGCATTAATCAAGGAGGATCTGCTTGTTCTGGTGTTTCCATAATCATGATTGGGCAGTGGCCATTCATGATCATATCGGTTCATCTCTGGATCCAGGGGCGGAACCGGCCAATACCAATACCAGCACCAGATCAACCCCAAACATAATACCAGCAGGGCTATACCCACGCCGAACTTTGAATACTTACCCATTACAGCCTCCCCATATAAAGCGAGCTCTGATCTTTGTTATCCATGTAATACCTTCCATACAAGTTTAACTGAAGGGGGACTATATTTTAAATGCCTGATCCCTTAAATAAATGTTCAATAATCATTTTTTCTCAGCCAGCGCCCCGGCTGGTTGACTGGATCCTAGAACAGACATCATTTCAATACGAATGTTCTAATATTTACATTGCTTTGGGTAAGAATATTAAAGCAGTAATGAATATTTGATTCGAAGAGGGGGTGACGAATTGTCCAGGGTAATAAGATGCATGTGCGAAGAATGCTTCCATAATGACAATTTTGAGTGCCGGGCAGAAGAGATCGAAGTTCGTTCCAGTGTCGATAGCAAGAAAGTGAGATCATCGCAGGAAACCTGTTGCAACACCTTTAAAGACGGACCTAAAGCTAATATATAGTCCGTAAAATAAAAAAAGCAATGCTCTCAAGCATTGCTTTTTTGTCTACTTCTACTCTTCCACTGCCGCCTTCTGCAATGGGTAATCCTCTTCCTGCTGAGGTGCATAAGCTCTGGGTACGGCATTTTTGCTCCTTGTACTGCGTCCTCCACCCGTATGAACCTGAAGCTGTGGAGGATTGCTCTCAGTGCTGGTAGCCATTTCCAATTTAGCGCCAACAGTCTCAATAGTGTTTATCGATATACCGCGGAAATGGCTGGTATGCGCCCACTCTGTCTGGTTGCCATGTTTGAACAGTCCGACAAGCGTAACCGGGAACCAGGTTATACCGTATATGGGATAGGTTATGTAGTATAAATACGCTTTTGCCGGTGCCCCCTCCAGCAACAGTCCCAGCATTGGATAACAATACCCTAGTATACCGAATGTTATCCAGAACCATGTGGGCATCAGATCCGTGATAGGCGATGCAAAAATGGGCTGTGGAAAAAAGGCCGCTGTTAATCCTAAAACACAGTTGATTAGCATAGTCATTATTAATATAGGCTGGAACAGATAAATAGCACCATCAATAGGATACCATTTTTTCTCTCTAAAACCCTTCTTTAGCAAAGGAATCATGTACCTGAATGCAACATCCCAGTGGCCGGATAGCCAGCGGGTGCGCTGCTTCCAAGTTTGTGAGAAATGCACCGGCTTTTCGTCATAGACTTTGGCTTCGTGAGCCCAGGAAGTCTTTATACCGTTAAGTAAAAGCTTCATAGTGAATTCGAGATCTTCGGTCAGGCAGGTAGCTCCCCAACCGTATTCTTTTAAGACATTATACTCCAAACACACGCCGGTTCCACCCAGGGCATTGGAAAGGCCTTTGTTATAACGGGCCAGCTGCCACATACGGTTCATGGACCAGTAAGCGGTAGCATAGCAAGCAGTAACCCACGAGTCATTAGGATTCTTTGTATCCAGGTAACCTTGGATCGAGCGGTATCCCTGTTTCAGTTTGGAATTCATCTCCAAAAGGAAGTTCGATGATACTACGTTGTCGGCATCGAAAAGGCATATGGCATCATATTTTACCTTGTCTTCCATCTTGAATAATTCAGCAAACATCCACTCCAGGGCAAAACCTTTTCCCCTCTGTTCGGAAAAGCGCTCGAATACATTAACCCCTTCCTGTCGGCAAACATCCGCAGTCTTGTCCGTGCAATTATCGGCAATAACATAAATATCGAATAAGTCTTTAGGATAATTGAGCTTCTTGAGGCTTTCAAGGTGATAGCGGATCACAGCCTCTTCGTTGTGTGCAGCAGTGATGAGGGCAAATCGCTTTACAGGTACAAAATCTTTTTCTTCTTCCTTCTTACGCCAACCATAAACCGATACATAATAATAATAAAGTAGTAGCGCTGTGATTAATACTTCTGAAAAGGCAACTATAGCCGTCAGAGTATAAAACAACCAACCATTAAACAAGGCAAAAGACCCCTTCCTCTTTTATTGCGGTTTGTCCCCAAACAGTTAATATATTGGGACACAAGGGGTTTGACTACCTTTTCAAGAGTAACAGAAATTCTTAATTGATACAATATGTTTCTCATAAATGAAGGTAGCATTCCCTGAAATAAGCCAATTTAGGGAACAAATGCTGAGATAAATTTGCCTATAAAATAACTTTACCCATTTTACTGTTTTATTCAAAATAAACCAATAGAGTTATTCTATATGATGATGGTCAAGTCCTTCCAATCTCATTTTAAAATATTTGGAGAAAGGAAATCAGTAAAGAATAAACCATCTTTCGCGCTGAAAATATTGAACGCGGAATATATAATTTTATCAAAGATCCAAACCAGAAATGGCAACCTTGGATTTATCTTGCCCTGATTATAGGGGCAAATACTTCTAAATTATGTATTTTGCTTCAGTTACAACCTTGAATAGATTACATCCTTCTATTGCGAATAGCAATACGTTTGTAAAAATTTTTGTCTTTTAATAACAAGTAGTTACATATATTCCTTGTTTTAATCTGTTTAACAGTTCGCCCCAATAGCCAATATCTCGGTTCTCCGCCATTCCCCTGCTTATCTCTTCTTCAACCAGCCACAGCAAATGAGCCAGATCTTCCTCACATGCTTTTATGGTCAAGATTCCCATTGTATTATACATATCCCTACCCCCTCACCATGCAATCTAATCATCGCATATTCCAACCAGTCACGATTTTGCTGCTTAACAAATAGTTATGCGCTGGCAATCAAAGGTTTTTCACAACTTTTTTCTGCTCCCGATTTTTACCCGTACATATCTGAGTTTTTCTCAAAAAACCAATCACTTAAAGGATATGGCCAAGACCGCAAATAAATGATATCTTGTGTATTTGTTCAAAAGTCAAGCTGCTGGCCTCACCCCGAGAGTGCTTCTGCGGATGAATGCTTCAGCAGAACTCCATCAAGAAAACTCCCTTCCTCAGGAATCTGTGCCCTATTATCTATAAATGAGGAGGATTATGGTATAATTGGGTATAATAACTCAGATTAGAAAGCCTTATTCTTTTTTAATACGATTCCCCTCAGCAAAACCCGTCAAACAAGGAGGAATAATATGGGCTCTCAAGCACATTTACGCATTATATGTAGTTTTATCCTTATTATATGTATTTTTATTTTCTATCCTGCATCAATCGCACAGGCCGATGTAGTTGATTGGAGTTCCTTTACCAGAACCTTGAACGACACATTTAGCGGCAACAATCCTCACAGTGGCAATAACATCATCGTTCTGGTTTTTGCGATATTAACCTTCGTTTTTCTTGCAATTATATTACGCTTATACTTTGCGAGGCAGAAGCAAGAACTCAAGCAATACGAAATTAATAGGGAAAGAAAACTCAGCCATACTGACCCTGCCGAAGGCAAACAGCAGCGTAGATGGTTTAGGATCAAACATCGCCAAAACCTCAGATGGGTGCCAAGCATCAAAGCTTCGCAAACTAAAGAATCCCAAAGAGAAAAAGCTGAACTGCTGGATATAAGTGGCGGCGGTCTGCGCTTTCAGACTACCAGTATGCTCAGCGTGGGTGATGAGATCACCTTTTTCCTCGACATTGGGGAGAAAAAACCCTTATCAGTTAGAGGCAGTGTACTGCGGATCGAAGAACAGGCAACTCTAGAACAACCGGCTTATCAGGTGGCTATTCAGTTCGCGGATTTGCGGCCCGGAGAGCGTGACCGCCTGGTTTCCTGGATAACCAGAGGACAGCGCGACATAATGCATGAAGATAAAATTGGTGCTTCCCTATCCACATCTGAGGGTTTGGAAGAGGAGATTATCTCTGGTTGATCCTGTCAGAAATCGTCTTTTAACCGGAAAAATCTCTGGCCTAAAATCCGCTTCAAGATTGATTCCAATAAGTAAAGCGAAAAATAACTCATCATCAGTCAGAATTTAGAAAGGAATTAGGCGAAATTCTGTCGAAATGATTCTTTTTAGAATATTTGCTTTTGGAGGAAGGATTCGGTTTGCAGTATCAGGGAATTCTACTGGCTGTTAATCTTGCCATTATAATTGTTGCCTACCTGGCACTTCGTGGTAAGCCAGATAAGTTTAAGTTAATCTTAGTAACTACTTTATTCGCCTATTTTCTTGCCGGTATTCTTCCTTACTTGTTAGCATGGATTTCATCTAAGTGGATTATACTTTTCTATGCTATTGCGATTGCAGTAGCATTAATTGTGATCGATTTTATAATCACAGATAATGTCATAGAAGAGCTCGAAAATGATAAAATTGATATAATTGCTGCTGAGTCAAGCAGTTTGACGGCTACAGCTGGAGGGGGGAAATCTTCTGCTCCCATCAGCGAGCCCTTGGTTATGGCAGAGTCAAGTAAGCTGGCCACGCGCATTGGAAGCCGGCATGTTACTGCAGAAGCGTCCAGTCATGGCAGTGCTGGCGAATACATAAAAGTAAAAACCAGTACTGATGTAATAAAAAATACTAATACTGAAAAAATAGTTGAGAATGAAACTCCGGCAAGTATGGATAAAGAAGCGCAAAAATATCCAGAGCCTGTTATTAATGAAATTTATAACCGAAATCTAGTTCATGAGATTTCTGATATAGTCGAAGTCCCTGCGGCTGCGAATAATATTGAAGAACAGCCCCCAGCCCAAAGGGATTTTATCCTTGAACCATCAGAACCATCAATAGATACTTTGCCGGCAGAGCTAGAATCAGTAGCACAGGCGCTGGAATTACATCCGGCGGGATCGGATTCTGAGACATTAACAGCAGAGCCGATGCTGGCCTCAGGACCTGAGATAATAGCTATTGAAACGACCGAATCCAGTCCGGAACCGGAAACAGAAGCGGCAGAATTACTCACGGACGAACCTGATTTATATATGGAAACTGCTGAAGCACTGCCCGTCATCGAAGAACCGGAAGCAGTCGATATTGAAATAATCGATGATACCTTTGATGAATCGCTGCAAGCGCTCCATCAAGAGATGATCCATGCAGGCCAGGATGACCTGGATGTAGGTATAATAGACGAAGAGTCTTTAGCGCGTTTAGACATAGACGATTTGATAGACATCGCTTTTCAGTCTAAATTCAGGGATGATTATCGCTCTGCCATAAGAGTCTTTGAGCTGGTATTAGAACGCAATCCTGCGCCCAGAATTGCTTCTTTGATAATTGATGACCTTGAGATAATGCAGAGTAAAATAGCATAAATAAGTTCGGCATAAAAAAACGTAGGAGGTTGTGTTTGTGATGCGAAGTGCTGAGATCAAAGGTTTAGCTGTGTTCAGCATTGCGGATGGTAAAGAAATCGGGAAAATTAGAGACTTATTGATCAACGCGGAGAACAAATCAGTTGAATATTTGATTGTAGACATTCCCCACTGGTATTTCGGATCCTATGTCATTCCTTTCAACCAGGCAGAGGGTATCGGAACAGATGCTGTCATGGTTGCCAAGGAAGACATAATCAAGAAATTAAGTGAAGAGCCGGTCGGCATAAAGCTGGCAGAGCAAGCGATCACTCTTATCGGCAATAGAGTTCTAACCCAAAAAGGCCGTATCATCGGAAAGATCAGCGAGTACTTTGTAAACGAAGATACCGGTAAGGTAACCGGCTGTCAGCTGGTTGACAATGCCGACACCCCGAAAGGTATTATTCCCGCCAACGCCACTATAACTTTCGGTAAAGACGCTCTGGTGGTAAACAGGGAAGTTGAAAATATGCTGATATCTGAGATAGAAGAATACAACCCAGCATCGACCCTGGCTCCTGTTGAACCGGTACAGACGTCGATATCAGCTCCATCAGCAAGCGCACCAACAGCCCCCGCTGATAATAGTACGCTTGGCAATGGCAATGGCAATGGCAATGGCAATGGAAACGGCAATGGCAATGGAAACGGCAATGGCAATGGAAACGGCAATGGCAATGGCAATGGCAATGGCAATGGAAATGGCAAAACGGCTAAGACAGTCGAGATGTTTGAACAGCGCCAGAGAGAATATCTCATCGGGCGGGTCGTAAAGAAAGATATCACAGACGATAGTGGCAATTTGATAGTCGCCAAGGGTGATACGATTACCAGAGAAATCGTTGACCAGGCAGCTGCTGCTGACAAACTGAAAGAATTAATGCTCAGCGTATAGTCACTAAAGTAATTTTTCTGTTCAGAAAGGCAAATCAATGCGGCCTAAGATATTTATCATTTCATTAATCATTATATTTCAGTTTACAGTTAATACGGTCATTGGAGCTGCCTGGGTCATACCCCGCAATTCCCAGGTGTTCCCTGCCGGAGTCTCTATAAATGGTATAGATATAGGCGGTCTAACGGAAAGTCAGGCTGCTTCCTTTCTTAAGCAAAAAATCCCCCTGATCGTTATTGACATGGAACTCGTAATCAATGACGGGCAGAAGAATTATATCATCAAGACCCGTGACTATAGTTTCGCCTATGATTATGACAAAACTGTAGAGCAGGTATTTGAGACGATCACCCCGGGAAATAGTTCCTCCAGAATCATCAACAGTGTAAAACTGCAGGCAAAAGGAATGGACTTTCCTCTGCTGATATCATGTGATGAGAAGAAGCTCCTGAATGACCTGGACACCATAAATGAACAGGTTATGATAGCTGCGCAGGATGCCAGTTTGGAATACCGTGCGGGCAAGTACATTGTTAAAGAAGAAGTTCCCGGTCAGGAGCTTCAAATCGACTCGATATTAGATAGCATCCTGACTGCTGTCAGATCAGGAGACACTGGACCGCTCACCCTGCCCAAAAAAGAGATAACCCCGCGGGTTTCAAAGCAGAATCTTGAAAATATCGACTGTGAATTGGCGGTTTTTTCAACCAGTATCGCTTATTCAACAAGCAACCGCTCGCATAACATAGTCCTTGCATCCAAGATCCTTGACAATACAGTGATCATGCCCTCGGAGACATTCTCATTTAACAAGCACGTAGGTGAGCGCAGTCAGGAGAAAGGCTATGCCAACGCTCCTATCATAATCAATAATGTTCTCAAAGAGGACATTGGCGGGGGAGTGTGCCAGGTGGCATCGACTTTCTACAACACAGCCCTGCTGGCCGGTTTGGGGATTATCGAGCATTCCAATCATTCAACACCCGTAAAATATGTTCCTCCCGGTAAAGACGCAACCGTTTACTATGACCAGGTTGATCTTAAAATAAAAAATACGCTGCAAAACCCTATATTGATTCGCAGCTATATCGAAAAAAATAACCTGGTGGTAAAACTACTCGGCACTAGCAGTGACAAAAAACCACAAAGCTAAGAAGCAGAATCCTTCCAAAAATCCACCTTACCAGGTATTATGCTTTTTATATTCTTCAAGACGCCTGTTCCTTTTTTTTGCTGGCTCTCTCCCTCTGTTCCTTATTCAAGATCATCTTGCGCAAACGCAATGATTTGGGTGTGACCTCCAGAAGTTCCAAATCGTTAATGAATTCCAGGCACTTTTCTAGGCTCATGACAGTCGCCGGAGTCAAGCGCAGCGCATCGTCAGCGCCGGAAGCCCTCGTGTTGGTGAGATGCTTCTTCTTGCATACGTTAACCGTTATATCAACGCTGCGGGCGTTCTCCCCTACTATCATACCGGCATACACTTCGGTGCCTGGCGTTATGAAGAGCCTGCCCCTTTCCTGAGCGTTGTAAAGTCCGTAAGCTACAGCTGTTCCGCTCTCAGATGCTACCAGGGACCCTTTGCTGCGCGCTGTGATTTCACCTTTGAACGGCTGATGGTTTTCAAAGACATGATTTAAAACACCATTTCCCCTGGTATCAGTAAGGAATTCGGAGCGGTAGCCGATTAGTCCACGGGCAGGTATCAAAAATTCCAGTTTGACGGTCGACCCGGCGCCGCTGCCCATGCTCAAGAGCTCGGCTTTGCGCCTTCCGGTCCCTTCGATGACCGTGCCGACGTATTCTTCCGGGACCTCAACAAATAGCCGTTCTATCGGTTCGTATATAATGCCGTCCTGTTTTTTCAGGATCACCTCGGGACGAGTGACAGCAAACTCGTACCCTTCGCGGCGCATGGATTCGATCAGAATAGATAAATGCAGTTCGCCACGGCCTGATACCTTGAATGTGTCATGGTTGAGTTCCTCAACTCGAAGCGACACATTGGAAAGCAATTCCCTTTCCAATCGGTCGCGCAGATGGCGGCTGGTCACATAGGCCCCTTCCAGGCCAGCCATAGGGCTGTCATTAACTACAAAGTTCATTGCAATGGTGGGCTCATCGATATTTACAAAAGGCACCGGCTCAACTGCATCAATGGCACACAATGTATCCCCGATATTTATATCCTCCACACCTGATATAGCAGCTATTTCGCCGGCGCCAACTTGCTCGGCTTCAACCTTTTTCAAGCCTTCAAAAGTATACAAAGTGTTTATTTTGACCCGTTTTTCTTTGCCGCTGGTATTGCACAGAATCACTTCCTGACCCCTGCTGAGAACTCCACGCCCTACCTTGCCGACACCTATACGCCCTACATAATTGTCATAATCAATTGAAGAAATCACGACCTGCAGGGCTTGTTCCGGATCCCCTTCCGGAGCCGGTATCTCATACAAAATCATATCCAAAAGGGGCTTCATATCATTGCCTTCGTCATTTACATTCAGTCTTGCAAAACCTTCTTTAGCCGATGCATAGACGACCGGAAAATCAAGCTGGTCCTCACGGGCATCAAGGTCTATGAATAGATCGATCACCTGGTCCAGTGCCAGTTCAGGGCTGGATCCCGGACGGTCGATCTTATTGATCACCACCACTGGCTTTAAACCCGCTTCCAGCGCTTTTTTGAGCACAAAACGAGTCTGAGGCATGGGTCCTTCAAAAGCGTCCACGAGCAGTAATACCCCGTCAACCATTTTTACTATTCGCTCCACTTCTCCACCGAAATCGGCATGCCCGGGGGTATCTACTATGTTGATTTTTGTGGCGTTGTAATTTATGCTGGTATTCTTCGATAATATAGTGATGCCGCGCTCGCGTTCCAGATCATTGCTGTCCATTATTCTCTCCGGCGTCACCTGGTTATTACGAAAATATCCGGTCTGTTTTAGCAGTTTATCGACCAGGGTGGTTTTGCCATGGTCGACATGCGCTATTATAGCTATATTTCTAAGTGATTCCTGCTTCACGATACTTCCCTTTCCGAAAAAGATATTTGCTGTATCTGCCGTTGAGGTTTGAGACAGTCAACATTCCAATTATACCAGTTGACCTTTTCAAATACAAACCAGATAGTTTATGAGAAGCTATGCTAAGTCTTAACCGGTAGTGCATTCTGCCTCAAGGGTCTATCGAGCCGCTTACATGTAGATATCTGTTTACGGAAATAAACTTTTGTCGTATTTTGTCGCCATTATATCTGCTGCCTGTATTCGCTCGCGGGCGGCATCTGTATAGAATTTCAATCTATTCGCTAAAATCACCGGTCTGAGCATTGCCGTTCTGGGATCTGCGCCATTTAGTAAATGAAAGGGCCACCATGCCCAGGGCCAAACTGCTTATGATGAGATTTGCCAGGAAGCCCAAGACAGGAATCCTGGCCAATATTAAGAGGATAAGGTAGGTTACCGCAAAGGTGAGTATAAACGGCACCCGCTTTTCCCAGCCGAATCGCTCGGCCAGGTGCCTTCCCATAGCGTCTCCCACCGATATTTTGGAAGTAAAAACTACAAATATATAGACAATTATCAGCACCAATCCAAGCGGTATCCCAATAAGTGTGATGATCAACATCAGCGCTGCGACGGGTATGATCATAAGCATCAGGAAACCCCAGCCCAGGGTTTGACCCGGCGAGTCTTTAAGAAGCCGGCCCATTCCCGGCAGCATCTGGGGAAAAAGCAGATACGCCGCGCCCCATATCAGAAATCCGACCGCCATCCGCCCCAGAATCCCCCACCATGAAAATTTATTCTCTGCTTCCTTCTTTACCGGCGGTGCCGCTATTTCATCCCTTATAACGCTTCCCACCCGGGCCTGGGGAGAAATGTCGGCATAACCAGTGGATCCATAGGCCAGGCTGCCGTTGATCACTGCAGTTGGGCCAACACTCAACTTCTGGGCATTCCAGATCTTCACATCATTATTGATAGTCCCATTGATCAGAATCTGCCCTGCGCTGCCCAAAAACTGCCCATCAACAATTCCAAATTCCTGAATAGTATTGCCAAACAAGAGAACATCTCTCTTGATTTTTGCCCCCTGCAATATGGATATAGCGTTGGCGAACCCGGTAACACTGCCCTCTACTTCGTGGCCTATCTCAATTTGATTGCCCGCGGCGCGAATGTCACCGGAAACGATTCCATTCACCCTGATAAGCTGTCCGGCTGCTATCAGATCACCGTCCACTCTGCCATTTACGGTGATGTTTTGCCCGGCGCAATAAACATCTCCCTGCACGTTAGCGTTGATGGTTATATTATTGCCTGCTGCAAAGAGCGGTCCTTTGAGATTAGCCTCATTTACCAGCACCAGGTCTCCCTGTCTTATTTCTGCAGCTGCTGCCGGACAGGACAACAGCACAGTTAAGAATAAAGCTAAAAGGATGAGCAGCTCTTTTCTTTTGAAGATTTTGCACACCGTAACTCCCCCTATCGCTGTTTTTTCTTTTAATAGTATCATCTTGCCCTTATAAAGCGTTATGGGATTTGTTATTTTTTTCCTGTATTGATGTGTATAATCGTATAAAAACGGTTAAAATACTCTAGAAGCTTGAAAAACTATACAGCAAGCTGCATTCTCTTGAGACACTTTGACAGGGGAGGTATACATCAAGAAATATGGACTCTGCCATATACTTGAATCAGACTCCTTTCCGGAGACAAAGTCCAAGAGTATTTCCAGAAGGGAGATTTAGACATGTATGAAGACAAGTATCTAGTATGTTCGGACTGCGGATGTGAGTTCCTGTTTTCAGCCTCGGAGCAGGAGTTCTACGCCGAGAAAGGATTCGAGAACCTGCCCGGCCGCTGTGCGCCTTGCAGAAAAGCGCGCAAACAGATGCGCCAAAATCAGGGGGGCTCACGCTTCAACCGCGAAGACCGCCCCTCATTTAAAACGGTCTGCGCTGCCTGTGGTCAGGAGACCACGGTGCCCTTTGAGCCCAATAACGACCGCCCGGTCTACTGTAGAGATTGCTTTCAAGCCCGCAAAGTAAAAAGCTATCGCTAATCATCATAGAAGAAGACCTGCGGCCAGGCACAAAAGCCTGGCCGCAGCTTGTCAAAGAAGTTGGCAAGCTGGTAGGGCGAGCAAAAAAGTTGTAGCACCCTAAAGGGCACTAGAAGCTCAGTTCGCTGCGCTCAACAAATAAGGATGACCGAGGCGCTCGGAAAGCCCGTGATTGAGGCGTACCTGAGTACGTTGATTGAGTGGGGTTTCCGAAGCACCAAAGATATACAGCTTTTTGACGGTCTGAGGCCAGGCATAAAAGCCTGGCTTCCTGTTTGCATATAAAAGTTCTTTGACAAGCCTTTCGATATGTGAAAAAATCATCTCAGTATTGAACTAATGGTATTTTCCACTTTTGGGAGATAGGCAGGAATGTGAAAACTCAAAAACTATTAAGGGGCCTCAACTATGCCTGATAATGACAGCGAACAAATGAACTGGTCCATCCTTCTGGTGATAATTCTTGGCACTTTCATGGCCATCCTGGACAGCAGCATAGTAAACGTCGCCCTTCCCAAAATGATGGCCATTTTCAATGCTTCAGCCAAGGACATAGAGTGGATACTTACTGCTTATATGCTGACCCTTGGAGTCATAATGCCGACTTCCGGATTCCTCGGCGATCGCTATGGGTATAAAAAGGTTTACATAGGAGCGCTTTTTCTTTTTGTTCTTGGATCTGCATTTTGCGGGATGGCATGGAGCGTCAACAGCATGATAGCTGCCCGGGTAGTTCAGGCCCTGGGCGGCGGTATAATGCAGCCTCTGGGTATGGCTGTGCTGTACCAGTCTTTTCCCCGATCGAAAATAGGGATGGTTCTGGGATTCTGGGGTATAGCCGCCATGGCTGCGCCGGCTGTTGGGCCGACTCTGGGAGGCTATCTGGTCGAGTATGTCAACTGGCGCCTCATCTTCTACATAAACCTTCCTATAGGTGCAGTTACTTTATTCCTGGCCGGATTGATCATGAAAGAAACCCCCATGATCAAAAGCCATCACTTCGATTTCATTGGCTTGATTAGCTCATCGGGGGGACTTTTCTGCCTGCTGCTAGCTCTTAGCAAAGGCACCAGCGAAGGCTGGACCTCCTTGTATATCTTGTCCCTGGTAATCGTCGCAGCTGCCTGTCTGACCATCTTCGTTATAAATGAGCTGTCGCATCCTGAACCGATCCTCGACCTGCGCCTGTTTAAAAACTTCATTTTTACGCTGTCTGTAGTAATTGGCTCACTGATATCTATCGGACTTTTTGGCGCCATATTCTTGATCCCTATGATGCTTCAAAACTATCTGGGTCAAACCGCTATGACCGCTGGAATCATAATGTTCCCGGGTGCCCTGGCTTCGGGAATCATGATGCCCATTTCCGGGCGATTGTTTGACAGATACGGGGCCCGCTGGATCGTGGCCTTCGGATTGATGGTGGTGGCCTATACCACATATGTGACCAGTACTTTCTCAGCATTGACACCCTTCTTTGCCATTACCGTATGGCTGGCGGTCAGAGGTGCGGGAATGGGCTTCTCCCTGATGCCGATCACGACCGCAGGCATGAATACAGTGCCGCCGCATCTGGTTGGGAAGGCATCCGCCCTGAGCAATCTTATCCGTCAGGTGGCCGCTTCCTTCGGTGTCGCCATGTTTACAACTATAATGCAGAACCGGCAAGTATACCATTTCGCCAACCTCGCGCAGTCCTTAAATTTAAGCAGCAGCGAATACATCAGTATTCAATCTTACATGAACAGCAATGCCTCATCCTGGGGATTGAGTATGAGTCAAGCGCAGGGAATAGGCTTGAGCAGCATCTCCAAGATGCTCTACATCAGATCTATGATTGAATCGATAGATGACTGCTTCATGGTAGCAACCTTTATGTGCCTATTAGCCTTGTTACTATGCGTGTTTTTCTTTAAGGACAGCCGGCGTCCCCAACCTGTACCTGCTCCTGATGCACAGCCTCTGGCAGTAGAAGCATAATCATACAATATTTGAGCCAGCGACCTGAATTATCCTATGAGGAGTCTGTTAATGGAAAAGATTGATATTGCTATAATCGGGGCCGGAGTTGTAGGCCTGGCTATAGCCCGTGAATTGTCCGGGAAGACGGGGAAAACCGTCGCCGTGTTGGAGAGGAACCTTAAATTTGGCCAGGAAACCTCCAGCCGCAACAGCGAAGTAATACATTCGGGGATTTATTACCCACATCACTTGCTCAAAACCCAGCTCTGCCTGGAGGGCAGAGAGTTACTATATCAATTCTGCGAAGAATTCAGCATTGAGCATAGACGGATAGGCAAACTGGTCATCAGCCATGACGATAGGGACGCCGAGCAGCTCTTTAAAATAAGCCGGCAGGCGCTGGCAAATGACGTCGAGGCAAGGTACCTGTCAAAAAGGGAAATCATTGATTTAGAACCGGCCATTGCGGCAGAAAATGCGCTCCTGGTTCCCTCCAGCGGTACTATCAATTCCCATCATTTTTTGCAATCTCTTTACTACCAGGCCAGGAGAAACCAGGTCGTCTTTCTTTTCGATTCTCCGGTGTTGGATATTACTTATGACGGTCGTGGGTATCTGATAACTTCAAGCAGGGAAAAAATCTGGTCTGAAGTGCTGATAAATGCTGCTGGATTGGAGGCTGCAGACCTGGCCGCGTCTATTGGCATTGATGTTGATCAGTGCCGATATACAATATATCCGTGTAAAGGGGAATATTTCAGGATTAACCGCAAAATGCCGGTCAGCCATCTTATATACCCAATTCCCGGAGACGTAAGTCTGGGCATCCACCTGACTATAGATACCGGAGGTGCTATGCGGCTGGGCCCCAGCGCCTTTTATGTTCGCGAATTGGACTATTCAGTAAATGAAGACCATCGATACGACTTCTTCAATGCTGCTGCCAGATTCCTGCCCGGTCTTCGGCCAGACGACCTGTCTCCCGATTTCTCCGGCATCAGGCCCAAACTGCAGGGGCCTGATGATGATCTAAGGGATTTCGTTATTCAAGAGGAAAGCAGCCTTAGTTTTCCCGGCCTCATCAATCTCATCGGTATCGAATCCCCTGGACTGACCTCATCGCTCGCCATAGCCAGATATGTGGGAGCGATGCTGTAAACATGAAAGCTCTCTCAGATTTGAATGAGAGAGCTTTCATTATTTCGTATTTCACATCCCAATAGACAGCGGGGCTTCTAAGAACCGTCTTCCATCCTGGAGCACACCTTCATATGCCCCTCGGCTATACCGTCGCAAAACGGCATGGCAGCTGATTTACCACATCTGCACAGAGCTATAGGGGTGTCCTTTTCAATCGTATTGCCCAGATCATCAACCAGGTGAATATGTCCTGCTACTATGGCCGGCCCCCTGGATAAAATCTGTATAGTCCCTTGGCTAGTCATGCTTGGCAATCATCCTTTCCTGTTGTATAGAGTTATGATTGCCGCTATGAAGCAATAAAATCCGTCCCTGTGGAAATGTAAATAATTCATGAATTACTCAAAAGAACGATAATCTTCCTCTAAAAGCACAAGCATCTCCATAAGAGCCTCTCTTTTCTTCTGGTCTTCGACTGTTTCCAGAACCTTTTTTATGACCATGATCATTTCATGCAGCTCATCTTCAGCCTTTGCTATATAAGCAGGGTCCAGCGTTTCGATAGCCATCTCAAAGGTTTCGTGCACCTCAAGGGATAACTGGATGGCTCGGTCTACGGAATTCATGTAACGGGGATCCATATCATGCAAATGAGCAGGCAGACGCAATTATTCTTCACCCTTTCCTCTAACAATGCTCCGCCGTCAAAAACATTCTTCAGTTACTTATCTTATTACATATTTATTCGCTATATTCAAGTTGTATCCTCCAGATGACTTAAAAGGCAATGTTTCCTTGACTGCTTATCACAGGGGAGTTAGGATAACAAAAAAGGCAGAATTATGGGAGGCCATAATGTATAATCTTTTGAAAAAGCGGCGCAGCATACGCAGCTATAAAAAAGATCCTGTGGAACGCGAGAAGATCGATGTCCTGGTCAGATCAGCCCTGCTCTCACCTTCTTCGCGCGCATTAAAACCCTGGGAATTCATCGTGGTGGAGGACAGATCCATAATCCAAGCCCTTTCAAAAGCTAAGGATCACGGATCATCATTCCTGCAAAGTGCACCCCTGGCCATCGTAGTAGCAGCTGATTCTGCCAAATGCGATGTCTGGGTGGAAGACTGTGCCATCGCTTCTCTGGTAATTCACATGACTGCTGCTTCTCTTGACTTAGGATCGTGCTGGATTCAGATTAGGAGACGACATCATGATCCATCACAAAGTGCTGAGACCTATGTCCGCCAGATTTTGGGGATACCCGATTATATTAATATTGAAGCCATCATCGCCATAGGCTATCCCCAGGAAGTGAAAAAAATCTATGATGATCCTTTGCTTCCCAGCGCAAAGGTTCATTATAACCGCTTTTCCAATCCTTATTAACAGGCCCGGGGTATAAACTGGTAATTGCGAAATAGAATATTATACGTCCTGTAGATACTATCGGCGCTCAGGGGAGGAGTTTTTATGAGAATCTTGAGTGAGAACCTTCGTTGTTTCGGGAACCGGCATTTTAACCTGTTTCTGGTCGGGCAGCGCCGGTGCGCTCTGGTCGAGTGCGGAGTGAGTGCGGCTGTTTATAATCTCGAACAGCAGTGGAGTCGCTTAGAAGATCCCCGTCCCCAGGTTGATTACCTTCTGTCAATGCACGCGCATTTCGATCATGTCTGCGGCATTCCTGCCCTTAAAAAAATGTTTCCCGATGCCGCTGTAACTGCCAGCGCCGCGGCGCTTAAGGTTTTCTCCAAAGCTCATATCATGAAGGATTTTTTCTCCCAGGATATGAGTATGGCACAGCTTCTCAAAGAAAGAGGCCTCGTAGACCGGGAAATAGAAATTCCGGACCTCGACCATATAGATGTTTCTATATTGATGTCTCCCGGCGATACCATCAAGCTGGAGCCCGGTATAGAACTGCAAATACTGGCTTCTCCCGGTCATAGTCCCGATAGCCTGGCGGCCTACCTGCCCGGAGACAGGGTACTGTTTATCTCTGATGCTGCCGGGTTTCAGATATCTGACCACGATATCTTTCCGGTATTTTTTCACAGCTACCCCGCCTATATAGATACCATACGCAGCTTGATGGCCTATCCAGTAAAAATACTGGCGCTTCCCCATGGCACTATTTGGACCGGGCAGGATATCCAATCGTTTTTCCACCGTGCTATTGGCGCTGCCGAGGAGCTCTTTGCCCTAATACGCAGACTCAGTGAAAAGGGCGTAGATAACAAAGCCATGCAGGATCTTGTTTATCAGCGCTATTATCAGGGCGATCTTTGCATTTATACTCCTGCCAATATCAGCACTTGTGTGGAATTGCTGGTCAGGAGAGTCCAGGAATGCCTCTGATATTTCTGGTTTCTTTCTCATGTTGACCAGGCTTGCCTGAGGCACATTCTGACTAATAATTAATTTGATATGTTTTTTGGGGCACAATAGATAGTGAAGGAAAGAAGAGGAGATGATCACATGAATCAGTTATATGGTTTATTGGCAAATCCATATTTCTTAGGAGCCCTTATTTTATGGTCTTTGATTTGGAAAGGCACCGCTTTATGGAGGGCCGCCCGTTTAGGCCACCTAAGCTGGTTTATAGCGCTTCTGGTAATTAATACAGCGGGCATCTTTGAAATAATCTATATCCTGTTTACCCGCCAGGCTTATCGAGAAAAATTTGTTTGATCACTTCCGCCGCTTTGAATATCGACTAGCGTAGAAAAAAATACCAGATAACGGCACTCATGTATAAGATGATCCCAAGGCCAATGAGCAGTTTTCGATTTCTCTCCTTTTTCTCGACCTCTCTTATCGCCTGGTCAATTTTTGCCTGCTCGGTTTGTCTTTTTTGCAGCGCTTCCTGCTCCTGCAGTGAGCGCGCCTCCCTCTGGGCTTTTTCCCTCTCCCAGGCTTCTTTTTGTTCGGGCGTTAACGGCAAGATATCATCCTCCTGGCAGCACAGTTTTGCATCTAAGAAAAAATCATTTTGCCCAGCACATGATCTATCGGCACCGGCCCAATTACCCTGCTGTCCTGGCTGTTATTTCGATTATCGCCCATTAAAAATACTTCACCGGGTTGTAGAGTGAACTTCTGCCCCCAGGTATTCATTGGCTCTTTCAAATATGGCTCGTCCAGGGCCTGGCCATTGCGATACACTTTACCTTCCTTGATCTCCAGGGTATCCCCGGGTTTCCCAATAACCCGCTTGATCCAAAAACTGCTCTTGACTTTCCGTTCCTTGTAAACCAGCTGCACCAGCGGGCTCTCCATGATATCGTTTTTCCAGGAACGTCCCTGCCTGACGCGGCTGTCGATCACAACAATATCGCCATATCCAAGTTCCAAATCCAGCGTATGAGTGAGTTTGGATAGGAAAACCATCTCCCCGTTGCGCAGGGTCGGCTCCATAGAACTGCCTAGAACTTCTGTGGGCTGAAATACAAACGCATTTAATAATACCGCCAGCACCATGGCCAGCGCGATACTGACCACCCAGTTTATAGCTTCCTTAAAATGCTTCATCTTTTCTCTCCATGTATTTTGAATCTTTTTTGATTTTAGCCCAGGCGTCATCGTTATTCAAGAAAATTAACACGATTAGTGTCTCCGCCGGTGTCAAACCTGGGTCTTAAATAGTTCGATTTTGAGCCAGTCAATATTGCCCATACCATCCATGTGAAACTCATGGACCTGGCTCCCCACCAACTTGGCTGCTTTTCGCTGTATGAGCCAGAGGCAGGGCGCATCGTCAACTATCATCTCCTCAGCGCGGTTGAACAACTGCTTGCGCTCCTTGCTGCCAGCCTTTTGCCCGCGTGCTTCATCCAGCACTTTATCCACCTGGGGATTCACGTATTTAGTAAAATTACTCACCCCTACCCTGGAGCTATGATACAGGCTGTATAATATACTCTCCGCATCAGAATAATCAGGCCGCCATTCCAGGCGAAAGAAGTCCAGGCTGAAAGCATTCAGGCGTTTCTTATAATAAGCCCAGTCCATGGCTTCACACTGCACATGCACACCCACCTGCCCCAGCTGCTGGGCTACTTTTTCCGCAATCAGGCGGTGTCCCGGGTCATTATTGTAACTCAAAGTAATGGCAGGCAGACCCTCGCCACCAGGAAAACCCGCCTGTTCCAAAAGCTTTTTTGCCATTTCCGGATCATAGGAATATCCACGCAGTTCATCATGACAAGCGGGAAATCCCTCTGGCACTACACTTTTCAATGGGATTCCATTCCCGCCCAGAACTTCATCAATTATATTCTGCCGGTCTACTGCATAGTTCAGCGCCCGGCGCAAGATATAATTGCTCTTGAATGGTTCACTGTCCATGTTGAACCCTATAGTATAGGTATCCCACAAAGGCCGTTCCAGCAGCTGCTTTCCCAGAATCTGATCATTTCTAATTTTCACAAGTTCATCAGGAGGAATGGAGTCTAAATAGTCGAGTTTACCCTGTGAAAAGGCCTGGTAAGCAGATGGCTGATCGGCAAACACGGTCAGGTGAATACCGGAAAGAACAGGTTTATCGCCATGATACTCCTCATTCCTGAGCAGCAAGATGTTCTTGTTATCATGGTTTTGCACCACCTTGAAGGGACCAGTACCCGCATAGGGGGGAGAATCCCCTTCATCGCAATCAAAGATCCAGAAGACCGGATTTGCCAGCACGTAGGGAAATGCCGCCATTTCCTGAGCCAAGGTGATTTTCAAGGCATAATCGTTTTCAATCTGAATACCTGAAATGTCAGAAGCTTTACCCTGCAGCCGCTCCTGCACTCCCTGGATATTCAGGAAAAGACTGAGCAGCGGCCAGTCGGTGCAGGTCGTCATGGTTTTTTCCCATGCTGCTTTTACGTCGGCTGCATTGAGGTTTCTTCCATTGCTCAATTTTATATCTTTGTCCAGGGTCACTACCAGGCTCTTGTTGTCTGAAGACATCGCCCACTTTTTAGCCAGCCCCGGTTTCAGTTCTGAAGATTGTTCATCATAATAGAAAAGTCCTTCATAGAGCAGAGAGGCAAACAGACGCTCATTTTGGTTGCTAAGAAGCGCAGGTTCTACAGTTTCAATCGAGCCGACCAGTCCAATCTCAAGAGGACGATTTTCCCGATTGACCATCACAGCAACCAGGCTGCGCATGTATAGCCCCGCCCCGATAAGAAGCATTAATAGTAAAAATAAAATAGCCCGGCGTTTGTACCTGTAGAATAGATATCGCCTCAAATCCCGATATACCTCCTTTATTGATATAGGAAAGTATATTTGGATCCGGGTTAAAATATGCCAATATTTTCCTCAAATAGGCTATTCGTATTTGCTGGTAGCGCTGTAGATTGATTGGTAGGCCTGATAATTTTTCAAGACATTCTGTACATAAGCCCGAGTTTCGGGGTATGGAATGCGGTCTAGGTGATCGGGGTCACCATTCCAAAGTCCTTCTCGGGTCCAGTCCCCCACTCTATTCAAGCCTGCATTGTAGGCAGCCACTATCAGTGGTATCTGCCCATTGAATTCATTATCCAAATAAGCCAGATACCAGCAGCCAAACGATATATTCGTCTGGGGATCGTAAAGTTCAGAAGGATCAAAATTCTTGATACCCCGCTGCTGTGCAATCCATCTACCAGTCTCGGGCATAATCTGCATCAATCCTTTTGCCCCCACTGGAGATTCAGCTGTTTTTTCGTATTTGCTTTCCGCCCGGATTATGGCAAAAACCAGAAGTGGATCAATGCCTGATTCACCTGCTTTTGTAAAAACCAGATCCTGGTGTGGTTGAGGATAGAAGAGGGTGATCCATTTCGGGAAGGTCAGGATAATAGCCAGAAACACAAATATAGCCAGCCACAAAAGTTTTGAGGCTCTGGGCTTTTTTTTCTTTTTCGCCACGAATAAAACCCCCGGCTGAACTAATTAATTAAATTCTATTTAATCTTCATGTATAATTTCTCTGAAATATCTGGAGGCTATTGCAATTGTTTCCTCAATGCTTCTGGTGTTGTCCAACACCAGATCTGCCCGCTTGGCCTTTTCGTCAAGAGACATTTGCGATTCAATCCTTTTGATAGCATCTTCCCGATTCAGCGAGTCGCGGGACATCAAACGCTTTATCTGGGTCTCCCGGTCAACCCATATCACCCAAACCTCATCACATAGCCTGTCCATATGCGTCTCATAAAGCAGCGGAATTTCCATCACTACGACAGATTCCGGCTGGCTGGATTTGATCCGGGCCAGCTCGTTTTTGAATTTCTCAAAGATGCGTGGATGGGCGATTTGGTTCAGCTTTTTTAACATCTCAGGATTATCAAAAACAATTTTACCCAGTTTTTTTCGATCAATAGTCTGATCCGGATTTAAAACTCCGTTGCCGAAAGTTTTGACTACATCTTTCCATGCCGGAGTGTCAGTAGCCATTAGATCATGCGCTATATCATCGGCATGAATGACCACTGCTCCTAAACTTCTTAAAGCGTTGATCACTGTGCTCTTGCCGCTCGCTATTCCTCCGGTTAATCCGATAACCCGCATTCATTCTCACCGACTTCATATAAAATTGATTAGACCGATACCCACAAGAATAAAGCCCGGGACCATTGATGCAAAAGCTTGAAAGCGGTCCCCGGACAAAAACTCACCCAGTATTATCCCGGTATTCACTAGAATAAATTTTACCATACCTACACAAAGGGCTGTATGTAAAATATTCAAACCAGCAAGAGCAAGTCCAATGCCAGCTCCAAAAGCGTCCATGGAAAGGGCTAGACCGAGAAACAGTGCCTCCCGTCCGCCTATTTCGCCCGATGCATCAAAATCAGCGCAGGTCGGCTCTTTGAGGATCTGGACCATTATCCCCAGAATTTTTATGTTAAACGTAAGTAGAGGCTCCTCTTCATCTTTGTCAATATTCTCGATTTTTTCACGCAGCCCGTTCAATAAAAAATAGATCCCCAGTGCGATCAGGAGTACCGAACCCAGCTTAGCAGCAGTATCAATCGGCAGTATCATAGTAAGAGCTTTGCCAAAGATCATAGATAAGCTGACCGCCGCAACTGAAGCCAGAATTATTATGAGCATAGAACGCAGCGGGATTCTTATCTTCCTCACCCCGTAAGCTATGCCCACCATAAAGCCATCCATACTCACGGCCAATCCCACCAGTATTGCTGCCCAGAAGTTCACGCAAAGCCACTCCTATCCATATTTCAGTGAACACATATAATAGCTACTATATGGATAGCAATTGTAAAACGTTCCCCCACGTGCAAGGTATCTAAGGTGTCAAGGAGACGGGGTTATTGACACCCTACTTCTGACAGTGGGGGCAGTAGTGGCTGCTGCGGCCGCCGATGCGGGTTCGCTGAAGGATTTGCCCGCAGCCCGAACATGGTTGCTGGTGACGGCCGTATACTTTCAGATAATCCTGGAAACCTCCGCTCTGGTTGTTGCCGTCTCGGTAATCTCGCAGGGTGGTGCCTCGCTGCTGAATGCCTAGTCCCAGCACTTTTTTAAGCGCCTTGACCAGTCTGGCTATCTCCTGTTTATGCAGGCTCCCGGCAGACCGTTCGGGACTGATATGCGCCTCATGCAGCGCTTCATCAGCGTAAATATTCCCTACCCCGGCAATAAGTCGCTGATCGAGGATCAGGCTCTTTATCGGCACCTTTCGGTTCCTTATCACCCTTTCCAGATAGGCGGCGTTAAAAGCAGAGGACAGCGGCTCTACTCCCAGCTTTTCAAAAAAGCTTCCCGCATCATAGATCAGCCACACCCCGCCGAAACGCCGTGCATCTTGATAAACCAGTTTATAATTATTGTCTAAATGAATGACCAGGTGCATGTGCGGTTCATCAGCCGCGTTTTCCTCTTCCATCTGAAACAATCTCCCGCTCATACCCATATGCATCAAAAGATGCCGTCCTTTCTCCAAAACGAAGTCCAGATACTTCCCTCGCCTATTCAGAGAGTTAACAGTCATACCAACTATGTCTTCAACAGGATAATCAGCTCGGCGCACGATATCCTTGCGCCTGAGTTCAATTCGGGCTATCCTGGCCCCCAGGTGGGATTGTAGGCTTTCTTTTATCGTTTCAACTTCAGGTAATTCAGGAATTTTCTTTTCCTCCCTCGTTCGGTTAGGTTTTCATATAGCATGGGTGACAAGGGGACGGGGTTATTGCTTTTGTTCCTGAACTGCGCTCACCAGGGTTTCATGTCGTACCAGTTTGCCCCCATCTTCACCGACACCTCGAGAGGCACTGCCAGGGTGCAAGCACCCTCCATATCAATCTTTAAAAGGCTCGCAACTTCTGGCAATTCTATTTTAGGGACCTCCAGGACCAGTTCGTCGTGCACCTGCAGCAAAAGCCGGGAGCGCAGTCCCATCTTCTGCAGGGATTTGAACACTTTAATCATAGCCACTTTGATAATATCTGCCGAGCTTCCCTGAATCGGAGTATTTAGAGCCATCCTTTCAGCATTGGCTTTGACCATACGATTGCTGGCATTCAGATCCGGCAGATAGCGCCGCCTCTTGAAAATGGTTTCCACATAACCCTGCTTGCGGCCTATTTCTACAATATCGCGCATATACTGTCTGACTCCCGGGTAGCTATCCAGGTAATTATCAATATAGAGCCTGGCCTCGGCGCGGCTGACTCCTGTATCCCTGGCCAGCCCAAACTCACTTATTCCGTATATAATTCCAAAGTTGACCGCTTTTGCGCGCCTGCGCAGGTCTTCGTCTACCTGGTCGATTGGCACGTGGAAGATTTCCGCGGCTGTACGCCGGTGTATGTCTATCCCCTGTTTAAAGGTTTCGATCAGCATCTCATCCTGGCTTATATGGGCCAGGCATCGCAGGTCGATCTGGGAATAATCAGCTGCTACCAACAACCAGCCTTCATCACCTGGGACAAAGGCTTTACGTATTCTCCGCCCTTCTTCCATTTTAATTGGTATGTTCTGCAGATTCGGTTCCACACTGGACAGTCGCCCGGTAGCTGTTTGAGCTTGTTTAAAAATCGTATGCACCCGGCCGGTCCTTGAATGGATCAAACCCTGCAGGGCATCTACATAAGTAGATTTAAGCTTGGTCAACTGCCGGTAATTCAATATATGAGGTATTATCTGGTGATCATCATGCAATTCCTCCAGAACCTCCGCCCCGGTGGCATAGCCGGTCTTTGTCTTCTTAATGACCCGCAAACCCAGGTCCTCAAAAAGGACCTGCCCCAGTTGGCGGGGCGAATTAATATTGAAATCATGTCCGGCCATCATGAATATTTGCTGTTCGGACTGGCTTATCCTATCCCCAAGTTCCACCGAAAGAGCTGACAGCGTGCTTTTCTCCACCTTCACCCCGCAGAATTCCATGCGGGCCAAAATATTAGAAACTGGCATCTCCATATCTTCGAGCAGTTCAATAAGCTCGACCGGCGTATCTTCCTGCATATGGCGGTACGCCTTCTGCAGATTATAGACCAGGAGATCTCTGCGTTCTTTGTCGATATGCAGATTTAGGTGCTTCAAAAATACAGCGGAAAGATCGTCCCCTACAAAAGCGGGATCGTTGACATAAGCAAGGAGCAGAGTGTCACCCGCCACTCCCTTAATGTCTATGCCCCGGGTCATGAGCAAGACCTCAATGCTCTTGGAATTGTGCACAATTTTTTTTACGTCATCGCTTTCCAGCAGCGACCTCAGCCATTCCAGAGCATGCAGGTCCTTATCCATAGGAATATGGTAAACGATACCTTCCAACTCGATATATACTGCATGGAGATGCGCCCACATGGGATGGTGATAATCGCTCACCAGTAGTAATCCGACGCTTTTGCCGCTGGCTTCTTTCCGAAGGGCAAAGATTTCATCCGCCCTACTTAAGGTTTTAAGTTCTGACTCCTCTAAAATCCCGTTCTCGGATTCCTGCGAGTCCAGCGGCAGTGCCTTTAAAAGGCTGAAAAACTCCAACTTCTTGAACAGCTTAACAACATTTTCACGATCCATTTTGCCGGGTCTAAAGCTATCCATATCACACTGAATATCCATGTCCCGGATGATAGTGGCCAGATGTCGGCTCAGATAAGCCTGTTCCTTAAATTGGCTGAGCTTATCGCGCAATTTGGCATTGACCACACTGTCTAGATTAGCGTAAAGATTATCCAGATTATGATACTCTTTGACCAGCTTTATAGCGGTTTTGGGGCCTATCCCCGGAACGCCGGGAATATTATCGGAAGAATCACCCATCAGGGCTTTTATCTCGATCATGAGGCCGGGACCGACTTCCCACTTTTCGAAGACTTTATTTTCATCATAGGTTTCCATTTCCGTAATGCCTTTTCGGGTCATTAAGACCTGGGTAGCAGGGCCGACCAACTGCAGGGTGTCCCCATCGCCGGTAACAATGACTGACCTGATACCCTGGACTTCCGCCTGTTTGCTCAGCGTACCGATTATGTCGTCGGCTTCAAAACCCTCAACTTCCATCCACTGTACTCCTAATGCCGATAGAACCTGGCGCAGAAGGTCAAACTGGCCCCGCAGTTCTTCGGGGGGTTCGCTGCGGTTGGCTTTGTAGTCCTCATAGGTTTCACTGCGAAAAGTCTTCCTGGACTTGTCAAAGGCGACCAGCACCAGGTCAGGCTTCTCCTGAGCCACTACTCGATTGTACATGGTGAGGAAGCCGTATATACCATTGGTAAAAATTCCCTCCCGGGTATGCAGCAGTGGAAGAGCGTGAAAAGCCCTGAAGAGCAGGCTATTGCCGTCAATCAGCATCAATTTTTCTTTTATCATCTTAACACCCACCCTATGCACAAAAATCCGTCCTTATAATGATACCATTACTGAACCTCAAAAGAGAAAAGACTACTGCTTGACATCGCCTTTCAAAAATAAAGTCCAAAGGCAAAAGAATAAATCCCCTCAAAGCGCCAGGTGATCTGATGCTTGAGGGGAAGGTCTACTGATCTTGTGTGCATTATCCTATATTCCACCGGCGGTAGAAGGGATCAATCCTGCGCCTAGTTGATTTATAAAACCTTATTCAAGGGTCTTTTTTCGCCAGCGATAAAAGCGGATCAGATCGCCTTTTTTTCTCCCTCCTACTCCCCTAGGGACAAGAGATCTAATCTTGCTGCTCATATCCGCCATCCATGGTTTATCAGGGGGGGGCTCATCCTGCAGGCGTCTTAACACGTCTTCCACAAATCCGACTGGTGCCTGGGGGCTGTTCATATTAGCCATCGCCCGGCGCAGCAACAGCATGTTATTAGCCATAAGGAGGCATGACGAGCAAACCGCCAAATGCTCCTCAACCAGAAGCGTTTCCTTTTCGTCGGTCATTTCGTCGATATATGGCGAGATAAGATCCCTGACCCTTTTGCACCTCAATAATAGCGCCCCCCGCTGCAACACCAGGGAATTGACCTAACTGCTGATCCTGTCCCTAAACACTATGCGTGCCCTGCTCAGGCGCGATTTCACAGTGCCCACAGAACACTTCAAAACGTCCGCAATTTCTGCATAACTAAGATCCATCATATCTCGTAACACTAAAATGGTTTTGTACTCGGGTTTCAGTTTGCTTAAAACACTCTGTATGTATTCGGAATATTCCTTCCGCTCGTATATCGCATCAGCTCTGGGCGCAGGGTCAACCAGTTCTTTATCGACCTCCTCTCCATTCTGAACCTCCAGCGGTTCATCCAACGAAAGCGGTGTTATTCTGCGTTTTCTTCTCCTGAGTTCGTCTAGACAAACGTTGGTCGTTATCCGGTATAACCAGGTTCCGAAACTGGAATTGCCTTTAAAGGTGCCAAGGGACCGGTAGGCTTTGAGAAACGCTTCCTGGGCCATATCGTAAGCATCCTGCTCGTTTCCCATGTACCTGTAAGCCAGTGTATATATTTTGTTCTGATAAATAACTACCAGTTCCCCAAATGCATCTGTATCACCTTGCAGGCTTCTTTTGAGCAATTGCTCCTCTGAAGTCATAGGGTAATCTCCTTAAGCAGTCTATGAAGAAATTTTTTATCGCACCCCCTAAACGCATATTATACTTTATTTTCGCCGGTATAGTTCCATTTCCTCCATTTTTCATTCTGTATAATAATAGCACTGCATGTGATAGTATCCTGAATTGGAGCAATCCCACCTCGCCTGCTTTTAGCTGGAAAACTCCAGCCACATTGTCTCCAATTCCCCAAGCGCCTTTCGCTCCTTGACAACTCCGAAGAAGGCCATTATAATTAGGTTTGCATTGAAAATTCAGTTTACGCCAGAGTGTCGGAATTGGCAGACGAGCGCGACTCAAAATCGTGTGCCGCGAGGCGTGTGGGTTCGAGTCCCACCTCTGGCACCAAAGAAAAATAGAGGGTTACAGCCCTCTTTATTTTTTTCTCATTGCTTCACGAATTAATTTACATCCAATTTTACAGCCAATTTAAAAATCAAGCATTCGAATTGATCGTCCTTTGTTCATTAAGGCCCACTTCTAGTAAATGAAGGAATGTGTAGAAGAATGTTGAAGTAAAAATAAAGATAAAGCGTTTCCGCCTTAAAAATTATAGAGGTTCACTTTAATGGTAGATTTCTTAATCGAACATTGGTTTATAACAGCGGTTATTATTGCAATCGTGATATACGTTTTAAATTCGGAAGGTTCATCTCGCCAGAGCTTTGAGCAACGCCAGTTGAATGATATAAAATTTAGAGCTGATTATTTACGCAAAGCAGAAATTGGAAAACTAATTGAATTTAAATTGACAAAGATTCATAATTTGCTCTTACTATCTCCATCTGACTTTCAAGATGCGGTTATTCACATGTATTCTGAGCTAGGTTATGAAGTAACTCATCCCCTTCATATCAATAACAAGGGTAAGAATGCAATACTCATAAAGGATGGAAAGAAGTACTTAGTCGAATGCAAACGTTGGGATTTGGCTAAAAAGGTTGGCCGACCTGACCTAATGAAGTTTTTTGCAGCAATTAAGGAAGAAAGAGCTGAAAAGGGATTTTTAATAACAACTGGACAATTCACAAGTACCGCCTATGAATATGCTTCTAAAAACCAAATTGAGCTGGTTGATGGATACAAACTTGTAGATTTAATGAAAACTACTTTTCACGAAAAGGTTGATGATATTCAGATCAAGCTTATGTGCCAACAGTGCGGTGATATAGTTAATTTTAATCTTTCGGATGAAGGGACTGCTGGATTATGTAAGAAAGGCCATCAAGTAGAATTTAAGCTAAAATCTTGGGAGCTATCACCATCAGAGCTAAAGATTAGGCAATATTGTCCAAGGTGCGGTGGCACGCTTAAACTTCGGACTGGTAAATACGGTGAATTTTGGGGTTGCAGCAATTTTAATAAAAGAAATAGATGTACATATACTAAACCGATAAATAAGTAAAAATACACCAGAGAGAACTAAATTAGCCAATTTTAATATGCGTACGGAGTTTAATCATGAACCAAAATCCGGAGCAAAGTGCAAGAGACAATATAGACAAGCAGCTCAGGGAATGCGGGTGGTTGATTCAAGATATGAAGGGAATCAGACTGCAGGCAGGCTTGGGTGTTGCTGTACGCGAGTATCCCACTGATCAGGGTCCAGCTGATTACATTCTCTTCGTTGAGGGCAAGCCGGTCGGAGTTATTGAGGCTAAACGTGAAGATTCTGGATTTAAACTGACTACAGTTGAGGAACAGTCAGGCAAATATGCAGCCAGCAAATTAAAATATCTAAATAATGAACCTCTGCCCTTCATATATGAAAGCACCGGTGTGATTACTCACTTCACCGACTGCCGTGATCCAAAACCCAGAGCCCGAGAAATCTTTACCTTCCACCAACCCGAAACCCTCCGGGACTGGCATAGAGCTAAAAAATCTTTACGCCAGAGCCTGCAAAACCTGCCTCTGCTTGATAACCAGGGTTTTCGTGAATGCCAGGTGAATGCCATTGCCAATTTGGATATTTCGTTTAAAGACAATCGTCCCCGGGCCCTGGTTCAGATGGCTACCGGAGCCGGAAAAACCTTTACTGCTATTACAGCAATTTACCGTTTGCTGAAATTTGCCAATGTTAAACGGGTTCTTTTCCTGGTGGATACCAGAAACCTAGGAGAACAGGCTGAGCAAGAATTCATGGCCTACCTTCCTAATGATGACAACCGCAAATTTACCGAGCTTTATAATGTTCAGCGTCTAAAATCCAGCTATGTGGCTACCGACAGCCAGGTCTGCATCAGCACCATTCAGCGCCTCTACTCGATTCTTAAGGGAGAGGAGCTAGAAGAGTCCGCCGAGGAGAATAACCCCGCTGAGTCCCGCTGGAATAAACGAGAGCCGGTGCCGGTAGTATATAACCCCAGACTCCCTATTGAGTTCTTTGACGTAGTGATAATCGATGAATGCCACCGCAGCATTTATAATCTCTGGAAGCAGGTATTGGATTATTTCGATGCCTTTTTAATCGGACTAACTGCAACCCCTGACCAGCGCACCTTTGGCTTCTTCAACCAGAATGTGGTCAGCGAGTATACCCATGAAGAAGCGGTAGCTGATGGAGTTAATGTTGGGTATGAAGTCTTTATCATAGAGACCGAAATCAGCAGAAAAGGCTCCGCTATCTGGCAGGGAGAATGGGTAGATCGGCGCGAGAAGCTTTCCCGCAGGAAACGGTGGGAACAATTAGATGAGGACTTTTCGTATAGCGGCAAGGATCTGGATAAAGAAGTTGTCAATCCAAGCCAGATCCGAGCAGTTGTCCGGACTTTCAAGGAAAGGTTGTCTGAGATCTTTCCGGATAGAAAAGAGGTGCCAAAGACTCTGATATTTGCCAAGGACGATAGCCATGCTGATGATATCATCCAAATTGTCAGAGAGGATTTCGCTGAAAGCAATCAGTTCTGCAAGAAGGTTACTTATAAAACAGAGGAAGATCCGAAGTCGATCTTGGCGCAATTTCGTAATGATTATTATCCCCGCATTGCCGTAACGGTAGATATGATCGCTACCGGTACTGATGTGCGCCCCTTGGAATGCTTGATTTTCATGCGCGATGTTAAGAGCAAGAACTACTTCGAGCAGATGAAAGGCCGCGGGACCAGGATTATTACTCTGGATGATTTGCGTAAGGTGACACCTTCGGCCACCTATACCAAAGACCATTTTGTCATCATTGATGCCGTGGGTGTGACCAAATCCACTAAGACTGATAGCCGCCCTCTGGACCGCAAGCCCGGTGTGCCGTTAAAAGACCTATTGACTGCCGTAGCGGTAGGTGCGCGCGATGAAGATCTTTTTACTACCCTGGCCGGACGCCTGGCTCGATTGGAGCAGATACTAACACCTCAAGAAAAGGAGCAGTTTTCGGAAAAAGCCCATGGCAAGAGTATAAACCAGGTGGTAAAAGCCTTGCTGGGCGCTTACGATCCAGACGCCGTTGAGAGCCGAGCCCTGTCTGATCTTGTGCTTCCGCCTAACCAGTCGCCTGGAGAAGCACAGCTGTCGGCAGCACAGGAGACGCTTATAAAGATCGCTGCCGCACCATTTTCGGGAGAGCTAAATGCCTTTATAGAAAACGTTCGCAAGATTCATGAACAGGTTATAGATAATACTAACATCGATACGGTAGAATTTGCTGGGTGGGATATAGAAGTTAAGGACAAAGCATTTGAGCTTCTGCAGGATTTTAAATCCTATCTGGAGGCTCATAAGGATGAGATTACCGCCCTGCAAATTTATTATAGCCAGCCCTATCGCCGGCGAGAGATAACGGAGAAGATGATAAAAGAAGTACTGAACCTGATTAAAGCAGACAAGCCGGCTCTTGCCCCTTTGCGGGTCTGGAAAGCCTACGAACAGCTTGATAACACAAGCAGAAGCTCTCCTAAAACTGAGCTTACTGCCCTGGTAGCTTTGATAAGGCGGGTGATCGGAATTGATGAAGTCCTTACCCCATATGACAAGACCGTGGACCGCAATTTCCAGGATTGGATCTTTAAGAAGCATGCCGGGGCTGGAGAAAAATTCACGGAGGAACAGATGGCCTGGCTGCGCATGATGAAGGACCAAATAGCGATTTCATTCCACTTGGAAAGAGAAGATTTCGATTACGATCCATTCAATGCCCAGGGCGGCCTCGGAAAAGCCTGGCAGCTTTTCGGGGATAAAACGGATGAGATTATTCAAGAGTTGAATGAGGTATTGGTGGCTTAGCAGATGGCAATTAATATTTTAGGCGATAGTTTTTCGCCACAGTGGCGCTTATGCGAACTTTCAGACATATCAGAAATAACGATGGGCCAATCCCCTTCTTCAAGTACCTATAATTATGAGGGTATAGGCTTGCCATTCTTTCAAGGTAAAGCAGAATTTTCTGATATTCACCCAATAGTTGAGAAATGGTGTAACCAACCCAATAAAATTGCTGAACCTGATGATATTTTGCTATCCGTTAGAGCGCCGGTTGGTTCAGTTAATATTGCCGATCAAACATGTTGCATAGGCCGTGGTTTGGCTGCAATCAAATATCATCAATGCAACAAATGGGTATATTATTATTTTAAACTTATTGAGAAAAAGTTAGATGAACATGGAACTGGTACTACCTTCAGAGCAATATCCCGTGAAATAACGCGGTCATTAGTTATTCCTATCCCTCCTCTTCCCGAACAGCGCCGCATCGTGGCAAAAATAGAAGAGCTTTTCAGTGAATTGGGCAAAGGTGTTGAGCTACTAAAAACCCTCCAGCAACAGTTAAAAGTCTACCGCCAGTCGGTCCTCAAATCGGCATTTGAAGGGAAGCTGACGGAAGAATGGCGAAAAGGTTATAGCTCATTAAATGATAATCACTCAATTAAACCGCCGCTTGTTAACAAAGCAAAAGCCATAGCAGTTATCCCTGATATACAATTACCATCCGGTTGGGTGTGGGTGGTAAGCGGAGATCTCTTTGATTTTGTTACAAGTGGATCACGGGGATGGGCTAAATATTATTCTGATTCAGGGGCCATTTTTATCCGTATAACCAACTTGGATTTTGATAGTTTAGAATTAGATCTCAATGGCAACATACAGTATGTCACCCCCCCGTCTGGTTCTGAAGGAATCAGGACTAGAGTCATGGAAGGTGATTTTCTATTTTCTATAACTGGATACTTAGGTATGTTTGCTATAGCACCCACACTAGAGGAAGCTTACGTTAACCAGCATATTGCATTATGTAGACCTATTCCAGGGTTTAATAAAAAGTATCTGGGTTATTGGATAATATCAAAGTCGGGAGGTTATCACTACTTAAATCTGCTTCAAAAGGGCGCAACGAAGGCCGGGTTAGGCTTAGATGATATCAGGAGCTTCCCAGTACCTATATGTTCCTTAGAAGAACAACAACTAATAGTCCAGGAAATCGAATGCAGGCTTTCTGTTGCCGATAAACTTGATGAAATCATAGAGCAAACCCTGCAACAGGCTATAGCACTGCGCCAGAGCATTTTGAAAAAAGCCTTTGAAGGGCGTCTATTATCAGAAGCTGAGTTGGATGAAGTCCGCCGAGAACCGGACTGGGAACCGGCCAGTGTTTTGCTGGAGAGGATCAAAGCTCAGAAGGCTGCTATAGATCAACCAAAGAAAACTGTCAAGAAAGGCAAAAAGCAAGTATGAGTGAAAACACCAACGGAATCATAGCCAAGGTCTGGTCCTATTGCAATACTTTGAGAGATGACGGGGTTAGCTACGGGGATTACCTAGAGCAGCTGACCTATCTGCTCTTTCTAAAAATGGCTGATGAGTACTCCAAGCCACCCTATAATCGTAAATTACCTATTCCCAAATCATACTCCTGGGAGAGTCTGACAAATAAAAAGGGCGCTGAATTAGAAGTGCATTATATTGATTTGCTGCGGGAACTGGGACTGCAAAAGGGCATCCTGGGCCAGATTTTTACCAAGTCGCAGAATAAAATACAAGACCCAGCCAAGCTATTCCGGCTTATAGACATGATTAACAAAGAACAATGGAACAGCATGGGTTCCGATGTCAAAGGTGCTATTTACGAAGGGCTTTTAGAAAAGAACGCCGAAGACACAAAAAGCGGCGCCGGTCAATATTTTACACCCAGGTCACTGATCCGAGTCATGGTTGAATGCATCAGGCCTGAACCTATGAAGGTAATTGGAGATCCCGCCTGCGGTACCGGGGGTTTCTTCCTGGCAGCCTACGATTATTTAACCAATAACTACCCGTTGGATAAGGAACAGAAGCAGTTTCTTAAGTTCAATACTTTCTTTGGAAATGAGATTGTAGCCAATACCCGGCGCCTTTGCCTGATGAACCTTTTCCTGCATAATATCGGCGATATAGATAGTGAAAATTATATTTCCCCAGCCGATTCGCTGGTGGCTGACACTGGCCTTAGGGCCAATTATATACTCACCAACCCTCCTTTTGGGAAGAAAAGTAGTATGACCTTTACCAATGAAGAGGGGGAGCAAGAGAAGGAGGACCTGACCTACAACCGCCAGGACTTCTGGGCCGCCACCAGCAATAAGCAGCTTAATTTCGTACAGCATATTCGGACTATTTTGAAGACCGACGGCCAGGCAGCGGTTGTTGTACCTGATAACGTGCTCTTTGAAGGCGGGGCTGGGGAAACCGTACGCAAGAAGCTATTGGAAACCACAGACCTACATACTATCCTGCGCCTTCCCACCGGGATTTTCTATGCCCAGGGTGTAAAGGCCAATGTTTTATTTTTTGACAACAAACCGGCCAGTAAAGATCCCTGGACCAAAGAGGTCTGGCTATATGATTTTCGCACCAATGTCCATTTTACATTGAAAAAAAACCCGCTTAAGTTTGAAGACCTCCAGGAATTTATCATCTGCTATAATCCAGGAAACCGCAATTTACGAACAGAGACATGGAACCAAGAAAGCAACCCAGAGGGCCGCTGGCGGAAATTCAGCTATGATGAAGTCATTAGTCGGGATAAAACCAGCCTGGACATCACATGGATCAAGGATAAGAGCCTGGCTGACCTGGACAACCTTCCTGATCCTGATGTATTGGCAAATGATATTATTGAAAACCTAGAATCCTGTTTGGAGAGCTTTAGGGAATTGATGGGTCGGATTTAATTTTATTTCAGAGGCCTATGGCTTCGAGTCTTATCTCTAGTACCAAAGAGAAATATGTGTTTCTAGCCCTCATAATTAAAAAATTCCTATCTGTGAGTGGTTTTAATTATACATGATAAAAGGTCTTGATACGATTTCTGCACTTAACCATGGTCATAGGAACTGCAATGGTATTATCTTCTGAATCGATCTGCGAGAAAAAACTTATCCATATTTTCTTAAATAAGTCATTTAATTGTTGGTTGTCAAATTGATATTTCTTTGGCCAGATTACTGCCCAACGCCTTGCCATTTCTTCAAACAGTTCCGTATTAAAGCTAATTACAAGAGCACTGCATATAGCAGCACATTGCTGAAATTGAGAAAATTCAATTCGTATTTTGGTCAAATTTGTTTTATTACCGATGCCCAATTTCACCGCATTTTTCCCAGCTAATACGCTATTTGAATGTACAATTCCGTGTCTCAATTCACAGATTTTATTGAATTCCTCCATAACAGCCATGGTCTGGCCCCCATTTTTCATCTCTTTTATAGGGTATCCCAAGAACTCTGAACATGCTTTTTTTATATTACTCGAATCTGAAAAAGAGAGATTTTCAAATGCACCCCGTTCAAAATTTTGACCACCATGCCACATCACTGAGCCTAAACTTATAGTTTTCTCAGACGATTTAGTTTTGGAATCTGGGCATATTTGTAATAATCTTGATAAGATGTCTCGGAAATAGTTCTCAGTTGTTGATACTACTTCAACTAGCATCAATGCCCCCATGTGCGGGTGTTCATTGTTTTAGCTAACCTAAAAGGTCCAAAAGCTGACGGAATTGCCTGACCGAGAA
>CAZWPO010000018.1:0-21685 GCA_964635975.1 uncultured Syntrophomonas sp.
TGACCTTGCCCGTGTTTGATAGACACAAAGAATACCCCTAAAATAAAAACGGGAGGTATTCAAATGGCACAGGCAAAGTATGATCGCGAATTCAAAGAACGTGTGGTTCAAAGGATCTTAAACAAAGAAACCACGATGGCTGAGATGGCCAGAGAACTTGAACTTCATTACACTACAGTTCGGGACTGGGTCAGTCAGTACAAGAAAGATGGCCAACACGCATTCCCCGGAAAAGGGCACCTTAAACCTGACGACGAGGAAATCAGGAAGCTCCGCAAGGAATTGGCCGACCTCAAAGAGGAAAATGCCATATTAAAAAAAGCGGCGGCCTACTTCGCGAAAAATCAGAAATAAAAAAGTTCCAATTCATCTATGAACATCGCTCCGAATTTCGGATTGCGAAGATGTGTGAGGCCTTAAAAGTATCTCGGAGCGGTTATTATGCTTTTGTTAAAAGACCATTAAGCAACCGCGCTAAAAGGAGAAAAGCGCTTTTAGAGACCATTAAGACGATACATGAGAGTAACCATAAAATATACGGTTCTCCACGAATAACCCAGGCGCTGCCCGAAGAGCAAAAAGCCTGTAGAGGTACAGTTGCCAAGCTGATGCGAGAAAATGGCATTAGATCAAAGACCGTTAAAAAGTTCAAAGCGACTACTGATTCATCCCATTGTCTGCCGGTGGCGGAGAATATTCTAAATCGGGAATTTACAGCCGCTAAGCGTAATGAGAAATGGGTATCTGATATTACATACTTATGGACCGATGAAGGTTGGCTATACTTAGCTGGCCTGCTCGATCTTTATGATAGCTCAATTGTTGGCTGGTCCATGGATAGAAGGATGAAGACCGAGCTTGTTACATCCGCACTGAAAAACGCAATTCGCCGGACTGGAGCCGGAAAAGGACTTATTGTTCATTCGGATCGTGGCGTCCAATACGCCAGCAAAGATTATCAGAAACTTCTAAAGAAAAATGGCTTTGTCTGCAGTATGAGCCGAAAAGGAAACTGCTATGATAACGCTCCCATGGAATCCTTCTGGGGTAAGCTTAAGACGGAATGGCTCTATGGTAAACGCTTTAAAACCAGAGAACAAGCTAAGCAAGCTGTATTTGAGTATATTGAACTATTTTACAACCGAAAAAGACTACACTCAGCAAATGGCTATATAGCGCCATTGAAACTGAAAGATGTAGCATGAGCTAATAACTTTGAACAAGTAGTAGCAATTAGGTTTTCTTTGTGTCTGCGGGTTCTAGGCAAGGTCAATATTAAGGATCAGGTTCCAAACCTGACCCAAACACTAATATTATCATTGAAGAAGCTTCGGCATCAGTTCCCCGGTATCGTACCAGAACTTCCCCGTGAAGGCGTTGCACTTGATGTTAATAATGAATTCAAAAGGCCGGGTGCCTGCCCAGGTTCTTCCTGTTATTTTCTTCTTGCAAATTAGCAAATATTGATTTATAATTCGTTCAAGCAAAGGGGAGTAACTAGCTCGGATAGGGTCAACAACCGGCATTATGCCTGGTCCTATCAGCCGGTAACCAAGGCGTAGTGAGACCTTTGTCTCGATTAGAGACAAAGGTCTTTTTGTTTTTTAGAAAGAGACAGTTAGGCGTTGTTATGATGCGTTTGGTGTAAACTAGCTGCAGGAAGGTAAAGTGATAACAATGTGATAAATAACAAGCAAGTGAATAGATTTGTAATGTGATTAGGAGGTGTTAAAATGAATTGGATTAAAACAGGTCTGCTTATGGGGGTTCTATCGGTACTTCTGGTTCTAATGGGCAGTGCTATAGGCGGTAAGAGCGGTGCAATACTTTTTTTCGTTATATCTCTGGGCTTAAATTTTTTTAGTTATTATTACAGCGATAAATTAGTAATCAAAATGACCGGTTCCAAACCGGTATCAGAGCAATCAGCGCCTGAGCTGTATGCTATCATAAGGCGGCTCACAGAGAGGGCTGGTCTGCCTATGCCTAGTTTATATGTTACTCCATCTGCCCAGCCCAATGCTTTTGCTACCGGACGCAATCCTGCGCATGCTGCTATAGCGGTAACCGAGGGATTAATGCGGATTCTGGATAGAGAGGAAGTTGAAGGTGTGCTTGCTCATGAAATAGCCCATATAAGAAACCGAGACATTCTCATCGGTACAATGGCAGCATCAATTGCGGGTGCTATTTCTATGATTGCTAATGTAATACAATGGGGTGCAATTTTCGGCGGGTTAGGAGGCAGCAGTGATGAGGAAGGCGGAGGAGGTATTATTGGAATGCTGGCGCTGGCTATACTTGCGCCAATTGCCGCACTTATAGTGCAGATGGCGATATCTAGATCCAGGGAATATCTCGCTGACAGAAGCGGTGCTGAAATAGCGGGGCATTCCAGAGGATTGGCAAGTGCTCTTATGAAGCTAGAGGCTGCATCGGAGCGAGTTCCAATGAATGTAAATGCAGCAGCCTCACATTTATTCATAGTGAGCCCACTTTCTGGAAAATCTTTGCTGTCGTTATTCAGCACTCATCCCCCTGTCCAAGATAGGATAAGACGTCTAAACAGCATGACTATCTAAATCATACGCATAAATAGAGTGGTAATGTGCTTGCTAAGTCCAGACTAAACAGTTATTTAGGGGGGAAATGTCAGAAGACAACTTAATAGCAAAGATAAATGCCTCCCTTTTGCCTGGTTATATAGATCGTAATTTGATATCATCTGTAATAAATAGGTGTAGATTAAAAAAACGGGGAGGGATTTAGTATGTGGCAGGAATTTAAAGAGTTTGCGGTTAAAGGGAATGTTATGGATTTGGCGGTTGCCGTGATTATTGGCGGGGCTTTTGGCAAAATCGTGTCATCCCTGGTTGCTGATATCATTATGCCTCTGATAGGTTTAATGATGGGCAATATAAGTTTTAAAGACCTCTCGGTGGTTGTTGGCGATGCGAAGATACCTTATGGTTTGTTTATTCAAAATGTTGTGGATTTTATCATCATAGCGTTTACCATTTTTCTTTTTATTAAAGCACTTAATAGTATGAAAAAGAAAGAGGTGGAGGAATCAACTCCTGAACCCGTTGTGAGTGCGGAAGAAAAACTACTCACAGAGATAAGAGATTTGCTAAAAGAAAAAGCATAAGATGGATCGACATATGTTTAGGGATAACAACAAAAAATGACATAATGAAATAGGGCCCGCCGTAAGGGCCTTATTTGTTGAGTACGCCCCTGGCAGGGGGGCCATGAAAGGGGGACGGGGTTGTTGTCGCACTCTTTAAGTACTCCGGGGGGTGAAGCAATCCTACCCTGTCACAATCCCTGTCCATGGTTTGCCTGGAATAGGAAAAGGGGCATTCCGAATGGGAATGCCCCTTAGTGTTTTTTTAGAGGAACTTTTTGTGTTTATCGTGATAATGGGTGTGCAGAAGCTCATGGGATTTGTGACCCAGGGGTTCATGCAGGAAGTCCTCGTATAATTTGTTGACTTCCGGATTCTCATGAGATTTCCGGATTGGCATAGCTTGGTCTTCGATATAGATTGCATCTATACGCTCTACCCGTTTTACGTTACGTTTGGTTATGGGCTGTCCGCCGCCGCCTATGCAACCGCCGGGGCAGGCCATGATTTCAATAAAGTGGTAGGGGGACTCACCGGCTCTCACTTGATCCATCAGCCTGCGGGCATTGGAAAGGCTGTGAGCAACAGCCACTTTAACTTCCAGACCGTTAAGGTCAACAGCAGCTTCCTTGATGCCTTCGAATCCACGAACTCCGGTGAAGTTTACATCTTCCAGAGTGTTGCCGGTTACCACTTCGTAAACGGTTCTGAGTGCAGCTTCCATAACACCGCCGGATGCACCGAAGATAACGGCAGCCCCGGTATATGCTCCCATCCAGGAATCAAAGTTGGAACCAGGTAATTTTTCGAAATCAAGTCCGCTCATTCTGAACAGGCGGCCTATTTCTCTGGTGGTTAACACCAGATCGACATCGCGATAACCGCTGGCGTTCATTTCGGGACGGGCGGCCTCGTACTTTTTAGCTACACATGGCATGATGGACACTGAGTAAATCTTTGAAGGATCCACGCCCATCTTCTCGGCCCAGTAAGTCTTAACCAGGGAACCAAACATCTGCTGAGGGGACTTGCAGGTAGACAGGTTGTCTAAAAGATCCGGATAGAAAGTTTCACAGAAGTTGATCCAGCCCGGGCTGCAGGAAGTAAACATGGGCAGGGTTCCGCCTTCTTTTACTCTCTTTAAGAGCTCGTTCCCTTCTTCCAGGATGGTCAAGTCAGCAGTAAAGTTGGTATGCAACACATGGTCAAAACCAACCTGGCGCAGACCGGTAACAAAAGACTCCATAGACATAGAGCCGGTGTCCATGCCGATTTCTTCAGCAATAGCTACGCGGACAGCAGGAGCTATCTGGGTGACAACAATCTTATCGGGATCGGCTACAGCAGCCAGGAAGTCATTGATTTCTTCTACTTCGCCGATAGCGCCAACCGGGCAAGCATGGATGCATTGTCCGCACATTACGCAGGGGCTGTCAATCAAGTTTCCACCCAGGGTGGGAACCACCATGGAATGATGACCGCGGTTTACCAGGCCCAGGGCGTTTACACTTTGAACAACTGAACAGGCCTCGATGCAACGGCGGCAGAGCACGCACTTGTCAGGATCTCTAAATAGCGAAGGTGTGGAGAAATCCTTTTCAAAGCCGCGCACTTTGTATTCAAACGGATTTTCTCTGATGCAGTATTCTTCTGCCAGTATCTGCAGTTCGCAATTACCATTGCGGATGCAGTTTAAGCAGTCCTGCGGGTGGTTGGCCAGAATTAATTCCAAAATGGTTTTTCTGGCTTCGATAACTTTGGGAGTTCTGGTCTTAACAACCATTCCTTCGAAAACCGGGATGGCACATGCTGCCTGCAGCAGTCTATTGCCTTCTACTTCGCATACACATACACGACAGTTGGCTTTTATCGACTGGTCGGGATGATAACACAGGGTGGGTATTCTCACGCCGACTTGATTTGCTGCCTGCAGGATAGTAGAGCCTTCAGGAACGGATGCTTTGATCCCATCTATGGTTAGATTTATCATTTTTATTCCCTCCTTTGCTCTCCTATTTAAACTTTGCTGCGTAGTCGGCTTCAAAATGCTTGATAGTAGTAAGAACAGGAGCCGGAGCCGCCTGACCCAAACCACACAAACAGGAATAGGACATCACGGTTCCCAACTTGTTGAGAACGGCAGTGTCCTTTGCTGAACCATGGCCGTCATTTATTTTTTCCATAAGTTCAGCGGTGCGAGCCGTACCTTCTCGGCAGGGCGCACATTTGCCGCAGGATTCATGTTCAAAAAACCCAGCTATTCTAGTTACCACGTCAACGATGTCACGAGTCTCATCCATAACGAAGGTTGCTCCTGAACCTAAAGTGGCTCCGATGGCACTCATGGCATCGAATGCTACGGATGTATCCAGCAAAGATTCGGGAATAAATCCGCCGGAAGTTCCGCCGATCTGAACGGCTTTGAAATTCTTCCCACCGGCAACTCCGCCGCCGAAATCGAAAATAAGCTGACGAATAGTGATGTTGGTTGGTACTTCAAAGAAAGTCTTATTGTTGACATCACCGGTTAAGGTAAATACCTTGGTACCAGGATAAGCTTTATCGCCGATAGCTGCGTACCAATCTCCACCCTTCTCTACGATAACGGGTATATTTGCATAAGTCTCGACGTTGTTAACAATGGTCGGCTTGCCCCAGAGTCCAATAACCGGAGGAAATGGAGGTTTGAATCTCGGCTCACCGCGTTTGCCTTCTATGGATTCAATAAGTGCAGTCTCTTCACCGCATACATAGGCGCCGGCGCCGCTCCTTACCTCAATGTCGAAATCTACTAAACAACCTTTGTCTTTAGCTTGAGCGATGGCGGTGTTCAGAGTGTCAACCAGGAAGGGATACTCACCTCTGAGATATATATAACCTTTTGTTGCTCCTATAGCATAGGCACAAATAGCCATTCCTTCAATAAGGGTCTGCGGGTCGTTTTCCATGATCAGACGGTCTTTGTAGGTTCCGGGTTCACCTTCGTCAGCATTGCAGATAACATACTTCTGATCAGCCTGAGCTCCCGCCGCGAAAGACCATTTCATTCCGCAATTGAATCCTGCACCTCCGCGGCCTCTCAGGTTGGATTTTTTTACATCCGCAATGAGATCCGCTGTACTCATACTGCGTGCTTTCTCCAGACCTTTGTATCCGCCCTCGGCTATATAGGTGTCAATATTGAGGGGGTCCACCTTACCATAATTACGCAGTACTATGCGCATTTCTTCGGCCATTTGTATGCCCTCCTTTCTTTTTGTAAATTGTGGAAATCATATCATTACTTATATTCGGCTAAAATTGCCGGAATCTTAGCCGGGGTTACATCCAGATAAGGTTTTCCGTTAACAGTTATTACCGGAGTTGCCTGGCACTGTCCCACGCATTCGGTGAATTCCAGTGCGAAGCGCCCATCTGTGGTGCTTTCTCCGATTTTAATTCCCAACTCTTTCTCCAATGCAGAAACAACCTCGGCGGCACCTGCTATATGACAGGGTGCGCTTTCGCAAATTCTGATTACATTTTTTCCTCTGGCATCTACGGAAAACATAGAATAGAATGTTGCTACTCCGTAGGCTTCGGCAGTAGACATATTGAAAACCTTTGCGGCTTCAATAATGGCTTCTTCCGGCAGGTAGCTGAATTCTTTCAGAAGTGCGTGGTAGGACTCGATAAGTCCCCCGGGCTTGTCTGCAAATTTGGCAATGATCTCCTTGTAGTCCATCAATAATTCCCTCCTTTCCACTTTTATAATAGTGTATTTTACAATTTTTAATTCAGAGGGTTATTAAATAAGATTATTTGGAACATAAAACTGCATTTTTATTGCATTTGCGATATAAAAGAAACTGGCTTTTACCACTGTTCTCCAAATTAAATTATTCACGATATCGGCACTACTGTAAAGCTATAAATAATAGGTAATTAAGGGTTATTTTTTCCCATTTCGTATGTAAGTTCTACAGCGAGCAAACAAATCCTTCATGTATAGGTATAAATTTATTTTGTCACCGGGCGACCCCAAAATGACAGTCATATGAACGCATATATTGATAAATAAACATGATAAGTACAGCTCTGGAAGTCTGAGCAGCTTGTGGGATTTAAAAAACAATCGGATACTTCGGTTATAATTTGAGAAGGAACCGGTTGTGTGGTGCTGATTATCTCACAAAGGCTGTAAAGATGAAGAGGCCAGTAAGGGTTGCTTTGTGCTTCCAGGAGGAAAATAGATGGCTGTTGGGGATAAGGAAGATTGGAACGTTGTCGTAAAGGAACACTGGCAGCGTTTCCATGCTGAGGATGAGAATGCTTTAGAAGAAGTAATGGGCTTTCTGCTTGATTTTAGCAAGCGAGTAGCTTCAAAGACCTGCGGCTCTTATGTTTATCCTGATGATGAAGAGGCAGGCATAGCTCATCTTGCACTCTGGGAAGCTCTGCAAAAATATGAGCCAGAACGTGGACCTGTGTTGGTTTTTATAGGTCAAGTCATAAGAAACCGCCTCATCGATTATAAAAGAAAACAGTCTGTAAGGCGGAGGTTTTTCACAGTCCAATTCACTGCTTCGCTTAAGGAAGAGGATATGCCTCATGAAGTAGATGGAATTATCGACGAGCTCGCCAGGAGGCAGGAGATACAAAAACTCAGCCGCGATCTAAAGGATTACGGCATAGTATTTAGTGATCTGCCCAAGGCCTCTCCAAGTCAGGGAAAGACTCGCAGGCAAGCTCTAGCCGCAGCTGACTGCCTAGCGGGAGATGAAGAGCTCAGGCGGTATTTCGGTGAAAAAAAGTTGCTTCCCATTAGTATGTTGGAGGCCAGGTATCAAATTGATCGAAAATTTCTTGACCGCTATAGAAAATATATTGTTACGACCAGCCTGATAATTTTGGGCGAATATACATATCTGAAAGATTACGTTATTCCGGTTAGGAAGGAGGATGGCCGATGAGCAGAAAGGGCATGGTGGTGGAATCAGGAGATAATTGGGCCATCCTGCTCCTGAATGATGGAGAGTATAAAAGAATTAAAACCAACAGGCGGATGCATGAAGGGGAGATATACAAGTTTTCAAGAATCCCGGATTATAAATCGCTGGTCACGGCTGCGGTGCTCCTCATCATGGTGACTTTTTCCTTAAATTTCTTTCCAATATCAGCGTATGCATCCATTTCTTCAGGCGTGGATCTAGGAATTAACCGCTGGGGTCAGATCGTCTATATGAAAGTAAGCACTCCGGAAGGGGAACGGCTGATCGAGGGCATGGGAATATGGGGACATGATATTGAAGAAGTGCTTCCCGAGCTGCTGGACCGGGCAGTCGCGTTTGAGCAAGAAAAGGGTAATTCAAATGATATAGCTATCGATATAAAAAGTGCACAAACCGAAGTCCGGGATGATCAGCCGGCACTGGAGAAAATCAATAAAACGGTTTCTGAACATAAAAACTCCAACAGCTCAGGATATTGGAATTATAGGGATGATGATACCAGGTGGCGATGGGAGGCAACAGACAAAGAAAAGGACGACAAACAAGGCAATGCACGATCTCATAATAACGAAAACAAACAGAACGGCAAGAATTCTAACGATGAAAGAGACAATGATATAGAAGACCAGAAAGGGAAGAGACGGAACCAATCCGATGATTACAGTAGATCAGACAATAATAGTCACGATCACGATTCAGATGGAAAACAGGGAAGAAATGGTGAAGGTGAGGATTCTCACGGAACCAGAAAATGAAGACCGTAGATTAGATAGGGAACTATAAACTGAAAAGATAAAACAAAATGGGGCCGATAATTTCGGCCCCTAATTATCAGTTAGCTGCGAGGAGGAGGCAGCTTAGAGCTGTTTACCAAGTTGGCTGAACAAGATCTGAGCTATCCCGAGGGAGTCAGTACGGCTGACCTCCTTGGCATACTCATCAAAAAGCATAGACTGGTATACATCTTCACCAAAGCTCTGTTTAATGAAGCCCCCCTGGGGGATGCTCTTGCGCATGGTCTGGAAAAGAGTTCCCAGGAAAACAGCTTCTAAATCCTGACAGGCGGCATAGAGCTTTTTGCCGTCTTTAGTATTTAAGGCAGCTTCCAGCTCGGAAGCGAAATCTTTATTGGCCTTCAATGAAGGCGTAGTGGGATTTGATATATCAAACGCAATGCTGTTGTTTCCATCTACCTTAATCATTCAATAATCCACCTCAATTATTTGCGCAGGTTTGCAGCTGTCTGCAGCATCTCGTCAGAAGACTGGATAACCTTGGAGTTGAACTCATAAGCTCGCTGAGCTGAAATGAGATTTACCATTTCATCTACTACCTGGACGTTCGAAGATTCAATGTAACCTGCTTCCAGCCTGGTTGTATTATCATCATCGGGTTCCCAATCGATAGGGTCGCCGGAGTTGGCTGTGGCCATCAGAAGATTGCTGCCCAGTTTTTCCAGGCCAGCTGGATTGATAAATTTCGCCAATTCGATCTGACCCGCTTCCTGGGCCTCATCTTCACCAACTATCTTGTAGGTAACCGTTCCATCTTTTTCTATTTCGACATCATAAGCACCTTCATCCATAGCATCAACACCTAGTACCAGATAGCCATCGGCGGTAACCAATTGACCGGCGGCATCAATTTGAAAAGAACCGTCACGTGTGTAAAGAGGATCGTCGTAGCCGGGTACCTGAATCTTAAAAAACCCAGGGCCGGTTATCGCTACATCAGTAGATTTACCAGTCTCTTTTAGACTGCCTTCAGTATATAAGCTTGTAACTGCTGAGGGTTTGACACCTAAACCAACCTGAATTCCAACAGGTTCGTATACTTCGTCACTAACGGTGGGGCGTTTGATTGCCTGGTAGAGCAGGTCCTGGAATTCGATGCGCTGTTGCTTGTAGCCGGTGGTATTTACGTTGGATAAGTTGTTAGCCAGGACATCAATGGCCATTTGCTGACCGGACATTCCTGTACTGGCAGTGTAAAGTGCCCTGATCATCTATCGTCCTCCTCATATGAAAATAAACCAGGCGGTACCTCTGTCATTCAGTACCGCTACGGGCTTCTCAAATGAGGCCAGCCCGTTCTTTGTGCATCTCATAATATATTATCGGCAGATTTCTATAATAACTTAAATAGTAAATAGGAGGCAGAGAACAATATTTAATGATTAGTAGAGATATTCGCAGTAAACAGATCATATCAACTAAAACAATAATTTGCCAGGTTTATTCTATCGAAGGCAATAGCTGTTAAAAAGACCGGATGGATGTTCTTTAACCCAGGCACCTGGCACATGATTTCATAATGTAGGATAAGCAAACATATTAATGATAAGAAGGAGTGAGGGCTATGATTAAAATCTCTGATCTGCGCGCCCGTGATGTTGTAAATATTTTGGATGGCAAGAAACTAGGGAATATTATCGATATCGATCTTGACCTTAACAACGGCAGGGTTCTGGCTCTAATACTTCCTGGAAAACAAAAGGGGCTTAGTTTTTTCTTCAAGCGGGAAGAGATATCGGTTCCATGGGATAAAATCGTGCGCATCGGTCGGGATGTTATTTTAGTGGAAATGCCGGTTGTTTCAGAAATGAACGATTATCGGCGTAACTTTTTACTTGATGACGAAAACCTCTAAGTTTTCGTAGCTGGGGTGAAAGGGACGGGAAATAATCTAAAACATTGTGTAGCCCGTTCATTTTTCCTATGTTCGTTTTGCTTGAACTGAGTAAGAGTCTGCCGCATCCAACCTGCCTTATGTTGATTTGTTAAGGAATTTTGGTCATAATTAGGGCAGAATCATGTGTCATGAACAGGGGTGAGCAGAATGCGCTGTCCCTTTTGCCACGAATATGAAAGCCGGGTAATAGACTCCAGGTCCAGTGAAGACGGGTCCGCGATCAGGCGCCGTAGAGAATGCAATGCCTGTAAAAGAAGGTTTACTACCTATGAAAGGTTGGAAGAAAGACCTTTGCTGGTAGTCAAGAAAGGCGGGCATCGAGAACCATTTGATCGCAGCAAAGTTTTTGCCGGTCTTTCCCGCGCCTGTGAAAAACGTCCTGTCAGTACTGAGCAGATAGAGAACCTGGTTGCTGAAATTGAAAGAGAGATCAGGGACACTTATGATCGTGAGGTTAGCAGTCTGGTAATAGGGGAAAAGGTGATGGAGAGACTGCACAGCCTTGATGAGGTGGCCTATGTACGCTTTGCCTCCGTATACCGGCAATTTGCTGATTTGAATAGTTTTATCAAGACTATTGAGCAAATGAAAAATAAATAATAGTCGCTTGCGGCAAAGGAACTTGATTAACGCTTCATGAAAAGAAGCGTTCGTTATTCCTCGAGATTGATTCCTAAATAACGACTGAGACGGTCCAGGATCATGAGTAGGGGATAGACCTGTTCTTCGATGCTAGTAACAGAACGACCATACAAATACATTTTATCTCTATAACTACCTTCTTTTCTTATGCCCTGGTTCAATAGGGCAAAATCTCCCATCCAGCGAGCGGATGAGCGGGGGAGATGAAAACTGAACCTGTAACGGCCTATTTCCAGATCGAACTGGATTAAGGAGTAATACTCCTTCTCCAGGTTCTGCACATAGCACTTTGCACAGTAGTATTCGCGTTTTGCGTATTCGGCGTAGGGTATTGCTGCTTTACGGGCGTTTTCCTTGCAGTCGTCGCAAAGCCAGACTTTTTTACGGTCTGGGCCGACCAGGTAGCTTATCCGAAAGAGGTCGCTATATTCTTCATATAGTCTTCTCAGCACTCGTTTTTTCAAGCTGTACAGGTACTCCTGGTCTTGATCATGGCGCTTTGCATAATGGTTTAAATGAAAGAGGTAAAAGCAGGTTTCCATGAGAATAGGATGATTTTCGCCTTGTATTTCCTGAAGGAAACGCTGATAATAAGCCATACCTTTGGACAGCTTCTTCCAATTCAACTGAGCATTATGTTGTCTGGGAGACCGATTATTTCTCTCCTGAGCTTCCGCCAGCAACGAATAGATATCAACATTATCGAGATCCTGCTCGGATATTAAATAGACGACCCCCTGCTTTTCCTGGGAAGTCTCGGCGATAGGCAGGCATCCAAGACTTATCAGATCATACACTTGGCGATTGGACAACCCGAAGCGGGCAGCCACCTGGCTGATTGTCAGCAACGTTTTCCCCCCTGAATCACTCACACTAGTATGTTATAATTCATGCAGAATCATAAGGAATGTCAATCAGTTCCCTGGCTTCCTCCAGGCATGGCTCGGGCACGAATATCAGGATCTCTGATAAAGGGCCTATACTGAAAGGAAATTGAGCTATTTCCTGCTTAATAGTTTTAAGCGGTATCTGCTGGGCCTGTAGAAGGCTGGTGATTATCAAATGGTTTGGCTGATTGAATCTCCCCAGCAGAACCCACTGAAATTTGGACCAATCCCAACTGCATTGGGTACAGGCCAGGTTTTTGTTTATGGGATTGCCGCATTCGGGACATCGCATGGACCAAACCACCTCTCACTAATATTGTATCGTAATAGGAAAGAGTGAACAAATGCTTGAATGGCGATATGAGGTTTCTGAGAATTTAAAATACATTACCGTAGAAAAATGGTTTAGATCTGGAGTTAGAACTGCATTTTCTACGCGTTCTGGAGGATGTAGTCAAGGGCCATATGAGTCTTTGAATATGGGACTCCATGTAGGAGACCAGACCGAATCGGTCATCAAGAACCGAACGCGTTTTTTGCATGCAGTCGAGGCAGATTTGCAGGACATGGTCTGCTGTGAGCAGATACATGGGTGTGAAATCGCCAGGGTGGGTAAAGCAGATGTTGGACGGGGTGCTATGCACTTGAGCACAGCAGTTCCTAAATGTGATGCCATGATAACTGATGTTCCTGGTTTGTCTATGGTGGCCTTTTTTGCCGATTGTTTCCCATTATATTTTTATGATCCCAGGTGCCGCGCGGTGGGTTTGGCTCATGCTGGATGGAAGGGCACTATGATGCGTATCGCAGCGCGCACCATCGAGGAGATGACCAGACAATTCGGGTCTGATGTGCATGACATAGAAGTGTTTATCGGGCCGGGGATAGGGCCCTGTTGTTTCGAGATTAAGGAGGAACTGGCGCGAAATGTAAGCAGCGAATTTCCGCTTGTTAATGATCTGATAGTATGCGAGGCAGGCCGTTTGGCGTGGGATCTCATTAAAACCAATCTGGAGATTATCCGAAATGCCGGTGTATCAGAGAAGAATATCGGAGTATGCAGACTATGTACTGCCTGTAACAGCGATCTATTCTTTTCACATCGGAGGGACAAGGGGCTTACAGGTCGAATGGGAGCGGCAATTGCTCTGAGCAAGTAAGAGAGGTTTATATGCAGAAACCAAAAATAATGGTAGTTGACGATGAGACCCATATTGTCGAACTGGTTACTTTTAACCTCGAAAAGGAGGGATTTGAGGTTCTGGCAGCATATGACGGCCGCAGTTGCCTCGATCTTCTAAAAGTGCAGATTCCTGATCTTATCATACTTGACATCATGCTTCCGGGGATGGACGGATTCAAGGTATGCCGCGCTATCAAGCAGGATGTACAGTATAGTACCATACCGATCATTATGCTTACCGCCAAGGCAGAAGAGTTTGATACCGTTTTGGGACTGGAAATGGGGGCTGACGATTACATCAAAAAGCCTTTTAGCCCGCGCGAACTGGTGGCCAGAGTAAAGGCCAGGCTGCGGGCGTTGAAGGTACTGGAGGCGGAAAAAGCAGTTGGCCAGAAAGCGCTGGTATTCAAAGAATTGATCATCGTACCGGAAAAACATGAAGTATTCTTGGGTGAAGATAGATTGGAATTAACACCTAAAGAATATGAGCTTTTGAATTTCATGGCCTGCAATCCCGGTAAAGTATTCCCCCGCGAGGCATTATTAGAACAGGTCTGGGGATATGAATCACTGGGAGATGCCAGGACCGTAGACGTTCATATAAGACATTTACGTCAAAAGTTGAAGGACGACTCAACTGATCCTGAGTATGTTGAAACCGTCAGGGGAATTGGCTATCGTTTTGTAGAAAGCCGTAATACCTAGTAGCTTATAACAGCTGAAAACTTGGTTTCCGTCGGCCTAATATACTCGGATGCATGGGCGTTGCTTGTAATGCGTTATGTATTCCACACTCCTCCGCATCTACTGCGAAAATCTTTCTCGGAGGAATAATCAATTTATATGTGTTGCAGATTACTAGTTTGAGGGAGAGGAACAAATGTCTCTGATATCTACCTGTGAAAACAGTATACTGGCCATCCTCCAGAGCATGATAGATGGCGTAATTGTATGCGATATCGAGGGCCGCATCAGCATGGTCAACAAATCGGCAGAAAACTTGTTCCTGGCCAGGGAGGGCAGTTTGCTGGGCAGGCCGCTGAATGAAGCCAGCTGCGCCCAGGAGATTTACCGGATGATTGATGACGTTTTGAACACTGGCAAGGAAGTGTTTACCGAATCAAGATTTGGATCAAATAACCGCGTCTATAGAGTGCATGCGATGGCTTTGTATGATGGTGATGATGTAATACAAGGAGCTATTGCTGTCCTGCATGATGTAACAGAAGCACGCAACTTTGATCAAATGCGCTCCGAGTTTGTGGGCAATGTTTCACACGAATTGCGTACGCCTATGACATCCATAAAAGGTTTTGTTGAGACCCTTCTGGACGGTGCTCTTGCTAATACCGACACCAGCCGCCGATTTTTGACCATCATTGATGCTGAAACCGAGAGACTGAATCGCCTGGTCGAAGATTTATTGACTCTATCTGCTATAGAATCCAAAGAGCGTATAGTACAGCCGGTTCCTGTCTCTCTCGTGAGGGTAATACGTAATGTGATGAATATAATGGGACCACAGATCAGCGATAAACTGTTGCATGTTGAGTTTATTCACCCGCCTGACCTCGACTATGTGACCGGTGATGAGGATCTAATCGGACAGGTCTTCATCAATCTGCTGGACAATGCCATTAAATATTCGCCGAATCAAGGTAAGATAATCATTCGCAGCCGTAAGCGCGAGCACCGGGTGGTAACAACTATAAGCGATACCGGTATCGGGATACCCCGTGACAGTATAACCCGAATATTTGAGCGCTTTTATCGAGTGGATAAGGCGCGTTCACGGCGGCAGGGGGGGACCGGGCTGGGATTGGCTATAGTAAAGCATATTGTTGAGTCTCATGGCGGGGAGGTTTTCGTGGACAGCGATATGGGCAAGGGCTCAACTTTCTCGGTCAGTTTTTTGGCTGTATAATGGTGTGATGAGTGACAGTGGGGTGTTGTTTTGTCTTCGAGAAAAGACCGGGCTGCCAGGCGTGAAAAAAGAACGCGCATTATAAGGATAGTCTTACTGCTGTTGTTTATTTCGCTGATTATATCTGCATTCTACTGGGCTGGCCGAAAGCTGTACGGTGATTATGTTCACAAACGGATGAATCTGGTGGCAGTAAGCTACGGAACCCTCAATGAACAACTCTATGGGCAGGCACTGGTAATCAATCGAGAGTACCTGGTAACAGCATCTCAATCAGGCAGGTTTGAAAATCTGGTTAGCGACAACGATAGGGTAAGAAAAGGCCAGTCCCTGGGTTATTTGATCGCCGATAATACCAAAGTAGATGTTGTTTCACCTTATACCGGCATATTCACCACCGACATCGATGGATTGGAAGATCTTTTTCAGAATCAGGTACTGAATGCCATTGGGCCGGAATCTTATCATTATCAGGCCCGTAAGGTCAATGCGGACAGTAATCTCAAAACGGGCGATCTTATCGGTAAAATTATCGACAACCTTCGGCCAAATTCTCTTATCATAAAAGCTGCTGATAACATAGATTTGCCTTTTAAAGCAGGTGATAGGGTCCAGGTATGGTCTGGCGAGCGGCAGTTGGGCATCGCGACAGTCAGAGAACTGAGACAGGACTCAATCACTTTAGCCTGGCTGGAGATGGATAATTTTTCCGAAGCACTGCTGGGGCAGCGCTATATAAATGTTATGGTGGAAAATATCGACAAACCGGGATTTTTGGTGCCTATTGGTGCTATAATAAAAAACGGGCAGGAAAATATAGTATATTGTTACCGAGATGGGAAAATATACCCCCAAAGAATAATCATAATAAAAGAAAAAGAGGGGCAGGCCTTGATAAAAGGACTGGAGCTAAATGAAATGATAGTTGGCTATCCTCAGATTATTGAATGATTACCGATAGGAAGAGCTTTATGCAGACCAGACTTCTTAGCATTTGGAATCGAATTGAAAAGGCCGCTGTTCAAAGCGGACGAACGGCTAAAGACATAACCCTGGTGGCAGTGAGCAAAACCGTTGATATAGATCAGGTCAGGATAGCCGCTCAATTAGGAATCGCGGATTTCGGAGAGAATCGGGTAGCCGAACTGGCTCGCAAACAGCAGGCATTTCCAGAGTTGCGATGGCATATGATTGGACGTCTGCAGACGAATAAAGTCAAGGATTTGGTGAGAAAAACCGTTCTCGTACATTCTCTGGACCGTTGGAACCTGGCCCAGGAACTGAATCACCGCGCCCAGCTAATGGAGTGCAGGATTGATGTTCTGCTTCAGGTCAACATTGCCGGTGAAGAACAAAAGGGGGGATTGGCTCCCGCCGATGTCGTGAGCTTTCTCGCTTCCATGGAAGAGCTTGAGGCTCTGCGGGTCATGGGGCTGATGACCATGGCTCCCGAAGTCAGCAATCCTGAGGATGTAAGGCCTATTTTCAGGGAACTATATCAAATCAAACGACAGTTGACAAAGAGGGAGTATAAACACGCCGAGCTCAAATACCTTTCCATGGGAATGTCGCAGGATTTTGAGGTCGCCATCCAGGAAGGATCTAATATAGTTAGGGTTGGAAGCGCCATTTTCACTTAACTTTTCTTGCCCATTTTACGATACATATAAAGGAATGTGTTTTTAAGGAGGTTTTTATTATGGGAATAGCGGACAAGGTTTGGTCCTGGCTGGGAGTAGCCGAGGAAGAAGTGCACGAGGAAATAGTGCCACTAAATACCGGACTGGAGATAAATAATCGTCAGATGTCAAACGTTGTAAGCATTCATAGCAGCAACAAAACCATGAAGGTAGTGGTATGCGAGCCCCAGAGCTTTGATGAGGTTCAGTTGCTGGCTGATCATCTGAAAAATCGAAAACAGCTGATTGTTAATTTTGAAAACACCAACTCCGATGTAGCCAGGCGCATTATTGATTTTTTAAGCGGAGCTATCTATTCGCTGGAAGGAAGCTGCCAGCAGTTGGGAACTCACATCTTTATCTTTGCACCCAACAATATGGAGATAACCCGCGACAATCGGTCCAACATCAGACGCCACGGCATGTGGAATCCTAACGGGGGTGACCGTTAATTGAGCCTTTCCCTGGGAATTATCGGATGTGGGAAAATGGCCTATGCTATGCTTAAAGGTTTGATCAACACTAATGATTTTAACCTTGGAGCATTATATGTCAATGATGTAGATGCTGGACGCACCGATCTTTTCTGTGCCGAGTTCAAGGCAACGGCCCTGGAGCCGAATGAACTGGTTAATAAGGCCGACACGATTATACTTGCGGTAAAACCCCAACAGATTACTGATGTTCTGGCAGTGACCAGGGAAGCCTGGAATGATGAAAAACTACTTGTATCCATTGCCGCTGGGATCAAGACCGACACTATTGAGAACCTGCTGGCAACACCTATCCCGGTAGTTAGAGTCATGCCCAATACGCCCTGCCTGGTGAGCGCTGGAGTAGCAGCTTTTTGCCCGGGCCGCTTTGCCCGCAGCAAGGATCTGAAACTGGTTGGCGAAATCTTTAGAACCACGGGAATAGCCGTGGCGACCGAGGAGAAAAACATGGATGCTGTGACAGCGGTATCGGGTAGTGGACCGGCTTATGTCTTCCTGGTCGTGGAAGCGATGATTAATGCTGCCGTCCAGGTCGGGTTAGATATCAATACAGCACGACAATTGGTCTTGAAAACTATTTCCGGGAGCATTAAAATGTTGGAGGAAACCGGTGAACATCCAGCCATTCTCCGTGAGCAGGTTAGCTCTCCGGCGGGGACTACGATTGCGGGGATTAAAGAGTTGGAAGCCAATGGGTTGCGCGTTGCGTTTTTTGAAGCAATAGAAAAGGCCTATAATAGGTCCATAGAATTAGGTAATAAATAGCAGGTTAAGGGAGGACTCCCGTGGGCAGTTATTCTATCGGCGGTATTTTGTTGACTGCTTTAATGGTATTTAAGTGGTTAGTTATAATAAGGTGCTTCCTGTCGTTCATTCCTCACAATCCCTATCAACCGATCATTAAGTTTATTTACGATGTGACGGAACCGTTAATGGCCCCATTCAGGAGAATCTTGCCCTCGACTGGAGGAATTGATTTCTCGCCTATATTATTATTTGTGGTGATACAAGTGTTGGAAAGAGTTGTGGCAATATATTTCTGGTAGTGGATTTATTTGAGGAGAGAAACAATAATGTCCAAAGCAAATATCGAACTTCTGGCTCCAGCAGGAAAGTGGGAGGTCCTGGAAGCGGTAACCCGGGCAGGTGCTGATGCCGTTTATCTAGGAGGTAAGAGATTTAATATGCGCCTGCTCCGGCCAGAATTTAATTTTTCAGACCAGGAACTGGCAAAAGCAGCCGACTACTTGCACGCTAAGGGGAAAAAGCTCTATGTGACGGTAAACAATCTCTATCTGGATCATGAGTTAAAAAACCTGGCTGAGTACCTGCGGATGCTTGAAGGGATCGGTGTGGATGCACTTATCGTTCAAGACCTTGGAGTTATAGAGCTTTATAAGAAACTGGGTCTAAGCGTCCCTATGCATGCCAGTGTGCAGATGAGTTTTGCCAATTCTTCTGCGGTTCGCTTTCTGGAGAACAAAGGGTTTACTAGAGTGGTTTTGTCTAAGAACTTAACCCTGGAGGAGATAAGCTCTATCCATAGAAAGACGAGTCTGGGAATAGAATATTTTGCCCATGGGGATCTTTGTGTATCCCATACCGGGCAGTGCTATATGAGCAGCTTTTTTAAGGGTGAAGGCCCAAACCGCGGACGCTGCATTAAGTCGTGCCGCTGGCTATACAAGCTGCACGGTCCTGGCGAGGGTGATGAAGCAAGATACCACCTGGCTTGCAAGGACTTGTGCGTATTTGATATACTGCCCAGGCTTATCGAAGCCGGCGTCAGCTCCCTAAAGATCGAAGGGCGTATGCGGGATTCGGATTACCTGACCCATCTTATCACGATATATCGCCGGGCATTGGATGGAATAATCCAGAATAACGGGTACGACGACTGGAAAGAGGACCAGGAGAAACTACAAGCCAGGAGGATCAGGGACTTTAGCTACTGCAACCTGTTGGGTATTCCCGGGCCAGAAGCCATAGATCGCAGCGGCGAAAGGGAGCCTATATTTATATCTAGAGAATGTCTGGTACAGGAAGCAAATCAAAGGATTATCCACCCTGAGCATATTGATGAAGTATTTCCTCAAGATGTTCAGATGAGCGTCAAAGTAGGGGATCCTGAAAGCCTGCTGGTGGCATGTCAGGCAGGCGTACAAACCATCATCTTACCAGGAGAAGAGATTCGTCAGAGCCGCTTTCGCTGGCAGGACAGCGACATAGGAGAAGCAGTGAAGACAGCCCATAGCCATGGCTGCAAGGTGCTGATGGAGACCCCCCGAGTCGTGAGTGAAAAGGACTTGGAGAGAACCAGAAAACTTATTCAACGATGGGGACCTGTTTTAGACGGATTGCTCGTTAACGACCTGGGCTCTATGGAAGAAGCGATAAAATCCGGATTTAATGTCCAAACGGGATACGGTCTGAATGTATTTAACCGCGGTGCGGCGGTCTTTCTGACGGGCCAGGGGGTAAGATGTGTAACTGCTTCTCTGGAGTTGGGATTTGCAAACCTACTGGAGCTTCTTGCTCCTGAATTAAACATCGAAATATTAGTACATGGCCCGCTCTGCGGTATGATAAATGACAGCTGTCCGGCTAGTTTTTACGATGACCCGGAGATGGATACGTGCCAGTCCAGATGCATGCAAAAAGACTATGCTCTGGAAGACACCAACGGGCAAAAATTGATATTGCGCAGTGATCAGCAATGTCGGACCTACGTATATTTCCCTGGAGAGCTCTGCAACATAGGTTTGCTGCCGGACCTGATCAGGAAAGGACTGCAATGTCTCAGGATAGATGGCCAGTTTTATTCGAGCGTGGAACTGGCAGCGATTATTAGCACTTATAAGGGAGCATTAAACGACCTGGCCGAAAAGCATTGGGATATAGACGAATATATGGGAAAATTACGGGCTCTGGTATCTGATGGGCTAACCGTTCTGCCGGACCAGGTTAGCCTGTAGGACAATCAGTAGCGGCGACAGGATGTGCATTTCTATAGAGTCAAAGGATGACAGGGAGGGGTAAAATGATTACGGCAATCGAAATCCGCAGTCAGCAATTCAACAAAGCCCTTCGGGGTTATAGTGAAGAAGAGGTAAAACAATACCTTACTAATCTCGCCCAGGATTACGAAAAACTCTATAGTGAAAATGCCGAGCTGCGGGAGAAAATTCAGCGTCTGGAATATGATTTAAACAAGTATAGACGAATGGAAGAATCTATGAATAATTCCCTCATCCTTGCCCAGCAGACAGCTGAAGAACTGAAGAACACCTCCCGCCGGGAAGCGGCCTTGATGCTGGATGAGGCGAAAAAGAAAATTTCGGATATTATGCTGGTGTATCAAGAAGTAATCAAACGTCTCAACATATTCAATGCTGAACTTAGGGGTCAGATCAGTGCTCATTTGGAACTTTTAGACAAGAACTTCGCCAAGGCTGAGGAGATGTCAAATTTCTTCTATAATGCCGACATAAAAATCGCTATGGAAAACCTGGAAAAAATCAAGGCGGAGGAAATCTAATGGCGCTCAACATCCAGGAAGGGAATAAGGCTTTGATCCTGGAGGTCAAAGTCCTGCCGCGCGCGTCTCGCAACCAGATCGTGGGAGAACAGGAGGGGATGCTCAGGGTGAAATTGACTGCCCCCCCCGTCGACGGTGAAGCAAATCAGTCTCTGATAGAATTCCTAGCCCACCAGCTAAAAGTCCCCAAGAAAAATCTGCATATTTTGAGGGGCGATAGCTCCCGCCAGAAGCTTCTTGAAATAAGCGGCCTGGACAAAGAGGAACTTCTAAAGCGACTTGGCGTGTAGGCTAACCAAGGGGAGTTCTTTTTATCTGCTGCATCAATACCCAACAAGAGCCAACGAGGTATCAATCCTGGATTGGCTCATTTTCATTTCTATTGATATCATTGGCGTGCATTAACGGCATAAAAAGAACAGGGAGGATTTATTCCGCCCTGTTCTTTTTATGATAGTGAAAAAATTATTTGGCTATTGGTCAATATCAAAAAAAGGACGTTGCTTTCTTGGTCGATGCGAGTGTATTT
>CAZWPO010000018.1:21785-60989 GCA_964635975.1 uncultured Syntrophomonas sp.
TTTGTCGCAATTTTACGGGAGGAATGCCCGGTATCGGCGAAGAATACATGTCAACGTCAACAATGTTAAAAATTGGTTAAAAAACCTAATAATACTACATGCGGAATGAGATTAATTAGTTAATCCAAAATCAGAAGGGCGTAGCACATATCCCTTTTAACATAAACAATTTAACAATATTGGAGGGTTTTAAGAATGAAGAGAGGCGTAGTGGCTGTTTTATTAGTCCTGGCATTGACCTGCGGGTTGGGTGTTGGAATTGTTTGTGCAGCTGAAAAAACATCCGTGGCAGCACCATCTGATGTGACTGCTACCAGTTATGCAACAGAAATCATTCTAAACTGGAAAGATAATGCCAGTAACGAAAGCGGCTTTGAGATTGAACGCAAGGTCGAAGGAGGAAGCTACAAAAAGATTGACAAAGTTGGCGAATCTATCACTATCTTTACAGACAGCGGCCTGGCAACTGAAACAAAATACTACTATAGAATACGGGCATACAAGGATAGTACGTTTTCTGATTACTCGAAGGAAGTATCAGCATCCACCAAGAAAGCTGGTGCTGATGAATCCATAAAAACACCAGCCAGCCTCAAAGCTGAGGACAAATCAGGAACCGAAATCGTTCTCAGTTGGACTGATTCATCGGACAATGAGACCGGTTTTATTGTCGAAAGGAAAACCGGATCATTAGAATTTGCTGAAGTTGGTACTGTAAAGGCCAATATAACAACATTTAATGATAATGGGCTGCAAAGTGAAACGAAATATATATACCGGGTAAAAGCAGTTAATGCAAAAGGAGAATCTCCTTACTCGGATGAGGCTTCGGCCAAGACTCAGGCTAAAGTAAGCCCTAAAATAATAGTATTTCATATCGGGAATACCACATATACGGTTAACGGCGTCGTTAATCAAATGGATGTAGCTCCGGTTATTATTAATAATCGTTGTTATCTCCCCGTTCGGTATGTTGCAGAACCGCTTGGCGCCACGGTAAGCTGGGACCAAGCAAGCTCCACAGTAAAAGTCGTACTGGCTCCCAATACTATAGAAATGCAGGTTGGAAACCATATTGCCAGGGTCAATGGCGTAGATACTCCAATTACGGATGATCCTCAAATAACTCCCATCATAAGCAGTAATCGTCTGCTTGTACCTATGTCATTCCTGGCTAACGGCCTGGGATGTGAAACTACATGGGATGCTCAAAAGCAGGAAATCACAGTTGCTTATCCTAAACCATCAAAAATTTAACTCAAATAATTTACTAATTAAAGGAGCGGTGCGCAAGGAGGCGCATCTGCTTCTTTTTGATCTAGTGCGATCGTCGAAGTGGACGGCGCTGGACCGGTGAGAAAGCACAGAGCCTTCTTCCCCTATAGTCAGAGCAGCTTAGAAGTGATTTTGCGAAGCGCATTTATAAAATTTCCTGTTCTGTTGCGGTTTGAGATGTTACTATGATACAGGCGAAAAATTTTTCGACTGGGGCAGAATCCAGGATTATTTGACAGGATGCCGGAGTCAGGCATCAGGGAGGATGTAGATGATAAAAATAATGGCAGATTCAACCTGTGATTTGTCACAGGACCTTGTTGATAAATACGACATAAGTATCGTGCCTCTGACTATCACAATGGATGACCGGGTATACAGGGACAAGATCGATATTTCTGCTGATGACTTTTATGAAATAATGAGTTCGCTTAAGAAACCGCCAACAACTGCAATGCCCAATCCTACTGACTATATCGATGTTTTCTTGAAGACCCTAAACGAAGGGAACACAGAGATATTGTGTATATGTATGTCCAGTGGAACCAGCGGAGCTTATTCAGCAGCGCTTATGGCCAGGCAGCAGTTCTTTGAAGAATATCCCGGCTCTCCTCTGAAAATTCATATCGTTGATTCTAAAAGTATGAGCCACGGCAGCGGCTGGCTCATACTAAAAAGTGCTCGCTTACGGGAGAAAGGAGCAAGTTTTGAAGAGCTGATAGAATTCAATGAAACTTACAAATGGAGAGTGAAGCACTTCTTGGCAGTAGATGACATGGATCATTTAATAAGGAGCGGCCGATTGTCTAATGTCGGGGCCTTTTTAGGCAGGCTTTTCAATGTTAAACCCATTATGAGCATGAAAGACGGTCGGGGCGCGATAGTTGCCAAGGAGCGCGGTCGGAAAAAAGTTTTGGAACATTATGCCAGGGAGTTTAACCGGAGAGTTGACCGTGATATGAGCGATTTTGTGATTATCGGCTATACTTCCGAGATAGGGGTAGCCCGGGAACTGTATGCAATTGTCCGCGAGAAATGTGATTTTTCTGGTGAGATCTTTATTATGCAAATGGGTGCAGTGGTGGGAACCCATGTGGGACCTGGCGGTATTTCTATGTTTTTTGTGGAGAAGAGCAACAAGGGACCCCGGCAGTCTTAGGCTGGGAACAAATCATAACGGCAATATTTCTGCAGGCAACCTCCTATCTCACAGGTGCAAACAGCCAGCATCAAACATTTGCTTCTACCAGATTCTTTTCTTTCCTGGTCAGGATCGATATCAACATGGATATGATTATAATAGCTCCCCCGGCCATGGCCTGGCGGGTAAGAATTTCACCTGCCCAATAGTAGGCAGTTGCGGCTGCGAAAACCGGTTCTGTGGTTAAGACGATAGCAAAGCGAGTTGGTGTGCTGTGTTTTTGCATAATATTCTGAACAAAAAAGGCCAATGAGGTGGCAAATATCGAAGTCACTATGATTGCGGAAAAAGCCCGGGGGCTTATAATCACAGGGCGTGGTTCGAAAATTAAGCCGATAGCCAGGCACACGATTCCTACAAAAAGAATCTGAATCCCGGTTATGGCTACTGGATTGTGCTGGTGCGAATAGCGGTCCACTAATACGATGTGAAAAGCGAAGCCGAATGCACATATCAAAACTAGAAAATCTCCAAGAGCCAACTCGATGGTGCCGTCTTGAAAGGAAAGCAAATATAAGCCTACTGTGGCTGATGCAACGGTAATTATAGTTCTAGAAGAGGGTCTGCGCCAGTTAAGAAGTGCGTAGATGATAGGAACCAGTACAACGCTCACCCCGGTTATAAATCCAGCATTTGAAGCAGTTGTGAATTTGAGCCCCACAGTCTGATTAACATAACCTATCAATAAAAAAAGGCCAATAAGGGCACCAAAACCAATGGTAGAAAGCTTGATCTTTCGCATTTCTGCCGGCGCCAGCAGCGCCAGGGCTACAAAGGCCAGAATAAACCGCAGGCCCAGGAAAAGGAAGGGTCCAATATCCTTAAGGGCGTCTTTCACCACCACGAAGGTGGTGCCCCAGATAAAGGCCACTGCCAGCATACTCAGTTCAGCTTTGCTTCTCATGCTAATGCTTGCCATAATTGCACCCATCAGATCTGGTACATATAAGTTTATTCCCCAGGCAGCTTAGTCCAACTTTAAGTATCGGAAAAAGCGCGGAGCAGTATCGACACAACGCTGCAGCGAGACGGTTAATTAGGGTCTACCGCCAGTTTTGCTATCAGTACCCCGACCGCTTAAAGAAGCGGAGGATCTGGTTATGTTAATATAGCTTGCCCTTTACCAGACATAAATAGTTTTAAATTCACATTGTTTGAAAGCTCACCGATTCTGTATAATGGACGCACGCAGGCTTGCTTGTGTTCGACAGGATTTATCGGGAGTATCTTTTCCCTCATTAGATTACCCTGGAATACATCATAATAGTGATTTGCGAACGGTGGATTAAGATGCTGAAGAAGAAAAAAGTAGGGGAAGTAATTGAAAAACTTCATGAAGAGTACCCGGATGCCGGTACGATGCTTCATTTCGGGACTATTTTTCAACTGGTGGTGGCAGTAGTCTTATCAGCACAGAGCACCGACGATCAGGTCAACCGGGTCAGTAGAAGGTTATTCGATTATTTTGCAGATGCAGATGCTCTCTCAAAGGCCCGGTTGGAGGATATTGAGGATTTAATTCGAGCCGTGGGCCTTTACCATGCCAAAGCCCGGCACCTTATTGAACTGGCTAAAGTGATCGAAGACCGATATCAAGGAACGGTTCCAGACACTCTTGAAGAACTCATGCGATTGCCCGGGGTCGGCAGAAAGAGCGCCAATGTAATTATTTCCGTCGGATTTGGCAAGCCCGGGCTGGGCGTAGATACACATGTACAGAGGGTGGCCAATAGGTTAGGCCTGGTAAGAAGCAAAAATCCTACGAAAACTGAACTGGAATTAAAAAAAATAATTCCTCAAGAACTGTGGGGTAAAGCACACCATCTATTAATCTTTCATGGGCGACGGGTGTGTAAGGCTCGAAAACCCGAATGTGATGCCTGCGTATTAGATGACGTCTGCGAGAAGCACCTGGATTGACATAAGCCTGCAGTAGTCATTTTATGTTTCAATCTATTCTTTGACGGGAATAATCAAGGGTAGGAGTTGTTTTGCTGGCATCCATATGCTAAAATATACTGTAATTTTCATATAGCTGGACGATGAACGGGAAAGTAGGCAAAGGAAAGACAGTTTCAGCGAGGCCGGAAGGGTGGAAGCCGGCTGCTGTTCCCAGGCCGAAGATCACCCGGGAGTTTTTATTCCGAAAGAAGTAACGAGTAGGTTTAAACGTTGCTCGCGTTAAGAGAGATGAGTGGGCCCTGAAAGAGGGGCGCTAAGTGGGTGGTACCGCGGAAGATAACCTTTCGTCCCTGGAGGATGAAAGGTTTTTAGTTTGCTCCCCCCGGCAGTTCTGATAAGAGACTAAAGATATGAGGTGATTTTAAATGGCCAAAGGCAAATATGATGGAACATTAAATCTTCCCCAGACCGCTTTCCCGATGAGGGCCAACCTGCCTACCAGGGAACCGGAGATCCTCAAGTTGTGGGAAGAGATCGATATTTATCGAAAGGTCCAGGATAAGAATGAAGGGAAGCCCCAGTTCATACTGCATGACGGTCCTCCCTATGCCAATGGCGATATACATGTTGGCCATACTCTGAACAAAGTGCTAAAAGATATTATCGTAAAATTCAAGTCCATGAGCGGTTATGATTCACCATATGTTCCGGGTTGGGATACCCATGGGCTGCCCATCGAGCAGCAGGCGATTAAAGCGCTGGGGATCGACCGCCATCGTACTGATGTTGTGGATTTCCGCAACCATTGCAAGCAGTATGCCCTCAAATATGTGGGCATCCAGAGGGAACAGTTCAAACGGTTGGGGGTCAGAGGGGATTGGGGCAATCCTTACCTGACATTAAATCCGGTCTTTGAATCTACTCAGGTCAAAGTGTTTGGAGAAATGGCCAATAAAGGGTACATATACAAGGGCCTCAAGCCGGTTTACTGGTGCGGTGACTGTGAGACTGCCCTGGCAGAAGCTGAGATCGAATATGGAGACAAAACCTCACCATCTATTTATGTGAAATTCCCGGTCAAAGACGGACAGGGTGTTCTGCCTGAAGAAGCTTTTATCGTTATCTGGACAACCACTCCCTGGACGCTACCGGCCAACAATGCTATTTCTCTCCACCCCGAGTTCGACTATGTGCTGGTACAGGTAGGAGTAGAGAAGTACCTGCTGGCCAAGGGCCTCTTGAACCAGGTGGCGGAGGAACTGGGCTGGGAATCCCACCAAATTGTAGCCCGCTATAAGGGTAAGGACCTGGAAAAGGTAGTCTGTGTACATCCTTTCTTTGAACGTGATTCCCTGGTCATCCTGGGCGAGCATGTAACCCTGGAGGCCGGCACTGGAGCAGTGCACACTGCCCCGGGTCACGGCGAGGATGATTTCTATGTCGGGAAAACCTATGGACTAGACGTGATTTGCCCGGTCGACGACAAGGGGTGTTTTACAGAGGAGGCCAAACAGTTTGCGGGCCTTTATGTTCATGATGCAAACCAGGCGGTCATTAAGGAATTAGAAAGCCGCTCGATGCTTTTAAAAGCGTCATCTGTAGTGCATCAATATGCCCACTGCTGGCGTTGCAAGAATCCCATTATTTATAGAGCTACCGAGCAGTGGTTTGCATCAATTGACGGCTTCCGCCAAAAAGCGCTGGAAGCTATTGATGGAGTGACATGGATTCCTTCATGGGGGCGGGAGCGCATCTATAATATGGTCCGCGACCGGGGTGATTGGTGTATATCCCGACAGCGCACCTGGGGTGTGCCAATTCCCATATTCTATTGTGAATCCTGTGGAGAAACTGTCATTAATCAGGAAACTATAGCCCGAATCGCCAACTTGTTCGCTGAACACGGTTCTGATATCTGGTTTGTCGAGAGTGCTGAAAATCTGCTGCCCCCGGGCTTTAAGTGCCCGTCTTGCGGAGACCAGCACTTCAGCAAAGAGAAGGACATCATGGATGTGTGGTTTGACTCTGGTTCAAGTCATATGGGAGTGCTTGACACTTATCCGGAATTGCGCTGGCCTTCTGACATGTACCTGGAAGGCAGTGACCAGCATCGGGGCTGGTTCAACTCTTCGCTGTTGACAGCGGTAGCGGTAAGAGGCACAGCACCTTATCGCGAAGTCTTGACGCACGGTTTTACAGTAGACGAACAAGGGCGGAAAATGTCCAAATCCATGGGCAATGTGATCGATCCCCTGAAAATGATAAATGACATGGGAGCAGACATCCTGCGACTGTGGGTGTCGTCTGCTGATTACCGCAATGATGTATCGGTATCCCAGAATATTATTAAGCAGAGCGCAGAAGCATATCGAAAGATTCGCAACACCTGCCGCTTTATCCTCAGTAATCTGTATGATTATGATCCGGAGAAGGACCAGGTGCCTTATGCGGAAATGAGCGAACTGGACCGCTGGGCTCTCCTAAAAATGGACGCTCTGGTAAGAAGGGTAAGCAGGGCTTATAAAGAGTATGAGTTCCATGTGGTGTTTCACTCGATCCATAAGTTCTGCACAGTTGATCTAAGCAATATCTATTTCGATATTCTCAAGGACAAATTGTACTGTTCTTCTCCTGATGATAGGGAGCGGAAGGCAGGACAGACCGTGTTATATGAACTAATAAACAATCTGGTGGTCATCCTGACCCCTGTGCTGGCTTTTACCACTGAGGAAATATGGTCCCACCTGCGCCGACCGGGGCAGCCAGAAAGTGTGCAGCTCTTAGATTGGCCAGAGTTTAAGGACAGTTATCAAAATGAAGAACTAGAAAGCAAAATCGACCGTTTGCTGAGTGCCCGGGAAGTTGTCACTAAAGCACTGGAAGAAGCCAGGGTAAAAAAGATAATCGGGCATTCTCTTGGAGCCCAGGTTGCTATTTATGCCGACGCTGAGTGGGAAGACCTCTTAAAGTCGATCAGCGAGTTAAACAGGATATTTATTGTATCCAAGGTCGATGTGGAGAATGCCGACCAGCGTCCTGAATCGGCAGTAAGCCTTGAAGAGATTGAAGGCCTGTGGGTTGAAGTGCAGGCGGCTGAGGGCAGCAAATGCGAGCGCTGCTGGGTCATTGAGACCACGGTGGGAGAAAATCATGAACACCCGACTCTTTGTAGTCGTTGTGCAGGGGTTATGATGCAGATAAAAGATTAATAAAAAGTATTGAAAGCAGGGGATGTTTCGTGGAGGAAGGCAAAAGACTAATCATCACCGTGGTGGGTTACGATAGGGTGGGGATTATCGCTGGTATTGCCAATATTTTAGCCGATGCCAATGTCAATATACTTGACATCAGCCAGACCATTCTACAGGGCTTTTTTACCATGGCCATGGTAGTAGATACTGCTCAGACAAAACTGGAATTACCCGAATTGAGCGCCAGGTTGAAAGACAAAGGCAAGGAATTGGGACTGGAGGTAAATATACAGCACGAAGACATCTTCAAATTCATGCACCGGATCGATTAACTAAACCCGGCTGTTTTGTATAGATTAAAGCCCGACCGGACCGGCTGGGCTTTACTGTTTTAAAACCTTGGACCGGGATCAAATAATTGTCTAAACAGGAGGGGTAGGATATGCCTTTTAATATCAATAAAGATGAGATATTAGAGACGGTTCGCATGGTCCAGTCTGAGAACCTCGATATCCGGACGATCACCATGGGCATCAACATCCAGGACTGCCGTGGTGAAAGCGGTGAAGCAAGCGGGAAAAAGATCTACGACAAAATCTGCGCTAAGGCTGGCAGCCTGGTGCGAGTCGGAGAATTGATCGAGCGGGAATACGGCATACCCATAATCAACAAGCGGGTTTCATTGACCCCGATAGCCATGGTGGCCGATGGACTGAACCGTGACGATATGGTCTTTATCGGCAAGCAACTGGACAGGGCCGCAGCCGAGATAGGAGTCAATTTTTTAGGCGGATTTTCGGCGCTGGTGCACAAAGGATTTACCAGGGGGGATGAAGAGCTTTTTAAGGCTATTCCGGAAACCCTGGCTGGTACTAAACGGGTATGCTCTTCCGTAAATGTGGGTACTACAAAATCGGGTATAAACATGGATGCGGTTTTACAGCTCGGTGAAATCATATGCCAGACCGCCAGGTTGACTGCCAGGGACGACGGCATAGGCTGCGCCAAACTGGTGGTATTCTGCAATGCAGCTGAAGACAATCCATTTATGGCCGGGGCTTTTCACGGCCCTGGTGAACCCGAAACTGTCATAAACATAGGTATTTCCGGGCCGGGGGTGGTTCTGAACGCGGTGCGCAAGCACTCTCATGCCGATTTAGGCGAGCTGGCAAATATCATCAAGAATACAGCCTTTAAAATCACCAGGATGGGCGAACTGGTGGGAAGAGTGGCTTCGAAAAGGCTGGGCGTCCCATTTGGGATAGTAGATCTATCCCTGGCCCCTACCCCCGCAATTGGGGACAGCGTGGCGGATATCCTGCAGTCTATGGGCCTGGAACAGGTTGGCGCCCACGGCAGCACAGCAGCGCTGGCCATGCTGAATGATGCTGTGAAAAAGGGCGGTGCTATGGCGTCCTCATTTGTGGGTGGACTTTCTGGAGCGTTTATCCCCGTCAGCGAAGATGCCGGCATGATCGATGCTGTAGCCAGGGGGGTGCTGAGTATAGAGAAACTCGAAGCCATGACCTGTGTATGTTCGGTGGGTCTTGATATGATCGCCATACCCGGGGATACTCCGGCAGACACAATTTCCGGCATCATTGCTGATGAAGCGGCTATAGGCATGATCAACCGCAAGACAACAGCTGTTCGCATAATTCCTGCTCCTGGGAAAAAGGAAGGGGACTGGGTCGAATTTGGAGGGCTTCTAGGGCGCGCCCCCATCATGAAGGTCAGCCCGTTATCGTCGAGTGCCTTTGTATCTCGAAAAGGGAGGATACCTGCTCCCATACATTCTCTGAACAACTAGTGCACGATCTACCTGAGCCTCTATATTAACTCGTTATATTTCCGAATGACTGTGTTACGGAGCTGGTCTGATTTGTGAAAAAGCAACCAACATTGGTCAGTTGTTCATCTGCCTTGTCATAGAGAATTTCCCTAAAATGAATTAGATCAGAGTTGATGGTGGGCCAGGTATGGAAAGCCTTCTTCCCGGAATAATAATAATACCGGGAGGGAATGCTATTGCAGAAACAGGCTTCCGACAAAGATGATATAAACAAGTTTGACGGCATTTATTCAAAGCTTGACGATTTGGCTCGCATGATGGAAAACGCCGGAATAGGCGAGTATGTGGAGATGCTGCGCCGGCCCCGCCGCCTCCTCTTCCTGAATTTGGGGATAGGTATCGCCCGGGGTTTTGGAATGGCGATTGGATTTACCATTTTGGCGGCACTGATTATCTATTTGCTAAGAAAGATAATACTACTTAACATACCTCTGATAGGCAAGTTCATTGCCGACCTGGTGGAGATCGTTCAAAATGAACTTAGATTTTAATAACTGAAAATATCAGAACGAGGTGTTTCTTTGGATAACTTGCAGAAGCTCCAGGCCAGAAAAACAGAGATCGAAGCCATGATAAGCCACAAGCAGGATAGTATGGCAGACTACCAGCGCTTTCAAGCCCAAGAGCTGTCGGCCTATGATGAACATCCAGCTGATACCGCTTCAGAATTATACGAGCGGGAAAAAGAGCAGGGCTTGCTGGAGATGCTGGAATTTGAACTTGAGAAGGTCAATGACGCTCTAGAGCGGCTTTCCCAGGGAAATTACGGCATATGCCAGAACTGCGGCAGAGCTATAGAGCAGCGCCGCCTTGAGACCCTGGTCAACACTCCATTCTGCGCCTCTTGCGCCCAGAGCCACCAGCTTTCCTATCACCGCCCGGTTGAGGAGGAATCCCTGGCCCAGGCGGGAATTGCCGTCCCCGGGGAGCAGGTCGACATCTCAGGCCATGAGTTCTATGACCACTAGGCCAGCCTGGTATTACGAATTTTTATCGATCACAAAGCCCTATATGGCTTATCTTGCCAAATAGCACGAATAGGGCTAATATAAGATTTGAATAAAAAAAGGGGGGAACATCCAGGTGAGGATTGGAATATTTTCCGATAGCTACAAGCCTTACCAGAGCGGGGTAGTTACCTCTATTTTTACTTTTAAGGAGGAATTGGAACGCCTGGGGCACGAGATTTTCATTTTTGCTCCTTCTTATCCTGGCTACAGCCAGGAGGAAAATGGCGTGTACAGATTTTTCTCGCTTCCGTCACCCACCAATCCGGACTTTACCCTGGCGATACCCGTTCTGCCCGGTATTGCCAGTATAATAAAAAATTTAGAGCTTGATCTGATACATGTACAATCACCTTTTACTATGGGACGTGTGGGACAGCATTACGCTCACAAATACAATCTGCCGCTGGTTTTTACATATCACACCCAGTATGATCAGTACGTTCATTATGTGCCGCTAGCCGGGGAACTGGCCAGGGAAATGACTGTGAAATACAGCACCAGGTTCAGCAACAATTGCGATCATATTGTAGTGCCCAGCCCGGAAATCAAAGAATTCTTGAATAGCAGCAGCGTTAAGACCCCCATATCAGTAATCCCTACCGGTGTATCACTAAATAAATTCAGTATAGGCAGCAGCAACTGGCTGCGTGAAAACTATAGTATCGGGGCAGGGAAAAAAATCCTGCTTTTTGTGGGCCGCTTAACCAAAGAAAAGAATATTGAATTTTTACTGCAGGCTTTTCATTCAATAAATAGGCGGAAACCGGAGACCGTTCTGGTGCTTGTAGCACGCGGCCCTTTAGAGCAAAATCTTAGAAAAATGGCAGGGGAACTAGGAGTAAGCGACAATGTTATTTTTACCGGGGCTTTGCCATTTGAGACCCTGGTCAATGCCTATTATTCTGCCGATCTTTTCGTTTTTTCGTCCATGACTGAAACTCAGGGACTGGTGATTCTGGAAGCCATGGCCTGTGGTCTTCCGACCGTGGCGGTGCGCGCCAGCGGAGTTCAGGATATGGTCCTCAGCGGTATAGACGGAGTATTGACAGGCTGTGACATCAGCGAATTTAGCCAGGCAGTTTGCCAGGTCCTGGATAATCCCGATATACACTCGTATTACCAACAAAACTCCTTGAAGAAGGCGAAGGAGCTTTCTTCGGCCAATATGGCCAAACGCATGGAAAGCCTCTATATGGAATTATGTGCCGATAGGTCTGATCAAGCCAAAACGGCAGACGGAAATTCCTGGACAGTATTTTGAGAAAAGGTAGATTCATTTATTTGTGACAGTGCATTGATACCAGCGGCAATGTAGACTGGCTCGCATTAATGACTGGGGGAGCAGGACCAGAAGTGAAGAAACTGCGGTTACTAATAGCGATTATTATTGGAAAAGCAATAATATTTCTGAGCCGTCTGGCGGGAAATCAGGGTAGTGATTTCCCCGGTAGGGTGGCAAGAAAAATATATCCCGAAATTCTTGCGGAACTGGCCGGAGATGTTCAAGGAGCTACGGTTATCATTACAGGTACTAATGGCAAGACGACTACCAGCAATCTCATCGCCAGCGTCATAAAAGAGTTGGGATATGCACTGGTTCACAACCAGGCTGGCGCCAACATGATGGCTGGCATAACCACCGCATTTATATCATCGGCATCGCTCAGGAAAGTTAATAGATTCGATTATGCACTTCTCGAGACGGATGAAGCGAATGTGCCCTTGCTTCTCAATGAAGTGAAAGCAGACTATCTGCTTATAACCAACTTTTTTCGCGACCAGTTGGACCGCTATGGGGAGCTTGATACAACTATCGGCTTTATCAGGGAGGCAGCACAAAAACATTCTTTAGAAATGCTATTAAATGCCGACGATCCGCTGAGCGCGGCATTTCAAAAACGGGAACTCAAGCTGCATTTCTTTGGGTTTGCCCCTTCTATTTACGACACCCGGGCGAGCCGTGAGAGCCGTGAAGGCCGATACTGCCTATTATGCGGCGCTGAGCTGGAATACCAGAGATTTCATTATGCTCAGTTAGGGAAGTTCAACTGCCCGGCGTGCGGGTTGCAAAACCCCGCCCCCGAGTTTAACGGTACCGAGCTGTGTATGGAGCCTCTGGTAGAGTTCAAGGTTTCAGGAGCTCTTATTAACAGTCGTTTCCAGGGATTCTTTAATGCTTACAATCTTTTGAGCGCTTTTTCGATGTGCAGGCTGCTGGGTATCGAGGAACAGGCCATAATAAAAGCCCTGGCTAATTATCGACCAGCCGCTGGCCGGATGGAGGAATTTACATTTGGGCAAAAAGAATGCCTTCTGGTCCTGGTGAAAAATCCTACTGGATTGAACCAGAGCTTATCAGCCCTCCTGAGCGCACCGGGAAGCAAGGATTTATTTTTTGCATTGAATGATAATGCCGCTGATGGACGGGATATATCCTGGATATGGGATGCGGATGTGGAAATGATAGATGCTCACCAGCATGCGATTACACAGATGATATGCTCTGGCCAGCGCAGCGGCGATATAGCTGTCCGAGCCAAATATGCAGGGCTGGACCCGGGCAGGATCAAGATTATCCCGGATCTGCGGGCCGGGATTGAGGAGGCACTGGCGGGAACTGGTGAGAGTGCTTATATTCTCTGCACATATACGGCATTATTTGCAGCCCGCAAGATATTGGTCAGGCTGCAGAAGGCTGGCCTGCAGGTCCAACCTGGACTTACCGAGCGGCAGACTAGTTAACAATAATTTAGCGAGGTTTTGAGATGGCTCGTTTTACACTGGCGCATATGTACCCGGATTTAATGAACCTGTACGGCGACAGGGGAAATTTGATTTGTTTGAAGAAGAGGCTGGAATGGTACGGGCATCAATGCGAGATCAAGCATGTCGGACTGCGAGAAAGCCTGGACTATAAAAATATTGACATGGTGTTCATGGGCGGCGGATCAGACCGGGAACAGGGACTGGTTTATCAGGATCTGCTCCAAAAAGCGGACGGATTAATGGCTCAGATCGAACAAGGCTTCCCGGTTTTATGCATCTGCGGTGCCTATCAACTACTGGGATCTTACTATCGCGCTCTGGATGGACAAATAATGGATGGGCTCGGATTTTTCGACTTCTATACCCAGAGTGAGCCAGGCCGGTTGATAGGCAACATCGTAATTGAAGTCAAGCTGTTAGACGAAACGGCAACGGTGGTGGGTTTCGAAAATCACGGCGGGCGCACTTATCTTCAGGACCAGAGGCTGCAGCCTTTGGGGCGGGTAATAAAAGGTTATGGCAATAATGGGCGCGATGGTGGAGAGGGAATAAGATACCGCAGCCTGATCGGCACATATCTGCACGGCCCACTGCTGCCTAAAAACCCAGTGCTGGCAGATGAAATCATAAATGTCATGATGAAGCGCCGCGGTATCCTTTTCAGTGCCGGGCTGGATGACAGTATTGAAAACTACGCGAATGCTGAGGTGAGGAAGAAGCTTCTGGGCTAAAAGTATGTTACGCGGTCGGTAAGGGCAGAATATTGGGAAAGCAAATAAAAGGAGTGCACAGCTATGCAGCTCGATTTCCCTATCAAGCTACACCCGTTTCCTGAAGATCAGGTGCTAAACCGCATCCGCGATGTGCTGAAACCACAAAATGAGAGTATAAAAGAACTTATCGACTATCTACTCCAAAGCAGCGGCAAGCTGCTCCGACCCCGCCTGGTATATCTCTGCGCTTCGTTCTATCCGCATGATGCAGCCGCTGTACGCGACAGCGCCGTGGCAGTAGAACTGATTCACCTGGCTTCTCTGGTTCATGATGATATTATCGATCATTCCTATCTGCGGAGAGGGCAGGAAAGCCTGAATGCACGCTGGGGTGACAAAATAAGCGTATTGACCGGTGATTATTTATTCGCCAGTGCTTTCTATCTAATCGGCGAAATGGGATCGTCCGAGTTAATGAAAGATCTAAGCAATACTATTCGAATAATGTGTGCCGGAGAAATAAAACAATTGAACCAGATCCGCAACCTTTCTATAAATCAGGAGGAATATTTTCAAAAAAGCTTTGCCAAAACTGCCTGCCTGTTCGCCTGTGCCTGCAAAACAGGAGCGATGAGCAGTGATATGCCTGCCGAGCAGGTTGCCCTGCTGCAAAAATACGGGATATGTCTTGGTTACGCCTATCAAATAATCGATGATGTCCTTGATTTCGTGGCCGAAAGCAGTGAACTTGGCAAACCGGTAGGAGGGGACCTTCTGGAAGGCAATTTCACACTTCCGGTTTTATTAGCACTGGAGCTTGAAAGTCATAGCGCCAGGATGAAAAATTTACTCCGCGATGGCAGAGTAAATCCGGAGGATCTACCCCGCATTGTGAAAGTTTTAGAGGAGAGCGGAGCACTTCAGGACAGCTTGAAGTGGGCAAAAGCTTTTGTCAACCAGGGTCTCGAATGTCTGTCTGCGCTTCCGGATATTGATGCTCGCTTGAGCTTGATAGAACTCGCCTATTTTATTATGGAGAAATTTTGTCCCCAGCCAGGCAGCATTTCGCTTCACAATTTGGAAGCCTGATATGAGTGTATACAATGTCTTGAGCCAGGTCGTCAAACGCCCTTTGCCAAAACAGCTACCCGGCCGGACCAGGCTCCTGTTTAACTATATTTTTGTCATTCTTCCGCAGGTGAAAAAACTCCTTGGCCGATGGGAAAACGCAGCCGGGAATTGCACGGACATAGGTTTACGAGAGCAAGCCCTGGCCAGCTTGAGGTTAAAAGATTTTCATTGCCAGGGAGGCTCGGTTTTCGCCGTACTGGCCGAAGAAAGACAGGCGGAACTTCTGAGTTTCATAGTTGCCTATCAGACTATCTGCGATTACCTGGATAATCTATGCGACCGGGCAGGTGAAACCGATGGCCGAGCATTCCTGCGGCTTCATCAATCGCTGCTGGCTGCCCTGGACAGCAGAAGAGAGCACCTGGATTACTATGAATATTTCTCCGCTTATGATGACGGCGGCTATCTCCTGGGCCTGATTGAGGAATGCAGACGATGCCTTCAGGCGCTCCCTTCCTATGAACTGGTCAAAGAAGAAAGCCTGACTCTGGCCAACTGGTACACCGGTCTGCAGGTAAATAAGCACCTGGATTGGGGAATCCGAGAGAAAAGCCTGGTCAGATGGGTATCCGGGCAGCTTCTTAAATATCCGGAGCTGTATTGGAATGAATGGGCGGCCGCCAGCGGCTCGACACTGGCTATTTTTGCTTTAATGAGATTGGCCTGCAAGAAAGATTTGAAACCGGCCATGGTGCAAGAAGCGCGCCAATCATATTTCCCCTACATTTGTGCTTTGCATATACTACTCGACTACTTGATTGACCAGGAGGAAGACCGGCAGGGAAGCGACCTGAACTTCATTTTTTACTACCATCAACTTGACGAGGCGGTAGATAGAATAAAATGGTTAATAAGAGAGTCCCGGAAGCGTATCACTGATTCTGATGACTCTGATCTTGATACCCTGGTAATCGAGGGACTCCTGGCCATGTACTTGAGTGACTCCAAGGTAGCCAGACAGGGTTTTTCAGGACTGGCAGGCGAGCTAATCAAGGAGTGTGGTGGAAGCGCCCGACGAGTATTTCATATTTGTGCACTGGTCAGAAGATTTTTATAAGATATATATTTTTAAGGATGGTATTCAAAGTGCAGTTTTAAATACACTTAGGATCCCGTCCTTTTTCATGTAAAAATACGATCAATATTTTCTTGATGAATTTCAGCCGACTTTGCTTTACCATGTATACAGTATAAAAACCCAAAAATCGACTTGGAGAAGTTAAAATAGAAAGAAGGTCTGCACCCGAAACCTCGTTTCGGGCAGCCCTTTTTCCGTAATAAGCTATCAAGTGTCCTAGGGAGGGTTATTAAATGTGTTGTTGTGAGGGAGGAAAAGGCTCGACGATGGGTTTAACCGGACCTGCAGCTGATTTGAGCCTGATTGAGGAAATGCTCGCCCACTACCGGGAGCAGGAAGGCAGTCTGGTTACGGTTTTACAGAAAGCCCAGGATGTCTATGGATATCTGCCTATGGATGTCATGCGCTTTATTGCCGATCAAATGGGAGTCAAACCCGCCAAAGTTTTTGGAGTAGCTACTTTCTACACCCAGTTCCGATTCCAACCGGTGGGTAAATATTTGATTCTGCTGTGCCAGGGAACCGCCTGCCACGTGAACGGATCAGAGCGCATTGAGACCGCACTATGTCAGGAACTAAAAATAAAAGCCGAGGAAACAACTGAAGACAAGCTTTTTACGATAAGCAATGTAGCCTGTCTGGGCTGCTGCAGCCTGGCTCCGGTGATGATGATAAACGGCCAGGCGTATGGCCCGCTCACCCCTGACAAAGCGGTCAGCATCGTGAGGGAACTGAGAGCCAGGGAAGCTGCAGGCTCGAAGGAGGGGTCCAAAAATGAAAATTAGAATCGGCTTGGGAAGTTGTGGGATCGCCGCCGGAGCCCTGCAGGTAATGGATTCCGTACGGGAGGAAATCGAAGGCCGTGGTCTGGATATAGAAATACAAATTACGGGATGCGTGGGTATGTGTCATAATGAGCCACTGCTGGATATAATCTCCGAGGATGGGCAGGTATTTACCTACGGGAACGTAACCCCAAAAATGGTCGCAGATATTTTTGAAGGACACATTCAGAACGGAAAAATTCTGGAAAAAGCGCTAGTAGCGGGCAGCGGTGTGAGCAACCAGTTTATGGATGGACAGGTAAGGGTAGCGCTGCGCAACTGCGGCATTATCGATCCAGAAAATATAGACGATTATGTAGAAAATGGCGGTTATCAGGCACTAAAAAAAGTCCTCAATCATCTGGAGCCCAAACAAGTTATCCAGGAGGTGAAGGAGTCCGGGTTGCGGGGCCGGGGAGGAGCAGGCTTTCCTACCTGGTTCAAATGGCAGGAGGCTCTTAAGAATGCCGGTGACCGCAAATTTATGGTATGTAATGCCGACGAAGGAGATCCGGGAGCCTTTATGGACCGTAGTCTTTTGGAAGGTGACCCACACTCGGTTCTGGAAGGAATGGCGATTGCCGCATACGCTATAGGCTCCGGAGAAGGTATCATCTATTGCCGCGCCGAATATCCTCTGGCCATACGGCGTCTGGAGATAGCTATCTCTCAGGCGCGCAATAAAGGTTATCTGGGAGAAAACATTCTGGATTCGGGCTTTGACTTTGACATCCGTGTAAAACAGGGTGCCGGTGCGTTTGTATGCGGCGAAGAGACCGCATTGCTGGCTTCCCTGGAAGGAGAAAGGGGAATGCCCCGCTTGAAGCCTCCCTATCCTGCAGAGTCCGGATACTGGGGAAAGCCCACCAATATAAATAATGTAGAGACATTTGCCAATGTTACCTGGATAATGCTCAACGGTGGGGCTGCGTTTGCTGCCATGGGTACCGAGAGCAGTAAAGGGACCAAAGTCTTTGCCCTGGCGGGTAAGATAAAACATGGCGGTCTGGTTGAGGTCCCCATGGGACTTACCCTGCGGCAGGTTATTTTTGATATCGGCGGAGGAATCAAAGGAGACCGCAGATTCAAAGCAGTTCAAATGGGAGGGCCCTCCGGTGGATGCATGCCCGAGTCCCTACTGGATACACCCGTAGACTATGAATCTATCACCCGCACCGGTGCTATTATGGGCTCCGGAGGCATGGTGGTTATGGATGAGACCACCTGCATGGTTGACATAGCCCGATTCTTTCTGGATTTTACCCAGAAGGAGTCCTGCGGAAAATGTGTGCAGTGCCGAATCGGTACTAAGCGCATGCTGGAGGTCCTGGAGAGAATTTGCGCAGGGAAGGGAAAAAATGGAGATCTGGAACTGTTGGAGGAGATGGCCCAGACTATTCACGAAGGCTCTTTGTGTGGTCTGGGGCACAGCGCCCCAAATCCGGTTTTGACAACAATTCGCTATTTCCGTGAAGAGTATCAGTCTCATATTGACGAGAAAAGATGTCCGGCTCACCAGTGCAAAGCGCTGATTAGCTATACCATAGATCCGGAAAAATGCAAGGGATGCGTCCTGTGTGCCAAAAAATGTCCGGTTTCATGTATAAAAGGGGAGCCCAAAAAGCCCTACACCATCATCCAGGAGGAATGCATCAAGTGCGGCAACTGCCTGGAGGTATGTCCGAGCAAATTCAATGCGGTTAGCGTACAGTAGGGAGGAGGGTAAAAAATGATCAGGATCAGCATAGATGGCCAGGAAGTTAAAGCCTATTCAGGACAGACGATATTAGAAGCGGCGGCGCAGCATGGAATTTCAATACCTACGCTGTGCCATGATGAGAGGCTTAAAGTTTACGGTGGATGCGGCCTTTGTGTAGTAGAAGTCCAGTCCGGGGGGAGACTTGTAAGGGCCTGCGCTACTGAGGTCAGCCCGGGAATGATTGTATATACCAATAGCCCGCGCGTGCAGGCGTCGAGAAAGATGACCCTGGAGTTTCTACTTTCCGACCACATTGGCGATTGTGTCGGTCCCTGCACGAGGGCCTGCCCGGCCCATACCGATGTCCAGGGCTATGTAGGCTTGATCGCCAATGGACAGTATCGGGAAGCGGTGCGGCTATTAAAGGAACGCCTGCCTATTCCCGCCAGTATCGGCAGAGTGTGTCCTCATCCCTGTGAGACCGTCTGCCGTCGCCAGTTTGTTGAGGAGCCGGTAGCGATCGCCAACCTGAAATATTTTGTAGCCGATCAAGACCTTTTGGGACCCGATCCTTACATGCCTGAGATAAAGCCGCCTACAGGCCAGGTTGTAGCAGTGGTGGGAGCAGGACCAGCCGGTCTGACAGCTGCTTTCTACCTTGCCCGTGAAGGACATCAGGTGGACGTGTTCGATGCCATGCCCAAAGGCGGGGGGATGCTCCGCTACGGCATACCAGAATACCGGCTGCCTAAAAGCGTTCTTGACCAGGAAATAGAACTTATTGAGAAAATGGGAGTCAATTTTCTATACAATACCAGGATCGGCCAAGATGTTAGCCTCGATTATTTAGTTAAAGAGTATGATGCTGTATTTTTAGGCATTGGAGCCTGGCAGAGTTCCTCCATGCGCTGCAAGGGTGAAGATCTACCAGGAGTAATAGGGGGAATCGATTTTCTGCGGCAGGTTGCTATGAACGAAAACGTAAAAATCGGACAGAGGGTAGCTATTGTTGGAGGTGGCAATACCGCTATGGACGCCGCCCGTACGGCGACGCGATTGGGTGCCGGCCAGGTTACCGTGGTCTACCGCAGGACCAGAGCGGAGATGCCCGCTGAAGATATTGAAATAAAAGAGGCAGAAGAAGAGGGCGTCATCTTTAAATACCTGGTGGCTCCCCTGGAGGTCACTGAAGAAAACGGCAGCGTCAATGCAATTCGTCTGCAGGTTATGGAGCTGGGCGAGCCTGATACTTCCGGCCGCCGAAGTCCGGTGGCCAAGCCCGGGGTTGAGGAGATTCTCAGCGTTGATACCGTGATAAGCGCCATCGGTCAGGCGGTGCTGCCGGACGGTCTGGAGGCGGCGGGTCTGAGCCGCTGGGGTAGCCTGGCTGCTGATGATAAGACTATGGCTACTCGCATACCAGGCGTTTTTGCCGGAGGCGACGGGGTTACCGGACCGGGAATTGCCATCGAAGCAGTTGCCCAGGGCCGTAGGGCAGCCATGTCTATGATCGAGTATCTGAAAGGACGGGAAATCGGGATCGATGAACCCTATCTGGTAGAGCAGCCCGGTATTAATCCCGAAGAGTTCAACTGTTACGAAAAAGCATCGCGAACGCCTATGCCCCATCGGAAGCCTGCCGATAGAAGAGACAACTTCTATGAGGTTAACCTGGGTCTTGCGGAGATGGATGCTCAAAAGGAAGCCCAGAGATGTCTGGAGTGCGGCTGTAAAGATTATTTTGAATGCCGACTGATCGCTTATGCCAATGACTATAAGGTTCAACCGGAACGTTTGTCTGGAGAGAAACGAAGCGAAAGAGTTATAGATGAGCACCCTTTTATACTCCGCAATTCTCAAAAATGTATTTTATGCGGATTGTGTGTCAGGATCTGCGACGAAGTGATGGGAGTCACTGCGTTAGGATTGGTGGGTCGTGGGTTTGAAAGCACCATTCAGCCGGAATTCACTATGCCACTCAAAGAGACTAATTGCATAAATTGTGGGCAGTGTGTGTCTGTATGTCCGACTGGCGCTTTATTGGAGCGAGATCCGATAATTAAGAACCTGCCTATGCAGTTGGATGAAACCATCTCGGTCTGTACCTATTGCAGTTTCGGCTGTGAGCAAAAGGTGCAGAGCCGCGGCAGTATGCTGGTCAGAGTTGTGCCCGGTGATGGCGAGTACCTGTGCCAGAAAGGACGATTTGGATTTGTCTGTGCCGAGCAGGATAGAGTGGATGTGCCATTAATTCGTAAAAATGGGCTGTTGGTGGAATGCTCCTGGGAGGAGGCACTGATGACCGCTGCTAAAAAGGCAATATCGCTGAAGACGCTTCATTCCGGTGATGCCCTGGCGGTGGTTGTATCAGCCGAATATACCATAGGGGAAGCAGAAGCTGCGGTTCAGCTTGCTCGCGAAGGTTTAAAGACCAGTAATATTTCCAGCTTTATGCCAGATGCGAGCCGAGCATTGGAGTCTGTCTTCGGGGAGAGTGGATCAACCAATATGTTTGAGGAAGTGTTCGCGAGCGATTTAGTGCTGGTGGTAGGCAGTCTTAAGGAAAGCCCGATCACGGCTGTTAAAATCAGGGAAGCCGCCCGTCAGGGGACGCAACTGGCCGTCATGAGCCCGGAATCAACACTGCTTGATGATCTGGCCGGATTTAAGCTTACCCGTTCAGTAGATACAGGCTTTATCCGGCAGGTCTTGGCGTCATTAGTTCAGAAACCAGGATATGACAAAGACAAAGCTGCTAAGACAGCTCATGGTTTCGAAGAGCTCATAGTCTGGACTAACGGGGTGATGCCGGAGCCGGAGGCGGAAAGACTGGCCGGTATTTACTCGTCAGCCGGTAAAGCACTTATCGTAATCGATGGGTATACAGTGACAGAATCAGCGGTGAAGCTCCTGGCGGATATGAGCATCGTAGCCGGTAAAGTCGGGTCGCCTAGAAATGGAATAATCGTGGTGGGACCCGGGATCAACCAGAGCGGGATCTGGGATCGGGGAGTTCGCTCGGATGCCAGGCAGATTGTGTATGGACTTCAGAACGGAGATATAAAGGGGATATACGTATTCGGAGAAGATCCGGTGGGAGCTGGGATGATGCCGGCTCCGCTTCTGGAAAAGGCAGAACTTGCAGTAGTGATTACTCCTTATATGACACCAACCGCGCTGGCAGCAGATGTTGTCTTGCCCGGGGCATCATGTTATGAGTCGCGAGGTGAGATCGCGATAGCTGACCGGAAAGTAAAGCAATTGGCCCCGGCCCAGTTGCCTCCCGGCGGCATGGACAACCGGCAGCTTATCGAGAGGCTGGCAGAGCTGCTCGAAATTGAGATCAGGCCAGCATACAAAGCCGGTGAAATACTTGGAAAACCTGTAAAATACGAGTCTGGTTTTGCATTTCCCGATGGTAAGGCGCGCATAGTAATACCAGAAAATGACCGGGTCTTTAGTGAAGTACCCGAATTAAATTGGGTTTTGCGGACGTTCAAACAAAAGCTAATTCAGGAAGGTTTGAGTTAGAATAAAATCACCGATAACGGGGCAGGCATGCCAGGCCGGCCCCGTTATTTTTTGCTGAAGAAAGAGATTATCCGAATACGGATGCCATAAATGAGCCATTCTAACTCTAGATTCGAGAATAAGGAGGATGAGAAAGTGAACCAATTTTCGACCAGGGAGCTTCTGGCGCTGGAGGATCTCAGCAAGCTTTACGAATCCATCGACAAAAACATTCAGCATGCTTTAAGTGAAATCTCTGATAACCAGATAACGGGTATGCTCACCAGGATGAGCCAGGAGCATCGCCAGTGGATCCAGCAAACCGGAAGTATAATTAGAGGCAGCATGATGTAAGGAGGAAACGTATGAAAGAAATGGAATGGATGGGGAACCTGCTCTATCAGCATAAACTGGCAGCCAGCATGGCTAATAATGCAGTTCTGGAAAGCTCCAATCCCCAGCTCAGATCTCACTTTACCAACATATTAGGCGAAACCTTTAACCACCAGAAGCAGATATTTGATGTGATGAACCAGAAAGGCTGGTACAAAGTGGATGTAGCTCCGCAGGATCAATTCAGCCGGGTTCAGCAGAGCCTATCCAGCATTCAGCAACAGATGCAGTAGATAAAATTAAAAAAACGAAGCGCTCTTATGGGCGCTTCGTTTTTTTATGGGTGCCCAGCAAAAAACGCGTTATCTAAGCGGTGAAAGTCTAGTCGGAATAAGTACCAAGACGCCCCGCCCGCGTATGGAGATATCTGTGCGAGGAGGGGCCGGGATCCCAGCCCTTAACTCTACCTATGAAAAATTGAACACCAAGTTCCTGACGTAGTGCTATAAACCAGTCGTTGACAATCAGATTCATGGAGTTGACGGGAAACAGTATTGAAGATTCTATATTTATATTAATAAGGAGGAAATGCGACAAAATAATAGAATTAAGTATAAAAAAATACATAGAGATATTCTTTGTGTCTCCGATCTTGTTGTCCTAAAGCATAGAAATGGTCATCAAGGCGAAGGGTGTGTCTGGAAACGGGCATGCCTCCCATTGTGGAAAGGAGAAGCTGATCTTGCGTATTCAGGCAGACCGCTTCCGGCCTGCCTTTTAATTTCGTAGGCTTTCTGTTTGGTAGAAGGAGGCTTCATGGCTTATTGCTATGTCGATATCTGCATTTTGTTTGCAGCCTGGCGCTTCTTTGCCAGGCTGTTGTCGTATCGACTTACCGATATAATAATGCCTGGGCAGCTTCAGCCAACTAATAGAAGCAGATGCTTGACGCACTGAAGGGCGAAAAATAAGAACAGGAGGAAAATGAATGTATAAACAGCTAAAGGCGGCCAACCCGATACGACTGACAGAGGGACTCCGGACGAAAATGCTCAGTTTCTTAATCGCCGGACTCATTGTATTTGGAATGGTTCCGGTGGCACTCGCTGAGCAGACAAATGCTTCTGCGTCTATGCCTAACGATATTCAAGAGCATTGGGCAGGGAGTGTTATTTCTGAATTTATTGCTTCGGGTTTGGCCAGCGGCTATCCAGACGGAACCTACCGCCCCGACAATCAGATAAGCCGGGCAGAGTTTATAAGTCAGGCCAACCGCGTATTTGGATTGACAGAGGAAGTGTCGATAGATTTCGTTGATATTTACCCGGAGGACTGGTTTGCCGGCGAAGTTAGGAAGGCTGTAGCGGCCGGGTACACTTCGGGATATCCGGACGGCACATTTAATCCCCAGGCCGGTGTAAGTCGTCAGGAAGCCGCTAGCATGCTGGCCAAGATAAAAAATCTGGACAAAAGCTCTAACCAGACATCATCAAATTTTACTGACAGCAGTGAGATCAGTGAATGGGCAAGAGGTGCTGTAAATGCAGTTTTTACCGCCCGTATCATGAGCGGGTATCCAGATAATAGTTTTAAACCGGGAAAACTGCTCACCCGTGCTGAAACCCTTGTTATTCTTAAAGCTGCAAAAACTGATGCAGGGCAGTTCTCGCTCGGAGACGATTTAACAAATGTTGGCAAGCCGGGTGTATATGGCCCCCCGGTGGGAATTGATACGGTTCAAGGAGATGTAACCATAGCGGCATCGGGAGTATTACTCCAGAACATAGTAATCAAAGGTAATCTGTTGTTATCGGAAGCGATAGGTCAGGGTGAAGTCGTTCTCAGAAACGTCAGGATCGAAGGGGAAACCAATATAAAAGGCGGCGGCTCAAGTTCCATCCGGTTGGACAGCAGCGTGTTGAATTCCGTGATAATATCCAAAGCCGATGTAAAAGTATACGCCTCTGGTAATACTTCCGTCAATTATGTGCAGATAAACAGCGGTACTTTTCTGGTTCAAGAAACGAGCAACCCGGGCTTCAAGGTAGTAAGCCTATCCAAGTCGATTCCGGCGGGAGCGTCAGTACAGCTGTCAGGTAATTTTCCCAGTGTGGATTTAGAATCACCACAAGTTCGTCTGCTGATTGCCAATGGCACTGTCTCGAATATGCTGATCGAACAAACTGCAACCGGATCCACAATAGATATCGCTGATGGTTGCCGAGTCGAGGATATGATTATTAATTCAGCTGTTGCGGTTACGGGGAAGGGAGCCATAAGGAAAGTCAGGATAAACGCTGCTGGGATAAGCATTGAACAAACTCCTTCTATCCTCGAAAATCCTGGCAAAGTAGGCGTTACTATAGGCAAACCAGCAGACGATGGTAGTGGAGACAATACCGGTGGCGGGGGAGGCGTTGCTCCTCTGAACCTGGTCGCTTCGGATCCCGCAGATCGCGCGGTTGGAGTAGACGTATTGCCCACAATCAAGCTGACCTTCGACAGGGGCGTAGTTAGAGACCACTGGGATACCAACCAGACTTGTGTAACGCTAAGAGACAGTTCCAATAAAACCATCTCGGCAACCGTATTCAGAGCTGATAACTATCTGGATGCTGCTGAAAAAGAGAATATTTATCTGAGACCCGATACCAGTCTCAGTGCCGGGGAGACCTATACGGTTGTGATATCTGCAGGCCTTGCTGCTAATAACGACAACACACTCGGTAGAGAAGTGACTGTTTACTTCAGGATTAAGGATTAGCCTGCGAGCGAACAGCTTGAACAATGTGAAAATAGACTATTATCAAGGCAATTGCCATTTTATGTGATGGCATTTCTATAAATGTTCTCAGCTAGATAGAGATAAAGGGAGGGACTGTAATGCATCTAATTTCATCGAATTCCATTCTGCAAAAGGCGGCAGGCAAAAAAGCAGGTGTTAATCTGATCGCTTTGCTAATGGTGCTGCTGCTGGTACTGGGCACGGTTCCGGCGGCATTAGCTGCAGAGGCGAGTACGTCGGCTTCGACACTGAGCGATATTCAAGAACATTGGGCCAAAACAGCCATATCTGAATTTATCGCTTCTGGTCTGGCCAGTGGTTATCCGGACGGAACCTTCAGACCGGAGAATCAGATCAGCCGGGCTGAATTTATTAGCCTGGCTAATCGGGTATTCAGTTTTGATCAAGAAGGCCAGATAAACTTCACAGACGTATCAACAGAGGACTGGTTTGCGACTGAAGTTAAAAAAGCTGTGGCAGCCGGGTACATATCGGGATATCCAGACGGGACTTTTTATCCCCGTTCAGGGGTAAGCCGGCAGGAAGCCGCCACCATGATGGCAACGATTAAAGGATTGGACCGGGAAGATGCTCGGTCAGCATCGAATGCCTTTATCGATAATGATGAAATAGGTGACTGGGCCAGGGGGGCTGTAAATGCTGTTAATTCAGCCCAGATAATGCGCGGATATCCGGACCAGAGTTTTAAGCCGGGGAAGCTGCTGACCCGGGCCGAAAGTATTATTCTTCTCAAAGCAGCCTCTGGGACCGCAATTATAGCACCGATATCTGAGAATGCGAGGGTATTTAACAAAGCGGGAAATTACGGGCCTGTGTCGGGAATTGATACTGTCGAAGGCGACGCGATTATAGAAGTATCTGGAGTCACCCTGCAGAATATGCTCATAAAAGGCAATCTGCTCCTGGCCGAAGGCATAGGTGACGGTGAAGTGACATTGATCAATGTTAAAGTGGAAGGCGCCACCAGTATAAAAGGAGGAGGCCCTAACAGCGTTACCCTGGAGAACTGCCAGATGCCGAGTATCATTGTCAGTAAAGAGGGTGTCCGCGTAGTTGCTTCCGGCAGCACCTCGGTCAACATCGTGAAACTTGAAAATGGCGCCACCCTGGTTCAGACTACTACCAGCGGATCTGGATTTGAAACTGTGACCCTGTCGCAGGTGATACCCGCCGGAGCTGGCGTAAATCTGGTGGGTGATTTTAATACTGTAAATGTCGAATCTGCCGGCTCCACTATCACAATTTCCGGAGGCACCATAGCCAACCTGCAGGTGGGCGAAAATGCTGCCGGATCCACTATTGATCTGTCCGATGATGCTAGAATAGATGAGCTCACGCTCAACGCAGCTGCATCCGTAACCGGGACTGGTGAAATCGGAAAAGCAACAGTAAATGCCGATGGAGCCTCCTTTGAGCAAACTCCGACAAGCATCGAGAATTCTGATGATTATTCCTATAGCACCGGATCCACCAATACCAGCACAGGGACAGGAAGTGGAACTGGCACCGGCGGGGGGGGCGGCGTTGCTCCTTTAAACCTCGTGAGTTCCGACCCTGCTGACGGTGAGACCGGAGTTTCCTCACTGCCTACTATTATTCTGACATTCGACCGGGGAGTGGTCAGAGACCACTGGGACACCAACCAGAACTGCGTCTCTTTGAAAGACGAGTCAAATCAGGAAGTTGCATCAACAGTATACAGAGCCGTTAATTACCTCGATGACGATGAAAAAGAGAAGATTTATTTGGAACCCGATGCTCCATTGGAGGCAGGGGAATCTTATACGGTGGTAATATCTTCAAGCCTGACCGCAAACAATGATAATACCCTGGGCCGGCAAGTGACCGTGTCCTTTACCGTCGCGGCAGGCGGCGGTGGCGGCGGCGGTGGTGGCGGCGACCAGAGCGGAGCGACGGTTGTCACCAATTCCAACATGACCCGCCAGGATAATATTACGTTAAACGTGACGGATGCTAAGGGCAGTGGTGGTTCTGATCTAAACGGTTCCATATCAGTAACGGTGACCAGCAGTCTGGATGGTCAGATGTACAGTTCAAACGCGGACTTTACCAACGGGAGTGCCACAATAACGATTCCAACTACCAATTCTAATACCCTGGGAACCCATACCCTGACTGTAGATATCGATGGAGTTACGACTTCCCCGACTGCGGAAGTGAGCATGGCAAATTCATCTATGACGGCAGCCAACTGCACGGTAGGCGCTTCACCGGCCCTGGGCGCGGGAGCGGACAGCACTGTGACGGTGACCTTGAAAGATTCAGGAAACCGCCCGCTGGCCAACACCAGCAAAACCCAGGTGATATTTATCAGTATCACTGACGCCGGCGGCGTAAACGAGAGCTACACAGTAAAAGGGACGGCTTATGATGCGGGCACCGACCTGGAGATATTCAACGGAGCGGTGAGCACCGACAACAGCGGGAGCTGGACCTTCGCGGTCAATATGCCTGACTCAATCGATGTCGATGATGGAATATCGATAGCCGTGAAACAAAGCAATGGCACATTGTTGGGCACGGTAAGTTATACAGCTACGGACTTGAGCGGAGCGACGCTTGCAAGCAACTCCAATATGACGCGGCGCGACGATATAACAATAAATGTAAGTGATGCCAGGGATGGTGAGGGTACTGCCCTGGACGGCTTAATAGGCGTAACCGTGACCAGCAATCTGGATGGCCAAATGTACAGTGGCGATGTTGCGTTTGTCAATGGCAGCGCAGCAGTAACAGTCCCAACAGGTGATACCAATACCCTGGGGACCCATACCCTGACGGTTGATATTGCCGGAGTTACGACAGCGCCGACAGTAGACGTCACCATGGCCAATTCATCAATGGCTGCCGCCAACTGTACGGTGAGCGCTGCACCAGCCCTTGGTGTCGGTGTTGACAGCACTGTGACGGTAACCTTGAAAGATTCAGGAAACCGCCCGCTGGCCAACACCAGCAAGACCCAGGTATTGTTTATCACTGTTACGGACGCCGGCGGCATAAATGAAAGCTACACCGTCAAAGGGACGGCATATGATGCGGGCACCGACCTGGAGATATTCAACGGAGCGGTGAGCACGGACAACAGCGGAAGCTGGACCTTCGCGGTCAATATGCCTGACTCAATTGATGTCGATGATGGGATATCGATAGCCGTGAAACAGAGTAATGGCACCCTGCTGGGCACGGTTAGTTATACAGCGTCAGACCAGAGCGGAGCGACACTGGCAAGCAGCTCTAATATGACCAGGCGCGACAACATCAATCTCGAGGTAAGCAATGCCAAAGACATAAATGGTACATCATTAGACGGTTCCATTGCCGTAACCGTGACCAGCAATCTGGATGGCCAGATGTACAGTGGCGATGTTGCATTCGTTACTGGCAGTGCTGCGGTAGCGGTCCCAACAGGTGATACCAATACCCTGGGGACCCATACCCTGACGGTTGATATTACCGGAGTTACGACAGCGCAAACAGTAGACGTCACCATGGCCAATTCATCTATGGCTGCCGCCAACTGTTCGGTGAGCGCTGCACCAGCCCTTGGTGTCGGTGTTGACAGCACTGTGACGGTAACCTTGAAAGATTCAGGAAACCGCCCGCTGGCCAACACCAGCAAGACCCAGGTATTGTTTATCACTGTTACGGACGCCGGCGGCATAAATGAAAGCTACACCGTCAAAGGGACGGCATATGATGCGGGCACCGACCTGGAGATATTCAACGGAGCGGTGAGCACGGACAACAGCGGAAGCTGGACCTTCGCGGTCAATATGCCTGACTCAATCGATGTCGATGACGGGATATCGATAGCCGTGAAACAGAGTAATGGCACATTGTTAGGCACGGTAAGTTATACAGCTGCGGACCAGAGCGGAGCAGCCCTGGATACTAACTCAAATATGACCAGGCGGGAAGATATAGACCTGGATATAAGCAATGCCCAGGACTTTAATGGTACGTCCCTGGATGGCTCAATAGCCGTAACCGTGACCAGCAATCTGGATGGCCAGCTGTACAGCGGCGATGTTGCATTCGTTAATGGAAGCGCTGCGGTAGCGGTCCCAACCGGCGATACCAATACCCTGGGGACTCATACTCTGACTGTTGATATAGCCGGAGTTACGACATCACCGACAGCAGATGTGATCATGGCCAATTCATCTATGGCTGCTGGCAATTGTTCGGTGACTGTGGATCCAGTTCTTGGCCCGGGTTCCAGCAACACGGTGACCGTAACCTTGAGAGATTCTGCAAACCGTCCGCTGGCCAACACCAGCAAGACCCAGGTGATATATATAACTATCACAGACGCCGGCGGCGTCAATGAAAGCTACACTGTAAAGGGGACGGCATATGATGCAGGAACAGACCTTGAAATATTCAATGGAGCGGTCAGCACAGACAACAGTGGAAGCTGGACTTTTGAAGTGGAAATGCCTGGAATTATCGATGCTGGTGATGGTATAAGCATTACCGTAAAACAGAGCAATGGAACCTTGTTGGGTACTGTGAACTATACGGCCTAACCCAATTCTACTTTGTAAGGTGCATACTCGCGATATGAGTGTGCACCTTACATGAGGTGCGAAAGGATGGGGGAAAAATGATAACGTACAATACGGCGGTAAAAAAAGGATTTGTTTATTTAATCCTGACATTTTGCAGCTTTTTTCTTCTCACTCCGGCAGTTTTCGCCGGTGATGGTGATGGCAGTGGGGGAGGCAAAGGCGTGCCCCTGCAGCTCTCGTCCAGCCAACCCGCTTCCGGACAGCAGGGTGTATCTTTGCGGCCAGATATCAAATTGACCTTTAACAAAAATGTAGTAAATATGTCGGTCAAGAGTAACAATATGGGGTGTTTTTCTCTGGTGTCGAGCGATGGCGCCATTATTCCAATTAAGGTGACCATGGGTGACGACCAGATAAACCCGGAGATCAAGAACGACGTCACTTTAAAGCCCACCGGCGATCTGCAACCCGGTCAGACCTATGTCGTGAAAATCAGCTCAGCATTAAAAGCAAAGAGCGGGGCGGTAATGGTGGGCCCGGTGGAGATAAAATTTACCACTGAAGGCGCGCCAGTCGCTGAGCCTGCTGCGCCACAGGATACTCCTAAAGCTGGCGGCAGTACCGAAGCGCCTGGGAGTTCCGACAAAACAGCTCCCGCTGATAAGGACAGTTCCGGTGATCAGCAGTCGCAGGCAGCAACGCAGACAGCACCGAAGACGAAAGACGCCCCTGCAGTCGTTGATCAGCAGCAGCCTGCCGGGGTTATCAATAGAGAAGCTAACGATTACAGCAGCACGAGCAGCTCAGGTTCAGATAATCAGAAGAAAGATATCGGGAGCGGAGGAATAATGGCTATAGTGCTTCTCGGTGTCATTGCTGCTGCAGGGATTACTTATGGTTTAAAAAGAAAACGCTGATCCCTTGGACACTGAGGTGGTGGTACAATCATACTGGAATGGACCAGGTTATGCAGGTGGTAATTCCGGGCTGATTCCTCTATTAAGGAAGTTGATTACGACGAAGAAATATACTACTTTTGCAGTGCTAATTTTTAGCCCTCTAATATTTATTACAGTTTCGCTTTTTATTGGGCGCTATCCCATCTCCTTCGGGGACGTTATAAATATTCTGGGCACTCGGATGGGGATGGGTATGGATGTCATCCCCGATGTTAAGCAGACCATAGTGTGGGATATCCGGATGCCAAGGGCTATCCTGGGGGCTCTGGTAGGCGGCTGCCTCTCAGTCAGCGGCGCGGCTTTTCAGGGTATTTTTCGCAATCCCCTGGTAAGTTCCGGGATTTTGGGAGTTAGTGCCGGGGCCGGCTTCGGTGCCGCCCTGGCAATATTACTATTTTCATCCTCGTTTCCAATCTATATCTTTGCCTTTGCCTTTGGGATTTTGGCGGTAATATTGAGCTACCTGATCGGCAAAGTATACAGAACCAGCCATACGGTTATGCTGGTGCTCGGGGGAGTTATCGTGTCCTCAGTCTTCTCAGCTCTGCTGTCCTTTTTGAAGTATATTGCCGATCCCAGCAGCGAACTGCCAGCCATAGTATTCTGGTTGATGGGCAGCCTGGCGACGGCTCAGTACAGTGATATTGCTGTAGCCGGTATCCCCATGTTTATAGGCGTTTTCGGACTCCTGGCGGTGCGCTGGCGAATCAACGTTCTATCCATGGGTGATCGAGAAGCTCGAACATTAGGCTTGAATACATCGTTTAATAAGGGTCTTGTGATAGCCTGTGCTACCCTGGCTACAGCTGGCGCGGTATGTGTCAGCGGCGTTATCGGCTGGGTAGGGCTGGTGATGCCGCATATCGGACGGATGCTGGTTGGGAACGACAATCGTCTGTTGATTCCGGCCAGCTTCTCGTTGGGGGCATGTTTTCTGGTACTGGTGGACAATCTGGGAAGAATGATCACCGGATCGGAATTGCCGCTGGGCATCCTTACTGCTCTGGTCGGCGGTCCTTTTTTCGTATATTTATTAAAAAAGACCAAAGGAGGCGGCTGGTAAATGGTTTTGCTGGAAGTGAATCAGGCTGCCTTTGCGTATAATACTGGAGAGGATATCTTTACCGATGTGAGTTTCAATGTTTCCAGGGGGGAGATATTCTGCCTGCTGGGACCAAATGGATGCGGTAAGTCTACATTGCTGGATTGTGTGCTGGGACTACTGCAACTCGGCAGTGGAAAGATAGTGCTGGACGGGCTAGATGTTGCTGGCGCAAAGCCCGCGGAAATGGCCAAAAAAGTAGCTTACGTTCCCCAGAGCCATGAAAAGACTTTTCCTTACCAGGTCCAGGAGATAATTCTCATGGGCCGGGCTTCATATATCAGTTTTTGGGGTGCTCCAAGCAGTGAGGACCGTGAACTGGTAGACGAGGCCATGGAACAGGTGGGGATCTACCATTTACGAAACCGCCCCTACAACCACTTGAGTGGTGGAGAGAGCCAGTTGGTGATGATAGCCCGGGCCCTGGTGCAGAGGACTCCATTAATCATCATGGATGAACCCACCGCTCATTTAGATTTTAAAAATGAATTGCTGATTATGGAAACTATTGTCGACCTGGTTAAAGAAGCTGGGATATCCATACTCATGGCTACTCATTTCCCCAACCACGCTTTTTATTTGGAAAATCATGATGTACCCACCAGGATTGCTCTGCTGCGGGAAAGAAAATTTCTCGATATGGGTTCACCTTCAGTGGTGTTGACAGAAGATATGCTGGAAAGACTATATACAGTTCAGACACATCTGATAGAATATCACTTGGACGATAGTAATTGGCGGCATGTCATCCCCATACGAACCAGGAACGAAATCGGACATAGAGAGAAAGTAGGGAATAGATGAACTGGCTGAAGAATAAAAAGATTTCGACTATTCGTAATATTATCATTATTTGTGTTATGTTTTCTCTGGCTGCCTGTACCAATAATTCGAACAACAATCCATCCCGGAGCCAGAACCAGGGAGTGGTCGTGGTAGATTGCATAGGAAGAACGGTGCAAGTGCCCCACGATCCACAGCGTATTGCCTGCCTTTCCCCGGATGCCGGTCATGCTGTTGCCATGATGGGCAAGGGCGATAAGATTGTCGCCGTAGTTGATGGTCTGCAGAGGGACAAAATAATGACCAGCCTCTTTCCTAATGTTAAGGAGGCATCATTGCCCAAGGTAGGCGGCTTTATCAACATTGAGGAACTGCTGGCCTGCAATCCCGACCTGGTATTTATTAAAGGGGATGAAGCCATGGATCAAGGGCAAGTTGCCAAATTGGACAGTAGCGGCCTGACTTACTTGGTAGTGAGTTATACTAATATGGAAGAACAGCTTAGGGCTATGGATATGATGGGAAAGGCAGTAGGAAATGAAGCCCAGGCGCTCAAGTACCGGCAGTATTACCAGGCCTGCCTGGAACGTGTTAGTAGCAGAGTGGAGCCCATTGCTATGGATAAGCGGGTGCGTGTCTATCATTCCGTAAATGAAGCGACCAGAACTGACGTAAAAGGTACTCTCCCAGCAGACGTATTCAAAGCAGCCGGTGTGCTGAATGTATCACTTGAAGTCGATAACCTGCGTTTCTACGAAGGGAAGTATTATGCCAGCCTGGAACAGATACTGCTCTGGAATCCGGATGCGATCCTGTGCAGCGAACCCGGGGTGGCTGCATATATCAAGGATAGTCAGCAATGGTCAACCCTGTCCGCAGTGAACACTGGTAAAGTATACCAGATGCCCAATGGTATTTCGCGATGGGGACACCCAACTTCCTTGGAAACCCCGCTGGCGTTGCTTTGGGTGGCGAAGACCACGTACCCTGAACTATTCGTGGACGTTGATATGGCTTCTGAAGTGAAAAACTTTTTGCGAGAGTTTTTACATTTGGAGATATCCGATGAGCAGGTCAAGCAAATATTGAATGGAACCGGAATGCGGCTTTCAAAGCAGGGAAATAGCCATTAATTAACTGGGGGAAGAGATCTTGAGATTACTGATATGTATTGATGATACTGACATTTTGGACAGCAAAATAGGGACCGGCAAGCGGGCTTCGGAACTGGCCGCATCTCTGGAAGATAGGGGATGGGGTAACGCTGAGCCGGTAACTCGGCATCAGTTGCTGGTAGATCCAAACATTCCATATACATCGCATAATAGCACAATGTGTTTTGCTTTTGACATGAAACAGGACCGGTTTAAACAGATAATAGACCTGGCAGCGGAATTTTTGGTTAAAACATCAGAACCGGGTTCTGATCCCGGTCTGTGTATCGTGTCTGTGGAGCAGCTAGCTATGCCTGGAAAATTGATCGCTTTCGGGTACAGGGCCAAGGAGCAGGTCTTAAGCAAAGAAGAAGCGTATGATCTGGCCTCGGATATGAATATACACCTTTCAGAACACGGCGGCACCGGGCACGGGGTTATCGGTGCGCTGGCTGGGTCCGGGCTGCGGCTGGCTGCCAGTGACGGACGCCTGCGGGGAAAGTTCCAATTGTCAACTGCACAAGAGATCATTACTGCAGGAGAACTGCGCCGTCAAACTGGAATAGATATTATAAAAAGTCTGGACGGAAAACATGTACTGGCTGATTATGAGCTGGTTCGCATAGGTGAGACCCTGAAAGGCGTTATGCTTCTAGGAAAACGGGTTTTGCTGGTTTTCCCCACCGAGCAGCCGGCGGGTAAAGTGCAGTGGCAAACGTGTACCAAGGCTCAGCTGAAGGCGTTTTGATGTAAGTACAGAGTGATCACTGGAAATAAGATTAACAACATGAAGAAACCTCTATACAGGGTATAGGGCCGGGGGACGGAATGTTAGTTGTCCCCCAAGTTCATGTAATGATGCCTATTGCCTTTCTATATTGCATAGGGAGGCTAAGGATTACAACTACCTGCTGATCAAGCGAATAAATTTCCAAACTTCTACATAACTGCAATCAATAATCAGAATTTTTCCATATGCACTCATTAATTCAAATAAATAATGTATAGAAATACTTGTATAATGTGTTATCTTGACTATATAATTGGCGTACAAACTATTTTGCCGACTACTGTTACAAGTTTGTTAGATAATTCTAAGTAAAATGGGCGAAGGTGGGGAGATTATGTTCGGCTACGCTGGGAGAATACTGGAAGTTGACTTGAGTACAAATAAAATCACGACCAGGCAACTTGAGCCTGGCCTTGCTAAGCGGTATATTGGCGGAATCGGGTTTAATGCCAGGATTTTATATGATGAGATACCTGTAGACGCTGATCCACTTGGTCCTGAGAACATTTTGATGTTTAGTGTCGGCACGCTGGTCGGAACACCTTTCCCAACCGCTTCCAGGATGGAAGTTTCAGCTAAATCTCCTTTGAGCAATGGTTTCGGATCGTCAAACTCAGGAGCCTTTTTAGGTGTCAAACTAAAAGGCGCCGGTTATGACGCTTTGATTATTAAAGGCCAGGCACAAAACCCAGTATATCTGGTGATAGACGAAGACAATATTGAGATCAAAGAAGCATCATTCATCTGGGGAAAAGACGCATGGGAAAGTATTGATCTGCTGAAAAACCGCCACTATGGAGCCGAATTTCTCTTGATCGGTCAGGCAGGTGAAAACCTGGTCCGCTTTGCCAGCATAGAAAACGGATATTACGATGGATTTGGGCGTACCGGGATGGGTGCGGTCATGGGGTCCAAGAAGCTTAAAGCAGTTGTGGTCAGAGGATCAAAACCAGTAGTACCCGCCAATCCAAAAGGACTGCTGGAATTATGTGCCAAGGGGCAAAAACTGATTAAGTCGGCATCTTCGTACGTGGCCTTTTGTGCGTATGGGACCATGAACGCCACAATTCCCTATGGTGGATACAATGCCTTATCGGTGCACAATTATTCACGGGGTACTTTGCCGGATTGGAATGAGAAAGCCGGTCGTCAGATAGTAGATATATATAGCAACCGGCATATCGCCTGTCAATCATGCATTATTGCATGTGGACATATGTCGGAGATAAATAGTGGTAAATACGCAGGCACCATGGTAAAAGATATGGAAATTACGCCGACCGTATCCTACTCTTCAAATGTGGGTTTGAGTACCGAAGCTTCTATTAAATCAAGTGAGCTGTGCCAGCGTTACGGTATAGATATGTCTAGTTCGGGAAGTGTAATTGCTTTTGCCATGGAGCTGTATCAAAAAGGCATAATTAGTAAAGATGATGTAGGTTACGAGCTTGCCTTTGGGGATGACGATGCCGCCTTTGCATTGCTGAAAGACATATCATTGAGACAGGGAATTGGTGATCTTTTGGCTGAAGGGGTGAAGAGAGCTGCTGAAAACTGGCCGGGAGCATCCGATTATGCCATGCACGTAAAAGGAGTAGAAATTCCCATGATTGATCCCCGTGGACGCTGGTCGACCTGGACACTGGGCATGCTTACCAATATCCGGGGTGGGGATCACCTGCGCTGCCGCAATCCGATCGAAAATTTGCGTTACAATGAAAACCTGCATCAGTACCAAAAAGAGAGGTTTGGATTCAAGAAATCCATGTATGACCGCCTGGATATGCCCGAGGAATTAAAATCTGCCGCTATAGATCTGGAAAACGATACAGTGGACATTGCCTATATGTCGAAATGGGCAGAGGATTTGTTAAATCTCTACAATTCCATTGGTGTATGCATTAGACCGCCGGTTATGGAGACAATTGGCCCTACTATATTATCAGAAGTCTATACTGCTGTGACCGGGATAGATATGACCCCGGAGGAGCTAATGGCTGGTTCGGAAAGGGCCTGGAACCTAATGAAACTATTTAACATCCGTCATGGAGAAGTCGCCGCAGACAGCAAATTCCCGCGTCGTTTTTACCAGCAGGCCCAATCCGGGAATATTGTGGATGAAGAGAAAGTACAGGCTGTCTTAGAGAAGTACTGGCAGTTCAGGGGGTGGGACGCGAACACCGGTTACCCGCTCCCGGAGACAAGAGAAATCCTGGATATTTAGCGGATAGATATATAGGACGGATTACTAATCCTTTCTCAATGTCTGTTAGTGGAGGACGGCAAATGGACCAGAAACGACTTTTTCACGATGCATCATTATGCAGCGGTTGTGGTTTTTGCCAGCTGGCATGCACGCTTGAGCATTGTCGGCAGTGGAATCACTATCAGAGTCGTATCAAAATTATTGAAGATAAAAGCGAAAACTGTTTTTATGCTATAAGCTGTGCCCAGTGTCTTGAAGCACCATGTATTACGACATGTTTGATGAACACCATTTGTAAGGAGCCGGGCAGCAATATCACTACCCGTGATCTTTATCGGTGCATAGGATGCCGTGCGTGTGAATTGGCCTGCCCATTTGATGCAACCGTTTTTGACGTCATTTTGGAAAAAGCGGTTAATTGTGATTTGTGTGGGGGCCGACCGGTGTGTGTTGAATACTGTCCCAACCAGGCTTTAACTTACGATTACTCGGGGGATCAAGCAGATAAATATCGCCATCGAGCGGCTCTCCAAAGGCTTGGGTCCTCCATGATACTCAAGTGTTTCCGGGGGGAGGTCTGAGTATTTTGCGCATTATCATAATCGGCAATGGTGCAGCCGGCAATCAGGCTGCCCAGACTATTCAAAGCTATGACCCGGAAGCTGAGATAGTTATACTGGGCGCTGAAACGCTGCCATTTTATTCGCCGTGTGCTCTTCCAGACTATTTGGCCGGTTGGATTAAGCGCGATCAGCTGTTCCTGAAGGAGCCTTTAGATAAAGCCAGAGTGAATGTCCGACTGGGGCAGCTGGTTGAAGATATAAGACCTGAAGAGAGGGCAGTTACGGTCAACGCAGAAAAGTTGTTCTATGACCGCTTGATAATAGCTGCCGGCAGCCAGCCAGTGGTGCCTGACATTCCTGGAGCAGGCCTGACAGGGAATTTTGTGATAAAAACGGTTTCTGACATTGATCGGATTCTTGAGCACAAGCCCAGGCGTGCTGTCGTGATTGGATCAGGCAATATAGGCATTGAAGCCGCTGAGACACTGGCTATCAGAGGGTGTGAAGTAAGCGTCATCGAGATGATGCCCCGGATAATGCCCCGCCTGTTCGATGAGCATCCTTCCGCGTTGATCAGGAAGATACTTGAGGATAACGGTGTTGAAATACACACCGGTGAAAAGGCTCGACAAATAATTGGTGAAGTCCGGGTTGAAAGACTGATAACTGATCTTAGAGAGATTGATTGCGATACAGTAATATGGGCTGCCGGTGTTCGTCAGAACACGGAGTTAGCCTCTGCTGCAGGGATAGAAATTGGTGCTCTGGGTGGAATAAACGTAGATTCAGAAATGAGGACCAGCCATCAAGATATATATGCCTGTGGGGATTGTGTAGAGACCAGGGATCTGATAACCGGCAAACCTGCACTGTGTCTGCTTTGGTCATGCGCAAAAGCACAGGCCGAAATCGCGGCGCGAAATTGTTTGGGGGAGGCAATTGTATACCCGGGAGCTTTAAAGCTAGTTTCGGAGGAAGCTTTTGGGAGTCCCTGCGCGGCCGCTGGTTTGCTTGAGGAGGAATTGGGCTCCGACGATCTGAAGATACTGGAGCGTGAGACGAACGATGCGTATCTTAAGATATTGATTCAGGCCGACCAGATCAAGGGTATTCAAGCAGTTGGCAGTATTGATGCCGTAGGCCCTCTGATCTATCTCATGAAAAAAAGGATCACACAATCAGAGATCAATAGAATAGTACAGAGTCCTGCGCTTTTGAAGAATATGCCCTGGATGCTAACGATAGAAAAATACCTGCAATGAGAACGGGGGAGGCAAAGAAATGAATAATAGGGAATTTTACATTGATTACCGTAAATGTGTGGGCTGCGGAACATGTGAGATGGTTTGCTCATTAGCCCATGAAAATGCCTGTTCCCCGGCACTTTCGCGGATAAGGATTGTTCGCTACCGCAGGGAGGCATACAATGTTCCGGTTACCTGTGCTTTTTGTGAGAAACCGCCCTGCCTGGACGTTTGCCCGGTAGGTGCGATAACGAAGAACTATGAAAATGGCGATGTCAGCATCAGAGCTGAACTCTGCATCGGCTGTCGCCAGTGCACACAGGTTTGCCCATTTGGACATATGAATTTTAACGCCGATAAGGGAGTAGCATTTAAGTGCGACCGCTGCGGGGGCGATCCCCAATGTGTTAAATTCTGCTGGACCGGAGCTATTGAGTATTTAGACCGGAGTATCGCTGTTGATATGAAAAGGAACGATTTTGCAGACAGTGTTTTACAGGAAGCGAAATCCAAGAAATAGGTGGGGAGAACAGGGGGACGGGTACCTCGTTCACTTGCCTTCGGCAAGTGAACGAGGTAC
>CAZWPO010000019.1:0-56882 GCA_964635975.1 uncultured Syntrophomonas sp.
AAAAGTGCACCTCCAAACATTGAACTTTTTCGTCCAACATCTGGGGTGCACTTCACAGGCAAACAAGGGAACCGTCCCCTTGTTTGTCTGTCCTTGTTTGTCCTTGTGTGTCCCTTGTGTCAAAGATTATCAGAAGGGCGGGGGAGTATTACTTGAGTAAATTCTAAATAAAAATATTCAAGGCAAGCCATTGCAAAGAAGAACCAGTTTGTGAACAATCTAACTTCGTTGTTATAACCGGGATTGTGGCTTTGCTTAATCGCTTATGCTAAACTTAAAAGGAATATATCAATGGTGGTTGGATGATGAAGATCGCAATAGATGGACCGGCAGGTGCTGGCAAGAGCACCATCGCGAAGAGGTTGGCCCAGGAGCTGGGTTTCGTTTACGTTGATACTGGTGCCATGTACCGTGCGCTGACATGGAAAGCCTTAAGGCAAAATATTCCTCTTGATGATCCACAATCCCTTGCGCAGCTAGCCCTTCAAACGCGCATTAGATTTTCCTATACATCTCATGGACAAAGGGTTTATTGTGATGAAACAGATGTAACCGAAGGAATCCGTTCACCTGAAGTTACTACCATGGTTTCCCAGCTAGCCAGCCATAAACAGGTGCGGTACATATTAGTTTCGATACAGCAGGAAATGGCCAGTCATGAATCGGTGGTTATGGATGGTCGTGATATAGGCGAGTGTGTTATGCCAGATGCCGAGTTCAAATTTTTTCTAACCGCTACCCTGGAAGAAAGGGCTCGAAGAAGGGCCAGGGAGATGAACCTGCCCGATGATCCCGATCAACTTCTTAAATTGGAGCAGGAAATAATGGAACGGGACAAAAAGGACAGTGCCCGTGAGATTGGAGCCCTAAAGGTGCTGGATGATTCCATAATGATAGACACCAGCTACATGCAGGCTGACGAGGTTTTAGCCACGGTTTCAAAGATCATTAAGGAGGCCGGCAGTGCTTTATAAGATAGTAAGAACGCTGGGTTGGCTTTTTTTCACGCTGATGGGGCTAAAAAAAGAAGGCATGGAAAACCTTCCCGCTTCGGGTCCGGCGATAGTAGTAGCCAATCATATAAGCAATTGGGATCCGTTGATCCTCGGCTTTGCTCTGCCAAGGCCCCTCTGCTATATGGCTAAGGCCGAGTTATTTTCGGTGCCGGTCTTGGGTAAACTGTTGCCGATGTTATATGCATTTCCTGTTAAAAGAGGAGCTGTAGACCGGCAGGCTATAAGAACCGCTCTGGAAAATGTGAAGATGGGAAGGATTCTGGGAATATTTCCGGAGGGAACCCGCAATCTTAACGATGAACCGATAGTAGTCAAACCCGGCGCAGCCCTGCTCGCTATGAAGGCAGGAGTCCCGGTAATTCCCGCTGCATGTATAGGGACGCGGGCAGTTTTGCCCACCGGTTGGTTTAGGACATTTAAAATAGTTTTGGGGAAACCGATATATACTGATTCGCTGGCAGGACATTCTCATGCTTCTGATCTGGAGCATCTAAGTCGGAAAATAGAGAAGGAAATTAATTCACTTTTGCAGAAATAAAGAGGGATTCATGGTGAAAAATACGAATATGTATTTGCGAGGTGTAACAGTTGCAAGCGCGCCTTGCTAAAAATGCCGGTTTTTGTGCCGGTGTCAAAAAGGCGATCAGAATGGCGGATGAGTGCCTGCAAGAACCGTGGTTGTGGTATACTCTCGGCCCTCTAGTGCATAATAAGTCCGTAGTCGATTATTATGCCAGTCGCGGTTTGATTCCGGTTGAAAATCTCGAAGAGATAAATAATCACGGGGCTGGCATAGTTATTCGCACTCACGGTACAACGCCTGAAATCATTGAAAAAGCACGGAATATGGGATTGAAAATCATAGATGCTACGTGTCCCCTGGTAAAAGAACTGCATGAAATTGTAGTCAAATTAAAAGATGATGGTTATGAAATAGGTATATTCGGAGACAGTCACCATCCCGAAGTTCAAGCGGTATTGGGATGGTCTGGGTATAGAGCAAAAGTAGTGAGCAATCGCCAGGAAGCTGAGGCGCTATCGGGGAAAAAAATCGCTTTGGTTTCCCAAACCACCAAGGATGAGAGACAGTTTCTGGAGGTGGCCGGATCTTTGCTAGGCAAAAGCAAGGAACTGCGGATCATAAATACGATCTGTTCGGCCACCAAAAAGAGGCAGGATGCGGCCCGAATTCTCTGTTCGGAAGTAGATCTCATGCTGGTGATTGGAGATGACCAGAGCTCAAATACCAGCACTCTTGTCAGGGAGTGCCAGAGTACGGGTGTAGCAACAATCCGAATCCTGGATTCCCGGGAAATAAAATCGGAATGGTTCGTCAGTGCGAACCAGGTTGGTGTTACCGCCGGTGCTTCCACACCCGACTGGATTATTAAGGAGGTAATGGAAAGGATGACGGAAATGGGAGAAGAAAGGGACGGCCAGGTTGAAATCCAGGCAAACGAAAGCAACAATCAAGAGGATTCATTCGCCAAAATGGAGGCGGAAATGGCAGACTATGCTTCCCCCGCAAAGGGAGATATCATAAAGGGTACTGTTATTCAGGTACTTGATGATGAAGTAATGGTTGACGTTGGGGGCAAATCGGAAGGTATTATTCCTTTGCGTGAACTATCTCTTAACGATGTGGGATCAGCCAAAGAACTGGTTAAGGTTGGAGACGAGATTGAAGTTATGATACTGAAATGGGATGATGACGGTAATATTCTTCTCTCCAAAAAGAAAGTCGACTCACAAAAGGTACTGGACAAATTGGAGGATGATTTTAAAGAGTCAAGGATCATAGAGGGGACCATTACCGGCAGCGTTAAAGGCGGCCTGCTGGTGGATGTGGGAGTGACAGCTTTCCTCCCTGCATCTCATGTCGATGATTCCTACGTCAAGAACCTTGACGATTACATCGGACGCACCCTGGATTTCAAGATCATTGAATTCAACCGCAACAAGAGGCGCGGGTCACAGGTAGTTCTGTCCCGTAAGGAGCTCGTAGCAGAGGAAAAAGCCCGGTTGAAAAACGAATTCTGGGGAAAAATCGAGGAAGGGCAGACCATCGCCGGTCGAATCAAACGCATAGTCGATTATGGTGCTTTCATAGATCTCGGTGGATATGAAGGCTTGCTGCATGTATCTGAGATTGACCACCGCCGCATTGAGCATCCTTCAAATGTTTTTACTGAAGGGGAAGAAGTTGAAGTCTATATACTTGGATTGGACCGGGAGAAGGAAAGAGTATCTTTAAGCCGCAAAAAGCTGCTGAAGAGCCCATGGGAGCAGCTCATCACCCAGTACAACGAAGGGGATCTGATCGAAGGAACTGTGGTCCGGATTACTCCCTTTGGGGCTTTTGTTGAGCTTGCACCTGGTGTAGACGGCCTGGTTCACATATCCCAGTTGGCCAACCGCAGGGTTGAAAAGCCTGAAGATGTGGTAAGTGTGGGTGAACAGGTCACCACCAAGATTTTGAGCATCAACAATGATGAGAAAAAAATCAGCCTCTCCATTCGTGAAGCTCAGGCTGACCAAGAGAAGAACGAGGTCGATGCTTATATGGATGACCAGGACCAGGCCTAGATATTACAGGGGGGATTATTCTGCCTATTTTTGATTTCAAGTGTCAGGAATGCGGCAAACAATTTGACTTGATGATATCGAACGCTGATAAGCATAAGGCCACGTGCCCCGGCTGCTCTTCAAAGAACATCAAGCAGTTATTATCAGGATTTAATACCGGGAGCAGTAAAACATCCGGGGGGAATAAGAACTCGCAGCCAGGTTGTAGTCAGGGCTGCAGTATAGCCGCCAACGGTGGTTGAGCAGCCAGATTTTGAGCTGTGGTACAGCTTGAATTATAAATACCTGACAAAATGGTAGGAGTGAAGGTTAGCGTTCTAGATGGGGGCGGTTCTCCCGTTTGCTTCAAAAGCATTACTGGCCATAGAGCAAACAGGAGAGCCGTCCCCTTATTAATACTACTCATAAGAAATTTTGGTATGCAGGTAGGGTGAAACGGTGCGAACAAGTGGTGTCGTTCTAGCCGGGGGCAGAAGTTCCCGGATGAAATTTAACAAAGCCTTTGCCATGATTGATGGTAAAAGGGTAATTGACATTATTGTAAACAAATTTGAAAAACTGTTTTCGGAAACTTTGATTATCTGCAATGAACCAGAGCTGTTCTCTGATTTTGGTAACCGGGTCTTCACTGACGTTATACCACGCCAGGGACCGCTTTCTGGAATCCACGCCGGTTTATACTATGCCAAAAACGATACCATATTCGTGTGTGGTTGTGATATGCCCTTTGTGACTGAAGAGATCATAGAGTACCTAATTGGCAAATTGGATGACCACGATAGTGCCGTTCCTCAGATAGACGGACATCTTCAACCTACATCGGCAGCTTATAACCGGAAGTGTATGCCGATAATCCAGGAACACATAGAGCAGGGCAAACTAAAACTCATCAGGGTATTCAGTGAACAGTTGGATGCTGTAATAATCGATGAAAAGGAACTGGCTCGCTTTGAAAACTACCGGGATGCCTTTTTTAATATTAATGATATTGACGCACTCGAGCGGGCCAGACAAAGGGCAGGGAGGTTTTTCCCATAAGGAGTCAGCGCAAACAAGAACATCTTGAACAGGCCATGCATACTGCAGAAGGACCTCTGAAGACTGGATTTGATGATGTTCGCCTTCTGCATCAGTCTGTGCCAGAGCTGGATTTTGATGAGATTGACATAAGTGTTGAATTTTTAGGAAAGCGTTTGCAGTGCCCTATAATATTGAACGCTATCACCGGTGGCAGTGACCTGGGCTTCAGGATTAATCAAGATCTAGCATGGCTGGCAGCACGTCATGGCCTGGGAATGGCGGTAGGTTCGCAAACCATTGCTCTGGATGAACCCATATGGAGAGACAGCTTTATGATTGCTCGGGAAATAAATCCGGAAGGATTGTTGCTTGCGAACTTGGGAGCTGATGCCATAATGTCTAGAGCGCGTGAAGCTGTAGATATGATTCAGGCTGACGCTTTGCAGGTTCACTTGAATGTTCCGCAGGAGTTGGCTATGCCTGAAGGAGACCGAAAATTCAGCGGCGTGATTCAAAGAGTCAAGGAATTAACGCGCGAATTGAATGTCCCAATTATTGCTAAGGAAGTTGGTTTTGGTCTAGCCAGGGAAAGCGCCGGTGCCCTATATAATGCTGGTGTGCGCATTTTTGACAACGGTGGTAGTGGAGGCACTAATTTTATACGTATTGAGGATAACCGGGATGGAAGGTTTCAGGGCGAATTGGATGACTGGGGTATGCCTACCGCGGTCAGTCTGATTGAAGTTTTGTCTCTAAAACTCCCGGTTCAGATAATTGCTTCTGGTGGCATTAGATCAGCCCATGATATAGTAAAAGCCATGGCCATGGGCGCCAATCTTTGTGGAATAGCAGGTTGGTTTTTACGAGTGCTGCTTAAAGAGGACAGGAACGAATTAGATAAAATCATTCAAGGTCTATTATATAGAATTAAAGCACTTTTACTTATGTGCGGTGCAAGAAATTGGGCCGAACTGCAGCAAAAGCCCGTTATTATACTCGGGGAAACAGCTGAATGGATGCAGCATCGTGGTATTAAATGGAAGAATTGGTAGCGGCACCTGCCTGCTGCCCTGCAATCCTTTAACATGCAAACATAAATGGATTCCTGATAGATAGTGATATAATATAAATTTAAAAAGGGGAGGAAGGGTAGTTAGATGGGAGAATTCTTTAGCCAGTCGGTGTTATTAAAAGACATTCTCAATTTGAGAAGAGAACCAGTTGGTGTGAAATTTCTAAACGATATCAACGAGCTTCCCTCGATAAGTGATTATGAGCAAAAACGCAAGCTGCGATACTGTCAGTCGCTAATGCTAGCCGGAGAGGGTCACAAAATTCTGCTCAGCTCTCAGAATATTTCTTGTGCAGCTGCTGGCGCGGCTTTCGGGATAATGCCATTGCATCCTAAACTTGCTTCTGGCGAAGGGCATTATAACACAGGTGTTTTTGGCAGCCTCGAAAGTGCCGAGAAGATAATGAGGGAAATACCCAGGATAGACCAGGGAACTTTTAAGTATATTGCCATAGGCCCTTTGGGAGAAGTTGAGTGGGTTCCAGATGTGGTTATAGTGGAAGCAGAGCCTGAAGCAATTATGTGGCTGAGTTTGGCGCAGATATACGACAGTGGAACCCGTTTGCAGTATTCAACATCTATTGTTCAGGCGTGTTGTGTTGATGTAACTGTAGTACCTTTTCTAAGCGGTAAGCCCAATGCAAGCTTTGGCTGTATTGGTTGCCGGGAATCAACCGACCTGGATGCAAAAGAAGCCATGTTGGGATTACCTGGGAAAAACTTGGAGACTATCGTAGCAAATCTTAAGCTTCTCCAGGAAAAAACCATTCCTAAAAACAGGAAGAAGTCTCTATACACAAGATTGATGGGAGTAAATGAATGATAGGGTGAATCCCTAACCTTGTGTAAAGTCAAAATTAATATATAACCGGGTGGTATTTTTGGGGGGCGTATGACTTTCGTAGTCAACTGCCCCCTTTGAAATCTGGATATGATTCAAATTTACTGGTTCATTTCTATAAAGTTATTTTTGAGGTAGAATTTCATACGCAAAGTTCTGACGGGATCAATAAGGTTGTTTGCCATTTATTTTCAAACCACTTGCTAAACCAAAGGCGATCGAGTTTTGTCACATCTGTCAATTGATTATTAGGCATAACCATTTACTTCCACTGTTTAAAGCTAATGATTGGAGTGCATAAACAACTACATAAATGATTAGCCATTTCACTACATAAAGGCCGATGAAAGGGGAAACCTATAGCAGATAAATCTTATGAAAGGATGAAGCGGATGATGAATTTTCCCTTCGGGCTTATTGCGCTGGTAGTGATATCGATCCTAATCTATTTTGGTGTAGCGCATCGAGCTCTCGACCGACTGCGCTTGAGCGACAGGGGCGCTCTGGCCATAATAGCTGCAATTATTGTGGGTAGCTTCTTTGATCTTCCTGTAACCTCACGCGTCACCATCAACCTTGGAGGTATTATTGCAATTGGGTTGGCTGTCTATGTTTGGCTTGGGGCCGGCACTGCCTTTGAAAAATTTCGCTCTATTGTTGCCGCGACCGTAACTGCGCTGGCTTTGTTTCTGGCCGGACGTTACCTGGGTGCGGAACCGGAAAAGATTTTTATTGATCCCATCTATATATATCCCCTGGTAGCTGGAATTGTCGGATATCTGGCCGGCCGCAGCAGGAGAGGCGCCTTTTTTGCTGCAGTGATGGGCGTGTTCGCCCTGGATGTGGCTCAATATTTCTACCTCACACGGACAGGAGTAAGGGGCATTGTGCATGTAGGTGGCGCGGGAGCGTTTGATTCACTGATTCTGGCCGGTATCCTTGCTATTCTGCTGGCTGAGCTTATAGGAGAAACCAGGGAAAGGATTCAGGGTGGACCGGAAAAAGAAGGGCGTCCCGAAGAGTTGGTTAGAAATCTCCAGGAACCCGAGCCGGCCAGCAAACCGCTCGATCGCCGTCAAAACGACGGGAAAGAAGGTGGCGATGATGAATAAACGAGCAGCGGCTATGGTTTTGGCAGTTGCCATCCTCGTGCTCATAACTATGCCGGTATTTGCTGTTCATGAGGAAATGGCTGAGGGGCAGTACTATTCACTGCTTGATGAGAACAACCAGATAATACTCCAGACTGCCAACCAGGTATACGTTGGAGATGAATACATCAGTGCTGACAATTCGCGTTATAGAATCGAAGAAATCAACGGCAGCACTGCTCGCTGTAAGTATACAGGTCGTGAGGCTATGCCGGAAGTAAGCTATGATGTACAGAGTCAAGCCTGGATAGTAGATGGCGATGCAGTAACTGCAGTCAGCGGGGGCCAGCAAAAAACTGTAGCTATATATCACACTCATAGTGATGAATCATATAATCCCAGCGACGGAACCTCCAGTAAAGAAGCAGCAGGAGGTATATATGACGTTGGTGAAGCATTGGCTGGAAAGCTCAGGAACCTGGGCTTTAAAGTGGTTCATAACAAAAACAATCACAATCCGCATGATGTGAATGCCTACAACCGTTCCAGAAGGACTGCAGCAACCTTATTACGTGGCAAACCGGATGTAATACTGGACGTCCACCGGGATGCAGTCCCGGCCAGCCAGTACGAAGCCGACGTCAATGGCCAGTCAGTTACCAAAATTAAACTGGTGGTGGGCAGAACTAATCCAAACCAGGCTTCCAGTCTTGAGTTTGCCAAAAAAATCAAGTCAGTAATGGATAAAAAAACCCCGGGGCTTTCTAATGGAATTTTCCTGGGTAAAGGGGATTTCAATCAAGATCTGAGCCCAAGGGCCATGTTGATCGAGGTTGGTTCAAACACCAACACCAAGGAAGATGCTGAGAGAGGCGTACAGCTATTTGCAGAAACACTACCGGCAGTGATGGGTGTGGCCTCCGATGGTCAGACCGGGGGAGCGGCTGCTAAGCCCCTGACCGGCACCGACCGGGGGATTTGGACCAATATTTTGATATTACTTGTGGTAGTGGCTCTGGCCGGGGCTGGATTTTACTATTTGAATAAAGGCACGGTCAAAAAATAGAGTATGGAAAAATACCTGATGGCTATCATTTTGGGGGTAGTAGCCGGTGTGATCGACCGCTGGTTGATGCTGCGCAACGACCAGCGAAACTACCCCACTTATCCACATGGGCACCTTACTCATATGGCTCTGGGCTTTGTTGCAGCAAGCCTGGGAGCCGTAGCTGTACCGGCCCTGGCTGAGCCCGATTATGTGGCGGTGACCTTTCTGGTTTTGGCTGCCCAGCAGTTCAGGGAAATCAGGGAGATGGAGAGGGAGACCTTGAATCATCTGGAGAAGACCAAGCTGATTCCACGCGGCACTGATTACATAGAAGGAATAGCCCGAGTTTTTGAAGCTCGTAATTACCTGGTTATACTCACATCCCTTTTGACCAGCGCCTTCGCTTACTGGGCGAATTGGGCTTGGGCGGTCGGGGCAGGCATAGCAGGCATAATTTTTTCTCTTGCTCTGATGCGGGGATCTACGGTCGGTGATATAGCTGAGCTCGAGCCTGGAGTACTTCACTTTGAGAGAAGCATACTGAAGGTAAATGATGTTGTATTAATGAATGTCGGGCTGCAGAAGACCAGGGACAAGATAATGCAGGAAGGGAAAGGTGTAATAATTAGACCCATCGATGACAACGCCAGGCTTACGCTGGATGCTCCAGGACAGAGGATGGCTATTATCCATGACCTGGTATCCATCCTGGGCAGTAAAGTTGACATTGACGAATTGGAGCTCAAGCCTATGGCCCGAAAAAATATAGACCAGGGATATTTAGGGCTATTTTTGCTGGCCAATGAACCGGACCTTGACTATATCATGCAGATTATCAAAAAGGTGCCGGTATTAGAATCGTCTCGCGGCACGACCCTGAAGACTTTCTATGGAAGGAAGGCCGCTGATTGATGGATACAGGGATAAAGGGAATAATACTGGCGATTATTGCTGTTGATTCCAGCAAGATTCAGGCCGGAAATTGCCCGTTATTTTTGATTGACGATAAAAGCGAGCAAGAAAGGATCAGTCTCCTGCTTGCTCGTGTTCTCGGAGGGACGGTACATGATTTGGAAAACGGTATTCTTATAATTACCAGACATTAGAGCAAAGGCATGTCACTGGGAGGTCATATAAGTGAACATTATTTATCATTGCTTCGGAGGATCACACTCCTCAGTTCTGGCTGCGGCATTACACTTGAACCTTATCGTTAAGCATAGGCTGCCCACTTTTGAAGAGATGATTTCCCTGCCATATTTCGATAAGACGAGCAAAAAGGACTTTGGTTCCATCAGATTTATGGGTATTGATGAAGACGGCAACCAGGTATTTGTCTTGGGCAAAAAAAACGTTGGGGACCGCTATAATAATGTCCTGCTCGGCATAGCTGATATACTTGGGAAAAAAGATCAACTGATAATGGTAGACTGTATGAGCCGTGTAAATCTAATCATGAAATTGGGGGGGTTTACGTCGCGGAGGATCGGCTGGGTCGCGGTTGGTCGTCCGGTTTTGAGCAGGGGTACTCGGAGAGCGTTTCTTGACCTGGTCAATCTGGTTGAGATAACCAGATTGAGGGCTATGAATAAATTGCAGGTGAGCACATGAATATCGTATTTATTGGAACCAGTGGAGTGCATCATCCCTTGATAGCGGCAAATATTTTCCTGGATCGTTTGCGAGAGCCTGATTTTAGATTTACCAGGGGCTTTGCCGACACTGTTTATGATGAAAGCGGTTTCCCGATCTATATCGGAGAAGATCAGCAGGGCAACAGGATTTACAGCCTGGGGGTAGGGACTGAGATTGAAATCGGGCGCAGAAGCATCGAAGACTTGCGCTTTATTCTAGGCTGCTCTCCACAGGAACTGGTAATTAAGCCGGTGGTGATCAGCGGCGCCAATCTCATCTACTACCTGGCTAAAGTCCCCAAATTTATTGGCGGCGCCCATCTTAACAATGTCATTTCCAGCTATATTATCAAAAAGGACTTTGGTTGCTTAAAAGCAGAAGTTGAAAGATTTAAAGAAGAAATATATCACTAATAAACATATAGGTGGCGGGTTCTGTATGCCAAAACTTGCATACAGAGCCTTTTTGTTAGATAATTTTTTAAGATTTGAAATAGAGAAGGTATACATAAATGACAGCGCAGATTTCAGGGATAGTAAAAGGAAGCATTGCCGGTGAAATAGGATTGGAAGTTGGAGATATATTGCTGGCCATAGATGAGAATCCAATTGATGATATTCTTGACTATCAATTCTGCAGCCAGGAGGAAGAACTAACCTTAAAAGTGGAGAAGGCATCCGGAGAGTTATGGCTGCTGGAAATAGAAAAGGATTATGATGAAGACCTGGGCTTGATTTTTCCAGAACCGGTATTCGACCGCATGAAGATATGCCAGAACCGTTGTGTATTCTGTTTTATCGATCAACTGCCACCCGAAATGAGAGAAACTCTTTACGTAAAAGATGATGATTACCGTTATTCGTTCCTGTTCGGGAACTTTGTTACCCTTACTAATATGAAGGAAAGCGATTGGACCAAACTGCTCAGGCTGCATCTAAGTCCTCTTTATATTTCGGTTCACTGCCTGCGACCCGATCTGAGGGCGGAGATGATGAACAATAAAAGAGCCGCGCTGATTTCCAAGCAGCTTAATCGCTTAAAAAAAGCCGGCATTGAAGTACACGCTCAGGTAGTGTTGTGCCCGGGCATAAATGATGGGAAGATTTTAGAGGAGACTATTGAAGGCCTTGCCGAGTTTTATCCATCCCTGCGCTCCGTGGGGATAGTCCCCGTGGGACTGACCGGGCATCGGCAAATGCTCAAGCATCTTTCGCCGGTGGACGCAGAACTGGCCAGAGAGCTTATTGGCGGAGTGGAAGCCTACCAGAAAAAATATCGCGAAGAACTGGGTTTAGGCTTCGTCTATCTAGCTGATGAGTTCTTCATTAAAACTGGCATCGAAATACCGCCGGCAGAATATTATGATGACTATTGTCAGATAGAAAACGGTATCGGCCTGGCCAGACAAGTGATGGATGAATTCGATTCTTTGCAAACTGGACTTCCAGGAGAAGTCAGCCCCCGCGAGTTTACCCTCTTAACCGGGCAGGCAGCTGTGACGATTATAGAATATATGGTTGTTAGACTGAGGAAGGTCAAAGGGCTAGAAATAAGCTTGCTTGTGGCGCCTAATAGATTTTTCGGGGGAAATGTCAGTGTTACCGGGCTTATTACCGGAAATGATATAATTCAAGTACTGGGTCAGGAATATAAAGGTCGTGATGTAATAATACCGGCGGTTGTATTGAAGCACGGCAGCCAGATGTTCCTTGATGATTTGACTGTTGAGCAGGTTGCCCGGCAGACCGGAGCGCATATTCATATCGTGGATGATGTCGAGGAGTTGATAGACTTAATCTGCGCACCGAAAAACAGCCCGGCTATGGAGGATAAAGCAGATGTCTAAACCGATAGTTGCCATCGTCGGCCGCCCCAATGTGGGCAAATCGACACTATTTAATCGTATCGTTGGTGCTCGGAAGGCCATTGTGGAAGACATCCCCGGTGTCACACGCGATAGGCTATACGACTCGTCCGATTGGGTGGGCCGGGAGTTCATTATTATAGACACGGGAGGGATCCGCTTTGACCAGGTCGAGATATTTGCGAATGAAGTCAAACTGCAGGCTGAACTCGCCATTGAAGAAGCGGACGTCATCATAATGGTGGTAGACGCCAAAGAGGGGACTACTGGGGAGGATGAGCAGGTCGCCGATCTTTTGAGGCGCAGCAATAAACCGGTTGTTCTAGCAGCCAATAAGGTGGAAAACTTCAAACAGTTCGATTACTATGATTTCTACCGCCTGGGGCTTGGTGATCCTATACCTATTTCGGCTATGCACGGCATGAATACCAATGATATGCTTGATGCTGTGGTGGGCAAATTTAATCCCGACTACAAAGATGAAGATGATGCAGAGGCAATAAAAATAGCCATTGTGGGCAGACCCAACGTGGGCAAGTCTTCACTGGTCAACGCATTTTTGGGTGAATCCCGTGTGATCGTCAGTGATATTCCCGGGACTACCCGCGATGCAATTGATACCCCATTTGAATTTCAGGGCAGAAAGTATATTTTCATCGATACAGCCGGGATGAGAAAAAGATCCCGCATCAAAGAGAGTACCGAAAAATACAGTGTAATTAGGGCTTTGAAGAGCATAGAACGAGCCGATGTAGTATTGATCATGCTTGATGCGGCCCAGGGGGTTCTGGAACAGGACAAAAGAATTGCCGGATATGTGCACGAACAGGGCAAGGCTAATATCATTGTTGTCAACAAGTGGGATGTGGTAGAGAAAGATCAGAATACTATGAACCAGTTTGACAAGAAAATTCGGGAGGAGCTTAAATTTTTAGCCTACTCTCCGATAATGTATGTATCAGCTTTAACGAGAAAAAGAATATTCAAAGTTTTAGACCTGGTAGACTTTGTTGATGAGCAGCATCACCGCCGTATATTGACCGCAGAGCTTAATCAAATAGTAAATGAGGCACAAATGTTAAATCCTCTGCCCGGCGGTGGAGGTAAAAAGGTACGCATACGTTACGCCACGCAGGTGAAGACCGCACCTCCGACCTTCGTCTTTTTTGCAAACCACCCCGATCTGGTGCACTTTTCCTATATTCGTTATCTGGAGAATACCCTGCGAAAGAACTTTGGTTTTGAAGGGAGCCCCATACACCTGCTGGTGAGGCAGAATACCAGCAAAGAATAGTGGTTTTGAAAAGGTTCAGTCATTGTATGGTATGATGCAAAGGTGTGTACAAAGCGGATCAAAACCAGTAAAATTAATTCGGCAGCCTTGCATGGTATTACACTGCTTATCTTATGGCTGGAGGGGTTATATTGAAGCTGGCAGGAGTGATCATACTCTGTTATCTCATCGGAAACATACCATTTTCATACATATTTACCAGGATATTTACTAAACAGGATATTAGAACCAAAGGGAGCGGCAATGTTGGGGCTACCAATGTTCTGCGCACTTCGGGGCCGTGGGTGGCACTGCCCGCTTTATTAGGCGATGTGCTTAAAGGAGTGATTGCCGGATTTATAATCTTGTACGGACAGTCATGGTATTACATAGCTTTTTGCCCGCTGGCAACGGTCCTCGGGCACTGCTATCCGCTGACTCTTAAACTCAAAGGCGGTAAAGGTGTTGCAACTGCTGCCGGGCTGATGTTGGTATTGATGCCAGGAGTGGTGGCAATTGAAGCTGGAATTTTCGTTTTTGTGATTTTTCTCACCCGCTTTGTTTCAATGGGGTCAATAAGCGCGGCGGCTTTCCTCCCGCTGGTCATCATTATTATGGATAAATCCTGGCCTTATCTGCTAGCCGGCTCCCTGATGGCTATGCTGGTCATCTATCGCCACCGCAGCAATATCCTGCGCCTGCGTAAGGGGAGTGAACCCAGGATAGGTGATAAGGTTTGATCGGTTTAACTGAGCGAATAGGGTGAAATATATGAATAAAATTTGCATTTTAGGCGCTGGTAGTTGGGGAACGGCCCAATCGATACTACTGAGCCGGAATGCGTCAAGGGTTGCCCTTTGGGGTAGACCGGAAGACGGAATAGAACAGATCAATGAGACTCGCGAAAACCAACGCTTTCTTCCTGGCGCAAATCTTCCCGACAATGTTTATCCAATGACAAATGCACAGCTGGCACTTCAGGATGCTGAATTGGTAGTTCTGGCGGTTCCATCCCAGGCACTGCGTTCGGTTCTGGAATTCATTAAACCTTTCATACCTTCCGCGTCGGTTCTGGTTAACACCGCCAAGGGCTTGGAGATAAAGACCGGTTGGCGACTGAGCCAGGTGATTGAGGATGTTCTGGGATCAGAACTAAAGAGTCGCTTTGCGGTTCTTTCCGGTCCCAGCCACGCTGAAGAAGTTGCACTACAAATCCCCACCGCGGTAACAGCGGCCGCCCATACTAAAGAAGCGGCCGTATACGTACAGGATGCATATATGACGCCGGCCTTTCGCGTATATACTAACCCTGATGTGGCCGGAGTGGAATTAGGCGGTGCTCTTAAAAACATTATCGCACTGGCTGCCGGAATTGTGGACGGCCTGGGCTATGGCGATAATACCAAAGCGGCCCTTATGACCAGGGGATTGACTGAGATCACCCGGTTGGGAGAGGCTATGGGAGGCAATCCCAGGACTTTCTCTGGTTTGAGTGGAATTGGAGATATGATAGTTACCTGCAGCAGCCGCCATTCTCGAAATCGAAAAGCCGGAGAGTATATAGGACAGGGCTTGAGTATAAAAGAAGCTCTGGATGTCGTTGGTATGGCCGTAGAAGGGGTGCCGACCGCTAGAGCGGCTCACCAGCTGGCGGTGGAAATGAATGTAGAGATGCCAATTATAGCAGCCTGCTATCGCACTCTCTATGAAAACCGACCTCCCCAAGAAGGCGTAAAGATACTCATGACGCGCCGCAAGAAACATGAGGTAGAAGAAATAGCCGATACTCCAGGCGATTGGTAGGCGGGATCCGGCTGATAAATCCTTTATAATGAGGCGCGCAGCCGGCATATGTACATGGGTTCTACTGATCTTAATGGGTCTTAAGTGTGGATTTTTCCACACTTTTTTGTTTTCTGGTTATATTACCGAAAATTGATAAATATATTTGTACTGTTATAAAGGTGTGTTCATTAAGGGGTATCCAGAAATCGGAGCAGGGTGCCTTTGTGGAAGTAAGATCCGAGGGAGGGAAGATGAGTAGTGGAAGGAAACAATATCTTAAATGATATCGCTGTAAGAACTGGAGGCGATATTTACCTGGGAGTGGTAGGCCCGGTTCGTACCGGCAAATCCACCTTCATCAAACGCTTTATGGAGTTAATGATCCTGCCTAACATCAAAGATATCTACGATCGGGAGCGGGCCAAAGACGAGCTTCCCCAGAGCGGCGCCGGGAGAACTATCACCACCACCGAGCCTAAATTCGTGCCCAATGAAGCTATTCAGATAACCACTCAGAACGGCCTATCCTTAAAGGTAAGGCTGGTTGATTGTGTGGGATATGCTGTGGCCGGTGCTTTAGGCTACGAAGAAGATGAAGAACCACGTATGGTGAAAACTCCATGGTTCGATTATGAGGTACCTTTTGAAGAGGCTGCCGAAATAGGAACCAGAAAAGTTATCACCGATCACGCTACTTTAGGTATAGTAATGACTACAGACGGCAGTATTAGTGACATCCCCAGGGGGGAATATGAGGAAGCAGAGCAAAGAGTAATAAATGAGTTAAAGGACTTGAACAAGCCTTTTATCATATTGCTGAATTCCACCAAACCTTTTGAGAAGGAGACCATGGCTCTGTCCGACGAACTGGTGGATAAGTATGGAGTGACAGTTGTTCCAGTTGATGCAGCGCGTATGTCCACCGAGCAGATATACAATATTCTGGAAGAGGTACTCTACGAATTCCCGGTGCAGGAAGTCAACATCAAGCTACCCCGCTGGGTCGATGAGTTGGATGAAGAATTCTGGCTCAGGGAAGACCTGGAAATGGCTATCCGAGACATACTAAACGGCATCCGTAAGGTCCGAGATATCGATAAAGCCGTTGAAAAACTCTCCGAGGTGGAAAACATTAGCTATGTTAGCTTGGAAGAGATGAATCTGGGTACCGGCACAGCCGCTGTCGATGTTACAGTTCCAGAGGAACTGTATTACCGCTGCTTGAGTGACGTTAGTGGATTTGAAGTGCAGGGAACCCACGATGTTATCAGATTGATGAAAGAATTTAGTACTGCTAAACGTGAATTTGACAAGGTTGCTTCAGCTCTGGACGAAGTAAAGACGTCCGGTTATGGGGTGGTGACTCCGCGCTTGGAAGAAATGCTCCTGGAAGAACCGGAATTGATACGGCAGGGCAGCCGTTTCGGGGTCAAATTGAAAGCAAAAGCCCCTTCGCTTCATATAATCAAAGCTGATATTACTACAGAAATAACTCCGATTATTGGAACTGAAAAACAATGTGAAGAACTGGTTCGCTACATGCTAGACGAATTTGAAGAAGACCCGACCAAGATATGGGAGTCCAACATTTTTGGGAAATCCCTGCACGATCTAGTGAGGGAGGGCATCCAGAACAAGCTCCACAGGATGCCGGAGAATGCTCAGATCAAACTTCAAGACACCCTGCAGCGGATCGTAAACGAAGGAAGTGGTGGGCTGATCTGCATCATCATTTAGAAGCAGGCTGCGATTAAGTCTATAGAGATTCAAAATCCCGTACCATTTTGTAATGGATACGGGATTTATTGTTTTCATTGAGGTTGGAGCTTCCAGCGATTTATGCAGTAACGGGGAGCTTTCTCTGCAAATATTGAGACTACGAGCTCCATTGAGTTCTGACAGCATTTATGATTGCCTCACTATTTTACGAATGCTATAATGTCCGTATCGCAAAGAAAAAAATCCACCATAGATAGACAGGAGGGCAAAGTATGGGCAAAGACGATGTGAAATTCTACATGGTTAGAGAAGATGCTCTGCCCGAATCGATACAGAAAACTGCCCAGGTCAAAGAAATGCTGGCCAGGGGAGAAGCTAAAAACATCCTGGAGGCGGTTCAAAAAGTCAATCTGGCGCGCAGTACATTTTATAAGTACAAGGACGGAGTTTTTTCGCTTTTTGATGCGCAAAACATGAATATTCTCACTATTACGCTACTTTTGAAACATATTTCTGGTATACTATCAGGAGTGCTTAATTGCATAGCTTCGCAGGGGGGGAACATTCTGACGATCAACCAGAATCTCCCCATGAACGGCGTAGCCCTGGTAACCCTTACAATTAGCGCCAAAGAAATGCCAGTTAGCGGTGACGAGCTTCTAATGTGTCTTCGGAGTCTCGAGGGCGTAGTCAGTGTAGAACTGGTCGCAAAAAGCTGATCTACGGGAGGTAATTAGATGGTTGGAATTGGTTTGCTCGGCTGCGGCACCGTTGGCACCGGGGTGGTTAAACTGCTTGCTCGTAACCGTGAGCTCATATCCCGCAGGTCTGGGTGCCCTATTGAAATAGTTCGGGTTTTAGAAAGAGATGAGAGCAAGTGTCTTGAAGCGGGGCTCAATAAGGAAAAAATAGCTGGAAGCCTCGATGAGATAATCAATGATCCGAATATCGATATCGTTGTCGAGCTAATTGGGGGAGAAGAACCAGCTTTTAGCTTTATTATGGAAGCCATGCAACAGGGCAAACATATCGTGACCGCCAATAAGGATTTAATTGCCGTGCGCGGCAAGGAGCTGTTCGACGCGGCCACCGCCAATAATGTTGATTTCTATTTCGAGGGTAGCGTAGGTGGAGGCATTCCGGTCATCTACCCACTCAAACAATCGCTGGCTGGCAACAACATAAGAGCGGTTATTGGCATATTAAATGGAACCACCAATTATATTCTAACTAAGATGAGCCGCGAAGGGCTTGATTTTGACGAGGTTCTGACCAAAGCCCAGGAATTAGGATATGCTGAAGCGGATCCCACCTCAGATATCGAAGGTTTGGATGCTGCCAGAAAAATAGCCATACTGTCTTCGATTGCCTTTAACAGCCGCATTACATTTAACGATGTTTATGTAGAGGGTATCACGGGCATAACAGCAGCTGACATCGAATACGCTCGTGAGTTGGGTTATGTTATCAAGCTGCTGGCAATCGCCAGAGAAGAAAGCGAAGGCCGGGTGTTGGTTAAAGTTCATCCCGCTTTTATTTCGCAAAATCATCCTCTGGCAGCTGTGAATGATGTGTTCAATGCTGTTTTTATAGAGGGAGATGCTGTTGGTGACATCATGCTGTACGGGCGCGGTGCCGGTCAGATGCCCACGGCCAGTGCAGTGGTGGGAGATATCATCGAGATCAGCCGTAATATGAATCAGAACATTACCACACGCATAGGTTGCACCTGTTATGATGACAAACAGGTGATCGATATAATGCAGTCCTCATCACAATTCTATATTCGCATGCTGGTAAACGACCGGACCGGTGTTCTGGCTGGTATAGCCGGGGTCTTCGGCGAGAACAATGTCAGTATTGCTGCAGTCGTGCAAAAGGCCAGCAAAGGAGACCAGGCTGAGCTGATTCTAATTACTCACCAGGTTAACGAGGGGAATCTGTATGACGCCCTTTCCGTACTGCGTGGCATGAGCATCGTTGGAGAGATCAGCAGTGTGATACGGGTCGAAGAAGATGGGGCAGATGCACGAAAATAAAGAACGAAGAGTAAAGATAAGAGTGCCGGCCAGCAGTGCTAATTTAGGAACTGGCTTCGATGTTCTGGGCATAGCGCTTGACCTGTATTTAACAGCTGAAGTAGCAATAACCTCGGGCAGCTCTAATCTGCAGATAACCGGCGAGGGTTCCCGGGAGCTTATAAGAAAACCTGAGGAAAACTTATTTATCAAGGCTCTTGCTCTTCCATTTAAACTTGCCGGCCAGCCTCTGCCTGAAATGGATATTCGTCTGGACAGCCAGATCCCGTTTTCAAGAGGATTGGGGAGTAGTGCGGCAGCTGCAGTAGCCGGACTCAGTGCTGCCAACGTTCTGCTGGGAGGTTATCTATCCAGCTCGGAGCTGCTAAATCTGGCCGTTCAGATTGAAGGCCACGCGGATAATGTTGCAGCGGCACTAGCGGGTGGGATGGTTTGTGTTATGGTTTACAAAAACCAGTGCTATATTCAAAGCATTCCGGTTCCAAACAGTTTGGGGATAGTTCTGGCTGTGCCTGATTACCAGCTGCCCACCGGTAAGGCTCGCGCGGTTCTGCCGGAAAAAGTGTCCCTCAGCGATTCGGTGTTCAACCTGCAGCGTTGCTGTTATCTGATGGCCAGCTTCTTCAAAAATGATCTTACAAACCTCGATAAAGCTATGGATGATATGATCTACCAACCTTCGCGCAGCCATCTGATCCCCGGATTTGTCGAGGTCGTTGCCGCAGCTCGTCAGGCTGGTGCGGTAGGTGCTGCACTGAGCGGAGCCGGCCCCAGCGTGATGGCCTTTTGCCAGGAAGACATGGATAAGGTCGGCAAAGCTATGGTAGATGGTTTTGCTGTCAAAGGTATCGAATCGAGGATATACTACCTGAAGCCTGATCAGCAAGGAGCATATTTTTTATAAATTTTATGGTTCAGAAGGACCTGGACATCTTATAGTTGGGGAGTGATAAAGTGGCACTACTAGTGGCAAAGTTTGGCGGAAGTTCAGTAGCATCACTGGATAGAATCAAAAACATTGCCCGACGGGTTAAGGAAATGCACGATAACGGGGATAAACTGGTGGTAGTGGTATCGGCTATGGGAGATACCACCGACGAACTTATCGAACTGGCAGGCAGCATCGGTGATACCCTGCATCCCCGTGAAATGGATATGCTGCTGGCTACCGGCGAACAGCAATCGGCAGCATTAACGGCGCTTACTCTCGAGAGCATGGGCTGCCCGGCGATTTCTTTAACCGGTTGGCAGGCAGGGATCAGAAGTGATGCCGACTACAGCAAGGCCAGGATATCGAGTATTGATAATGAACGGCTCATGCATGAGCTCGAAAAAGGAATTGTAGTAGTTGTCGCAGGTTTTCAGGGATTGTCCCCTGATGGAGATATAACCACCCTGGGCAGGGGCGGATCTGACACAACAGCCGTTGCCCTGGCAGCCAGCATCAAAGCCGACCGCTGTTTGATTTTTACAGATGTGGACGGGGTATTCACGAGCGATCCCCGCATGGTCCCAGAAGCGAGGAAGCTCAAAAAAATATCCTACCAGGAGATGCTGGAGATGGCCAGCCTGGGTGCGGTGGTCCTGCAACCGCGGGCAGCTGAGTTTGCAATGCTTTACAATGTGGATGTGGAAGTCTTAAGCAGTTTTAATAATAATCCCGGAACCATTGTAACGGAGGTGGGTAAAATGGAGAAGCAGAGAATAGTCAGCGGAGTTGCTTACGATAAAAATGTCGCGCGTTTTGCGCTTTTTGATGTGCCGGATAGACCTGGTATAGCGAAGGCCCTATTCAAGGCGCTGGCAGCTGAAAGGATCAATATTGACATGGTGATTCAGAGCGCTATGCGGGACAACCGCAATGACATTGCCTTCACTATCGACAGCACAGACCTTCTCAAGGCTATACCGGTGGTGGAGAAGCTGGTTAAGGATATCGGGGCTTCAGGATTGTCGTATGGCAGCGGCGTAGCCAAGGTGTCCATCGTTGGTGCCGGGATGCAGAGCAATCCGGGTGTAGCTGCCTCCATGTTTGAGGCCCTGGCCGATGAAGAAATCAATATACACATGATAAGCACTTCAGAAATACGGGTCTCCTGCATCATCGATGAAGACAGGATAGAGGCGGCGGTAAAGGCTCTACATAGTAAATTCGAACTGGACCTCATCGACTAAGAACTCAATATCAGGCTTCAACTCTGGCACTCATATGAACTTGTGTTACCCAATAATCCGGGTGACACATGAGGAAAGTGAGAGTAATGCTATGCTCAAGGCGCGCATTATTCGTTCATTTCTCAAGCATTTGAACGGCAAGAAAAGATTATCAAACTGATAATCAAAAGGCGCCCTGCTATCATCACTCGGTTTTATGAATCTACGTAAAGAAGGAGCTCGTGATGGACATCACGAGCTCCTCTTCAATACAGTCCCAATCTTTCTCTGGATAGAAAAGATATTTACGCGTCTTTGTATATAACTGTACCGACGTGTTCACCATTAAGTGCCCGGGTAATGTTTCCTTGCTTAAGGCCATTGATTATAACAATCTCTGTGACATTCTGTGAGCGGGTGATCATGTTGAGCACGGCTCGCTCTACAATCAGATCATCAAGGTCCATATCAAGCAGGGCTGCTGCTCCGATTCTGGGAATAAACTCGGGATTTTTAGTTACTTTGGGATTCTCCTTGTACAAACCATCTTCGTCTTTGATAAAAATGCAGCGTTTGGCTCCGATCACCTCGGCCAAAAGGAAAGCCCCTACATCGGTGCGATTAGGAGGTATGCGACCGTCTTGAGGTAGGTGTTCCCAGTAGCCGTAGGGAGGCATGCCATGGATTACCGGTATGCATCCCTGGGAAAAATAAGCAGCTAATTTGGGAATATCATCATGGCCTACTTTTATACCGCCGTGCGGCATGAGAAGTGTGGCTATCATCAGGGCATTTTGCTCCGAAACACTTTGACCCAGCTTGGACAGGATTCCAGTCGGCATACCCAATTCCATACCGATTGCATAAACATGCCGAGACCTCGTTCCTCCACCTGTTGATACGATGATTTTATTGTCCTTGGCATTTTGGGCAATTTCGCTTACTACCGGGAGGAGAGCCTTTGCACCAATATCACTTATGCTCTGCCCGCCGATTTTTAAGACACTTACATCGGGAAGGGCTCGAAAGCTGGGGCCGTGCTCCAGTCCCTGCAAAAAAGTTTTTCCTACCAGTGATTCTCCCATGAGCTTGCTTTTAATGTGTAATCGTTTGCTGTCTCGTTCTCGGATTAATGCCATCTAAAGGTTACCCGCCTTCCACTCTAATCATCGTCTACCTGGATATCTTCCTCATCTTTGCCAGTTTTCAAATACACTACTTCCGCACCTATAGATTCAGCGATTTGGTCGATTTCACCTTTGCGGATGTGCTTCACTAAAAATTCGAGATCGGTTCCAACAGTAGCCACAATTGCATAACGCGGTTTTTTTTCACCTTTTTCTACCTGACGTCTTTCCCTGACGAAAATCTTGGCCGACATAGTATTCACCTCCATAAAAGATATATGGTTTCATATTTATTATAAACCGATTGCAGAAGGAACTGAATCCAATTAGTGGCATTAATCCGGCGATTTATATTACTTGGCGCTATTCAAACGAAGGAAAGTCCAGTAATTGCTTTTCCTGCTGATTCGGAAAGTTCTGCAGAGTTTTCCTCCCATTATTTTCAATAAGCTCGACGTTTTCCAGCTGCCCGGTTTCCGCCATACGCATAACTGTAGAATAATCGAAGACCTGGCCATTGCTCATCATGAAATGTGTGATCTCACCCTTTTTGTCTTTTTTGACAGCCATAATCTTTGAACTTTCTCTCAACTCGTACCATCCTTTCTTAGCGTATATCTAATCAACAAGAGCATTACACATACAGTAGGAATATAATAGATTGCACCTGCAAACCGTTTATTTAGGGACTGGAGTGAATTTCATGAATTTTTACCATTCGATGAGACGCGAATGCCGCAGAATAATGCGAAGTAATCCCTTTTGCGGCTGGTTCGTCAGTATTTCTCTGATTGTATTGACTGTAATGCTGATCATTACGCTGGCGCCATTGATCATGCAGCTTATGGCATTCATGCTGCTCCTGCTGGCAGTCATTGCATTAATCTACTGGATAGCCGAAAAAACCGGATTTACGGATGAATAATCGATATAAAAAGCAATGGCAGCGGGGAGGTGGAGAATTCATCTCGACCGGTTTGGCTAATAGTGAATCATGTTATATAAATCATTGGCCATGAGTGTATCGGGATTTGTGTAATAAAGATATCTGGTGCCGTCATCCTTCTGATGCACTTCGACATTTTTGATTTCTCCAGCTTCAGCCTTTTTTATCACCTCAATATAGTTGTAGGTTTTTCCATCACTTAAAAGAAAAAGAGTCTTGCCATCCTGGCTTTTCTTAAGATTACTGATCACCAATTCATCCAAAACCATTCCTCCTTATCAGGCTTATTATTATTCCTGAGAGAATAAATATGCATGATGCTTTTCCATTTGATTTTTTTGACTTTATTCTCCAACGGGCTAACATAGGGAAAATATGCGTACCAACCGGGACGATGATAAAATGCAAATTCCAGTTATGACGAAAGATGTCGAAATATTCTGACAATAACATCAAAATTCGTCCCTTAAATAATGACTTTTTCATACAGTCAATAGAGGAGATTAACGAAATAAACAGTAGGAGGTATGATAGAGATGCAAAAAACAGCACAGCAGGATCTGCAGACGGTAGTGTTCCGATTAGGCGAGCAGGAATACGGAATCGATATATTCAAAGTGCAGGAAATAATTAAAATTCCCAGTGTCACCGCTCTGCCCAATACCGCAGACTATGTCAAAGGCATAATCAACTTGAGAGGATATGTAATACCGGTCATAGATTTGAAAAAGAAATTCAATGGGCAGGAGACACAATACTCCGATGAGTCCAAGGTAATCATAGTCGAAATAGCAGGAAAGAAAACTGGACTGATAGTAGATGAAGTAATGGAAGTGGTTAGGATTCAAGGAGAGATGATTGAGAAGGGGGGATATGGCGAGAGCGGTTCGGGTTCAGACTTTTTAATGGGCATAGCCAAATTGGATAAACGATTATTGATATTATTAGAAATTGATCAAATATTAAACTAATTAGAAAAATAGGGGAATTTGGGGGAAAGATAAATGATAAACAATCAGGTTGCGCAGGCAATACGGGAAGTTGCGCCCATTATTGCCAATGTTGTGCCGCGGGGATCTATAATCCTGGGTTCCAATAGGGAAGAAGTTCTTTGGAAAATCGCATCAGACGTATACGATGTTCCAGCGATCAGTGTGGGAACACAAGTAAGAGTTGGCGGGGGACCATATCTCGCCATGCAGGAAAAAAGACAGACAGTAGAAAAAGTACCCCGTGCTGTATACGGGATGCGGCTGGTTATGACCAGTTTGCCGGTTGTTGAAGAAGGCGAAGTAATCGGTAGCATCATATTCGTCACGCCCCGCCTTCATCCTGTCGCTGGTGCTTTCAACGACTTTGCACCCATATTGGCGGACATGTTTATCGAAGGAGCATTTCTATACATGACCGATTTGGAAAAAATAGCCTATCGTCAGGAATCGGCCAAGTTCCCAATGAACCAGTTGCCAGTCGGTGAAAGAATAAGCGAGGATTTTATCGCCTACAAGGTGATACAGAGCAAAAAAATGATGACAGCGGAAATGGACGCCAGGAGATTTGGCGTTCCTGTCATGGTTACGACCTATCCCTGTTTTGACGAAGACGACCCCAGTCAGGTGGTAGCGACATTCGGAATCATACTGCCGCGTAAAACCGCAGCGGATCTGCGCGAGATGTCACGAAACCTGAAAAGCGGTCTGGAAGATATAGCATCGGTAATTGAGGAATTAGCCGCATCTGCCTCCCAGGTAACGATCAATGAACAGCAATTAAACAGTAATATACTGGATATTTTCAAGCTTTCGGAAGAAATCAATGATGTACTTGGCTTTATAAAACAGATCGCAGATGAGACAAAGATGTTGGGCTTAAACGCAGCCATAGAAGCGGCCCGGGCCGGGGAGGTAGGAAGAGGCTTCGGAGTAGTGGCCGAGGAGATACGTAAGCTTTCCGATGAGTCCAAAGGAACTGTCGCCAAAATCAAAGATCTCACTGACAGCATAAAATTGAAAGTCGACGAAACTATTAGGAACAGCGAGGTAACCCTGCGTTCCAGTGAAGAACAGGCAGCAGGCAGTCAAGAAATGAGCGCCAGCATTGAGGAGATCACCAGTATGTCTGAGCAGCTTGCCAATATTGCGGAAAGTATGTAATTTAAATTTAAATATAACTAGAAGAAGATCTTTACTTTTAAAAGTAATCGTAGAAAGTAAAGGTCTTTTTCCTAAAAGCACAAGCTTGGATAAGAATTCTTGACTATTACTGAGTTCTATTATAAAATATTCTTTGCGTCGGGGTGTAGCTCAGTTTGGTATGAGCGCTACGTTGGGGACGTAGAGGCCGCTGGTTCAAATCCAGTCACTCCGACCATCCTATTAAGTAATCCGTTAGCTTCCTAATCAGGGAGCTTTTTTGTTTTTCTGGATGTAGAAAATTTTATTGCTCAGCAGTTATAAAAGGTAAAATAAATAATAAAAGGAGGAAAAGTAAAAACATGGAACGAATAATAAATATAACCAATAGATTTCAATATACTAGCCTTAGCCGAAAAAGGGGTTTGTTTTTGCTTTGGATGGATTAAAAAGACAGCATCATAATGGGGGATGGGGATCACCGATTCAACCAGGACATTATCGCCAGGATGAGAAGAGGCATAACGACTGCATTAACCAGGTTCCCAGTTTTTGCCCGGGAAAAATGACTTCCTGGCTGGCGGGGTCGGCACGTGGCGTATATGGTCGTAACGTTGAAGAGATAGCGGCATATGTAGAGGACATGCGCAGGGGATGGATGAAAGATATTTAGAGCAGTTGGGGCGTTCGCGCAAGCTATTGTTGGACAGTAGTATAATCATCTATTTACTGGAAGGTTTGCCGGAATATCTTCCGGTCTTACTGCCGATATTTAGAGCTGTTGAAGAGGGTCGTGTAAATGCCTATATATCAGGCACTATTGAATCTGAGATTCTGATAAAGGCATGCCAATGCAGCGATCGCAACGCTGCAGGAAGCGTCAAAACTCTGCTTAACGAATTTCCCAATCTGTATACAGTCAGGATGAATCCAGAAATTGCCGAATTAGCTGCAGAGGTAATGATAGATAAACAGCTTGGTCTGGCAGAATCGATAATTACAGCAACCGCGATTTATACCAACTGTGATTTGATGGTGAGCAATGACCGCGAGCTGATTACTAAAATTGAAGATATTATCGAATGCATTGCTCCGGCAGATTATATATAGGTTTTGCTACCTAGATTAACAGGTACTTTCAAGATGAAAGGCCCCAGTATGGGGCCTCAGACCGTCAAAAAAGCCAGATATCTGTGTCACTGCACAAAGCCCGCTCAATCAACGTATTCCATATACGCCTCAATCACGGGCTTTGCTAGTTCCTTGATCTTCGACTTTTTTGCTCGCTCTGCCAGGGTGTCTACTTCTTTGACACCCTGAGGCCCCAGTATGGGGCCTTAGAATGGGGTATTATCAACTTGCGCAGAAATACCTATAAGTCTTGCAAAGGATTGGCCTGGGCGGTTTTTGCCTTCGAGAGTCGCTTCTGATCCTTGGTTATATATGCCGGAACCAGTCTATCCGAGGAACGAAGGGATTCCATGATTTCAAGGCCTTCCTGGGTATTGGTCTGTAGATGCCCGGTACCCTTTATATCTCGGGCTTGCAATATATACTTGGGCCGAACATCAATCTGGACCAGTAAGTGGTTCAATCGTTTGAGTACGACAGGATTGTCATTGATACCCTTAAGAAGCACGCTCTGGTTTCGCAAGACAACTCCGGCTTGGGACAACTGACTGCAGGCCTGTCTGGCTTCCAATGTAACTTCTTGGGGGTGATTAAACTGAATATTAATATTTATCTGAGGATAACGCCGAAGTATTTCGCAAAGCTTCGGAGTGACTCTCTGTGGCAGGGTAACTGGAACTCTGGTTGAGATTCTTTTGATTTCTATATGAGGCATCCGATGCAGTTGATCAAGAATCCAATCCAAAGCCTGGTCGTTTATAAGCAGACCATCGCCACCGCCGATTATTACTTCGCGGATATCCTTGTTTCTTTTTATATGATTCAGAGCTCTGGTTATATCCCATGCGGGAGCATGTTTGTCGAGCTTGCCGGATTTCGGACGCTTGGAACAGTAACGGCAGATTGCAGCACACTGGTTGGTAACATTCAGGGTGGCCTGGCCAGGCTTATTCCTGCTTATACATGGTGCCGGACAGCGGCTGGTTAGATTTTCAGGATTAGAGAATCCGTCAGGCGACAGTTCATTGCTGTCTGGGATCGCCTGCTTATAAATCGGGCTTTGTTGATAGTTGCGGCCTACCAGGCTCAGATAATAGGGAGTGATCGCCCACTGGTATACCTGGCCCACCTTATCAATGCGCTTTCTTTCCAAATCGCTTAATCCCAGGATCTCAGCCAGCAAAATACTACTGCTGATGCGGTTTTTCTGCTGCCATTTCCAACTCTGCCAATCTTCCTCGCTGCCACCAAGAATCTCCATTATATGCTTGGATTGCAAGACGGTATAATCCTGAAATTTACTTCCAGAAGCTATAGAACGGCATACTTCAATGCAAGGCGTTAAGACCTTTTTTTCCAAACTGCCCAGTATATTTTGATATTGATTTAGAAGTGCACCCAATTCTCTCATGTTATCACTCCTCCTCATACTACAGGATAGGAATGTCACATCGGAAAAGGGCCGAGGTTTAAAACAATCTGATAGAAGACGGGATCTTATCACAGAATTGAAATCCCTCCAGCAAAATGGAAAAACCAAAGGAACAACCTTTGGCCGCTGGTATTAGGATACACTATGAACCTCGGTTCCCTTTCAACGCTTGCGAGGTTAGCTGACGGGTTCGGGATAAGGGAATTCCCTACTGGATATTCCAGATTCACCCCAATAATTGGGTCCCCCGCTCTCTATCAAGAGACTCAGCGTTAGTAGCTGTGAAATTATTCTGTAGAGTTAAACCTTTACGGCTACTCTATCTTATAAACAGAAATATACCACCTCCGTTTATACTATTAATTTTAATCGAAAGTGCTGACTGTGAAAACCCATTTCCTAAAAAGTGTCTCGTATATTTTTTATTATTGCTTAAGCGAAAAGAATTATGTACGTTCTAACGTACCAGGCTACTTTATTGTGAGTCGATAATTTCTGTTGAAATACCGGCCTTTCGCAAGTGATCGATCAATGACGATCTAACTATGGGCTGATTTACATTCAAGGTTAACAATGAAAAAGCAACTGTCTCAGCTGCTCGTTTTACGAACTCGCGATTCTGCTGATGAACCTCATTTTCCCCCCGGCTTTCTGTTACTATCAAGAGCAGGGGAGCCATATCGTTGCGCCTGCAGATGAGAAAGTCCACATAGCGCTCCTTCAGACGCCTTGCATATTCGGCACGATGTGAAGCCGATGGCGTTAGATCCAATATATCTTCCAGGTGAATTTTAGGGATCACGACGGCAGCCTGCTTATTAATTACATCGGTTAATAATTCGAAAAGCCTTAGATCCCTCTCTGCGAGCGCACTGACCTTGGGGATATAGGGCAAATGGTTGAGGTCGATCCAGGCTTCGGATATATCGATTATATCTACATCCGGTTTTACTGATTGTGGGTTTTTGTACTTATAAGCTAATAATTTTCGGACTATATCAGCTATAAAATAGAGGATTAAAGCCATCAAACCAAGAAAGAATAGCTGCGCCATAAGCTGCCTCCTGAATTTGGGTGTTTTACTATGCTTTTATCTTAACCCAAAAAACACTTATATTGCATGAATCAAACTTGAATGAAGCGAAAATAGATGTAAATGTCTTTTGCCGCGCTTCGATTAGGTATAGAATGGTCATTAAGATTCACTCAAGGAGGCATCGTCGTGAAATATCAGAGCAGCCGGGGGAAGAACTGGTGTGAAGGGGCCGCGCAGGCTATAAAAATGGGTATATCTCCTGATGGAGGACTATTCGTTCCAGAAAACATTCCTCCTATGGACATCGATATAATTAAGACTATGGGCCAACTCAACTATCAAGAACGCGCCCGGTTGATTATGGCAGGGTATCTGGAGGATTTTAGCAAGGAAGAAATTGAGCACTGCATAAGTGAAGCCTATGGCCATGACAAGTTTGACCATCCCCAGATTGCGCCGATTCACCAGCTCGAAAAGGATATTTATGTTCAGGAGTTGTGGCATGGGCCTACCTGTGCTTTTAAAGATGTCGCGCTCCAGATCCTGCCTCATCTGCTGACTGTCAGTATGAGAAAAACCGGGGAACAGAGCCAAATACTTATCCTGGTCGCAACTTCTGGAGATACTGGGAAAGCGGCCCTGGAAGGGTTCCGTGATGTAAGGGGAACGTCAATCATAGTGTTTTACCCGGAGGAAGGGGTCAGCGAAGTTCAGAAACGCCAGATGTTGACCCAGGAAGGCGAAAATGTGTTTGTTTCAGCTGTTAAAGGCAACTTTGACGATGCACAGAATGGTGTTAAAAGCATCTTTGGCGATCAGCAGCTGGCAGCCCAGCTGTTCAATAAGGGGATTAAGCTTTCCTCCGCCAATTCGATCAACTGGGGACGGCTTTTACCGCAGATTGTTTATTACGCTTCCGCCTATGCCGACCTACTCGCTGATGAAAAGATATCTGCCGGTGCGCCGATCAATGTTGTAGTGCCGACAGGTAATTTCGGCAATATACTGGCCGCGTACTATGCCCGCTTGATGGGCGTAAACATTAAGCGTTTGATCTGTGCTTCCAACTCGAACAATGTTTTGACTGATTTCATAAACACCGGCGTCTACGACCGAAACCGGCATTTCTACAAAACTATTTCACCTTCTATGGACATTTTGATCTCATCCAACCTGGAAAGGCTCCTGTTTGAGATATGCGGACGGGACGCCGGGCGGATCTCATCCTGGATGGAGGAGCTGAAAAACACCGGCCGTTATACGGTGGATGAGCAATTGCTGAGCAAGGTCCAGGAAGTCTTCTGGGCAGATTACAGCAGTGAGTTGGAAACCCAGCAGACCATCAAGAAGGTCTGGAATAAGTACAACTATCTCACTGATACTCATACCGCGGTAGGAATAAACGTGTACAACAAGTACCTCACCCGGACCAGCGATACAACACCGGTGGTAATCGCATCGACCGCATCACCCTACAAATTTGCCGGCAGCGTCTGCCAGGCTTTATTGGATAAGTCTGATACAGATGAATTTAAGGCCATCGATGAATTGGAGAGGTATACCGGCGTAGCGGCGCCAGCAGCTATTAAGGGAATTGCGGGAAAAGCCATCCGTTTCAGCGGCTGTGTGGATGCCGCTCACATGGGCCAGATGGTACTCAGGGTGGCAGGCCAGAAGAGAGAATAAGACAGTTGAGAGCAATCAAGGGATGGATAATTAGCTGACGCGAAGTTAGTGCTTCGCCAGCGTGTGGGAACCGTCTGGTGTAGAGCCGTATGCCAGGCAGAATTGGAGGAGGGGGTTAGGAACCACCTCCTCAGCTTGTCAAAGAAGTTGGCAAGCTGGCAGGGCTAGCAAAAAAGTCGGAGATCAAGGAACAAACAAAGCCCGCGATTGAGGCGTATATGGAATACGTTAATTGAGCGAGCTTTGTGCAGTGACACCGATATTCGGCTTTTTTGACGGTCTGAGGAGGGAGTTAGGAACCCCATCCTGTTTGATTAGGGCATGCCCTTGATAAAGTAGTCCATTAAGAGGTGGCCGTCCGGGATGAAGAGGCCCTGTTCGGCAGATTCTTCATCATAAGTCCCCGGGCCGTCCTGATAGGGATGATTGAGATCAAAGATCATGAAAGGGACCGGTTCGCTGCTGTGGGTTTTCATGGAGATGGGAGTTCGGTGATCGGGCAGCAGCATCAGGCGGAATTCCAGAAAATCATGCATTTCATTGAGGACCAGACCGATGACATGCTTATCGATCTCCTGAATGCTCCAGATTTTCTTTTTAAGACTGCCCTGATGGCCGGCTTCGTCAGGAGACTCTATATGGAGATAGACGAAATCCTTCCCCTTTTTAAGCTCATCCAGGGCAGCTCTAGCCTTGCCGGCAAAATTAGTTTCTATACCGCCGGTGGCCCCAGGAACTTGCACCACCTGCAGACCAGCACAGATCCCCAGACCGCGCACCAGGTCAACAGCAGCTATAACTGAACCCTTGATGTCGTACCGTTCGCTTAAATAATCCATAGCCGGTTTGCCACCCTCGCCCCAGAACCAGATAGAAGTGGCTGGAGCTAGTCCGGACTCAATCCTGGCCAGGTTTACAGGGTGTTTGGCCAGAACATCAATACTTCTAAGCATAAGTTCCAGCAGGGGGGGTGAGTCACTGCCCCCTGGCAAATATTCTGCGATGCAACGGCCGCTGATATCATGGGGGGGAGTGAAGGAAACTCTTTTATGTCGGGCGCCTTTCCAAACTAGCAGGTGGCGATAGCTGATGCCGGGGTAGAATTTGAAGTCATCGGAGTTGAGTTCGCTCTGAAGCGCTTCGATTAGCTCGGCTGACTCGGCATTGCTGATCTCACCGGAACTGTAATCAAGCATGGTCTTATCTGCATAGGAGTCCTCGCTGCTCAAGGTTACCAGGTTGCAGCGTAGCGCCAGGTCATCATCGGCCAGTTCAACCCCCATGCTGACAGCTTCCAGTGGTGAACGACCCGTATAATAAACCCTGGGATCATAACCCAGGACCGATAGATTGGCAACATCACTTCCCGGTGGGAAGCCTTCCGGGATAGTGGCAACCAGGCCGATTTGCGATGACCTTGCCAGGGTGTCGATATTGGGTGTGTGGGCGTACTGGAGCGGAGTCTTACCATCTATCTCATTTATTTTATAGTCTGCCATACCATCGGCGAGAACCAGTAGGTATTTCATCGCTTCAACTCCTTTTTTCGTTACTTTGTAGAAAGACTAATAGGAAGTATTTTGATAAAGTATAACATTTCGGAGAGCTTTAGGCAGTCGCTACTTTTCTTGTGGTTCCTTTATACCAGCATGACTATAATGGTATTAAGGGGAGTGAACGTTATATCAGGGAGGTGCAACTATGGCTAGATTGAATGGAATCTATACGTGCCAAATTTGCGGAAACATGGTCGAGGTGGTACTGGAAGGAAAAGGCGAACTGGTATGCTGCGGCCAACCTATGGAGCTTCTGGAAGAGAACAAAATCGACGCATCCTTGGAGAAACACATTCCTATCTCCCACACAGTAGGGGATATCGTCATGGTGCAGGTTGGCAGCACCGCGCATCCGATGCAGGAAGAGCACTATATCGAATGGATCGAAATCATGGTGGGAGGAAAGATATACCGACGTTCACTTAAACCGGGCATGGAGCCTCAGACGGAATTTTGCATACCCAACCCCGGCCAGAAGGTCGTGTTACGCGCCTACTGCAACCTTCACGGCTTGTGGAGAGGATAACAGAATATTCAAGCGGAGCGATCAAATAACATATTCTATTTCAGCTTCTGGGAACAGATCAGCGATTGAAGTATGGAAAAAAGCCTTCATTTCTTCCAAACGCTCCGGCTCATAAACGTACTTGCCGTATCCGAACTGGCCGTACACGAATCTGCGACCGGTTTTTTCATCCATGGGCAGAACATTGCCTGGGAATACCTGGTTAATAATGTTCCGGGCCCGGATGGTAAACCGATGGGAAATTATTTCGAAATGCAAATCCAAGCCAGGTCGTACAGGTAATTCTTCTCTTAAACGTAATAGCAATTCTTTATACTTGCTCTGCCAGTCTTTTTCTAAAAATACTGGAGCAATCATAATCCCGGCAGGGAAATCATGATCTATCAAATCATTTAATGCCCGAAACCTTATGGCAAGCGGGGGGGTTCGTCGTTCACTTGATCGGATAACATTTTCAGAGTTGATTGTATAGCGAATGCGAGTATGCTTTTCGTGTCTGCTTGACAGAAGTGAATCGGGGCAGGGGAATTTGGTAGCAATTCGGAGCCGCCCATATTCCTGGTCAGCAAAAAAATTAATCGTTTTGGACAGAGTGCCGCCCAGGGATTCTACCGGGACCGGGTCGGCTGTTGCCGAAGCCTCAAAAATTGTAGTCTGTGGTTTCCTTTCTTCAATCAGCCGATTCACCTGCATAAGGATATCTTCAATATTCACATAGACTCTGGTGTACGGTTTTTTACCCAGGTTGGTATTTAAATAACAGTATTCACAAATTGCTGAACAGCCCGTAACCAGAGGGATTTGAAAGTGGGCAGAGGGTTTGCAGCTGGCAAATTCCAGCCCTTTGCGAACACCGACGACCAGGGTGTTCTTGCCCTGGAAGAAGGCTTCTCGCACGTCTTTTCCAGGTATGCTGGTAACACGATTATGAGATTTTAAAAAGCCTATTTCTCTACCAGCCTGCATTACATTTGAATAAATACTCTGCCCGATAGGGTAATCCATGGCTGCTTCTTCGAATAATACTCTTAAATAGGGGATATTTTCATGGGTAGCCATTTTCATGTTATCACCTGGTTTTTATTTTATTATTTCCTGGCTTGCTTTCTTTATAACAAAATTATTGACCGGCGATAAGTATTAAAACTATAATTTATATACCCCCTAACGGTATGCCGAGGCGATTTACTTTGGCGCTTTAGGGAAGGCTAACAAGAATAGTAACTCTAGCTCTGATATATGGAGATTTGAAGGAGGTTTAAGATGAAAGAAGAAATCTACGATGTAGCGGTACTGGGGTGCGGCCCGGCCGGTCTCTCTGCAGCAGTCAATGCTAAAGTCCGCAATAAAGAGGTGTTGATTATAGGCGCTGAACTATGCAGTCCGCCTTTGCATAAAGCACAGAAAATTGACAATTACCTTGGTTTCCCGGGTATACGGGGCGATGAACTGTTAAATAAATTTATGAACCATATAGAGATGATGGGCATCGACAGGACCACGCTCAAAGCAACCGGATTTATGGAAGAGCAGGGAATATTCATCATATTCCTGGGGGAGGAAGTAGTTAAATCTCGCAGTGTAGTGATAGCGACCGGAATCCCGTATAAGCCGACTCTGGCATGGGAGGAGGAGTTTCTAGGGCGCGGTTTGGGTTACTGTGCTACCTGTGATGGCCCCCTGTACCGGGATAAAGATGTATTGCTGATTGCCCACAGTCGTGAAGCGGAGCATGAAGCTCGATTTATGGCAGAGATATGCCGAAAAGTGTATTACCTTCCTCTCTATAAGGCGCAGGAAGTCAATGACCCGAGAGTCGAAATTCTGGTAAACGCACCCTCGGAAATAATCGGCGGTGATTATGTAGAGGGATTAAAACTCAAAGATGGGAGCCTCGTTAATGTCGATGGCTTGTTCGTCCTGGGAGGTGAAACAGCACCTGATCGGCTTATACCCGGACTGCAAATAGAAGAAAAGCATATCAAGGTGGATAGAGGCCAGCAAACAAACATTGCAGGTGTTTTTGCAGCGGGAGACTGCACAGGTACTCCTTACCAGGTAGCGAAGTCAGTTGGTGAGGGACAGGTGGCTGGTTTAAGTGCAGCCCGCTATGCGTCAAAAAAATCAAACGGCTAGGCCGGGTTAGATTAACTTAATCGTCTGTAGGCTTTTTAGATTTGGCCCTGTCAATAATTCCGAATTCATACATGAATTCATCTACCTGGGCAAATAGCTCATTTACATAACTTTTGCCGAGCTTGCCTTTTGCCATGGCCTGTGCGGGACTATCTTTCCTGGATCCGCTTGACTTGATTTCAATGGGCACACTATCACCTCCTTTGAGGAATTATTCCCTCAACAGATCAGAATTATGAGTGATTAGTATCATCAAACATGATTGCAGCAGCAATGGGAATTTAAGCCAAAAGAATAAGGGAAAGATTAGTTGACACAAAAAATAGGTGATGCTATAATAAAATTCGTTGCGGAGCCGTGGTGTAGCGGTTAACATGCCGGCCTGTCACGCCGGAGATCGAGGGTTCAAATCCCTTCGGCTTCGCCATAATTACGTTAAACGAGGTTTCTGCTGAGAAGCAGGGACCTTTGCGCCTCGGTAGCTCAGATGGTAGAGCAGCGGACTGAAAATCCGCGTGTCGGTGGTTCGATTCCGCCCCGAGGCACCATTTATGCGGAAGTGGCTCAGTGGTAGAGCATCGCCTTGCCAAGGCGAGGGTCGCGAGTTCGAATCTCGTCTTCCGCTCCATAAAAGCACATGCGTTACCCTGGTAACGCTTTTATTTTGCGGCATGCTATCGAGATAACGATATCTTGCACTTGGCGGTTCAAGTCTGCTATAATTACAAATGCGCGAAAACTAATACCGTAGTATTTTGGGGGCGGATGGCGAAGTGGCTAACGCTGTGGTCTGCAAAACCACCATTCACCGGTTCGAATCCGGTTCCGCCCTCCATTCAAAAGCCCGGGTGGCGGAATAGGCAGACGCACGGGACTTAAAATCCCGCGGGGGCAACCCCGTACCGGTTCGACCCCGGTCTCGGGCACCACTTGTAACAATACCCAAATCCTCAGATTTTCAGCATAGAAGGTCTGGGGATTTTTACTTTCGGCTTAATAATATTGTGCAGTAGAATGCGAAAAAAGATTGAGAAAAATATGTCATAATCAGCAGGCTATAAATGGAAAATAAGTGTAAAATAGAAGTTGAAATGAGCATTTTAGTCACCATTAGAATTTTTCTGAAACTTTATATTTATAAGGAGGAAGAGGGATTTGAAAAAACCATACCACTCTCGGATTAGCGTTTTGTTGGTGTTTGCCCTTATTTTGTCGATGGGCATAGGAACTGCTACAGCCGCCACCACCAGACAGCCAGTCACGATTACCAAACCGGACATTACGATCATAGATCCCGGGCTTATAATTCGCCCTGACGTTAACCTCCCAGAGGTGACTTTACCCGAGGACGACAACACCGATAATACTCAGGTGGTTTTGCCCGCCTGGGTTTTGGAAGGATTAAAGAAACCGGTTATAAGCAACGCATTCGAAAAGGCTTTTTTGGAAAGGAACAGGCTGATGGCGGTTGATGCTCCCGAGACCCAGGTAATGAGCGGTCAGACTCTGCCCTATAGTTACGACCTTTCAAAATACCTCTCTTTCACAGAGAATCAGGACGGCTGGGGGGGGTGCATCCTACGATCCATAATGCATACCATACAGATAGAAAATGAAAAGAAATGCTCTTATACACCGGATCCATCATTCTGGTACGTTCACCAGCGTCAGGAGTATCTGGCCAACGGGGGAGCGGTGGATACTGCCTATACGCTTTCCTGGTACGGGGTTTGCCCTGAAGGCAGCTTTCCCTCAAACTATGACAAAGCTACAGCACTTTCCGGGGGAGGTTGGTCGTTTACCAGCATGCCTACACCGACGGTAGCCAATGACGTGGAGGCTTCATACTATCAAGCCTACTTAAGCCCCGCATTCAATGTCGATGTTACCACCATGAAACAGTATATGTTAGAGTACGGCCCCCTTTTGCTGGGGGGCTGGATGTACATAATTCAAGGAGCTAATCCTGTTGAAGGCCATTGCGTGACTGCGGTGGGATGGGATGATTCAAGACAGGCCTTCAAAATCTTGAACAGCTGGGGGGACCAGTGGAACGGAAACGGATACATCTGGCTAAAATACAGCGATCTGGCGGCTAATGTATGGGACTGGCAGTATATTGAGGAGAAATCCAAAGACAGAACCGGCACCAAATTCGCATATTCGGCCCGAGTAAATTTATGGGGCACCGGCAATGCCCTGCGCAATCAATTGGCGATTAAAATAGGGGTCGTAGGAAAAGGCTCCTGGCTTTTCTGGGATCATCCCAACCAGACCGCTTGCAGAGATGATAGCAAGAATCTATGCATAGACATTCCGCTGCCGGAGTTTGCTTCTTCCTGTTGGCCTCCCAGCGACGATAACATCTGGTATATAGAACTTTCCAATGACAACGGTGATCCGGTCCGACTGCAGAGTTTCACACTGGCCAGGCAGAAAAGCCCTTCGTCAGTTGAGACTTTTGGCTGGTCATACAGCATCGATAATTCAGTTCCGGGCTGCACCAAACAGACTTTTGCCATACCTCACCTGGCTCAGATAAACCTGCAAAACCCCAAAGATATGCACAATGGTTGGGTGGCAGGATCAAGCGAGACAATCACCTGGACTACCACTCCAGCTGGAATGGGGCAAGTACGGTTATATTATTCGACGGATGGTGGGGCCAACTGGATCCCGCTCATCTCCAAGAGCAATACCGGTAGTTTTACCTGGCAGGTGCCTAACATCAATATCACCAATGCCAGAATTTTAGCTGAATACCTGGTGGACGGTGTTGTGGTTGCTCAGGATGACAGCGGAGATTTCGCAATCGGCCCGGCCGGCAGTCTATTTAAGGCGCCAAGCAATCTCAAAGCAAAAGCCTATGGAAAACAGATTTATCTATCATGGGATGATAATAATAAACTTGAGGGTGTACAGTATATAATCGAACGCAAGCCAAGCGGAGAAGACTTCAGCGTACTTACTACAGTCCCGCAGAGTTCTTCTTATGTCGACAAGGATACTTACCCAAAAGATGCAGGGTCTATTATTATAACCGAAAAGACATACACCTATCGAATTCGAGCCGTCAACGGCCAGCAGTATTCTAACTATAGCAATGAAGCCAGTGCTACCGCAGATTTTATGGCAAAACCTCTGCAAAAAATACCGATTGAGGAACCCTTAACTAAAAAAACAATGGATATCCCTCATGAGCTGCCGATTCCACACCCGGAACCCGATTGGAAGACTATACTCGATTCAGGTAACCATGGCATGAATACGACGACAACTTCTCCAGGTAGTACTGTGTTACCAGCATCTAATGGAACCATGGCATTGAAGTTTGTTATCGGCGACGCCGGATTCTGGGCCAACAACCATCAGCTAGATATGGATGCTGCTCCAGTAATCAACGAAGGAAGAACTTTCCTGCCCATTCGCTATGTGGCTGAGAATCTGGGGGCCGATTTAAATTGGGATTCGGCAGAACAGAAGGCTATCATAAGCAGTAACGGCAATACCATTGAGCTTTGGATCGGACGGAACAGCGCCAGAGTAAACGGATCAGCGGTACAGATCGATCCTGATAATGCAAATGTGACTCCAATACTGACCTCTGGAGGCCGAACCTTGCTGCCGCTAAGATTCATAGCCGAACAGCTGGGCTGTAATGTGCAGTGGGATCCTTCAACACAAGAAGTGCTCATTACCGGTCAATAAATAGAGATCAAGCGGGCGAAGTTAGGTGCTGGCTGTAAAGACCAGCACCTCAGGGTGTAAAAGAAGTTGACACCCTGGCAGAGCGAGCAAAAAGTCGAAGATCAAGGAACAAACAAAGCCCGTGATTGAGGCGTATATGGAATACGTTGATTGAGCGGGCGTTGTGCAGTGACACAGATATTCGGCTTTTTTGACGGTCTGAGGTGCTGGCTGTAAAGACCAGCACTTTTTTATTCCTGCAAAATGCAGGAAAAAAGCTTTTATATCCAGGCTATCTTAACCATAATAAAAAGGGGATCACCTAAAAGGTATTCTTATATGAATCGGAAGGGGTTTGTATTATGACGGAAATTATTCTATATCTGCTGATAGGGCTGGCGGCAGGGGTCTTAAGCGGATTTTTTGGGATCGGCGGTGGCTTGATCGTTATTCCGGCTTTGATTTTTATTTGCGGTTTTAGCCAATTAAGTGCGCAGGGAACCTCGCTGGCAATTCTTCTTCCGCCAACTGGACTGCTGGCATTTATAAATTATTATAAGAATGGCAATGTGGATATAAAAGCTGCGGTTATCATATGTACTATGGTATTCATCGGCGCCCTATTTGGCGCCCGTTGGGCACATGACATATCTCCTGAGCTGCTCAGGAAAGTCTTCGCAGTCCTGTTGATATTTAGCTCGATAAAATTGCTGCTGGGCAAATAGAAGCTGAAAGAACTTTCATGTACCGATATAATCAAGATCCTCTTCCCAAATAATCAGATGGGATTGGGTAAGGAATGGATACCTTAATTTGAGCTGAGGGGAGTGGATACCTGGCACTGCGCTACTGGTTGGGCTGGGTTATGTACTGGGCAAATAGTATTAGTATTTTTCTGTTCACAATAACACTATGCAATTATATCTAAGTGCTCCATATCTGGCCAAAGCAGGATTATGGTATCAATATGTTGAATATTTTGCTCAAATCACCAAATGACGTTCTGGCAGAACTGAAAGAAAGTTTTTCCAGGTCAATGAAGGATTACGCGGGGGGTAAGCCGGTGAACAGAAAGAAAGAGGTGATTCTACAAAGAATCATTGAATTTTATATTGATTCTCCCAAGTTGATCGGGATTCCACACTGGCAGCTTCATGCGGAAGTGGGTGGAAACATACAGGATGTGAATACCCTTCTGGAAGAACTGTTGATTGAAAGAAGGATAAATCTTAAATATTCTGACAAGGACAGTTCTACTGACCGTGATGAAGCCAGTCCTTATGAGCATATTGAGACCTTGAAAAGCTGGAAGTCTAAAAATATCGAGGTATATCCGGCCAAATCGAGTTTAGAAGCAGTTATTAATGAGGAGTACAAGGAGCAGCCTTTCTCGATTATGGCTTTCCTGGGAAAATCACTTCTAACCCCTGTCTTTTTCAAGATGGATGTGCTTGAATACTATTTTCAAAACCCGGAGTTTATTATCGAACATGGCGACTATCAGGGCTCTCTGTCCAGAAAAGGGAGTCGTCAGGCTGAGCGGCCTTATTCCATCCTTCCTAGCTTTGGTCTGGGGTATAAAGAAGATGGCGAAAGAGTGCTGACCGTATACCTTCAGAATCTGTTCAAGATGAGCGCGCGCCATCAGCAGCGCTGGCAGGGATTTAGAGTAGAAGATCAATGCCGGGTGGCCTTTGAATATCATCAAGAAATGATAAAGGGCGAAAAGGCAGAGTACCGGTCAATATTTGAAGCATTTTTGGCTGAGCTGTATCACATAAACCGTATGACTGATATCATCTATGGCAAGACCCTGTTCGCAAATGATTTTGCAGGAACCAGGCCTGCGGACTTCAAAACCATTTTTCGCCCAACCAGGAACAACTATTTCAGATTTTTAAAAGTTTTGCAGAAACTTATGCCCGACAATTTAAATACAGCGTTTTTTGCCGATTATCACACAGTTTTTGAAAAAGGGTCAGAAGCATCGATCAGCAATATTCAACTTTTTGAACAGTGGTTGAAGGACAATATTCAGATTAGCCACCAGGAGGATTTCGATGTCATTTTTGAGCCATTCCACAAAGCTAATGCCCTGCACGGAGATGAGGAGATGCTGAGTGGAAATGATTACAGCAAAGATATATTCAAATACCAGAACCAGTGGATGGTCGAATCCTACAACGGGGTGAAAATGTTAAGACTCCTATTCGCCAACCACCCTTCGCTTAAGAACTACGATGTTCCTGATTGGCTTTTGCTTGGTAAAGTCACTATTTATTGATTGATATATTATTGAATGCACCCTGGCAAAGCATTTTTTTGATTGCGGCATGTCTTGAGACAAGCTCCTTATTTTAATTTCTAGTTTACCCAGGGAATAATGATCGATGATATGTGTCGGATGATCGATCTTCCAAGGAAGACAAGTGATCTGTGACTGGCTGTACGGTTAAGACTAACAAGCAAGAATTATGTAAAAATCATGTTTTTATCATACCTTTTCATTTTCTTTCATATCTATAGGACACGCATAGATCAAACTTCTACTTCTACACAATTATCGCAGCATCCACTTCACTTAAGGATCAGATGTCATTTGCGCGGCATCAAGCTGCGAAAATAAATGCTTCAGTACTTTTTCTTCGCTTTATATCCAACAATTGGCCAGGGGTATTTATAGGATGTTGGCAGGAAAAACACCACTCTTCCGTTTATTTGAACTGTCTCAATCAAGGGGGTAATATCTTGCAGCAGTGGCGCTTGATTATAGATGGTCCCGCCGCGGCATCGTGGAATATGGCAGTAGACGAGTCGCTGTTGGAAAACGTGAGCCGTTATCCTCAGCAGCCTCCGGTTCTTCGTTTCTACACATGGGATCCTCCTGCACTATCATTGGGCTTCTTTCAGAATCAGGCTGACTTTTCCGCCGGGGTTCTTAAGCGTCTGGGGATTGTCCCTATAAAAAGGATCAGCGGAGGGGCGGCTGCACTTCATTGGGGAGATCTGACCTACAGCATTGTGGCCCGAGCAGGCCGGGATTTTCCTTTTGATCAGGGTTCAGCTAGTGAGCAAATTAGAAAGGGCTTGCTCAGCGGTTTGAGTAGAATGGGTGTCATCGCAAATGCAGGCGGTAATACTCCTCCCGGCATAAGGCATATATCATCACTGGCACATTCGGCTCCTACTGATGTATATTATCAGGGGAAAAAGTTAGCTGGAAGCGCGCAATACAGGCGCGGATTTTCCTTTTTACAGCATGGGACTATTATAGTGAAAGATCAGAGCCGACTGGTGAACAAGATTTTCATCCGCAATTCAAGCAGGTCAATTCCTTTGTCCGATAGACTGACTAGCCTGGAATATATTCTGCAGAAGATTCCAAAAGAGTCGGAACTGATAAAATCACTGATTGAAGGATTCAAGACAGCACTAAATATAGATTTTTTGCCTTCCCGGCTGGATAATGAAGAACTTGAACTATCAAGCCAGCTGGTTTCAAAGTATCACGCCTACTATCGCTGAATAGTGCGGATTATTTAACCCAGGATTATTTCAGTCAAATGGCGCTTCGGGACATGGTGAACTCCGTCCTTATCTCTCCAATATTTAACGTCTTCATTCTGAATTGGCTCAATCTCAATTATTTCACGTGGTTTACCCAATGCAATAACCAGGAGTATTTCATAGCGTTCCGAAAGGCGAAAAATCGACTTCAGCTTCTCCTTCTGTACGGCTGCGATTATGCATCCGCCCAGACCCATCTCACTTGCACCCAGCAGGATGCTCTGGCAGGCGATGCCGGCGTCCGTATCCACCCATTTGCTAGCCCATTCCGTGTCTGACAGGACAACGATGTAACCGCTGGGGCGTTCACCTTCGACCGGACCATTCCAATCCTTCAAATAAGCTGCCCAGGCGAGGTTTGGAAATATAAGATTATTCCTGTCGGCGGTCCAGGACAGTATGTAACGAAGCGGTTGACGGTTTGCAGCCGAAGGTGATAAACGAGCGAGATTTACCAGACTCTCCAGGGTATGCCGGTCGAGAGCATGGTTTTCAAAAAAACGGCGGTAACTCCGGTTCTTTAGTACGAGTTCTTCAAGTGCCATATAAAGCTCCTCCTAATAACATGTGTTAACCACCAGATCAAAAGCAATCACTTTAAGGGTACATTAACTATTTTGGCAGATTTGGGACCATAAATAAATAGGAAATACCGGGATTTTCAAAAACCTATACAAACATTAAATATTGTATAATAATATAGAATCTAAAGATAATTACGGATTATATTATTTTTATCCCACTAAATTTTGGAAAGGATGAACAATTTTGAGCCGATTTGAGATAACGGAAAGTACTGGGTATTCATCTTCCTGGATCGTTATGGCCCTGCTCTTTGTCGCTGGGATCGTAATATGGCTCGCTGTATCTGCACTTGCAGCACTGATGATTGCACTTATCGGTATTGCAACAGCTGCCTTTTTTAGATTGCGCGGCAGAAAAAGGATTGGTGATCATTTAGAATTGAATGATAGGGGTATGGTATTCTGTGAAGCTGGAGAATTAAGGTGTATAGCTTTCAATGAAATAAAGATTATCAAAAGGACCAGGCATACGCCCTGGGGAGAAGAATCATTTTTGATTGAAACTAGAATAGGCAATAAGAAATCCTTAAATCCTCAGGATTATGAACAATGGGAGCAGTTGCGAGAGCGTCTGTTAAGGAGTTTTGCCGAATACGAATGCCGTATGCTGCAGTAATGATATTGCCGCATATCAGTACTAAGAAGAAAATAACAATTTGGGCAATAGTCTGTACACTCGCAGCCGGACTCGCGTTCGCCGGGTATTTATATTTCCCGCGGCTAGATCAATACGGCCATCCATCATTTATGACAGGTGCTTCCGGCGGGAAATCATCTGATGTAATTCTTGAACCGTCAGAACCGGTCAGTACTGGAGAGGCTCCTTATGTTCTTCCCATCCTGGGCGAATCAAAGCTGCTTAAAAGCAAACAGAACGCCAGTATGCAGCAGTGGAGAACAGACGTTGAAAAAATGGCCCGGGAAAGGCCTGGAGAGATATTCATTAACGGTCCGATGAAGAATAAAGCTGTGGCACTGACCTTCGATGACGGCCCTGATGATCTGATCACGCCTCTGATTTTGACCAGGCTGGCAGGAGAAGGTGTAAAGGCTGCTTTTTTTGTAACCGGATGTCAGGTAGAACATTTTCCTGACCAGGTAGCTGGAATTTCCGCTCAAGGGCATCTGGTTTTGAGCCATGCCTATTCACATCGTCAGCTGACCTCACTGACCATGGAAGAGGTGAAGAGGGAGTTAGATACGACTGACCGGCTGATCAGTCAAAAGACTGGAAAGACCAGCATTGCTGTCCGGCCTCCTTATGGAGCAATTAACAATACGCTGGTGGATGAATTAAGCCGGGAAGGCAGACCGGTCATATTGTGGTCTATAGACACCCTGGATTGGACCGGAGATGACGCCAGGGTTATTGCATCCAATGTCCTTGACCATGTACGGCCTGGAGACATCATTCTCATGCATAGTATAACGGCTCGGAAAAATACCGCTGAAGCCCTACCGCTGATAATTCAAGGCCTGCATGAGAAGGGATACTCGATTGTCCGGCTGGACCAATTGCTGGAGCGAAGCCTGGATAAACCTGACTAATCGACCTTGTTGTCCTTCAGCAACAAGACTATGGTGGTTAAAAGGTAAAAAATAATCACGAAATAGATCAAAATCCACCAGTGCATAGTAAAAGGCCCTTCCAGTGAAGTGAATTTATTTTCCAGGGGAATCAGATCGTTTATCCTGCACAGACCACCACCAACCAGTTCATATCCCCACCGGCTAATCGCAATATTGAAAGTCCACTGCACTATCTGGCTCTTTATCTCATCAGGCGGGACCTGGGCACCCGATAAAGCCATTTGGGGAATTATTATGAGTGGAATGATGCTCATAGCTTTCTCCTGATTGGATACTATGGCGGAGATAGTTAGCCCCAGCAATATGCTGGATAGTGATATCAGGAAAAAGACCAGAACATTAGGCCAGAAATCGGGAAGCCCTAGAAAGATGCTCATAATAAAGATAAAGAATAGAGATTGGATAAAAGAAATCAGTGATAGGACTGCAATCTTTGACATTAGATAAGGCGCAATTTGCAGCGTTACCAGTCGTTCTCTCCGATAAATAGGCGCCTCTTTGACGATTTCCCGGGCTGCGTTTACAGAACCGAGCCAGATGGCGGTTAATACAATAAAACTAACTACAAAAGTCAGATAGAGGCGGCGTTTGGTTTCCTCAGTATTGATATCCAGGGATTGCTTTAGGTCTTGATTTATCAGATTGGGAGCCTTTTGCACGAAAGATGCTGGATCTAGCTGTACCTGCAGCTGTTCGCTGGTATAGGGACTGGCCCTGAAGAGAGGCTCATCCTGGTAAAAAATTGATACGATAACTAGAGGAATTATTATTGATTGTAGCAGGAGAATAAGCAGGTTGCGCCAATCGCGCAGCATGATGTTGCTGTAGCGGTGGGTAAGCACCCACCACTGCTTAAAGGGGGAGTGTCTGGTTTCCCCTTTTTTTACTGGTTCTTTTTCGACCTGGCCGGGAAGTCCCCCGGTGGGAGCGGTTGACCGGGAGGATACATAGGAGTGGTAATAGGAAGACTGCAGATAAGACCAGGCCCATTCTTCAGGGCTGCCCTCGTGATGGATCTTTTTATATATCTCAGCGAAATCCTGGGTCTGAAAGTAACTCAAAGCTTCCTGCGGGGACCCATAAAAAGCCAGGTGCCCGCCGGGAGCCAGGAAAATTACTTTGTCGCAGAGCTGTATGTTGAAGGTGGCATGGGTAATGAGAATGATAGTCCTGCCCTGGTTGGCTAATTTACGCATGAGTTCCATCATTATTTTTTCAAGACCCGGGTCTAAACCGGATGTAGGCTCATCTAAAAAGAACAGGCTGGGTTTGGTGATCAATTCCACTCCGATACTGACTCTCTTGCGCTGACCACCGCTCAGGTTCTTTACCAGTTGATCGCGCTGGGAATCAAGCTCCAATTCGTTTATGACAGCATCAACGGTGGCGTCGATCTCCGGGCTGCTGGTGTCATCAGGCATGCGCAGCCGGGCCGCATAGGTGAGAACTTCTTTAACCGTTAATTCCTGGTGGACTATATCATCCTGAGGAACGTAGGCGATTAGAGAGCGAAAAGAATCATAGTTTTGATAGAAGTCGACCCCATTGATTAGTATTTGCCCATAGCTAGCCGGAACCATGCCGGTGAGAGAATTCATAAGCGTGGTTTTGCCGGTTCCGCTCCCGCCCAGAATTGCCACGAACTCGCGGGGCTTGATTAACAGGTTGATATTGTTGAGGATTTGTTTATAACTCCCGTCACGAAGCGGGACGACTTTGCCCAATTGATGAACCTGTATTTCGACCTGGCCGCGGGTCTGATCATTTTCCGCCAGCTGCAGGCCGTCAAAATAATAACTATAGTTGCCGATGCTGATCAGAGCTCCCTGTCTGACCGGTGTTGCACGGCTGATGCGTACGCCATCCACGAAGGTGCCATTGGTACTGTTCAGATCGCTTATGTGATACTGTCCGTTCTGATAGTCGATGCGGGCATGACGTCGGGAAACCATCGGATGATTCAAAACCATATCATTTCCAGGGTCCCGCCCGATATAGATGCTTTTTTGATTCATTTGGACCATGCGGGTCCCGGACTCCACAGGGTGGTATGACGCAGGGGCAGTTTTTGACGAATGGTTTTCCATCACTCGAAATCTGAAAACGGTTGAACCTACCTGGATGTAATCGTCAGGAGAAACTATTATAGCCCGGTGTAGTTTTTGCCCGTTTACTAAGGTCCCATTGGTGCTCTGGCAGTCTTCAAGCTGAAGAGTAGCACCGGCACCCGGAGACAGCCGAAAATGGATTCGTGAAGCCTGGGTATCATTAATGACAATGGAACATTTGGCAGCATCCCTGCCCGCCAGCAGGGGAGAGTCGAAAGGAAAAACACTTCCTTTAAGTGGCCCATCTATAATAGATATGATCATCCTGCATCACTCTCCACAAGCGCATCATGCTATTAATTATTAGCTGGATTAATTATCATATAGAAAAAAACTATTAGCAACAGGATGAGCCGTTACCATTTTTCCTGGCGGACCATATCCTGCAAAGGTCTTCTATCGGGTGGGGTGGGCATTTCTGCGGGATGACCTATCGGTATCAAGGATACTATACGAAAATGATCAGGTACTCCCATCAGCTTTTTTACGGCACGTTCGCTGAAACCTCCAACCCAGCAGGCTCCGTATCCAAGGGAATGGGCGGCCAAAAGCATATTCTGCGTTGTATTTGCGCAATCCAGCAGACAATAATGATTGCGGCCCTTTTCTCCGTATTTTGATGAAAGGTCGGGGTCAGCGCATACTACAATTACTGCATCAGCCTGAGTTATCACCTCCTGATCAAGCGCCGCTTCCCGTAGAGCTTTTTTTCTTGCTGGATCTTTTACTACAATAAAGTAGCATGGCTGCAGGTTGCCGGCTGTGGGAGCCATGCGGCCGGCTTCCAGGATAGTATTCAAGTCCCCTGACTCCACATTATCATCTGTGAACTTGCGTATGCTTCGTCTGCTTAAAATAGCTTCTATGCATTCCATATCTATATCCTCCTTTGCTTACGGCTGCAATGTGACTGCATAAAATACTCCTTACATAAGTATAAAGTGTTCTCGAAAGGGCAGTGAACACCTGGATAAGTAATATGTACTCCAGTAAAGAGCTAACCAAGGGCGGTGATATAGCAGATCATTATTTGCCGGTTTAGCCCGGCTATCGGATAAAAAATGGGGCACCAATATAAATATTGATGCCCCCCTTTTTAAACGTAATACTTAAAGCGTACAGGCCTTATTGATTACTGCCTGATCAAATTTCAACTGGTTTTCAACCCCATTTAAGTACTGGTTCAAGTTAGTCTTGACAGTTTGAGCAGAATTGTACAATCCGGCGCCTGTCCCGTAAGGAAGATTTTTATAAGCGTCGTATACGGCTAGAGAACTGCTTATAGAAGTACGGGCGTTGCCGACTGCTGTGATCGCATTGGTAATAGCTGTTTTTTCGGCCTCGAGCTTCTGCTCCCAGGTGTAAACAGACCCGCCGGAGTACAGAACGGCCTGTAGAGCGTTAGCTTCATCACGTTGAGCGTTGGCGAGGGTGCTCAAACTACTGGACAGTGCTGAAGCGCTGCTGGCTGCGTCCCTGGTCATGGTTGGAGCGGTGGCATTGTAAATAGAATTTTTCAGGCCGTCGTTTAGAAGAGAATTAGCGGTCGATACCCATTGATAACCCTGGTAAATAATGCCGGCGGAATCTATACACTCTGAGGCAACATTGCTGGCTGTCCAGAGCGTATTGATTATTCCGAGAGAATCAAGCCCGATCTCAACGGCCAGGTCCTGTTTGGTGGGATTGACGAAACCCCTGCTCAGCTCAATAATAGAATCCATTCCAACATTAAAAGCGTTATCGTTGGGAGCGGTGCCGATCTGCTGCCAGTTCTTGCTCAGCTCCTTATAAAGAGCCGATCTGTCGTAACGGCTAACCAACCAGCGCGGTGCGGCCTGATAGCTAGCTGATGTATTGCTGGGCGTTCTTACCACCCAAAAATACCTGTATTTGGTGCTGGTGTCGCCAGATTTTGCCTCGGCTTTGATCTGGTATTTTTCAGCTCTTGATGAGGAGCCCCACCATGACTGCTTGTTCAGGGTGCCGGTTAGATTATAACGACCATAGGTCGCTGACCCTTTGGACTGTCCGACAGAACCTTCACTAATCCAGGTATACGAGGACGGGTCCCAATGACTAACCGCCATATTGGCAGCCTGGCTTTTGCCCTTTACCATGGAATCATCACGCAGCTGGTAATCCATCTTGATGTATATTGCATTTTCTGCTGTTTTAGCCAAAACGCTGGGTGGTTCTTGGAGTGCATAACTGGAAGATGAATAAGGAGAATAGAAATTATACCAGCTAACCGAATAGTTGTTGGAAACCGCACTGCTGAGGTTGGCGGTGCATTTTCCCAGGTTTAGATCAAGAGCCCAAGCAGTGGCAGGACTAATAAGCACCAGTGAAAGGCAAATAATAAGTGCAATTGACTTCTTCATACAATCTCACTCCCTTGAAATTTAATTAGTTGGTTATTTAAGAAAAAAGAGATAGGTAATTGTATATGAATAAAGTATAAAAGAGACATGTGTAAAAATAAAACCATAAAATACCAGCCCGATTATTCTAGACCCCGCGAAGGTTCTTGATCAAGAGCCCGCCCAAAATGATTACAGCCAGAATCAAAGCGCCGTTCAAAAGCCAGCGGTTCTTTTCAGACCAGGGGCGCGGATCGCTGTAAGCGGGATTTATTTCCTGAAGGCCTGGTGTTAAAAGCGGCACAGCAGATGTGTCAATTAGCCTTGAAAAACGGGCCAGATCATATTGCGGCTTACTAGCCTGGCTGCTGCAATACCAAAGCCGGTAAGCACCGGGTTTGAGATCGGCCAGCAGGCGGGGATAGGCACCCTTTACAGTGATCTGGGATATATTCAGAGCAGGGCTGCTGCCGTTCTCGATTTCTATCTTGATGTAACGGCAAGAACTTTGGTTGATCATTATTCTGTCTTCACGCGCTTCATAACCCGACCACACGAAGTGGTTGATCCTTCCGCCCGACCCCAGAACCTGCCAGTTGTCCGGGGTATTGCTGGAGAAGATTTTTACCGCTCTTTCATAATTGCGGTCAGTTGAGCTAATATAAAGATTCTGTATGTAATAGCCTTTGCTTCCGAGGTCCAGTACGATTTCGCTCCTGCCGGGTGCAGAAGAAGGACCGCTGGATATTATAATCGGTGTGGTAATGGTCAGATGAGGATCAATCTGATTGGCATATAAGGCCTTGACCGAGCTCAGAGTCAGACGGGGAAGAGGATTGCAAGCAATTCTTATCCGTAAAAAACGCCAGGAAGAAAGCGGATATTCAAAACTCTTATTACTATAATGCGGAGCCACATTAAAAATTTTATAGTTTTTTACCAATGCCCATTGTCTTTGGTCCTGGCTGCCCTCCAGGTAGAGGTCGGCCATGTACTCTTTATCACTGCTGATATCAAGTGAAAGCTGGTTATGCAGTAATCCGGATTCGCCCATATCCAGTACGAAAGTGTATTCGTTTGCCGTTCTGCTCTCATTTATTACGTTAAGCGGCCGGGCTTCAGGCGCAGACAGGGCCAGCGGTGTTATTTGGTAGGGAACTTCCTGACCGCTGCCGTCACTTATGCGCAGGTCAGCTAAATCGTCGCGAGTGTTGTTCAATACTTCCTGGTCCAGAGCGATGAACGCGAAGCCTTCTACTGCTGCCTGGACAGTTTTTGAATACTGATAGTCAGAGTTCGAAAAGGCTGCCTGGGCTATGCCAGCCGGCAGCGTAAATATTAAACCCAATATCAAAACCAGGGCTCTTTTCAATCACATTCACCTTCCTTTTTACTATGCCCGGCTTTTTGATAGGCAAATGACACCGCGAGTAGAATCAATCCGACTATGGTAAGGATAATAATTCTGAATACGATAGGCATATAGCTCAAATCATTTAGCATCACCTTTAACGTGGTTACAAGAAAAAGGCCCAGGGCTAGAAAACGCAGGACTTTGCTGTCACGCATCAATCCGGATATGAATACCAGTACAGCTATTAACACCCAGGTCAAGGATAGCGAGAAATTGTACGAGAAGGACAGTTTGAAATATGCCAGGGCATTGTAAATTTCCCAGCTGGAATAATACAGGGCGCAGATTACAGCGGCTATTGCTGCCGCCCATCCTAGAAAAGGCCTGGGTCTAGCAAAGAAATTGGCAGTAAAAAGGAGATAAGCCGCGAGTGATAATCCCAGTATCGCTAGCCAGGCATTCAAGGAGTATACATTCAACAACGGAGCCTGGGTATTAAACCCATGCCAGGGAAAAGAAGCGATGCAAGCCAGTGTAACCAGCATCTGCATAGACAGGCCGGCCAACTGAACTAAACGGGTGCTGGTCTGAAATCCGGCATAGATTAGAACCATGGCTTCGACCAGCCAGGCAGTCTGTATCCACTGCTGATCGAATTGCAGCGGGATGGCGATAGTAACAAAAGTGAGGCCGGTGCCCAGAAAGGTCAAATAAAGCAGATGGTCAGAAGGATTCTTTTCGATCAGACAGCGGCTGGCTAGCAGATAGAGCAGCGCCAGGCCCACGGCTAGCCAGGCCAGGGCGTGTTCACAGCGGTCGACCAGGTTGGCGTAACTGGCAATAAAGAAGAAGGCTGCAGTAACCAGGGTGATAAGGGTCTCTCCAGCTTTCGAAGGCAACTTCTGGCGGAGATTATAGATAAACGAAAGTGAGCTGAAGATGAGAAAAAATATCGTAAGAAAGATTTCCCGTATCCACAAGTAGCGCAGTTCGCTTTGATAGGAAAACGCGTGATAGGCTATATATACAGCGATAGTCCCTACCATTGCCAGGGCATTGAGGACCCGCCAGTTTTTATAGTATGCAAGGCATAGAACAGTGATATCGAGAATGCTTATGTAGGTAAATAAAGCGGTCATATTACCGGTTCTGCTGCCGATCAGGAAGGGAGCCATGAAACCGCCCAGTGTGGCAACAAAGGCGAGGCCGAATGCATTTTGCCGAATTGCCAGCAGTCCTCCGGTGACAGCGGTGAGTACCAGTAGGAAGAAAGCTGTATATGGGCTTATGAGGTGATACAGATTGACAGCGGCAAAAGTGCTTAAATATATCGTGGCAATGCCGCCGCCTGACAGGCCCTGGGCAAAATACCTGAATCCCCGCTTCATCAGGATATCGCCGGTACTCAGAAAAGCGATGCCAATAGTATAACCGATTGTTACCCGCCCTAGCGGGCCGATCCAATTGTTGTCAAACGAGTATTTTAGGAAATATCCAACCGCGAAAAGCAGCACAATTATGCCTACCCGGTTGAGAAGGTTTTTCCCAATCAGGCTTTCCAGACCATCCTTTAGGAGCGCATCATTGAAAACAGAGGGCTTGCTTTTCGGCGGGACTGGAATTGATGTAGGTGATACTCGAATGTTATCTGCAGTCTTTCTTTCACCGATAATTGCTTCTAAATTGGCCAGGCGCAGTTTTATGTCGTGGATCTCGTGGACTAGTTCTTCAATTTCTATTTTATTTTCCACAAGCATCTCCCTTCCCCAAAGAGACATATTGGCATAATTTATATTTAATTATGACCGGAAAACCATGAACTGGCAAATACCACCTAGAATCAATACCAGAAAATATTTGTCCACTCCAACCGGCAGAAATGGTACGATATATTTCGTAATAGGAATCATGAAGGTTCCTTTTGAAGATAGCAATAATTCACCAGGTTTAATCAAGCCAGGAAGGCTTTGACGTGTCGAAAGGCAGGTCGGACTTCCTGGCTCTTGTTTTCAGGTGCTCGACAAAGAGTTATCATTGGGGAAAGGAACTGGTCTGTAAGTGGCCTGCAGGAATGGTTTATAATGTCAAACAGTATGCTATACTTATCAAAGAAATTTTTTCGGACCGGGGGATTAGCCTTGAAAATAGCCGTGATAGATGGGCAGGGAGGCGGTATAGGCCGCCTGATCGTAGAAAAACTACGCCAGGGAGTTGGACAGGGATGCAGCATTTTGGGTCTGGGCACGAATGCTGTAGCCTCATCGGTTATGCTAAGAGCTGGGGCCAACGAAGGTGCCAGCGGAGAAAACGCAGTAATTTTCAGCGCTCCGCGAGTAGATATTATTGTAGGATCAGTGGCCATTATCTCTGCCAATTCGTTCGCCGGGGAATTAAGTCCGGGTATGGCCGAGGCAATATCTTCTTCTAATGCTGTCAAAATACTGCTTCCCTTGAACCGGAGCGGCATAGAAATAGTCGGGGTCGCAGATGAACCACTTCCCATTCAGGTTGATCTGCTAGTTGATAAAGTCAGGAACATTTGCCGGAAAAGTGAATGATATACCGCTTTAAGAAAGGTGGATTAGGATTATGTGCAAAAATATGCCTCCTCTTGAACTGGCCATCCAATTTCATGGACACGTTTGCCCTGGGCTGCTTATGGGAGTTCGGGCCGCTGAATTCGCCCAACAATATCTGGACATAGATCCCGATGTTGATGAAGAACTGCTGGCTATTGTTGAGACAAACTCATGCAGTGTAGATGCCATTCAGGCCATCCTGGGCTGCACATTCGGCAAGGGTAACCTGATCTATAGAGACTATGGTAAAAATGCATATACTATCGCCAGCCGGCAAAAGAACCGAGCGGTCCGAATTGCGCAAAAATTCGGGGTCAAATTTGGTTCCGAGTGGCTGAGATACAAGGAACTGAACAACAAAACTGATTTAGATCAAAACGAGCTGCTGGAAAAGGAAAATTTACTAGGGATGTTTTTCGAAAAAATAATGACCAGGAGCTTTGATGAGATATTTTCCTGGCAGGAGGTGCAGATTGAACTGCCTGAAAAAGCCGGGATATTTGAAACATTGCAGTGTCAGAGATGTGGTGAAGGAGTTATGGAGACCAGGACTGTACAAACCAGCAGTGGGATTCTTTGCCAGCCCTGTGCAAACAAGGAGGTTTAACTATGTGTGAGTCCAATGTATATATCTTTAAAGAAGGAAATGAAGAACTGGTCATGGAAAAAGTTGATCGCATAGTACCCGGACATGACAATATATTCCTGGAGAACATCTTTGGGGAACGCAAGGTACTTCGAGCCCGTATCAAAGAGATGGAACTGGTCCATCACCGGATTTTACTGGATGAGATTCCGGAGGTCAGACTTGTTCATGAGAGCGAGATATGGCTGGAGCCGCAAACTGATCACGGCCATTTTCATGAGGGAGAAGAAGTAATTCTAAAAGTTTGTAAAGGATATAATATGAAGCCGACACACGCCCATATAGATGGAATTGAAGCTACGGTGGTAAGCGAAGCGGGTAAGCGTACGGTTCAAATCCATGATCATCATGGAAGTGGAGTAATATCTTTGGGTGGGGAAGCAGATGGCCTAATACAAATATATATAGAAGAAAAAGGAGAGCAGACAAGCTATGGAAAGTTGGCTTTGGAAATAGGCCATCACCACCACCACGGGCTTCAGCCCCTGGGCCTGCCATTGGAAATCGTACCCGGGAGCTACAGCCATGCCCGCATGGGGGAGAATTACGAAATCCAGGTCTTAGCTAATGGCCAACCGCTCGAAGGAATAGAAGTTCAAGCGACTTATGCAGGGACTCACAATCCTGACTATCCCCATAGGATGATTACAGATGACGAGGGAAAAGCGCGGCTGTTTTTATCCGCGCGGGGGAATTACCTGTTTAGAGTGAATCATGGAAGCGTGGTCAGTACGTTCACTCTGGTAAAAGCATTCTAATTTTCTGGAAAATTTAATTAAAATAATAAAACAAACCATGAGGAAGATATTGTTTCTCATGGTTCTTTCATTTTTGCAAAAAATCTTAGAGAATCAGTAGAAAGATAGTATAAGGAAAAAGAGGAAAAAAACAGGAAATAAAGAATCTAATAGGTAGACCGCGCAAAAGGAGGAAGGTTAATTGAACAGCAAGCGATTTATTTTAAATACAATAGTAAGCTGTATAGTATGTATATTTTGTTTCTTAACTACAAACACAGCCTGTGCTGGTACTGATAAGGAATTTAGCGGTTCACCAACGACAACTAGTGAATCAGTAAAAAACGAAGAAAAGAATATAGAAGAAAAATATTCCGGGCTAAGCAGGGATCATAAGAAAATAAGCGCTGATCTGCTACAGTTGATTAGACCGGAATTGCTCCCTGCAGGGCAAACGCAAGAAATAGCATTACATAAAATGCATGAGCTCAAAAAGTTAAAAACCTATTCTGGGACTAATAATAGACTGGGTACATCACCAATCAACGCTTCTTTAGCATATGTTTACATTACTCTGAATGGAAATCAAGACGGTTCATTTATAAATAAATATGCCAGTGAGATTGTAAACCGCGATGAAAAGAACCATGTGGTTGCCGCCTGGATTCCGTTAAACAAATTAGAAGAATTGGCAACTGAAGCAAGTGTGCATAGAATAGATACTGTATCCCCGCCTGTCTTCTATACAGGTTCTGTGAATAGTCAAGGTGACTACATATTAAAAGCCGATAGCTTTAGGACAATTACGGGTAAAAACGGTAGTGGTATTAAAATTGGCGTTATTTCGGATGGTGTTAGTGGGTGGCAAAATTCACGTGACAGAGGTGACTTGCCAAGTAATTTACAGGTCTTATATGATGGTGGTTTTGGCGCCGGTTATGAGGGCAGGAATATGATGGAAATAATATATGACCTGGCGCCGGGTGCTGAACTCTATTTTCATGGCGCCGGCTCAAACAAAATCGCTTTCGAAGAAGCAGTAGATGAACTGGTTGCAGCTGGATGCAATATTATTTGTGATGACGTCGGTTGGATTACCGAGCCCTATTTTGAGGATGGAAGCATAGCACAGCACATCAACTCTGTTGTAGCAAACAATAATATCCTATATATTACAGCTGCAGGCAATGAAGCTATGGACCATTACCAGGGGACTTTTTACAACGATGGCTCAAATCACCATGATTTTAGTGGTGGTTCTTCTCCCTATAAGCGTTTATACGCAAATATTGGTGCTGCAGAATCCCTGCGTGTAGTACTTCAATGGAACGATGGATTTGGCAACTCGACTAACGATTATGACCTGTATTTAAGAGAAGCGGATACTAATGCGTTAATCGCTTATAGTGCTAACATACAGAATTCTAGCCAACCTGGTGATCCACTGGAATGGGTTGGGGTAATTAATGAAGATACCAGTTCGCATGACGTATTGTTAGATGTAGTCAAGAAATCCGGAAACGTAAAAACTCTTGAAATATATGGATTTGATTCTCCGCTATATAGTAACAATACGACTAGCGCCGATTCGATATTCGGGCATGCAGCAGTACCTAGGGTTGTTGCAACCGGAACAGTAGCAGCAGAGGACCCCACAAGTATTAGACCATATTCCTCACAGGGACCAGTAACCTTGTTGCATGAAATCAGACAAAAGCCGGATATATGCGGTGTAGACGGTGTTAATGTTTTAGGCTATTGGGGCGATAGTATTGATACTTTTTATGGTACCAGCGCTGCTGCGCCACATATCGCTGCTATAGCAGCTTTACTGTGGTCGGAAAATCCTACTTATTCGAACAATCAAATCAACCAGATTTTATTAAACAAAGGAACTGATTTGGGTGAACCGGGAAACGATAATATTTATGGATTTGGAAGGGCCAATGCTTACCTGGCCGATTTAGCAGTTGACTCTGTTGAGTACTCGATTGAATATGTAGGCTCTAATATCAAACTCACCATAAATGATACCGTTAGAAACAACGGGCCAGATATGGTTACTGCCTTCAATGTTTCCTACTATGCATCAAGCGATGAAAACATAACTACATCTGATCAATGCCTGGGGACAAGACTAATTAATGATGGATTAGCTGTTGGTCAAACATCATCTGGAACAAACGTATCAGAACCCTTCCTGCCAAGGGATGGTTTTGAAGACAAAATATATTTGGGGGTTATTGCAGACACGGACAATATATTTGGTCAAAAAACTGGTTTTAATACAATACCAATGGCTGCTGATCTAGTAATAACTGCAATTGACGGACCAGTAAAACCTTCTTCTGATGGAACCATTACCGTTACCGACACCATTGTCAATCAGGGAAACATAAATATTAGTAGTTCTGATTACATCTATGTTAACTACTATCTCTCCAACGATACCATTATCACCAGTAATGATAAATGCTTGGGAAGCAGAGTTATAGAATCGGGATTAGAAATGGGAGAAAGCTCCGAAGGTGATACGGTATTGAGTACGTCAAGTATTCCAAGTGGAAGTTATTATATAGGTGCGATTGTTGATCTACCTCAAATGATAGGAGAATTGGATGAAACCAACAATTCCATATATGATACAGCTCCAATAGCTGTTAAACCGGATTTAATAGTAAGTTCTATAGATGCACCAGAGGAGAGCGCGCCGGGAACCAGCATAAGTATTACGAGCACGGTGCAAAACCAAAGCCAAATTAAGGCGGGAGTTTTTTACACCAAATACTACCTGTCTGCTGATACGACCATAAGCA
>CAZWPO010000019.1:56982-59293 GCA_964635975.1 uncultured Syntrophomonas sp.
GAATCAGACGAGAGCAACAACACAGGTTACGATGCGACTCCGATAGTAATAACTGCTCCATATAAAGACTTAATGATAGAATCGATAGACGGACCGGACAGCGCAGTAAGCGGCAGTACCATAACGATAAATGACAGTGTAAAGAATCAAGGCAACACGCCAATCCCCACTGCATTCTACGTTAACTATTACCTTTCCAGTGACACGACCATAAACAGCAGTGACACCTATCTCGGGCAGCGGACCATAAGCGGATTGGAAGCGGGGAACTCAAACGCAGGGGCCAGCACATTCAGCATCCCGGCTGCAGTAACTACAGGAAGCTATTATGTAGGAGCTATAGCCGATGCGACAAATCTGATCACAGAGTCCAACGAGTCGAACAATACGGGGTATGATACAGAAGGAATCGCAGTTACCGCCCCATATGTAGATATGATCGTAACGAGCTTAGACGGTCCAGAAGAAGGAGCAACATCTGGCAGCATAGTCATAAATTACAGCGTGAATAACCAGGGGAACACATCAACCGGGACTACGTGTTACGTAAAATACTATTTATCCAGTGACACAAGTATAACGAGCAGCGATGTATATCTAGGGCAGAGAAGCATAGCGTCAGGTTTAGCGGGGGGCGCATCCAGCAGCGGCAGCGCAACTTTAACCATACCAGCTGCAACTGCCGGGGGAAGCTATTACATAGGGGCAATAGCAGATGCGACCAGCAGAATAGCGGAGTCAGACGAAACCAACAATACTGGTTATGATGCTACCCAGATCACAGTAACGGCACCTGATCTACTGGTGAGCAGTGTTGACGGTCCGGAAGCGGGATCGCCGGGAAGCAGCATAAGTATTACGAGCACAGTACAAAATCCGAGCACAGCCAAGGCGGGAGTTTTTTACACCAAATACTACCTGTCTGCTGATACGACCATAAGCAGCGATGACAGCTATTTAGGGCAGCGCTATGTAAGCGCGGGACTGCTTGGAGGAGCGGAAATCACCGGGAGCAATACTGTAACGATTCCAGCCGCGGTAGGCAATGGCAGTTACTACATAGGCGCGATCGCAGACGCTACTAATAAAGTAGGAGAATCAGACGAGAGCAACAACACAGGTTACGATGCGACTCCGATAGTAATAACTGAACCTATTCCTATGGAAATCTTATCTGAGAAATCAATAGGGGAGGCTGAGTCGGAAGAAAATGCAACTATCCAAGACAATGAAGATAATGAAAACCAGGAGTCCGATTCTATTCCCGAAGCAACGGAATCTTATAATACCAACGATGAGGGGTATGGTTCGGATTTATCCGTAAAACAAATTTCGGGCCCGGATTCAAGTATTCCGGGAGTAGTTTTTGAAATAGCTGTTATACTGCAAAATTGTGGCACTAACAGCATTGATAAGCTGAATATCGATTGTTACTTATCTGTTGATAGTGATATTAACAGCAGTGACCTGCTTTTAGGGCAAATTGATCCGCCCACCCCCAGTTTAGCAGCCGGAGAAACGGTTACGATTTATTGCGAACTTAGTGTCCCAATAACAACTGCCCCAGGTAGTTATTACATTGGGATTATAACTGATTCTTCAGGATCGACAGGCGAAAAAGAGAAGACGAAAAATATTGCTTGTAAAGAGGAAAATTTCGTTGTAAAACCCTTAGAAGACATAGCAAATCAGGGCAATGTTTTAAACGAAGGCTTTGACAATATATCTGGGGAAGCAAATTAGAGATAGAATAGAACAGCTTAACCTCAACATGATTGTGTCAATTGCGAGTGACCTTTCTTAGTTCATGGAATCAAGAACTTAATCATGATGTAATTAAAGCGAAAGAAGGATTAGCAATAATAATGTAGAATATTATCAAGCATAACGGCATTACGAATGTGCCAGATTACGAAAAACAAGTTGTGCTGATTGTAAATGGTAAATGAATATTGATAAATTGAAATGCCATGAAGGTATTACGAGAAGTAGTATATTTATGGTGTTTACTTTTAGGGAGGAAATTATAGCTATATTGTAGTTCCCTAAAACGAAAACAGGCACTTTATTGTAGAATCTGAATAGTCTCCGAGCTGAGCGGCCTGTAGCTTGAAAGCCAGGGTTGCCAGCCGATGGGCATACTGGGAAACGGGTATGCCTCCCGTGTTTGGAAAGGAGAGCGCGCGAAGCAGCAGACAAGAAAATGTCTGAATGCTCTTATGTGGGCGTTCAGACATTTTTTATTATCTTTATTTGTCAGTGTAGGAATATCGTTTATAAACAGGTGAATGAAACACCAGGGGTCATTGGG
>CAZWPO010000020.1:0-51740 GCA_964635975.1 uncultured Syntrophomonas sp.
TGTTCCCTCATTTATGGTTTATGAGACAAACAGGAGAACCGTCCCCCTGTTTGTTAGGATTGACAGAGAGCGACTTAGCAATGAGATGTAGATCTTGGAGGCATCGATTTTATCCTAGCTGAAAGCTTGATAATGTTTAGCTCATAAGGCCACCCTTTCATCTCTTTAATTTTATAATCCAAGAAAGATATATATGTGCCAATTGAGCTAATTCGTCATTAACATTGGAAAACAGATATAATATACAATAGTCAGGAGGTGCATTATGGAAAAGGATACCAAGACTATAGCAGAGACAGCCACGGTTTTAAGCCAGATTATCCTGCCGGCTCAGACAAATCCGGCCGGTACTGCTCATGGCGGAGAATTGATGAAAATGATGGATAATTGCGCCGGGGCTTGTGCAACCAAACATTCGCGAGGGCTTGTAGTTACAGCAGCAATAGATAATATTAGCTTTCACGCTCCTATTTACGTGGGCAATTTAGCGACCTGTCACGCGTATTTAACCTATGTATCGAATTCTTCAATGGAGATGGCCGTAAGTATAGACTCTGAAGACTTAATTGAAGGGACTAAGCAATGCTGTATGACGGCCTATTTCACATTTGTTGCCCTGGATGAAAATCTTAAACCAAAACAAGTACCGCAGTTAGATCTGCTAAATGATCCGGAAAGAGAAGAATTTGAAGCCGGATATAGGAGAAGCTTGGTTCGTAAAGCAAATCCACAGATTTGCTGGATTCCTCTTTATTAGAGTTCAAGCCAGAAGCAGAGCGAGGTATTGTCAAGCATTTTAGTCAAGAACTGAATTGACTAAAGTTATTGAGAAGAGTTTTTTCGGGGAATATTTACTAACAGTGAGTGTAAGAGGTTAACAGTTTTATTAGAAAGCACATATCTTATCATACTCCGGGCAGAAGTGAAGGTTCTATGCCGGTCATAGAGCAGGTGGAGCTCTAGAAAATTGCCCGGGCACAATAAAAGGGAAGAGGATTGGGATCATGAGAAGTGTCCCCAGTCGACCAGAATCAAAGTGCGGCCTGCTGCTGCCCCGTTGTGGCTTATGCCAAAAGGTTCCCGAGCACGGCATCGCCGGAGGACTCAAACTTAAGCAGTTGTTCGTATGTCAGGAATGTGAAAAGCTTATTCTAAACATCGAAATCGGAACACCTGGTTATGAGAAAATTATGAAACAAATACGTAGAATATTTGGAAATTGACGTTTTTACTATTAACGAAGAAAGATTTATCGCTTAGAAGGGTGCATGATGGCAACAAAGAAAAGCAGGCAAAGGGCGCCTATTTTTGATGCTATAACGAAATATGCTGGGGAGAAGAATTTGCGCCTACACATGCCCGGTCATCTGGGTGGGAGGGGAATGCCCGCGGTGTTTAAGAGACTGGCCACCCTCGATGTGAGTGAAGTACCTGGAATAGATGATCTGCACCTGGCTGAAGCAAGCATATATGAAGCGCAACAGGCAATGGCTCGGGCTTTCGGATCTAAAGAAAGTTTCTTTTTGCTTAATGGCGCAACATCGGGACTGCATGCATTGCTGCTCAGCCTCCCGCCTGACGCAGGCATATTGATACCCCGCAATGCCCACAAATCACTATGGGGAGGCCTGGTGCTGTCCGGAGCATTCCCGGTGTATATGCCTTGCACATATGATAAAGAAATTGGTATAGCTGTCGCACTGGAAGCTGAAGCAGTTAAAGAGAAACTAGAGGCTCATCCGCGGATAAGAGCGGTTTTTGTCACCAGTCCGACTTACTACGGGACGAGCAGTAATATACGGCAGATCCATAATGAAACACAGAAAATGGATGCCTTACTTATGGTGGATGAAGCCCATGGAGGTCATTTTGCCTTTCATTCTGCCTATCCTGAGCCGGCGTTAAAGCAGGGGGCCAATGTGGTTGTAAACGGCCTCCATAAAACGCTTCCCGTATTAAATCAGGGAGCATGCCTCCATGTTGGCACTGATTTTAAACCGATAGAGCAGCTTGTTAATTCTTTTCGGCTCTTGTCTACAACAAGTCCTTCCTTCCCTATCCTGGCGTCTATTGATTTGGCAAGGCTCCTTATGGAGGAGGAGGGCTACGAATTGTTGGAAGCAGCCCGGCAAAGATCAGCCTTCTATGGAAGAAAGATCAATGGGCTCGAGGGTCTGCGGGTTTATGATGCTGCATCAATCAAAACAGTGCCTGGTATTGTCAAACAGGATCCATTAAAACTGCTTATCAAAATATCCGGCTTGGGCAAAGACGGATATGAGCTGGCCAGAATACTTCGTGAGCACTACCAGATACAAGTAGAGATGCAGGGACCGCGATTTGTTCTGGCTATGATGTCTATGTTTCATAGTGATGAAGAGTGGGAAAAGCTCTATCTGGCACTCAAGGACATTGATGAGAAGTTTTCTCTCCCAGCGGCAGGGACCGAAGAATTGCATATTCCCCCTATACCAGAAGTAGTGCTGAGTCCGCGCCAGAGTTTTTTTAGCACCAAACGGGCGATTAAGTTGCAGGATTGTGTGGGAAAGGTTGCGGGAGAAATGGTCGCGCCTTACCCTCCTGGGATTCCCTGTCTATTGCCAGGAGAATTAATTAATGCCGAGTCATTGGACTATCTATGGTATATTAAACAGAGTAAGTTAAAGGTGCATGGCTTAAAGGATCCTGAGCTGAATTATATAACTATAATTGATTGAATGAGTGAGGATTAATATGGTAACACAGGGGAATTTTATTTCTCTGGAGGGCATCGATGGAAGCGGAAAGACCACACTGGCGGTCCACCTGCGTGAATATCTGGGCGCTGAAGGGCATCCTGTAACAAGCATAAGGGAACCCGGAGGAACGGTCATATCTGAGAAGATACGCAGGCTGTTATTAGATGTCTCCAATGAAGGAATACAGCCCTGGACAGAGGCGGTCCTCTACGGGGCAGCCCGAAGGCAGCTGGTGGAGGAAATAATTATGCCGGCGCTCAAGAAAGGGGAGACTATCCTGGCAGATAGATACCAGGATTCCACCCTGGCTTATCAAGGTTATGGGCGGGGATTAGACCTTTCCATGCTAAAGCAGCTTAACCAGATCTGCACCGGGGGAGTGGTTCCGGGATTAACGATATTGCTTGATATAGATCCTGTACTGGCCCAAAGGAGAAGAGCGGAACCGGAAGATCGGCTGGAAAAAGAAGGAATATTGTTTTTGCAAAGGGTTCGGGAAGGTTATCTAGCACTGGCGGCTCAAACCTTAGGAACAATTAAAGTAATAGATGCATCATTTCGAGAAGAAGTGATAAAGGAAAAGGCTATCCAGCTTGTAAAGGAGTACTTGATGCAAAAATGCGCTAAGTAGCCTGACCATGGTAAAGGGGTTTTGGCTTTATGAGAATTGACCGGGAAAAAAAAGGGGTGGGGAATTATCTAACCACCGGGAGAAGTTCAGGGCAGGAAGTCAAGCCAGTGGGCAATGTCACTTTCGAGCAGGAACTTATGCATAAAAAGGAAAGCAACATGCATCTGCTGATGAAGGAACTACTTCAGGAAATCGATAAAATCAGTCAGCGCCTCAGTCGGAGTCTAACTGTTAACGACTTGATGTTATATAAGAGAATGGTTAAGAGTTTTTTAAAGGAAGCAACTTCTCTGGCCTATACCGTTCGGCAGGAGAGAGGGCGCGGTCGTAAAGGAAGGACTCTTTTGATAACTATTGGGGTAATAGATGAAGAGATTGACGCGCTGGTAGATGATTTTGTAAGAAACAAAACCGAACCAGTGGAAATCTTAAGCAGAATGGACAAGATTCGAGGAATGCTGGTGGATCTGATGGCTTAAAAACGCAGGCAGGAGTGGATATGGATTATTTTGGCAGCATATTGGGGCAGAAACAAGCCATTGAAGCAATTAGAAACGCTTTTGATGAGGAAAAAGTGAGTCACGCATACGTATTTCTGGGACCGGCGGGAGTTGGTAAGATGACTACCGCGCGGGCCTTTGCCAGTCACCTATTGGCAAGCGCGGATGTGCAGGCTGATTTATTGCTGGGACAAAATGTTCATCCCGACCTGTTGATAATTGAGAAAGAAGAGAATAAGAGCCTTATCGGGATAGAGCAGATTATCAAGGTGATGGAGCCCTGGTTAGCAGTGAAACCTTTTCGCAGTGCCTTTCGTGTGGTTATAATTAGAGATGCCCAGTTACTCAGCGAGCCAGCCGGAAATGCCCTGCTGAAGGTATTGGAGGATCCGCCGCCATACGGCCTAATTATACTGGTTTCTGATGCTGCAAACCTGATGGAGACAATATTGTCCCGATGTCAGATAATCAGGTTTTTTCCACTGGCTGAGCAGACTATTGCAGAATGTCTTGTAGCGCTGGGTGTTGATAAGGATACAGCCGAATGGGCTGCCCAGTTGGGACAGGGCAGTCTGGGAAAAGCCTTGAGGTTTGCATCCGAGGAAAGTTTAGCCCCCCTGTGGGATAAGGCGAGAAGGATGGTGGAAGAGCTCTGCCAAAAATCTTCGGGACAAATTTTTAACGTAGTTGAATTGATGGAAAAATATCCTGAGATAATAGGCGCCATGATTGAAACTGTGCTCAGGGATATATGTGTTTACAAGTTAACCGGTGAGCCAAAATTGCTCGCTTTTAAGGATAACATTGATATCGCCGGGCGGTTATCAAAGGTCCGACCGCAGCAAATAATGCACAATCTGGCAAGGATCGCTCAATTGAGACGCCATTACGGACAAAATGTTAATCCATTGTTGATAAATATTCACGTCGCATATGCGGTCTACGAGGCACTGCAGCAGGGTTAAGGATATTGATGTGAGCAGAAACATTACTATATAGTCAGGAGGAATCGTTTAATGGCCTGGGTAGTTGGAATTAGATTCAAGCCAGCTGGCAAGATATATTATTTTGATTGTGAAGACCTGGAACTCAATAGCGGCGATCAGGTTATAGTCGAAACTGTAAGGGGAATTGAATACGGTCATGTAGCGATAGGAAGACGAGAGATGGAAGAATCCCAGCTGGTGATGCCTCTGAAAAAAGTCATTCGGAAAGCCGGTGATGAGGATAAAGCGGCCTATAACCGCAATAAGGAAAAAGAGCGTGAAGCGATAGAAATATGTAGAAAAAAAGTTGCTGAACATGGGTTGCCCATGCGCTTAATCGATGTTGAGTATACTTTTGACATGGGAAAAATCATTTTTTATTTCACGGCGGAGGGACGGGTAGACTTCAGAGAACTGGTCAAGGACTTAGCCAGCATTTTTAAAACCAGAATTGAGCTACGCCAGATAGGAGTGAGAGACGAAGCAAAAATGCTGGGGGGGATAGGGGCCTGCGGTCGTGTCTTGTGCTGCTGTTCTTTTTTGGGGGAGTTTGAACCGGTTTCTATCCGGATGGCCAAGGAACAGAATCTATCCCTTAATCCAACAAAAATATCAGGTATTTGCGGTCGATTGATGTGCTGCCTGAAGTATGAATCAGAAATGTATGAAGGCAAGATAAAGGAGGAACCCATGAATGGAAAGGACTCTCCAGGAGCTTAAAACCATAATACGAGACTTAATAATTGAAGTTGGAGAGCTCCGGGAGAGAATCGATAGGCTGGAAAGAAAGCAAGCCTATAATGAAACCATTACAGCGCCACTGGTTATTCAGAAGCCAAGAGTGATAGAAGGAGAAGGATATGAAAATCTAGGTCGAATCTATCAGGAAGGTTATCATATCTGCCACCATGCCTTTGGTCTGGCAAGAGAAGGCGGATGCCTGTTCTGTCTGGCTCTAATGGAAAAGGAGTAATTATTGGAAAAACAAGATTATTTTTTCCTGGATATAGATGAGACCCTGGACGATTTGATTTTGGGCAAGTATAAACTGATTCAATCACGAGCTGGCTATCGGTTCTCCATTGACGCGGTTTTGCTGGCCCATTTTGTGCAAATGGATAACCTTGGCCCAATCGCATACGATTTGGGCACCGGCAGTGCGGTGATATCAATACTGCTGGCAGCGCTCAACCCGGATATCAAGATCACTGGCATTGAACTGCAAGATAGCTTGTTCCTGAGAGCTAAGCGAAATATAAGCATCAACGGTTTGGAGCGTCGCATCTCAGTCATAAAAGGGGATGTATGCTGTCTGGCTTCACTTTTACCGGAAGGCAGCAGTCAATTAGTGGTATGCAACCCCCCGTTCTGGATGAAAGGTCACGGTAAAGTATCTCGAAATCCGGAACAGGCCATAGCCAGGCATGAACTGGCAGGCACGCTATCGAATTTTGTCGAAGGGGCAGCGTATCTTTTGGGTCCCGGGGGAAGATTTTGTTTAATTCATCGCTTTGAACGCAGAAACGAGATCCAAAAGCTTTTGAAACAGTATGACTTAAAGCCATCCCGGCAGCGTGTGGTGCACTCGTTTAAAGACCGGGGAGTTAGCCTGTTGCTTATTGAAGGGATTAAGGGCTACATGGGAGATCTCGAAGAGCTGCCACCTTTATATATATATGAGGAACCGGGAGTATACAGCAAGGAAGTACGGGCTTGGTACTCAAAACCTGGCGATGAGGAAGGATGAAAGTGGGCAAACTTTATATTTGTGCAACACCGATAGGCAATCTAGAAGATGCCAGCATGCGTCTATTAAGAATCCTCAGGGAGGCCGACCTTATAGCATGTGAGGACACAAGGCAAACCAGCAAACTCTTAAATCACTATAAGATCAAGAATAGATTGGTTAGCTATCACGCTCACAGTCAAAGTGAACGCGAAGATGAACTGATGCGCCATCTGGAGGCCGGGCATAGCCTGGCGCTGGTATCTGATGCAGGAATGCCAGGGATATCCGATCCGGGAATGGGGCTGGTAAAACGGGCTATTTCTTCTGCAGTTCCAGTTGAGATTATTCCCGGTCCTTCGGCGTTGACGGCTGCCTTGGCTCTGTCCGGTTTTGACACCGAGCGATTTGTCTTCGAAGGATTCTTGTCTCGTCGTGCTGGTAAGCGCCGCGCACAGTTTGAGCAAATGAAAAATGAACCGAGAACTATAATCATATATGAAGCCCCGCATCGCCTGGTTGCTACTTTGGGCGCCCTGGAAGAAGTTATGGGCGGGGATAGAAATATTGCTGTTGCCCGTGAATTGACAAAAAAATTTGAAGAAGTAAAGCGTGGGACTGTAGGTGAGATGAAGGAGTACTTTACCCAAAACGATCCCCGGGGAGAAATCTGTCTGGTAATATCCGGGCAAAAGTCAAAACCGGAAAAACCTGAATTGGAAGAGATAATGGAAGAAGTGGAAGAACTGATCAAAGAAGGTATGGATAAAAAAGAGGCCCTCAAAATGAAGGCCCGTGAATATCAAATTCCGAAAACAGTATTATATAATTACCTGATAAAAAAGACTGAGAAATAAGAGTTACACTACTTGTTTGCTCAGTTCTGTCAGGCAGCTACGGCATAGATTTTTGCCTTTATAATTGAAAACCTCTTCTGCATTACCGCAGAATATACAGGCTGGTTCGTATTTTTTAAGAATTATTTTTTCATTGTCTACATAAATCTCGAGGGCATCTTTCTCCTCGATCCCCATCGTGCGCCTTAATTCGATAGGAATAACAATACGACCAAGCTCGTCTACCTTCCTGACAACGCCAGTGGATTTTAACATCGCCCCAACCTCCTTCACTTCGTCAATTTTCGATTTTCTCAACAAAGTATACCATCCCTGGGATTTATAGTCAAGGCATTTTCAACATAAAAGGACAAAAAATTAACTGATAGAACATTTATTTGTCATTTATGTATAATATGCAAGCAGCGCAGTACCCAATCTCCGACAAAATAATAAGCATTTCACAAATATTGGGGGAGATGGCAACTCCTGAGCAGCCACTGCCGGTTAAGTATATGAGTTAAACATAAGATTATAAGATTGGGAAGGATACCAGGTACAGGATGTGGTAAACTATACCTGATGTATCGGTAAAAGCCCGTTTGGGGGGGCCAATATCGGGCAGCAGGACTATAAATGACAGGAGGTACCGAGTTGACTAGGGAAAAATTCTACATTACGACTCCGATTTATTACCCAAGTGATAATTTACATATAGGCCATGCCTATACTACGGTAGCTGCAGACTGCATGGCACGATTCAAGCGAATGCAGGGATTTGATGTTTTCTACCTGACAGGAACGGATGAACATGGTCAGAAAATTGAAAGAGTAGCCAGGGAAAACGGGCAAACCCCTCTAGATTATATAGATGGAATTGTTAAAAATATCAGAACTTTATGGCAGACTATGCTGATTACCAACAACGATTTTATCCGCACCACCGAAAAGCGGCACGAAGATGTGGTGCAAAAAATATTTCAGAAGGTTTATGACCAGGGAGACATCTATCTATCGGAATATGAGGGCTGGTATTGTACGCCTTGTGAAACCTTTTTTACGGAAAGACAATTGACGGATGGCAAATGCCCTGATTGCGGGCGCGATGTTGAGCTGCTGAAAGAGGAAAGCTATTTTTTTAATATGGCTAAATACGCGCCAAAGCTTTTGGAGCACATTGAAAAACACCCCGAGTTTATTCTACCCGAGTCGAGGAGAAATGAAATAGTTAACTTCATTAAAAGCGGGCTTGAAGATCTGTGTGTTTCACGAACTACTTTTAAATGGGGAATACCAGTGCCATTCAACAACCGGCACGTGGTATATGTCTGGTTTGATGCCCTGATAAACTACTTGAGCGCCATCGGCTATAGCAGTGATGAAGAACTATTTAAGTTTTGGCCTGCTGACGTACACTTGATGGCCAAAGACATCGTGCGTTTTCACGCCATAATCTGGCCTATCATGTTAATGGCTTTGGAAATTCCGCTGCCCAAGACCGTGTTTGCCCACGGGTGGATCATGCTGGAAGGGGGCAAAATGTCGAAATCAAAGGGCAATGTGGTTGATCCCCGCATCCTGGTGCAGAAATATGGCGTAGATGCGGTTCGTTATTACCTGGTAAAGGAATTGAGCTACGGGCAGGACGGATATTATTCGGAAGAGCTGATGGCAACTCGGATCAATTCTGATCTGGCTAATGATTTAGGTAATTTAGTCAGTCGTACGGTTGCCATGGTAGAAAGATATTTTCAGGGGCATATCCCGACTGCCGATACCACTGAAGAAGTGGACCGGGAATTGATTCAGGCAGCCCAGGAAGCTTATCTTGAGGCTACTGCGCGTCTTGATAAATTGGATTTTTCAAATTATGTAGCCGCCTGTCAAAAGCTCATAGCCCGGGCTAACAAATATATTGATGAAACAGAACCCTGGTTGTTGGCTAGGGATGAAAGCAAAAAGAATCGTCTGGCATCGGTTATGTTTAATCTGGCTGAAGTAATCAGAATAAGCGTAATTCTGTTGTCACCCACAATGCCTAACCTGGCAGAGAGAGTTAACCGGCAAATGCCCCTGATAAAATCGGCCGGGCAACTAGTCTGGGCTGATGCAGGGACATGGGGGATGACGCCCACGGGAGTGAAGGTCGAAAAAGGGGAAGCGTTGTTTCCTCGTATTGATTTAAAGAGTTTTGAGGAGCCTGAAGAAAAATTACTTGAAAAGGCGGTTAAAGAATCGCAACCTGAGGCGGCTACAGAAGATGAAGGCTTTATCAGCATCGAGGATTTCGCCCGGCTTGACCTGAGGGTGGCCGAGGTGCTTACCTGTGAGAAAATGCCTAAAGCAGACAAACTGCTGATTCTCACACTAAAAGTCGGGGATGAGGAGAGAACCGTGGTTTCCGGTATTGCCAAGCACTATAAACCCGAAGAGCTTATAGGTAAAAAAGTGGTCCTTCTAGCTAACCTGAAGCCCACGAAATTGCGGGGAACATTATCCCAGGGGATGATCCTGGCTGCATCAGACGAAAAATCTTTAGAAGTCCTGACTATAGAAAAGGATGTAAAAACGGGCAGCCGCATAAGCTAACATGCCATGTCAAGCGGTGAACAAGCTGAGTTTTTTCGCTTGTTTAGTGTTGCCAGCTAGCTATAGGTTCTGTGAGTGCGGAGACGGTGTCTGTGATGCGCACTTCGTTCAGTCAATGTACTCTGCATATCGTAATTCGGCTTACTAATAGGAAAACTAGGTTCAAAAACGCCCAATTTTCGCAGCTGTGGAGGATTAAAACCATGTTGATAGATTCCCATGCTCATATTCAAGATAAACAGTTTAAAGGAGAAGTTGACAATATTCTAGACAATGCAAAAAGTGCCGGGGTTGATACCATCATTTGCGTAGCTTACGACTATGAATCTTCCCGCAGCGCAGTAGAATTGGCACGTAGGTACTCACAGGTTTATGCGGTTATTGGGATCCATCCTCATGATGCAAAGACATTAAATAATGAATGTATAGCAGATTTGTTTGAACTGGCCAGAGAGCCCAAAGTAGTAGCTATAGGTGAAACCGGACTCGATTTTTACCGCGATCTATCTCCCCGGGAGCAACAGCGACGAGCCTTTCGTGAACAGATTCATATGGCAAAAGAACTTGGGAAGCCAATCGTTATTCACGACCGCGAGGCTCACCAGGAGGTTACAGATATCATTAAGGAAGAAAAAGCTGGTGTTAATGGCGGAATACTGCATTGTTATTCAGGACATCTGCCCATGGCGATGGATTTAATGAAGGCGGGATTTTATATATCATTTGCAGGTCCCTTGACTTATAAGAGTGCCAAAAAAGCTCATGAAGTAGCCAGCAAAATAAGTCTGGATAGGATTCTCATCGAAACGGATTGCCCGTATCTTACCCCGGAGCCCCTGCGGGGAAAACGCAATGAACCGGCCAATGTAGCTCATGTTGCAAAAAAACTAGCAGAAATTAGGAACCGAAGCTTTGAGGAAATAGCCTATTTAACCAGCAGGAACGCCCGCCGAGTTTTTCGCCTCGGGTAGCGGCGGGAAATATTTCTTTTCGTCAATCTTTTCATTAAAGCCCATTCTCTCTTCGCCAAATATTTCCAGAAGAATAGAATATAATTAGCCTAACAGGACAAAAATAATCAAGCAGAGGCGCGCCCACAACAACCCAGGAATCCCATAAAATGGTATTTCCATTGACGTTTATGGTTCTTTTGTCTAGAATATTTTTAGGATTATTAACTATTTTGGCGTAGTTTCTAATCCTAAAGTAAAGGAGGAGAAAAATGGGTATTGTTTGGTCCAAGCAACGAACTTACCTGTCAGCAGGAATAGCGCTGGGTATACTGCTGCTCGTGAGTATGTTCTTTGCCCTGCAAAAACCTGTAGTCCTTGAGGTTGACGGACAAGTTATCACGAGGCATGTGTTTTTTGCCAGCTCAGTAGGTGAGGTTCTAAATAAAGAGAATGTTATCCTGGGGGAAAAGGACAGGGTGGAGCCAACTCTGGAGGCTCCGGTAAGCAGGAATATGAAAATAAGTGTGATAAGATGCTTCCCAATAAAAGTCACTGCCGACGGTCAGACCAAAGAAGTTTTGACCACTCCCGTTTCCGTCAAAGAAGCTATCGCGGCAGCGGGATTTACACTGGGGGAAAAAGACCTGGTGAAAACACTTCCATCTGAAACATTGATTCCCAATCAAGAAATCGAGATTGTTCGAGTCAGCGAGAAGAGCATCGAGGAGGAACAACCGGTTCCTTATCGAGAAGACCAGACATTTGACGCAACCCTTGAACGAGGTCTTACTAAAACCCTGAGGTCAGGGCAGAACGGTGTCTCATTAAACACGGTGAAAATAACTTATCACAACAATATGGAAGTGAAGCGGGAGGTAATAGCAAGCAAAGCCATTGAAGAGCCGGTCAACAAGCTTGTGGCTATGGGTACTATTACTTCAGTATCCCGCGGCGGCCTGAGATTGGACTTTAAAGAAGCAAGGTACATGAGTGCAACAGCTTATACTTACACAGGCAATAATAACGCCAGTGGAGAGCAGCCAGAAGTAGGGACTGTTGCCGTAGATCCAAATGTGATACCCATGGGAACCAGGCTCTACATAGAAGGGTATGGTTATGCTGTAGCAGCCGATACTGGGGGTGCGATCAAAGGAGACAGGATCGACCTTTTTATGGAAGATCACGGCCAATGTGTGGATTGGGGCAGAAGAACCGTAAAAGTATATGTATTAAATTAATAACCCAGCAAGAAAATCGAGGGCTTCCTCTTTTGAGGGAGCCTCAGGGTGTCAAAGAAGTAGACACCCTGGCAGAGCGAGCAAAAAAGTCGAAGATCAAGGAACTAGCAAAGCCCGTGATTGAGGCGTATATGGAATACGTTGATTGAGCGGGCTTTGTGCAGTGACACAGATATTTGGCTTTTTTGACGGTCTGGGGCTTCCTCTTTTGAGGGAGCCCTTTATTAATGGATATATTTCCCTTGTTTTAAATTGGTGCAAGTACCAAAAACTAAACCAGGATAAGGGGGTTGCTGAATGAAACCAAAGGCCAAGGCGGTAATTATTAGTTTCCTACTACTGGCGCTAGTGATTGGTGCTTGTAATAACGCAGCTAAAAAGCCGGGGAATCCAGAGCAAAATGTTCCACAGACGGAAAATTTGGATATAAGCGCCAGCGAACGCAGGGTCATGGCCAATCAGCTTTCAAAAGCAGCTGAGGGCGTCGCAGGGGTCCAAAGGGCTTCCGTAGTTATTGCCAATATGGAAAATAGCGATTTAAGCAAAGGAAACAATTTGGCAGCGATGGTTGGACTAACAGTAAGTTCCAGCATAAGCGCAGACCAGGCAAAGATCGATGCAACTAAAAATATGGTGGTGGATCGTATTAAAAAAGCAAACAACCGCGTCTCCCAGGTTCTGGTCACAACTGATCCCACTATGATCAAAAGAATCAATGATATAGCTGCAGGCATAATAGAAGGAAAGCCGCTACAGACCTTTGAGAAGGATATCCATACTCTTAACGATGACCTAAAAAAACAAAAATTTAGCAATAATAGTTAAACAAGAGAATAAGCAGCTTTGATGCCTTTTCTTGCTGCGACATCTGCAGGGATTCATTTATAGTATAATAGGCGTATATGGCTTTGAAAAGGAGACCTATGAATCCGGCAACCTTAAGTGATGTTCGCACAGTAATGAAAAAATATGGATTGTTTGCTCACAAACGATGGGGGCAGAATTTTCTTATTGACAAGAATATCCTACGCAAGATTACCGATGCGGCAGATGTTGAGCCTAACCAGTACCTGGTGGAGATTGGTCCGGGACTAGGGGGTCTGACCAGAGAACTGGCCAGCAGAAGCAGGGGCGTTCTGGCTATCGAAATTGACCGCCATCTGCAGAAGCCGCTGGAAGAAATGCTGGCGGATTTGCCCCAGGTGCGACTGCTCTTCAGAGATGTATTAGAAGTAAATCTGGAAGCAGAGCTCAAACAAGTATTTGACCTAACTTCGATTGATTCCTTTGGGGTATGCGCAAATATTCCTTATAATATAACTTCGCCAATAATATTTAAGCTGCTTGAAGAGTGTCCGTCACTTAAGAGCGCCATCTTGATGATGCAAAAAGAGGTAGCTGAGCGAATATTAGCCAGGCCAGGGGGGAAGAACTACGGAGTGCTAACCCTGACCACGACTTACCATGCTCAAGTTGAGTTTATTATGGACGTTTCGCGCAATTGTTTTTATCCTAAACCGGAGGTGGATTCTAGAGTTATAAGGATAACACCTCACAAAACTAAACCGGTTCAGGTTGACGATGAAAAGGCATTTAAGAGGTTTATTCGAGCTGCTTTTCAAAAACGCCGTAAGACAATGCTTAACATATGTACAGATTATTTTGCACAGGATAAAAAAACCTGCGAAGAGTTGCTGGTAGGTCAGAATATTTCTCCCAAGCTCCGACCGGAAACCCTGGGTTTGGCAGAATTTGCCTCACTATATGAGGTTTTTTCTCAGTAAAGGAGGCTGCGCATGTTATTCAAAAGTCCCAGTAAAGGAACTATGCAGCTTGCAGAAGTGGTCCAATCCATTTTGGACTATATTCGAGAAGATGCTGCCCGACCATATAAGTTGATTGTGGGTAGCGATTCTCATCCCGGTGAAAAAGCGACCTGTTTTGTGAGTGCGATTATTATTCATCGGCTCGGTAAAGGAGCACGCTATTTTTATAATAAAAGCTATGAGGCGAAAGTTAAGAGTATGAGGCAGCGTATTTTCTATGAGGCCTCCCTAAGTCTCGATCTAGCTGATCAGCTTACCAGTTTGCTAAAAGAGTATGGGCAGGAAGATATGCCCCTTGAAATACATCTGGATATTGGCACCCATGGCGAGACAAAAGAGTTGGTGAAAGAGATTACGGGGATGATAGTTGGCAGCGGCTTTGCGGCTAAAATTAAACCCGATGCGTGTGCGGTTAAGGTTGCAGATAAATACACTAAACACAGATAAAATATTTGAGCACTTCTTGACAGCTAATCGATTTTCATTTATACTATTTTACTGTCACTTGACAACTCAGGTGCCATATTGTAAAATTATATAGATAAAAGAAAAAAGAAGGTGATATTTTGAGTTCCCCCAGGGCCATTTCCGAAATTAAGAGAGATTTAGAGTCTTTTGTGGGTAGCAAGATTAGATTAAAAGCCAATCGGGGCCGGAACCGTATCATTGAAAGGATAGGAGTTTTAGAATCTACTTATCCGAATATATTTGTCGTCAAGATTGACGAACGAAGGATAGAAAGACGAGTATCCTACAGCTATGCTGATGTGCTTACGGAAACAGTAGAGCTTTTTGTCTATGATAATCAGGATCTAGAGATTAGAATAGCCTCGGCAAACTCTTAAAATAGTGAGGACAGGCACTGCATGGAAACATGCAGTTTTTCTTTTTCTGGGCAAGTTTATTCATATGAAAATACAAATTACAATATGCTTTACCAATGATTACAAGGAAGGTGATGACGTGAATAAGCCATGCCGCTTGTGGTCCCCAATAGTGTTTGCAGAGCTTAAGAATCCCCGCTACCTTAACCGGGAAGTAGTCTACAGTTTGGACGGGGGAGCTTATCGCCTGGAGGATATAAAAATAAAGATGAGGGATTCCTGGACCCGGGCTCAAGGGAATATGCTGGAAGCCGAATTCAAGCTCGAGGTTTTGACCCTGTTAGAGAATGGCCCTGGAAATATAAAGTTTTTTTCCCGCAACGAGATTCTTCGGGATAGGATGCCACGAACAGAAATGTCTGGGCCAAGTGACCAGACGGGGCTGGACTTAATAACGGATGTGCAAAGCCTACAGTGGGATGCTGATTTGCTTAAGGATACCATTAAGATCAATGTAAATATTGCTTATATGGTTCTGGCAGTGCGCACCCAGATTGTGGAGATAATGAATCAAGGAGATCGTACCCATTATACGAAAGAGCCAAGTGATGAAGAAATATTATATCTCATGCAGGCTCAGATACTCAAAGCTGAATCGGATAAAATAGAATTGAAAAGAAAGATTCAATGTTTCGAAAAGGATATTGCCAGCTTGAAAAACGGTATAAATAAAGCAGAGAACAGGAATTTGATTTTAAACCAACAGCTATCACAGGATAAGAAGACAATAAATAGTCTACGAGCATTGTTGGAAGAGAAGGGATCAGAAGGAGGCAAAAACCGGCCCATAAGAAAAGGCTGGTGGTGGGAAGAGGGAGACGAAGCGGCAAGTGCCGGAGGAATAATAAAGCGATTATTCCAAAACAATACATAGTTTCAATACAAATGGTAACGTTGCCAGATTAAACCGCATAGGCTATCCAAATGATGTTTCGAAAGGTGGGATGGCTTGTGAGGTTTTTTTTCCCTAATACGGCTCCTTTAATAAAATATGGGATTGGTCAAGCGTTTAGAGATCGAGGGCATGAAGTTCTATTCTGCAATGTTTTGCTAGATAACGATTGGCAGTCAAAGCTGCTCAACTTCAAGCCGGACTATGTGTTCACTGATGGGGGATGGGGAATAACCACACATCTATTTCCCCTGCTTCATAATCTGGGTATCCCCCATATCTACTGGGCCATAGAAGACCCGCCGTTTTTTGAACAGCTGTCTTTACCAATAGCCCGAAGATCCCACTATGTGTTTACGACCAGTATCGAAACTATAGGGGCTTACGCACAAATGGGCATTCAAGCTCATCTGCTGCCGTTTGGATTTCACCCGGGCTATTACTTTAAAGGACGTCCCAATCGGCCCAGATATCCCTATGATATTGTGTTTATTGGCAACAATTATGATTTTTCCAGAGAACGAATTGAAGCTGCCCAAAATGTTTTACAGCCCTTGATGGAGGGGGGGTACAATATCAAGATATTTGGGAATGAGTGGTGGCTGGACAAAAGCAGGCCTTTTTCTATAGACCCGCAGTTTTACGGGGGATATATGCCAAGCGAAGAGCTGAATGATGTATGTGCTACGGTGCCCATAATAATTGGCCTGCACTCGGTGATGAATTCCAGGACTATGTTGAGTATGCGAACTTTTGAGGTCCTGGGATGTGGCGGCTTTCACTTGACTTCATGGACGCCTGCGGTTCAAAATTATTTTTCAAACCATACGCACCTGGTTTGGAGTCGATCTCGAAAAGACACTATCGAACTGGTGAATTATTACCTAAGACATCCAGAAAAAAGGGAAGACATTGCCCTGCGTGGAAGGCGGGAGGTTCACGCCAGGCACACCTACTACCAGCGGGTTGAAAGCATTCTCGGATATATTCAAAAAAAAGCTGGCTAAGTAAGGGAATACTGAGAGACGGGATTATTAGCGGTCTCAAACAGAGAGGGAGTTGGCGGTTACTGCCAACTCCCTCGTTTTATCAAAGCAAGCGGATATTTACATGAGGCTGTCAATGGTGGCAATAGCTCCTATGCCCACAACCAGGCCAACAATAATCGAGATGGCGATTAATACCAGATATAAAATGAACAAGATTCCCTGGAAAAGAAAAAATGACTTGAGGTCGGCAAAGAGCGAGTTCAAACTGGCAGAGGTATCTACCCCCGCTGCCTGAACCAGCATCAAGTTTACTTTGTTTTTAGCATTCAGCAGTTTTACCCCCATCATCACCATCAGGATCCCAGGTATAGCCCCAATTATGAAAGCAAAAAGTCCGCCAATAGCACCTAGAACGCCAAGGATGATAAACATAACACCGCAAAACCCGCTCCAACTGGCTAATTTGGATAATGTCTCACGATCGATCAAAAATGTACCTCCTCTACATAGATATTCTTATTTCATTTGTATTCGACATACTCTTGATTTGACCCTGCAGCTTGGTGACATTTCTGCTTCAAAGGAAAGCAGAGTGAATAGAAACAGACCTCATTAATGCACCTAAAGAAGCTAATTCTCATATGCTGTAGCAGTCAAACCTGAATTATGGAGTTGGCTGATGGGGAGGTGGTATTTAAATGGTTCAGCCAAATAAGCAGGAGGGATTATTCGGGGACGCAAAAACCCGCATAGTGATATCAAAATCTTTTGATGCGAAAAAGGATAAAGAGCCCTACAGTATCGCTACGGCTCGAAAAAGCAGCATCGAAGCCCGGGGCGTATGTGCTAAATGCGGGCTCAGGGTTGGGAGAGATGATCTGGAAGCCTGCCCTCACTGCGGCAGTTTCATCTGTAAGGACTGTAAACGACTGGCCAAGAGAAGGGCAAGACAACAGGCATCAAACCCAAAGGGTTAGGAAGATCAAAGGCCGTGCCGCAAACCGGATAGCCGATAATGTCTAGTAAGTTGCTTAGATATTGCGATATCCGGCATTAACAGATAGCAAACAACAATAAGATTATCTTGGTCAGGGGGATCGTTAATGTCAAACGTTGGTTGTATACTATACCCACCTACACTGGACTATAATTACCTGGTTCAGCGTCCGCAACAACTTATGAAGCATTTCTCCGAACTGGAAATTCCTTGTTTCTTCTTGAACCTTGCCAGTCCGCATGGAGATACGCCAAATGGAATCGAAAAACCAAATCCGTACTTATATCTATTCAATAATGTTGATCCGCGTCCCTATATTGGGGATTTAAGGCCGGTCGTCTATTTCAGCGCCGCCTGGCACATCGATATTGTGCAGCAGTATAATCCATCGCTATTGGTGTTCGATAGTGTTGATGAACCAAGTGATGAGTTCGAGTCATGGAAACCGTATTACTTGAGAGCAATCAGTATGGCTGATATCGTTCTGAACACATCCGATAGGCTCTATGAGGCAGCCAGGAGCATCAATCCCCACAGCTACCTGGTACCTAACGGCTGTGATTATGAGTACTTTTCGCAAGCGGCGACCGGTTCTTTGCCGGTTCCGGCGGATATCGCCCAAATCCCAGGGCCTATAATCGGCTATATCGGGGTGGTAGCTACCTGGGTGGATTTGCAGTTAATCGACCGCCTGGCGGTGGAGTACCCTAACTGCAGCATAGTTATCGTCGGGCCCCTATACAATGTGAGCAATGTCCCGCAACGCTCCAACATTCATTGGCTGGGATTTAAAGCTTATGAAGAGTTGGCTGCCTATGCCCAGAAGTTCGATGTCGGTATCATACCCTTTATCCAAAGTGATATGACCGAATCTGTGAATCCCATTAAGATGTGGGAATACATGGCGGCTGGAATTCCGGTTGTCACAACTGCTATACCCGAAGCCAGCAAGTACCAGGACCTGGTTTTTGCTTCTAATAACCATGATGAGTTTGTTTTTAACATAGACCGGGCATTAAGAAGTGAAACACCGGAATTGCGTTATCGAAGGATGGCACTGGCTGGCGAAAATACCTGGGGCCATCGTGCCCGTACTATCATTAACCTTATCGAACAGCGTCTTAATGAAAAGGGTCTGTCTGAGCTTGCTGGAGCGCATGCCCTGCCGGATGCTTTAGACTCTATTAGACCGGATGGATTTGCACCCCCGCACGAGCATGACTGGAATTTTAACGGCGCACACCACCCGGATCATGCCCGTGATCTGATTGATGGGCGCATTGACAGCCTGCCCCCGGTCTGGGGATTTCCAGATGGAGCACCGCCCGCTCCTGATCCACAGGCAGATGCTATCTCCACCCGCAACTTGATTGACGGGCGCATTGATAGCATAACGCCAACCTGGCTACCATTCGTGTTGATATCAGATGGCAAGCAACAGGTTAAGATATCCAGATATAAATCGGTAAGGATTCACAAGGGTATGTTTCAATATACCAAGGCCGTACGGATAGGCGGAGGCAAAGGTAAAAAGAAAAAACACTCGGTAAACCGGAATAGGCGGCCCCGAAAGAGCCAGAACCGCATATTGTCAACCAGCCGCTGCATTTGTTTTGGACCCGGCAGCCTGAGAATTCCAGCCGGAAGAGTGCTCTCGAGGTAGATTATGTCGGGGAAGGTTATGATCGGCTGTCCGGTTAGGAACAGGGCCTGGGCAATGCCAGAGTATCTGGGGCACATCATGAATCTGGATTATGCCCTTACGGATCTGGAGTTTTGTTTCATAATTAATGACTGCGTTGATAATACCGGCGTAATACTAAGAGATTTTGCGATACAGAATGCTGGCCGGGTGCGCTTGGTAGAGAGAAATCACAAGCAACCGGGGCACCATTTGCGCGGTCGATACAGCCTTTCCCGCCTCGCTGATCTACGCAATCTATTGCTGCGAGAGTTTTTGGCTTCCTCGTGCAGCCACTTGTTTTCTGTTGACAGTGACATACTGGTTCCGCCGCATTCCCTTAAAGTTTTACTACAGGACCGTTGTGATATTGTATCTGCATTGGTGTGCAATGGTCACGAAATAGGAGATAATGGGCTGTTTAATATTCTAGGCATGGATTCCTATACCGGTGCTTACCTGCATATTCGGGATTTCCCAAAGAATCAGCTTTTCCCGGTAGAATGCACTGGTGCAGCCTACCTTATCGATAGGGGGGTGATTGAGGATGCCGGCGTGCGGTACAGCGCCTTTAGGGGCTCAGAAGATATCGGATTTTGTGAGGACGCGCGCCGCAAGGGGAGAGGGATATTTTGCGACAGTCGGGTTAAATGCGTCCACTTGATGAAGGAGGGTGAGTTCACTAAAAGGGAAATAAAGTATTAGGAAATAAGAACATTAAGTATCCAGTTCTCATAGTATAAGCTAGAAATTCGCTTCGATTATTTGATTGGGCGAAGTATAAAAGAAAGAAAACAGGAGGGAAAGTAAAGTGTCTAATGAGCTTAAGTGTGAATTCCCAGAAGGTTGCATGTTGGATATTTTCGCCAATGTAATCAAAGCAAAGTATCAAGCCAGACAGGTAAAAGTCCTCGACGCGTTGTTCTGTGTTCCTGATGAGCAGGTAGGTGGAAAAATCTCAGCTGTAGACGACATTAAGGTCAAAGTTTTGGCGACCGACGAGAATCTTAATTTCAACAGGGTAAAGATATTCATTGACTTTGAAGTAATACTTTTTGTGGTTGTCGATTGCGAGTACCAAATAATCACCATTACTGACCGCTATACCCAAACAATCGAACTGGATGAGTTTGATCCGCCTCTAACCGCAGCCGAGTTTACCAGCGAGGTTGACCGGTCGGAGATTATTCTCTGCAACTGGAGCTTTGACTTCCAGATTAAAGGTAATTGTGAAGACAGGTCGAATCCGGCACAGCTCACTACCCCGGTGGTGGGGACTGCAATAGAATTAAAGGCCTTTGTAGATATCGTCGACAAATTAGGTAAATTTCATGACATTGTGGTGTACGGCGAACTTGATCCAGATTCAATTTGTTAATAATATTTACAGCCCGGCATTGATGCTGGGCATTTATTTTTCTGGTAGTGCCGGATCGATTCAAAACAATAATCCGTGATCTTAGCTTATCTGAGATGTCCGAGCAGAAAGTCCTTGCAGTGCGCGATATTCTATCAGGTTCTATTAAAGAACGAACGCGGCAGAGTTAGGCAGCAAGGCAAGCAGAATCCGTGTGCATTCAAGAAGGGGGGGCTAAAGATAATCAGAGTGGAGCGCAGTCAAAAGAACCAGATGAGGGCGCAGTTGGAGGAGATAGTTGAGACATACAGGAGTATTCAAGAGCGCGTAGAGGCTTTTAAGCGTGATACTCAGCACGTCGAGTACAAAAAACTCTGGCTGGATCTACTCTATAAAAACGATCAACAAATCCAGAGCTTATCACGATTTATGGTAACAAAATGCAATCGTTGAATTTAGTTTGATTTAGGGGTAGGGACCCTGAAAGACTGAAAGATAAGCGGGGGACTTAAGTTGGGGGGGCCTTGAATATGAAGAAATTGGGGGTAGCCCTGGGTGGTGGAGGCATGCGCGGTGCTGCCCATATAGGTGTCTTACAGGTCTTGCAGGAGAATCGGGTAAATATAGATAGTATTTCCGGTACCAGCGCAGGCAGCATCTTTGCAGCCCTTTATGCCTGCGGGGTATCACCCTGGGACATGGAAAAGATTGCCCTGAGCATAAGTCCCGGCGATTATCTGGACTATAACTGGTGGGGATTTTTTTGCCAGTTGCTGGGGCGCCCGCTTATTAAGCAGACCAACCCATTTGAAGGTTTTATAAAGGGCGACCGCATGGAGAATCTGATGAAAGGGCTAACCGGGGGTAAATCACTGCGGGATTGTTCAATGCCCGTAGCAATTGTATCCTGCGATATTAATAGTGGCCGCAAAGTGGTATTTAGCAACCATAGGCCATCTGTAAATAATGAGGACGATCTGGTTCTAGTTGAAGATGCATACCTCTATGAGGCGGTTCGGGCGAGCTGCTCCATACCGGCGGTATTCATCCCGTTTTATTTTAGGGATATGCAGCTGGTAGACGGTGGAGTATCAGAGATGGTGCCGGTTATTGAACAGCGAGCTATTGGGGTTGATTACATTATGGCAGTAAATTTGGGCTCTAGCGAATACGATACCAGTGTTAAGGGAATAGTTCCGGTCGTAACCCGCAGTCTGGAAATCCTGGAGTATGGAACCAGCATTTTAGCTGAAAATCTTTTCGCTCAAATGGTCATATTTCCAAAGACCAAAGAAGTAGCGTTGGATGATGTAAGCCAGGTGGAAGTGCTTATCAGAAGCGGTCGACGTGCCATGAAGGCACAAATCGACCAGCTATTAAGAGAACTGGCAGGTTAGGGGAACAGAGCGCGCCCGACCTTCATATAATATCCACAAATCCATTTTTAGAAGGCCAATGCTGCTACGACAGGAGAGGAGGAACAAGATGGCCACCGATAAGTTCGAACACGCTACTTTTTATCTGACGAAGCACCAGGTTGACAGTATTCGCGAGCTAGCAAAAAAGAACCAGATTTCTAGAAGCGCTCTGATTAGAATGATTATTAGGGAGTACCTGGCTAAACAGCTTGAGGAAAAGCAAGCATGAAAAATAATCATAAAGCTAAAACAGGGGATGAAAACCGTGATGATAGGAATTCATCCCTTTGTTGATGCAGGCATCTTTTATCATTGGGAAGTAAAGGGCAAAATCATATACAATTCATGGACGAGCCAGAAGGCTCGGATTTCTTCCCGAAGGTTTTTGATTTGTGTATGGAATGACTTAAATCGAAGCAAGTCGGGGATCAGATAACAGTCTTCGAAACGATAAGACATGCATTGCATCTCAAACACAAGAAAGGGAGGACCCCGTGGTCCTCCCTCAGACCGTCAAAAAAGCTGTATATCTTTGTTGCTTCGGAAACCCCACTCAATCAACGTACTCAGGTACGCCTCAATCACGGGCTTTCCGAGCGCCTCGATCTACAACTTTTTTGCTCGCTCTGCCAGGGTGTCAACTTTTTTGACACCCTGAGGGAGGACCCCGTGGTCCTCCCTTTTACCTGTCTAGTGATAAACGTTATACATAATCGATAATGAGTCTGGGCCGCTGCAGAGGATGGCTGAGGCTGGAAGCCTTGACAAAGTGCAGTGAGCCATAGGGATGCTGCACAAATATGGTAGGTCTATCCTGATCGCGCTGGTCACGTTTATCAAAGTCTCTGCGTTTTTTGTGGTGGAAGCGTTTGCCGCAGCAATCGCTTAGAGCATGCGCTAGAACGCCGACCAGCTCGCGTTCATGTTCAAAGCGGCGGTCTTCTTCATCTTTCGGGATATGATCAACTACATGGGGCGCCAGTACATTGTGTATGCCGATCAGGGAGTTCACGGCTTCATTTCCGGTTATTACAAAACCGTAGTTGTTGGCAGTTCCCGACAACCAGGTTCTAACGGTGGCTGTAACATCCAGCGAGATTACTGAATTTATTTGAGAACTGGTGGTGAGCGGAAAAGTCCTGATCAAACTGTAGAGGGGCTGGGTATTCCAGGTAACATGGAACTGTTCCCATGCCTGCAAAGCCTGATTTAGAGCCGCATTAACCACTACACCGGAGGGTATTTCATTCCTGTTGATGTTGAACTCCAATGTTGCGGATGCTATGGCCCGGTTAGGACAAAAAGGCAGAGGGAAGCGGAGTAAGGTCCTGTAGTCATCATTGTGCTGCAGGTACTGTCCAAAATAAAGACTGGGAGGGGAACCAAAATTCTGGTTGGCATAAAATTGCGCAACGTAAGCGCTCTGGCTGGGAAAGAATTCTGTTTTTGCCACCAATATCATCTCCTTTCAAGATTTACATTATCTTATTAAAAAACCCTTATTATGGTGCGTGCTGCAGGTAAAAAATGTTTACTTGTACAGAAAAAACCTTCTTTTTTAAAAACCACCCCGCAGAATTGCAGTGCAATGAAAAACGGCTGTGCCAGTTGCGTGGTGCATGAGGAGGAGCGATGTTTAAAGGGCAGTCGGGCTGGAAATAATTACAGTACACATGAGGAGGGGATTTTATGGTCAGGAAAATAGTTGGTCTGGTATTAATAATATTAATAACCCTGACCGGACTTTGCTGGGGTCAGGCAAGAAATGACCGGCAAAATGGCGAGGTTTTGCGGCTGCATGTTATCGCCAATAGCGATCAGAGCGGGGATCAAGCCGTGAAGTTAAAGGTGCGGGATTCCGTAGTAGATTATCTGTCTGAAGAATTCACATGTGCAGATAATGCCGATCAAGCCAGGCAAATGGCTATTGCAGCCTCTCCTCAGATAGAAGAGATAGCTGCCCGGGTAGTTAAGAGTGAGGGATATTCCTACCCGGTTGAGGTAAAGGTTGGGCTTTACAATTTCCCAAGTAGAACCTATGGTGATCTGGTCTTACCGCAAGGTGAATACCAGGCTGTAAAAGTTATTTTAGGAGAAGGGAAAGGACAGAATTGGTGGTGTGTTTTATTTCCCCCACTTTGCCTGGTAGCCAGTTCAGACCAGGGCCTGGCACTCCAGCCCAGCCATAATGCGGAAATAAAATGGAAGCTAATGGAACTGTTTGCTGCCGATTAGTTATAAATTTTTTCATGGTTTGGACGAAAAGCAATGTAAATTGAGCCGGAGGCATTGGAACCGCGAGCGATTAAGGCTATAATTTTTAAAAAACAGGAGTCTTTAAAGTGTATAAGAAAATACTGGTTAAGGCGCCGGCTAAAGTAAACCTGACTCTTGATGTAAAATACAAGCGCCAGGACGGCTACCATGAATTAGAAACGGTCATGCATCAGGTGGATTTGTTTGACCGGCTTTTTTTGGAAGTGGGAGGGGACCAGAGCATTGTTATCAACAGCAATAGCCAGGAAATACCCCATGATTATGACAACTTGGTGTATAAAGCCGCCCAGACCATTATGGAAAAATATGGATTTAAAGCAGGAGTAAATGTATTTATAGAGAAAAATATACCTGTAGAGGCAGGTCTTGCAGGTGGGAGCAGCGATGCTGCAGCTGCACTCTATGGAATAAATGAGTTGTTTTCTCTGGGAGCTTCTATGGAAGAATTATTGGAGATGGGAGCAACTCTGGGATCAGACATACCTTTTTGTCTTTACGGGGCGACAGCTCTGGCCAGGGGGCGTGGCGAATTATTGGAAGCAATGCCTCAGGGCCCGGAATTGATATTAGTTCTGGTTAAACCACCATTCCAGGTTTCAACGGCAGAAGTCTATAGAAGTTTAGATCTCGACCAGATAAACTTGCATCCTAACAATCTACAATTTTTAGGAGCATGGGCGGAATGCAACTTGAACGCTATCGCGGCCAACATGGTTAATGTGCTGGAAAGCGTTACTATCAATAAATATCCAGAGCTGGAAAGGATTAAGAAAGAGCTTGTCGGCATGGGTGCTTTAAACGCCGTTATGTCTGGCAGCGGTCCGACTATAATGGGGCTCTTTGCGGACCGGGAATTAGCAAACAGTGCTATGACAATCATGAAGGAGCAGTATAAGCATACATATTTGGTTTCATCATACGTTAGGAGTGATTATTAGCATGGAAGAAAGACGGCTGCGTCCTGTAAATCTCGATTCTTATAAACCCTTAAGAGAGCTGGTTTTAGATGCTATCCGGGAAGCTATTATTAGTGGAGCACTTAAGCCCCGCGAGAGGCTCATGGAAATCCAGATGGCGGAGGAGCTCGGGGTCTCCAGAACGCCCATCAGAGAAGCTTTGCGCAAACTTGAGCTGGAAGGCTTTATCGTTATGGTTCCACGCAAAGGTGCTTATGTAGCGGATTTTTCTTTTAAAGATATTGCCGACATATTTGAGATTAGAGCTGCGCTGGAGGGACTGGCGGCTTCTCTGGCCGCAGAGAGAATTACAGATGAAGAGCTTGAGAATATGGAAAGATTGATGGCTGAGAAAGCGGAAGCTATAAGCCAGAATGATATAGAGCGGATAGTTGATGTGGACACCAAGTTTCATGAAGCTATTTACCAGGCAAGCCGTAATAAGCGGCTTTGGAACATCATAAGTAATCTCAGGGAGCAGATACAAAGATTCAGAGCAACCTCCCTGGCATACCCGGGGCGCTCAAGAGAATCGTTGGATGAGCACAGGACCATCGTGGAAGCTATTCAGGCTAGAGATGCGCAAGCTTCCAGGCAAGTAGCCCAGGAGCATATAGAAAATGCTGAGAATAGTATGATTGATGCTATTAAAAAGGATGGGCTCTCTCTCGACGACTAATGGAGGTAAGATGATGCTGTACGATGCGGTCATACTGGCTGGCGGGGAGAATAGTGGGGATTTAAAGAAAATCGCGCCCTATGATAGTGAAGCATTGATCATAATTGGCAACTATCCTATGATCTATTATGTTTATAAATCCTTAAGACAGTGTAATAGGGTGAATAATGTAGTTATCAGCGGACCGGTTGAAGCTTTACGCAACTTGTTAGGCCGTGAGGAGAATTTGTATTTTATTGCTCCGGGGCAGGATGTGGTGGAGAGTCTGGCCAATGCAGCGCAAATTTTAGATGATAAAGGCACCACGGAGAGGCTTCTCATTATGCCTACAGATATACCATTTATAACCACTGAGGCTATAGATGATCTGATTAATCGTACCGAATCAATGGAAGCAGATTTTTTTTATCCCGTGACCACCCGCGAGGTAAATGAAGCCAAATACCCCGGGGTGGTTAGAACTTATGTTAAAATGCGGGAAGGCACGTTTACCGGAGGAAACCTGTTTATTGTGCGAAAAGCGGTAATCAAGCAGAGTATAGATCTGGCTAAAGAAATCATAGCCAGAAGAAAGAATCCCCTGGCAATAGCCAGGATTTTCGGCTTTAGCATGGTGGTCAAATATCTCTGGGGCAGACTGACATTCAAGCAGGCAGAAAAGAGGTTTCAAGAGGTTCTGGGCATTAAAGGCAAAGCGATAATCTCAAGCTATGCAGAAGTGGGAGTTGATGTTGATAAGCCAAGTGATCTAGAACTGGCACAGAAATACCTGGGGCAGATAGTGTTTTGATCTGTTGATACCACTTTCTAGATCTTATACCGCGATCCCTCCGGTGATGCAGCCGGGACCATGCTCCAGACCAGCACATTCTTGAATTTGATCGAGTCTATCAGACTAAAACGACTTGCTAGTTTAGTATTTCTACTGATCCACAGTCCTCATTTGCAAAATCTATTTCATCAAAACTTACCTTCGCCATCCTGTACGCCCCCCTTAAGAGAATGGAATACGAAATCGTTTTCTCTGATGAGCTGCCTGAACCTCTCCCATAACCAAGAGGAATAAAGTCGGATAGATAGGCGAACTATGTCAAATTGAAGTGAATAGAATATACAGGTGGCTGACTTTATTATATATTTGTAACAGGAATCCTGGCCGTTGCTGTAGAAAGATATAAACTCCCCAGAAATTTCTGACGGATTGGGTACGGCCAAGCGATAGGTTAAAATCAGCATTTTTCGCACTATAATACCTCTTCTACCCGTGCATTCAGAACCTAAGAACGCAAACCGTAGGGCTGAAGAGCGGCCAGGGTATAATACGTACATACTATTTATAAAATATGAGGTGGAGACGAATTGAATTTTTCAGCAGTGATTCTGGCGGCAGGCAAAGGCGTAAGAATGCGTTCCAACCTGCCCAAAGTTGCCCATCGAGTAGCTGGCCGGCCTATGGTCCATCATGTTGTGAAGGCAGTTAAAGCTGCGGGCATCGAAGAAATCATAGTCGTCGTGGGCCATGGACGGCATCATGTCGAAGAGATTTTAGAGGCTGAGAACGTAATTTTTGCAGTTCAAGAAGAACAGCTGGGAACCGGACACGCTTTGATGCAGGCTAAGGGAAAGATTAGCAGGGACAACCTGCTGGTTCTGGCTGGAGATACTCCACTGCTATCAGCCGAAACGCTGCTGAACTTGATCAACACGCATAGCAGCTCTTCGGCTGATGCTACCGTGCTCACTACTAATATCAAAGATGCGCACGGGTACGGGAGGATTGTTCGTGACAGCAGAAAGAAATTCAGATACATTATTGAGGAAAAAGACGCATCTGATAAAGAACGCTTGATCAGCGAGATAAATTCGGGGATATACTGTTTTAATAGCCAGATAGTTTTTTCTGCTTTATCAGGCGTTGGAACTGAAAATGCCCAGGGGGAATATTACCTTACCGATGTTTTGTCCATCCTGAAAAAAGACAGGAAGAAGGTTGAAACCTGTTTAAACAACAACGAAGAGGAGATTTACGGGGTAAATGATCGCCAGCAGCTTTCCCTGGTTGAAGGGATCATGCGGCAGAGAATAAACAATGAACTGATGGCAAGGGGTATAAGGATCATGGACCCGGTATCGACCCTTATTGATGCTGATGTGGAGATAGAAGAAGATACAGTAATTTTACCATTTACAATGATTGAAGGTTATTGCCAGATTGGCCGTTCGTGTCAAATAGGCCCTTTTACCAGAATAAGCAACTCAAGTATTGGCAATGAGGTAAGCATCGAGTCCAGCCGAGTTAATGAGGCAAAAATAGGCAATTCGTGCACTATTGGTCCATTTGCTTATCTAAGACCAGATGCGGTGCTGGATGAAAGCGTTAAAATAGGAGACTTTGTCGAAGTCAAGAAGTCGTTCATAGGCGCTCACAGCAAAGTCCCGCATTTGAGCTATGTGGGCGATGCACAGGTCGGAGAAAGAGTAAACGTGGGAGCTGGAACTATCACCTGCAACTATGATGGAGTTCATAAATATCCTACAATATTAGAAGACGGAGTTTTTATTGGCAGCAATACAAATCTAGTGGCACCGGTGCGGATAGGCAAAGATTCTGTCACCGGGGCGGGATCAACAGTTACCAAGGATGTCCCACCGGACAGCCTGGCAGTAGAGAGAGCCGCTCAGAAAATAATTTCTAATTGGTCTAAGCGGAAAAGGTGAGAGGATTTTTAGGAGGTATTGGTAGTGATGAAGGCATCCAGATGGCGGATGAAACTATTTACGGGAAATGCAAACCCCCAGCTGGCACATGAGATTGCAGCTTATTTAGGTATTCCTATCGGAGATACCATAGTTGGGCATTTTTCAGATAGGGAAGTTAGCTGTGCAATCAATGAAACGGTGCGAGGTGTGGATGTTTTTGTGGTCCAGCCTACCTGTACACCAGTAAACGAACACTTAATGGAATTATTGATTATGATAGATGCTTTCCGCAGGGCTTCTGCATCACGCATTAACGCAGTTATTCCCTACTACGGTTATGCCAGACAGGACCGTAAAAGTAGAGCGCGTGATCCTATAACCGCGAAACTGGTCTCCAACTTGATCGTTGAAGCTGGCGCGCACCGGGTAGTTGCGGTTGACCTGCATGCCACGCAGATCCAGGGATTTTTTGATATTCCGGTCGATCATTTACCTGGAGTTCCTACCATAGCGGAATATCTTAAAAATCAGACAGAAACCGCCAATACCGTAGTGCTATCACCTGACGTAGGGGGGGTTACCAGGGCTCGGGACCTGGCAGCAAAGCTCGACGCCCCATTGGCCATTGTTGATAAAAGAAGGCCGGAGCCTAATGTTTCCGAGATCATGCACGTTATAGGTGACGTCTGCGGAAAGTCAGTAGTAATTATCGATGATATTATCGATACTGCAGGGACAATCTGTTCGGCAGCCGAGGTTATGATGGAAAAAGGAGCCAAGGAGGTTTTTGCCTGCTGTACTCACCCGGTTTTCTCTGGTCCTGCTATTGAACGGCTTTCCAAAGCACCCCTTAAAGAGATCATTATCACCAATACCATTCCTATAGAAGAAAGCAAAAGACTGCCAAACCTTACGATTCTATCGGTGGCGCCCCTGGTGGGCGAAGCGATTCTGCGCATCCATGAAGATTTATCAGTGAGCAAGTTGTTTGAAGCCTGAGACAATTTAATAACAGATTGAATAGAACGCAGCCGCCATGTGCATAATCCTAGTACAAAACAACCTTTTTACAGTTTAAAGAAGGAGAATGCACAATGGCCAATGAAACTTTGATATCCTGCCGGAGAAGAATGTCCGGGAAAAGTACCCGGAAAAAAATAGGGCGGCAAGGGGAAATTCCCGGTATAATATATGCGCAGGGCAAACCCGGCACCCGGGTGGCGTTTAACCAGAGAAATTTGGAACGCCTATTTTCATCCCATGGTCAGGGCGGGGTTTTCTCGCTGGAAGTGGATGACGACCCGGCTATACTGGCAGTGGTTCGTGAACTGCAGAAAAGTCCTATAGACAAGCAGATTATCCATGTCGATTTTTTAAAGGTAGATGCATCTGAAGCATTGGAAGCGGCAGTAGCGGTTCAGATGAGCGGCGAAGAGTTGCTGCGTGAAAAAGGCAGCTTTTTGCAAACGGGAGCCCGGGAAGTGCTGGTAAAATGTTTGCCCGGGGACCTCCCGGAATCGTTATCTATTGACGTTTCACAGATGAATCCGGGCCAACAAGTATCTGCAGCCAATCTGCGTCTACCATATGGAGTGGAGCTGGTGAGTGATCCGGCGATGGTGATTGCCAGTATTTTGGTTGAACGTCAAGCAGAAGAACTCCAGGCAGTAGAAGCTGACCTGGATGAGGTTGGCAAAGAATAAATCGGCCGGTACAAAATCCATAAGCATGAAGTGGTCTTCTTTATACCGGAGTCAGACCGTCAAAAAAGCCGAATATCTTTGTCATTTCACAAAGCCCGTTCAATCAACGTACTCAGGTACGCCTCAATCTCGGGCTTTGTTTATTCCGCGATCTTCAATTTTTTTGCTCGCTCTGCCAGGGTGTCACCTTATTTGACATCCTGTCCCCGGTTTAATACCGGGGTTTTTTATGAGAAAATATATAATTAAGAATTATGTAATGATGAGGATACTATGAAGATAATCGTGGGATTGGGGAATCCAGGGAGCAAATACGCGGCATCAAGACATAATCTAGGCTTTCAGGCAATTGATATTTTGGCTGCGAGGCATGGAATTGAAAGGGAGCAAAAGCGCTTTGATGCCTGGCTGGCGCCGATGCGCTGGCGAGGAGAAAAAGTGCTGCTGGTTAAACCGCTGACCTACATGAACCTCAGCGGGCGAGCAGTTCAGAGTATCATGCACTGGTATAAGAGTGAGCTCCGTGATTTAATAGTAGTCTACGATGATATGGATTTAGGTCCGGGAAGCATTCGGATCCGAGCTTCGGGAGGAGCAGGAGGCCACAAGGGGATGCTCTCTATCATCTCGGCCCTGGGTAGCCAGGAATTTGCCCGGGTAAGGATCGGTATCGGTCGGCCCGAGAATGATACCATCGACTGGGTTTTGGGGGCCATCTCGGCTGAGGAGCAGGAAAAAACAAAAAAAGCGCTGAATCAAGGCGCTGATGCACTTGAATGTTGGATCGAACGTGGCATAGCCGCTGCTATGAATGAGTATAATTAATTGTGTGCATAGCCGTTAAGCTCCTTTGAAAAGCTAAGTAAAAATAGCAAAGGGGCGAGGCAGGGCATGAAATTGTATTATATCTGTGACTATTGCCGTGAGCTGTACAAAAGCCAGGATGTGGAGGGCCCGGATGGATCAGTTGAAGTACTCGGAGTTTGCCTGGACTGCTTTGAAGAGCTGGGTCTAGCAGGCGAGGAGCATTTTACCGGTCTGGTTCATTACCACTGAGGGAGACATGTCTCCCCGTTTTCAAGCAAATATATTCTGGCGTAAGGCTGGCAAGTGGGGGCTGCTTTAAGCAGTGTCCACCTTAACGATTTGGGGAGGACAGATTTTGGACGAAAAGTTGTTTAACCAGATAAGCGAGAGCTTAAAACAGGGTGAAAACATGTTGATCACCGGACTGTCAGGCAGCGCAAAAGGCTTTATAACAGCACACTTTCTTAATGCGACGGATACACTGCTCTGTTTGGTAGCAGATGAAGAAAAAGCCTATGATTTTTTGCGTGACCTGGAGGGTTTGGTCCCCAGAGATCGAATTCGGCTTTTCCTAGGCCGAGAACTTGCCTATATGAAAGAAAATTACACTCAAATAGAAGCGGGCCGCATATTAACGCTCCATGAGCGACTGCATCATCCCCGGCGCCATTCACTCATTATAGCCACAGCCGGAGCATTTCTTTTCCCTATCATGTCTCCCGAGAGAATGAAAGAGCGTACTCTGGTACTGGAAAAGGGGCATGAGATCAGCCGTGAGCAGATCACCCGGCATCTGGTGGATAACGCCTACCAGTACGCAGACACCATTACCCGACCCGGTGAATTTGCGGTCAGGGGTGGGATACTGGACCTGTTTCCTCTCAATCTGTCATATCCTTTGCGCCTGGATTTCTTTGGCGACGAGATTGAGTCGATCCGCAGTTTTGATGTGGACACGCAGAGGTCGGCAGGTGAGCAGCAAAAAATCGAGATAGTTCCGGCAGATGAGATGGCCGGGACGGAACTGTCCGCTACATTGCTTGATTACCTGCCTGCCAGAACCCTGGTATTCTTTGATGAAGCGCGTGACTTTTATAAAACCTGGGAGCGCGGCTTAAAAAGATATCGGGAGACAATAAAAGAAGTTTTAAGAGAAGGAAAGCCTGTTGTCGAACTAATTCCATTAGACCGAGGAGATATTGAAGAAGCGCTCAAGCCTTTCCAAATGGTCTATCATTCCTTTTTCCCGGGCAACATACCCCAGGTAAAAGTAGGCTTTATGGAACATATCACTCAGAAAGAAATGGAATTTTTTCAGAACAATCTGGAGATTTTAATGACGCGGGTATCCGAATGGCTGCAGCGCGGTTATCAGGTAAGAATAGCCGTGAAGAGCAAAAGCGCACGGGAATTGTTAAGAGGCGAGATGTCAGATAGGGGCCTGACCCGGGTGGAAATAAGCGATAGCGGGATTGAAAGCGGATTTATAAGCCAGAGCATGAAATTTGCCCTGGTAGGAGAGAAAGACATCTCCAAAAAACGTGCTTTGCGTGCCGGAAGGCGATCTGGTAGACGCCAGGAGCGTCTGCTTATGGAAGATCTGAAAGCGGGCGATTTTGTTGTACATGAAAATCATGGGATAGGTATTTTCCGAGGTGTGACCCAGGTCATAAGCGACGGTGTCACCCGCGAATACATCGTTTTGCAGTATGCAGGAAGTGATATTCTTTATCTTCCGCTGGACAAACTGGACCTTCTGTACCGATTCAATAGCTCCGAGGATAAGGAGCCCAGGCTGAGCCGCCTGGGGGGCAGTGACTGGGAACGAACTAAACAGAGAGTTGCTGATTCGATCCAGGAAATGGCCCAGGAACTGCTGCTGCGCTATGCCAGAAGGCAGGCCCAGGAAGGATACGCGTTCTCGCCCGATATGCCCTGGCAGGCGCAATTTGAAGAAGCTTTTCCCCATCAGGAGACTCCTGATCAGATTCGGGCTATAAAAGATGTAAAAAGGGACATGGAGAGCCGGCGTCCCATGGACCGGTTAATATGCGGAGACGTCGGTTATGGCAAAACTGAAGTGGCAATGAGGGCCGCTTTTAAAGCCGTAATGGACAACAAACAGGTAGCTATACTGGTGCCTACCACTGTCCTTGCAGAACAGCATTATCATTCTTTTCGGGAGAGATTTTCAGCGTATCCCACGATTATTGAAGCTTTGAGCCGGTTTAGATCGGCTTCAGAGCAGAAACGCATCACGGCCGAAATAAAAAAGGGACTGGTTGATATCGTTATAGGAACTCACCGTCTGCTTTCTAAAGATATAGAATTCAAGGATCTAGGCTTATTGATTATAGATGAAGAACATCGCTTTGGCGTTGTCCAGAAAGAAAAAATAAGAGCATACAAGGAGATGGTTGACGTAATCAGCCTGTCGGCTACCCCCATACCAAGAAGCCTGCATATGTCTATGACCGGATTGAGGGATATGTCCGTTATTGAGACCCCACCACCGGAGAGATACCCGATAAGCACATATGTACTCGAGTATAATGATGAAATCGTGGCAGAAGCAATCAGAAATGAACTGGAGAGGGGCGGCCAGGTTTTTTTCGTACATAATCGCATCGAAGACATCTACAAAATCCGGGAGGACCTGATAAGTCTTCTCCCTGAAGTAAGCATTGCGGTGGGTCATGGGAGAATGGATGAAGAAGAACTGGCCCGGACAGTTATTGAATTCATAAAGGGCAGCTACCAGCTGTTCTTATGTACTACGATTATTGAGTCCGGTCTGGATATGCCCAATGTCAATACCATTATTGTTAATGAAGCTGATCGAATGGGCCTGGCCCAGCTATATCAACTGCGGGGAAGGGTGGGGAGGTCAAACCGGCTGGCCTATGCATATCTTACCTACCGCCCATGGAAGGTCATTAATGAAAACGCCCAGAAGAGGCTCAATGCCATACGAGAATTCACTGATTTGGGCTCAGGAATAAAAATAGCATTGCGGGATCTGGAGATCAGGGGGGCCGGGAATATACTGGGTCCTGAACAGCACGGTTATATTCAAGCGGTAGGCTTCGATATGTATTGTCGGCTTCTTGAGCAGGAAACCGCTCGGTTAAAAGGGGTGCAGTCTGTGGAGATTATGCAGCCGCAGCTGGATATTGACACTGATTATTTTATACCGGACACTTATATTCCTGACGCCGGGACTAAAATGCGGATATATCGAAGACTGCTCCTGGCTTCTGAAGGTGGAGAAGTAGATGATATAAGGAATGAACTGTTGGACCGCTTTGGCTCACTTCCGGCACCGGTGGAGAATTTTTTGCAGATTTCTCGCCTGCGCATCCTGGCGCGTGACAAAAAAATCAAATCATTAAGGCGCAAGGGGGCGTCGATTGAGATTCATCTATCGCAGAAACTGCCCATCGATTTTGATTTGGGAGTTCTGGGAAAAGGCATTAAAAAAGCCAATGATTATACGGTGATATTGAAACAAGAAAACAGTACTTTGACAGATTTGCAGCGGCTGCTGGAAATCATCTAAGCAAGATGCCTCATCAGGGTGGGGAGGATGCAAGTTTACTCCCAAGCAGTTTTTTGCGCAGCCAGGCGCATATTAAAATAATGGTGGGATAAAGAAGATTAACCGGCAGAGAGTAAAGCGGCATATATTTAAATCCCAAAGATTGATATTCGATATCGGAAGGAAACATATAAGCCGTGAAGACTATAATCCCCAGTCCCAGCGGAAGAATCAAGCTTTTATAATCTCTCAGGGCAAAAACATCCTGCATAATGAAGAGCAGCCCCTGCATATAAATTATGACAGCGGTGGCTCCGGTTAAAAACCACATCAGTATAAAGCCCAGCTCCAGCCTTTTAAACTCGCCAAAACCGGCAACCCGAAATACTTCAAAGATGGGGAATTGTGATAATTTGGTCAGGGTCGGGCCCAGGATGGAGATGGTCTCAAAGTCCAATAACACCAAACTCGTTGCACTGAGCAAATAGAAAATAAAAAATAGCCTGTTCCCCTGCTTTTTTAGTCCGCTAACCAGGGGAAGGAATAGCGAAAATATTAGCACCTCATTGTAGGGCCAGTCAGCCGCATACAGAGCTCCGGCTAAAAAGGGCTTCCAGTCGGGCAATACCGGTTTCAACCTGGAAAGATCGACCAGTGGGATAGTAATTACAATAGCCACAACAATAAAAAACAGGCTCGGCCAGAAAAACAGCTCCCCCATACGTCCCAGCACTGTCAATCCCAGGTATATACAGTAAACGCAGGGCATCACTATTAATGGGTAGAAGAGCAGGCGGGGGATTAGTGGATAAATTATCCTTAACAGCATGGTGATATCAAACAGCAGACCCAGCAGTGAAAAAAAAACGCTGACCATAAAAAAAACATTCAGTAAGGTTCCCGGCCATTTTCCCAATACGCTTGTGCTTATGGAGCTTATTCTATGTCCAGGAAACAGGGAATGTAGCTTCAGTATTATGGCCAGGATGTAAATGCCGGATAAGATTCCCATAATCTCGGCTAGCCAAGCGCTTCGGCCTGCAGCCTGGCTGCTTAAGAACACCAGCGAGCTTCCCGGAAGAAGTAAAAATATCAGGAATGCCAGCTGCTGAGGGGAGAGAGGCAGTTCTCTATCTACCATGGTCCTTCTCCATTCTGTTTATTTGACATTTAAGTACTCTTCTAGTCGTTCAGATACCGGCTGTAAAAGATAAATAAGCCGGTTGGGATTGGGCAGCGCCCGAAGATCAAGAGCATAATCAACGCTGTACAGTATCGATGCAGCCAGGATCAATGAGGATACTATCAGCTGCTTCCATTCGCGATTCTTCAGCAGATGCCTCCCTTCAAACAGCACATATAGAGTAATAAAAAGGGCTAGGGAATAGCAAATTAGATAGGACATAACAACCCCCGCTCAGTTTTTATTTTATTGGGAACGACTCCCTGCTCAGACCACTGCCCCTTATTTTAACTACGACTTGAATATCCGGCTGGATACCAGGAAAAATAATGTTCCAATCGGGTTCTATCCGCTCCCATTCATCCGGCTGGTGTTGATAAATCATTCGTCCCCAGCCCAGGATGTCGCTGTTGAGTTCCTGGGCTTTTCTGATACAGGAAGCAGCCTGGCGCTCAATTTCCGCGGCAGCCTGGGACTCGAGCTGCTCCATATACTCGATGTTCAGGATCGGGGAGGGTCCGGTTTGTTCATAAAAAAATAAATAAGCGGTTAAATCAACCTGAACGCGCGGCTGGTCGTCAACAATTCTGGCCCTGGAGTTGCTGCTAAATTCACGGACCTCAAAACCGATAGTTTCGTCCGGATTGAAGGGGGAGGTTATGGTAAAATAGCCGCCCTGTTTTTGTTTTGCCCGCAGCCAGTGATAGCCCCGGCTTTCTGTTTCATCCAGCGCGCCCACCCTGCGGTTGCCTTTAAATACAGCCATTCCGTCCAAGGCTATCCTGGTTTTATTATTTGTTTGTTCAGCTTTCTTATCCCCATCTTTTGAGGACGCCTCTGCCGGAGTCTCAGCTTCGATAAGTTTTATCTGAGGAACAGCCGGCTCAACTCCGGGGGTCGATAGACGATAAGTAAATTCTTCCATAGTGGTTGGCGTGTAAATACCCAGCTGGCTTTCGCTAATTTTTAACAGTTCCTGTAGGCCAGAACCCAATTCATGGCCCTGCGGCAGACGGCTGGATAGTATTGCTTCCGGGCTGGCTGAAGATGCAATCAGCAGATTGATGTCGGGCCGGAGATTGCGGTTGCGGGTCATAAAATCGATCGTCAGGGTGAGATCGTGATTAACCAGCTTTTCGCCCAGGATCATAGTTTTTACGTGGCTCCATTCCGGTACCTGGGATAGCGATAACATGCTGCGGCGGGCGGCCAGGGCCACTGCGTACGATCGAGCGGTGATCAGAGCAGGCTGAGCCGTGCTCGAGTCTGCTTCTCCAGGGGACAAAGGCCTTACCAATTGAGTTGTAAAGGCTATTTGCAGGTTATCTTCCAGTTCAACGCCAACCGCGGCAGGAACCGAGCTTTGTTCAATTTCCCGGTAATCCCAGCACCCCGGACAGAGAAGCAGGGAAGCAGAAATAAGAAGCGAAGAAACAATATTTCTTTGCATGCTTATGCGCCCCCTATTCTTCCCAGGGCAGAAGCCAGTGCTTCGAAAGGTCCTGCCAGCGGCCAGCCATAATAAAAGGCCAGGCTCATATACAAGCCGATAACGAAATATACAGAAAAGGTCCCAAGTTCACGGTAAAGCCGTTTTTTTATAAGGGATGGCAGCTCTATGGCTAATATCAATATATATATAGCGACAAGGATCCAAATCATATCAAGTCTCCCTTATGATGCGTTTGAGCATGGAGCATATTCAATCCCGAAAAACAAAGGATTTATTGGTTAAGTAGCTTCTTCTTATCTCAAATTCAACCTCGATATCACTGCTTATGAGAGGGAAGACCTGGTCCCAGTTGCTGCCCATTTCTGCCCATAATTCAGGATGCTCAGCCTGAATTAACTGCCCCCATCCCAAAAAGTCGCAGTTAAGACCCTGAGCCTGGTCAATGCAGGATCTTATCTCACTCTCGATCTCCTGCGCGGCCACGGTATTTAGTATCTTGAACATCTCCAGGGAAAATAGGTCGCCGGTGCCGGTTTGCTCGTAAAAGTTGCCTTCGGCTTTTATTTCTATATGCATATTGATGCGATCATCCCGGACCTGGGGACTTATCTCCAGCTGCGACCTGGACATCTCCAGGGATACCCAGCCCTGGGCATCGGTCGGGGAAGGAATAAGAAACAAGCCGCCCTCAATCATTTGCGGCCGCAAATATCGATATCCACGGCTCTGGTTCTCATCAAGCGTGCCGATCATTTTTCGTCCCTTGATGACAGCCATACCATCCAGTTTAACAACTTCCCTTGCGCCGCTCTTATCTATGGTCACCATGGGAATAACCGGTTCTCGGCCCGGAGATGCGAGCCTGTCCAATAATTCAAGGATGGTTATCTGAGTATAAATTCCGAGCTGGGTTTCCTGAGTCTGGAGCAGATCCCTTATGGCCGTAGCGGTGTATGATTCAATAAGCGGTTTAACATTTAAAAGTTGTTCCGCTGTACAGTTATGAGCAACAACCACCGGAATATTTTTTCTAACAAAGCGGTTGCGGGCAATAAAGTCGGCAAACATGGAAAAATCATTTTTGGCGAAATCCTCACCAAAAACGTAAAGTGCGGCATGGCTCCACAGAGGAGTCTGGGAGGTAGAAAGAGTCATCTTACGTGCGGAGTCAACAAGGGTTACGCCTTCTGAGCTTATCACAGTGAAGCGGGGAGTGTCTCCACCTGATTTTTCGGACGGCAGCGGGTTGGCAAACTGCACCGATGTTATGATGTGCTTATCCTGGTAATCGAGGCCCAGCCCCAATGGGATGGAAGCCTTGCTGACCTCAATAGTCCCGCAGGCTGGCTGCAACAACAGTAAAAACACGAAAAGCACCCAAGCAGCCCATCTCATGGAGTCTCTCCCTCGTTTTCTGCTGCTAAAGACTGGCGGGTTTGATTGGCCATTCCATCCAGGTAGGGGCGCTCCCGGTTAGAAAACCAGGGGCGCCGGACCAGGATGTCGGCCATCTGCTGTCTGTTGAAGGGAGCTATGGGAGAGAGATAGGGCAGACCGAAAGATGTGAGAGACACCATACGCAGTGACATCAGAATAAGGGCGATGGCGATTCCCAGCAAGCCCAGGGCTCCGGCCGCGAAAAGGAATCCGAAGCGGGCAATACGGACAATAGTGCCGGCGTTGTAAGAAGGTGTTACAAAAGAAGCGATGCCTGTAAAAGCGATGACCACCACCATGGGAGTGGAAACCAGGCCAGCTCGCACCGCAGCATCACCGATAATTAGTGCCCCCACTATACTTACGGCCGGCCCCACCGCCCTGGGGAGTCTCAGGCCGGCTTCGCGCAACATTTCAAACGTCAGTTCCAGCAGGAGGGCTTCTACAAATGCGGGGAAAGGGACGCCCTGCCGGGTGGCGGCGATGGTCAACAATAATGGTGTGGGGATCATTTCGTGATGGTATGTTATTATGGCTACATATAATGAAGGAAGAAGCAAGGCCAGGGAGAATGAAGCAAATCGGAGCACACGGAAAAGGGACGCGGGAATGAAATGGATATAGTAGTCCTCCGGAGAAATAATGTACTGGGGGAATGAAATCGGCACCACCAGGACCATGGGCGAGCCGTCGACCATGATGGCAATGCGGCCTTCCAGCAGAGAGCCGCATACCCGATCGGGTTTTTCTGTATGTTCAGTCTGGTTAAAAATTGTCCACCTGGTATCAGCTATCACCTCAGCCAAGTAGCCGGTATCCAGAACTGCGTCGATATCAATTTTTTCCAGGCGGTTTTTTACTTCTTTGATCAGCTCCGGGGGGGCGATATTCTCAATATAGCAGACTGCTACGTCGGTCTTGCTTATGCGCCCTAAAACCATGCTTTCGATTTTAAAACTGGTGGATTTCAGGCGCCTTCTTAACAGCGCTGTATTGAAGCGTATAGTCTCAGTAAATCCTTCTTTGGGTCCGAATACTATGACTTCGTTTTCCGGTGGAGACACTTTGCGCCCCTCCCAGGACCGGGTGCCCGCTACAAGTCCCTGGGCAAATCCGTCGAGAAGGATGACACAGTCACCTGAAGCGATATGGTGGCAGACCTCCTCCAGGCTTTCCAGGCTTTTTAGCTCGGCAAGGGTCAATATGCGCTCTTTAATGCGCTGCAAAAAGTCAGGTGTTTGTGATGTGTCCCCCGGGACTCCGGGCATCATATTGAGTTCCAGCAGAAGAGGTTTGAGCAGATGCTCCTCTATCTCCTTTCTATCAGCCAGACCGTCAAAATAGATAAGCAGTCCCTGAACCGCCGGTTTGCCGAAGGTAAATTCTTTAAAAACGGCATCCGAACAACGGGCAAGAAGGGCCTTCAGGGCATCCATGTTTTCCTTGAGCTGTCCAGATAATTTTTGGTTTATCGGTTCGCCAGCGGCTTCTTCCGGTTTTTCTTTTGATTTTTTACTTGAACCCAGATAGCGCATTTTGTCCTCCCTGCAGCTAGATAACAAAGTTGACAGGATCACGGATAGTTTTAGCCCAAAGCAGACGGCTTATTCGAAGGCCGATTATCATCTCCCGGCAGATCTTGAACAGGCCTGAACAGGGTAAGGAGAAATACAAGCAAAGGAATAACTATAAAGAAAAAAGCGTATAGCACAGGTGCTATGGTGATGCTCCATATAACTACTTCCAGGTTATTGCCGGAGATGAGCACGGCCAGAATCCCGATTATTAATGCACTTGGAGCAGCAATAAAACGATAATCACTCAGATACAAAAGTTCTTTGCTTATAAAACAGGCCATATACCAGGGGATGATCACAGCCCCGGCGATGCCCGCGATCAAGATGCCGACGAATAGGATGTCAATATTCTGGACAAAAGCTCCTATGCGGGCCAACCTGATCATGCTGAAGGTAGGGAAAGTAAAATTCATTGACGGGATGACCCCCCGGGTAACCACAACCCCCAGGCTGGTGAGGGCGATAAGGGGAATTAGCAGGTAAAGGGTCTGCCTCATTATGGGGCCAGCCAACCTTTTTTCGGGCAAATAATAAGCCAGGCTCAAGACCGGCATCATTTTGCCCAAAACCGAAGTGGTGCTGGCAGTACCGGCAACCCAGGCCATTAGATTGCTGTGGCCAAGAGGGAGCAGGCGATCACCGTTAAAACCGCTAAATATAGATACGACTATGATTATAAAGCCCAGAGGCAGGCCAGCAAACACGATTAATTCGCAGAGCCTGGCGATACCAGGCAAACCGGACTTGATAGCTGCAAAGCCTACCACCAGCAGCACGGCAATAAAAACGCTGATGGGTGTGGCTGGTAAAACATTCATTTTCATGAATTCGATGAAAAGGCGCAGAGTATAAGCGGATACCAGGATAAATACCGGTATATAGATAAAACCGATGGCTCTGCCCACTGTTTTTCCCAGGTGGTCGAGAAGGAGAAGGGGGAAGGGATGCCGGCTTTTGCTGATAATGCTGCTGAACATGAATGTGATGAGCAGTCCAGGGATAATTGAAGCAATTATTCCCAGCCAGGAGTCATTTTTCATGGAATGAATCAGTATATGAGGCTGCTCCAGGTAAGAAACCGGGCCGATCATAATCAAGAGTATGCAGTAAAGCTGAAAATTGGTGATTTTATTCATTAATACCATCCTGTTTTTATCTTAAGCATATTTTGACCAGGTGCCGGGATAAATATGATATCAGAAATATAAATGGGAGCCCGGCATTTTGCCCACATCTTTCAGGCTAATAAACAAGAAGAAGTTAGGATTTCGGCTAATATCAATTTAAGCAACTGAAAAAGAGCGGTTTGCTACTAGAAGCATTTTTGTCAGGGCATAATACATGATTCAGACTGGTACAGACAATTACTTTTTTTCAGCCTGATGGTAAAAAGTGAATAAAAGGGTATTTTGAGTTATATACTATCACTGAGATAACAAACAACTTTTTCAATTTTTTTGAAAAAAGGAGGGATAGGTGTATTGAAAGCAACAGGAATTGTTCGCCGGATAGACGACCTTGGAAGAGTTGTTATACCCAAGGAAATACGCAGGACCTTACGCATTCGTGAGGGCGACCCTCTAGAGATTTTCGTTGATCGTGAAGGCGAAGTCATTTTGAAGAAATATTCTCCTATTGGCGAGCTGGGGGATTTTGCTAAAGAGTATGCTGACTCTTTATACGAAACCATTGGTCATATCTCAATGATCGCCGACCGTGATGTGATCATTGCCACAGCAGGTGCCAATAAGAGGGAATTTCTTAGCAAATCGATCGGTAAGGCTGTGGAGAAAGCACTGGAAGACAGGAGCACCCTGATAATGAACGACCTGCAGAATCCTGATGATGAAAGCTTCCATGTCATCCAGAATGACGATCGGGAATATGCAATCAGAGCGCAGGTGATATCGCCGATAATCAGCCAGGGCGATCCGATTGGCGCGGTAATCATCGTCAGTAAGGATCCCAATGTTAAATTAGGGGAAATGGAAATAAAGCTGGCTGAAACAGCAGCCGGATTTCTGGCCAAACAGATGGAACAATAAGCTGATCGGGATATAAGAAGCGATCTTTAGAATAAGATCGCTTCTTTTTATGTATGCATATAACGAGGTTAAAAATGCAGCCTTTGGGTACAACAATTCAGTTCGCTTCGTTATTTAATAAGGATGTCCCCCGCTTCGGGAAGCGCTTGAGCCCATTGAACAAAACAGACGCCAATCTACGCCTTGTTGCATCGCTGTGTTGAAACTGCCGGGCAAGTTCTTCTGATGCTTAAAGGGGGATGGGGTGTGTCATTTCCTTGTGATATAATAGACCTCACGAAAACGGGGAGGAAAACATGGAAAATAAGCAGCAGCATTTTCTAAAGGGAGCCCTCATCCTCAGTATAGCTGGCGGGCTTAGCAAAGTGATGGGTGCGATCTATCGAATACCCCTGGGGCGCCTTCTGGGTGGGGAGGGAATCGGCCTGTACCAGATGGCTTACCCAATATATACAGCTATATTGGCGCTGGCGACTGCAGGCATACCCGTGGCCATATCAGTTTTAGTAGCCCGTAAAGAGACCGAAGGATATACTGGCGACAGTCAGAAAATATTTAAAGTGGCATTAATTATGCTAAGCATCTTCGGAGTGTTTCTTACCATATCAGTGATGAAGGCAGCCGGATTTATTGCCCGGGAGATTCTGAATGAACCCCGGGCATATTACCCGATAATAGCGGTAGCGCCGGCAATATTTTTTTCCGGTGTTATTTCAGTATTTCGGGGATATTTCCAGGGACATCAATCTATGATACCGACCGCCGTATCCCAGGTGGTGGAACAGTTGTTCAGAGTTACGGCAGTGGTATTTCTGGCGGTGCTGCTTTTCCCCCGGGGATTGGAATATTCTGCTTCGGGAGCTACTTTCGGGGCGACTATCGGGGGTATTGCTGGATTGATCGTTCTAATTTTGTTTTTTAAGAAGCATAAGCAAAAGGTGAAAGAAATCGGCAGTGAGCTGGTGTACAGCGGGGCCAGCGCCTGGAACCTGGCCAAAGATCTTGTGCGGCTGGCTATTCCCGTATCCCTGGGGGCATTCGTTCTGCCTCTGGTGCAGATGTTGGATGCGGTCATAGTCCCCAGGAGGTTGGCTGCACTCAATTATACCACTTCACAGGCTACCTCTCTGTATGGGCAATTATCGGGTATGGCAGCGGTTCTCATCAGTCTGCCCACCATATTCACGATCGCTATTTCGACCAGCCTGGTTCCTGCAGTTAGCGAAGCCTTTGCCCGCCAGGACCGGGGCCTACTCAACAGCCGCCTTAATTATGGGTTTCGAGCCGGTATGCTTATATCCTTCCCGTGCGCGGCCGGGCTCTTTATATTGGCCGCACCAATATGTGATCTGCTCTACAAGACTCCCGAAGCGGGCATAGCTTTAGAACCCCTGGCTTTTTCGGCAATAATGCTGGCAGCTTTTCAGCTTTCCAGTGCTGGACTGCAGGGAATCGGGCGTCCGGAAATAGCTATGCGGCATCTGATAATAACCGGGGTGCTGAAGGTTATTTTTAACTATACATTGACCAGCGTACCTCATTTGAATATTAAAGGGGCAGCGATAGGAACGGTTCTGGCTTTCCTGGTTGGTTCGCTGCTCAATATTATTTGGCTCAAGAAAATTACCGGTGTTTCCTATGAGGGTTTGCGCTTTGTAAAAATAGCGCTGGTGACGGTATTCATGGCTATAGTGGTCAAGTATTCATACCTATATATGTTGGCAATCGACATTCATTCCCATTGGTCTACACTTATATCTATCACCATTGGGACAGCTGTTTATGGAGCAATGCTCTTTATAATACAGGAATTCGACCTTGATATCATCAGAAAGATGGCCCGGGGTGCTTGACCCTGACCCTGAGGTCATTGGAAACAATTGTAAGGGAAGTGCATTAAATGAAGAGCCAGTCAAGGCCCATGGATCAACTTAAAGCCATCATGGACAGGCTGCTCGCTCCGGACGGGTGTCCGTGGGACCGTGAGCAGACGCATGAATCACTTTTGCGATACTTGATCGAAGAAAGCTATGAAGTGGTTGATGCGGTAAAAATAGGGGATATGGAAAAATTTCAAGAAGAATTGGGGGACCTCTTACTCCAGGTAGTTTTTCATTCTGCAATCGCCGAGCGGGAAGGTTTCTTCAATCTAGATGATGTTGCCAGAACGGTGAGCAATAAAATGATCAATAGACACCCTCATGTTTTTGGAGACTTGCAGCTCAAAACCAGTGGTGATGTTCTGGACCACTGGGAAGGTTTTAAGAAAAAGGAGGGAAAAACCTATCTGTTAAGTGGGATTCCACCGATGATGCCCGCCCTGTTAAGAGCATTGAAAATACAGGAAAAGGCTGCCCGGGTAGGATTTGACTGGCCAAGTATCGATGGTGCTGTCGATAAATGGCTTGAGGAAGTGGCAGAATTTCAACAGGCTCAGACCGCCGAAGAGACCAAGGAAGAGCTAGGAGATCTCTTTTTTGCTCTGGTCAATATTGCCCGTTTGCGAGGAGTAGAACCTGAAGATGCGCTGCAAGGATGCAATGACAAATTCACCCGGCGTTTTAATTATATGGAAGATATGACCCGTAAAGCCGGTCAGAGCATGAATGATCTAAGCCTGGAAGAACTGGACCGCTTATGGGACGAGGCTAAAGGCAGAGGGCTTTAAGCGACATATGGCGAATCAACCCGGAGTATGCATAAAAAGAAGGATTATTCTGTCAGACAGCGAATAGCCCCATTATATACCAAGAAAGGATTTAGGAGGGATAAGGGCATGAATAAAGGTGAATTAGTAGCTCAAATGGCATCCGATCTAGGCAAGACCAGGAAAGATACCGAAAAAATCTTAGAAGCCCTTTTTGCTTGTATTGAAGAAGTGTTGAAGAGTGGAGATAGTCTACAATTGGTTGGTTTTGGATCGTTTGAAGTCAGAGAACGCCAACCCAGGGTAGGGAGGAATCCTCAAACTGGAGAAAGTATGAACATCCCCGGCGGCAGGATCCCGGCTTTCCGCCCTGGCAAAGCTTTGAAAGATGCAGTCAAATAGTATGCGGCTTGATAAATTCCTTAAGGTATCCAGGATTATTAAAAGGAGGACCCTTGCGAAAGAGTTTGCCGAGAATGAGAGAGTCAGTATAAACGGGCGTCTGGCCAAACCTTCCAGCGAGGTGAAAAAGGGAGATATTATTACCGTTCATGTAGGAGATAAGAGGGCCATCTATGAGGTAATGGACCTCAGAGAAAACGTTAAAACCGCCGATGCAAAGAATTTGTACAGATTAATAGAATAAAATAGGTTCCCAATCACGGGGGAAGCTACTTCTTTGTTACCCGTATGACAAAGAAGTAGCTTCCCCTCATTCTTTTTGTCGGGAGCCAGTCTGAAGTTCATAAAAGACAATCTTTGGCATATTTATTATTAGATTAGCATAAAAAAGTTGAGGACATATTGTTTACTTGAGGGGGGTGATTAAGTGGCTGAACATTTCCTGAAGCTCAGTAATCGGAAAAGCATGGAATTAAGCGGGGTTAATAATGTACTTACGTTTAATGAACAGGAAATCGTCCTGGAGACCTCCATGGGAATTCTGTTTGTTATCGGAGAAGACCTCCACATAACGCTTCTAAAACTGGATGAAGGCAAAGTAGCTTTGGAAGGAATAATAAATAATATCATGTATAAAGCTCAGGGCACCGATATGAAAAGTAAGAGCAAAAATATTCTGGGACGATTATTGAAATAGAGGCAGCTATTAGCCGAAAACTACTATTTGGTCAGTTTTCTTAAAACTCGGATCGAGAGCGGTCTTTTGCAGTAATTTCTAAAGGAGATATTATGCTCGACCTGGCAGATCAAATACAGTCATTTTTTCTTACCTTAATGGTGGGGGTAGTCCTGGGAGCGATTATTCATTATTACCAACTAACCATTAGAAAAGGGCGTTTGCGCAAGTATTTTCTTTATGCCCTTGATTTTTTCCTTTGGATCGCTCTCATGGCTTTGATTTTTGCCTGTCTGGTATTGATAAATCTCGGAGAAATGCGGGTTTATGTACTTATTGCCCTGGTAGGTGGTGCTTGCCTATATTATCGTTATGGCGCCAAACGCTGCCATCGTGCGTTATCCTTGACCGCACAAGCTACGGTAACAGTTTTCTCCAAGGCCAAAGAATTGGTAAGCCGTCCTGTGCGCTGGGGCCTAAAAAAGCTGCGTCTCTTCATAAAGAATACGGTTTCAAGAGAAAATCCAGCGGATGACGAGTAAAAAAATTTTTAAGTTTAGCAGGATTATAGCCACTGCCTCCCGAAAAGAAAAGGGTACAAAATTTGTACACAGTCTGTGGAAAAATTGTGGATATAGGAATTGCTGATGAAGATAGAGATCCGGGGAGCGGAAAAATTAAGTTTTCGTGAGAAGCAGGTAGTCGTTCTAAAAGAGATGGGCCGCGGTAGCGAAGAAATTGCCAGGCGCCTCAATATCACTCCCAGTACGGTGGCTACGCTTTATAACCGGGCACGCAGCAAGGGATACGAAGTGGTTATCATACTTCCGGGCGATATCCTGGGAATTTCAGAGGGGGAGGATGAAGATGGCTAAGAATAAGAAACCATCCAAGCGCTTGATCGTGTTAAGCGTTCTGTTTGTATTGATGGCCTGGGCAATTATCCCCCGCGCTGCCAGTGTTTATGAATTGAGCCAACAAAAACAGGAATTGGAGCATCAGAAAGCGCAGCTTTTAGCTCATAATCAAGCCCTGGTGCAGGAAAAAGACTCTCTTAATTCACCGCAAGCACTCGAAAAAATGGCGCGTGAACGACTGGGAATGTTAAAAGAAGGAGAAAGGTATATTATTCAGAAGGAAGACAAGAATTAGCTCTAGGAGTCAAAAACGTTTATTATTGACTATTTTTGCGGCCTTTTATAAAATTAAGTTAGCTATTCTTTGAGGGGGACATCACACTATATGCCTACAGAACAAACTAATATTGTTCCTGGTGAGATTCTTGAAGGCAAGGTGCAAGGCATCACCAAATTTGGCGCGTTCATCGAGTTGCCAGGCGGAGCCGTAGGACTGGTTCACATTTCTGAGATTGCCGACACCTATGTCAAGGACGTTAAAGACTTCATAAAAGAGGGCGACAGCGTCAAGGTCAAGGTGTTAAATGTTGCCGGTAAGAAAATCGGCCTTTCTATAAAGCAAGCCCTACCGCCAAAAATCCCTGAAACAAAGCCGGTACACAGCCGGAGGGATTACGACGGTCATTCGGGTGGAGCTAGATATTCGGGCAGCATGGGTGGAAAAGCCAACATTGTTTCCGGGAATTTGGACGATAAAATAGCCAAGTTTCTGAAAGAAAGCGATGAGAGAATGCAACCCCTCAAACACCGCATGGAGCAAAAGCGGCGCAACCGCACCTATTAAGCTTAAATGCAAAAGCACTTCTATATTTTAGGAGTGCTTTTTTATGTTACCTTAAGGGAGGATTCCTATGAATTTGGCCGCCATAGATATCGGCAGCAATTCCTGCCGCTTGCTTATTGCCAGGATCTCTGGGGGATTTTTTGAATACTTGCTCCGAGACTTGGATACAACCCGCATAGGCGAGGGAGTTGAACATACAGGATTGTTAAACGAAAAGGCTATTTTTCGCACCATCAACTGCCTCCGACAGTTCAAAGAAATAATGCAATCATACCAAGTGATGGACTGCCGGGTTGTAGCTACCAGTGCTGTTCGGGAAGCGGGGAATCGCAGGAATTTTATCGAAGCCGCCCAGAAACAATGCGGATTGCAGGTAGAAATAATCAGCGGAGAAGAAGAAGCTGCGCTCAGTTACCTGGGGGTAAAGCGGGGCCTCGGGCTGGCGACCGATCCGTTGGTGGTGGATCTGGGGGGAGGGAGCACCGAAATCATTTGGCATGGCGATGAAGATCTTTTGCTCTCTTTGCCGATTGGAGCAGTACGGGCTACTGAAGCAGCCATGAGTGCAGGGCAGATAGAAGCCATCCTGACTCCCATTATTAGTTGGAGTGAAAAGACCAGCCCGGCTCCCCTGGTTTTTGTTGGGGGGACTGCTACCAGCCTGGTTGCCATAAAGTTAGCCCTAAGGGTATATGACTCGAAATTGGTGCATGGTCAAAAGCTCAGTTTTGAGGAAGTCAAGGGCATTTATGAGCAGCTCGTTTCATTATCCCAGGATGAACTCAAAGCGCTTCCCGGTCTTCAAGCAAAAAGAGCGGATATTATCAGTCAGGGAGTTCTCATTGCCCTGACAATTATGGACCTTTTAAGGCGCAGTGAGATGATAGTAAGTGAAAGTGATTTACTGGATGCAATCATCTGGCAGCTTTATGACCATAAGATCTGAGCCTGGCTCAGCAGTTTCAAAAAGACGAGTCTTTGTTGAACCGAGATAAATCATGTTATTTTTAACCGTCTTTTTCTGGAATTTTGAATAAAAGAATAGCAGATCATCTCCTGTAATTACAAAATTTTCCAGCTACTATTGATATAATTGGTGGACAAAGCTGGAGATGGGGGATGATAAAACTGGAAAAGTCGGAAGTCTATCCTTTTCACCGGATAGCTAAGCATTCTTCTTCACATCGCCGACGCTGGTATAACCGTACTCAGGGAATCAGGACATACTTTTCGCATTGGCCGGAAATCACCTTCAAAAAGGATAAGGTGCAGGAGTTAATCCACGCGGCTCTGTTGAGAGAAAATATTCTTCTGGCCGGGGTCGCGGCGATATTTGCGCGGGCGTTTATTCTAGGAGAGTTGCTTCCATTCATTTTTGCCTTTATAGCAGCTTTTGGCCGGAAAGACGGCCTCCGGCAGGCGCTGCTGGCGCTCGGTGCAGTAGTTGGATTTTGCTCGGTATTGAGCGGTTTTGACCTGTGGTTAAACATAATAACCATGGCGGCCCTAATAGCCGCCCTGAATAAGGCGAAAATACCTGAGCCTCATGCCTGGTGGGGAATTCCGGTTTTGACCAGCACCTTAATATTTGTGGTAAAGATACTGGTTTTTCTAAAAAATGACTTTACGCTTTATACAGGTATGGTTATTGTCTTTGAATCACTCATCAGTGGAGTCCTTACTTTTGTAGCCATGGTAGCCGTTGAAGTGATCGATGATCGCAAACACCTGTCCAGTTTTACTTTTGAGGACCGAGCCGCATTTATGGTCCTGGGAATCGGCCTGGTGATGGGTCTTAACAATGTTCATATACTGGGTTTAAGTGTCGGGGGGGTCCTCTGCCGGGTCGGAATCCTGCTGGCCGCTTATCTATGGGGGAGCGGAGCGGGCACCATGGTTGGGGTCATGGCCGGGATCATTCCCTCTATATCTTCGAGGATATTTGCCCAGAGCATTGGCATGTATGCCATATCCGGCCTTTTAGCCGGGCTTTTTAGAAATTTCGGACCTCTGGGCAGTATTATTGGCTTTATGCTCGGCAATCTTGCTTTGTCTATGTTTATAAGCGAGGACCAGGCGGCCATGATGGGCATATGGGAGACGGGTATCGCCGCTCTGCTCTTCTTCATACTACCTTCACGCTGGAAGGAAGCTATGGCTGTTGAATCCCTGGGGCCGTTTAATAGTGTTGAAGCCAGGCAAATGCAGCTGGCAGCATCTCAATTGGAGGACATAACCCGCAACCGCATGCAGGATCTGGTGCATATTTTTGAAGAAATGAGCTCCACTCTTCTTCAGGCAAAAGCACCCGATAAGAATCAGCAATCCTATTTAGCTTTGCTCTACGATGAATTATCGGGTGGATTTTGTTCGTCCTGCCCCCGCCATCAGCGCTGCTGGGATAGGGAGATTTACGAAACATCCCGGGAGCTTTTAGACATTTTTTCACTGGCCGAACAGGGAGGCATTATCAAGGAAGAGAATATTCCTGGCCATTTTAAGAAAAGGTGTCTAAAAACCAGGGAACTGCTGCAGGAAATAAACCGTCTTTTTGACAGCCTGCGAATTAATGAATATTGGGCCGAACGTTTCCGCGAGTCCAGGCAACTGGTATCTATGCAGTTGAAAGGGGTAAGTCAAGTTATCAAAAATTTGCTGGAGGAAATGGGAGCACAGGCGATTTTAAATCTGGAAGTGCGTCAGGCAGTTATAAAAGAAATGAACCGACTGGGAATTAAAGTGCGTGATGTCAGCGTTCTCGAACAAGGCGAACGTCAACTTCTCTTAACTATGGATGCCGAGAGCTGTTCAGACGGGGCTTATTGTGAACATTACATAGAACCAGCCGTTTCTGCCATGCTGGGGGAAAAACTGGTGATAACAGAAAAAAAGTGTCCCCGCAACCGTCAGAGCTCATGCCAGGTGGTCTTTTCCAGGGGGTTCGTCTTCCGGGTGTGGAGCGGGGCTGCCCAGATGGGGAAGGAATCTGTCTGTGGGGATAGTTTTACTATCGCCACATTGAAGCAGGGCAAACAGCTGATCGCCTTAAGCGATGGTATGGGTGTGGGAGAAAAAGCCTGGAGAGAAAGCCAGGCAGCGGTTCGTCTTTTAGAAAACCTGCTTGCCAGTGGGTTTGACCAGGCCACTACTCTGAAAACAATCAACTCTATGCTGCTATTAAGGTCCAACGCTGAGAGTTTCGCTACTCTGGATATGGCCATGCTGGATCTATACTCAGGCGAAGTCGATTTTATCAAGATAGGAAGCGCGCCCTCATATATTAAACAGGGTAGAAAAATCTCCACCATTGTTTCGACTTCACCGCCTATAGGTATTCTTGAAGATATAGACCTGGTCAGCGAACGGCGCCAGCTCAAGATAGGGGAGATACTGGTTATGGTAAGTGACGGGGTTTTGGAAACTCCCCGCAAGGGATCGGGGGATAACTGGATACCAGGGTACCTGGCATCGCTTAATGAAAGCGATCCGCAAATGATTGCGGAACTGCTGATACAGAAAGCTCTGGGCCTCTGCCGGGGCAATCCAGCCGATGATATGACGGTAATATGCGCGGTACTGGAATACAGCCAGGATGAATAATTGTGGAGCCAGGGTCAAGGGCAGGCGTCACATTTGTCAGATAAACAAGATAGGAGAGTCTATAATAGTGTATTGAAAAGAGTTTTGTCTTCAGATGGGAGACCAGTTACAAGCTCCT
>CAZWPO010000021.1:0-47043 GCA_964635975.1 uncultured Syntrophomonas sp.
CGAAAGGAGGCGCAAAGCAAATAAAACTCTAGGTTTCATTAATTTGACTAGAAAAGGAGGCATAAGATGTCTGACTATTCGGAGTTTATTGAAGGTTTGAAATCTGAGGACGAACGCGATCGTGCTTTCGCTGTTGAAGATATAGTATATGAAGGCGGTGAAGAGGGACTGGACCTGCTTGTCGAACATCTGCAGCAGGAAAAGTCCCGATTCGTTAGGGAAGTTATAGTTAACAACCTGCCGCAGCTTGATTTGCCTTGCCTGGTAGCGAAATTACTTCCGCTTTTGCGCAGTGATGATGCTTTTATCCGCAATGCCGTGATCGACATTGTATCTACGCGGCATGATGAGGTGGCGGCCTATCTGGAACCGCTGATGGAAGACGCCGACAAAGATGTGCGTAAATTTGCCCTGGACATTCTATACCAGTTGAAGACACCAGAAGCGGCGCCCTATATGATATGTTTCATGAATGATGTGGATATCAATATCGTGATAACTGCTGTCGAATACCTGGGCAGTCTTGATGCGAAAGAATTTGCCGACAATATCAACCAGGTCCTGGAAGATGCGCAGAATCTACTGCTGCGCTGCACCTGCCTGGAGGCCCTTGCTAAAATCGGCAATGAAAAATCGAAGAAGCTGGTTTATCGGATGTTCCCGGATCCCGAAGACATTAAGGGACTGGAGCTTTTTTCATATTTGAAATTTTTATCCAAGCAAGGCGACGCTCTTATCCTTCCCTTCGTTCTCACCTTGATGAAAAATAACGGGAGGCTTCTGGCCAAGGAGATCATCAATACATTGGAAGGGATTTTAGAAAGAGCCGCCGAGGCTAATCTGGCAGAAGAGATGCTTACAGAAATTCTGAATTTTATAGCCAGTGATATAAACAGCATCAATAAATATGAACTGCTGGTTTTCCTGGGTCAATTCCATAATCCCAGCATACTTGAACCGCTTCTGGAATATGCCCGGAGCGAGGATAAACTGGTGGCACTGGGAGCGATCGAAGGCCTTGGCCTACTCGGTCGCCAGGAAGCCCGGCCAATCCTCGAAGAACTTTTAGCAGGCGCAAAGGATGAAGACATCATAGATGCGCTTGAAAAATCTTTGCAGCAAGTTAGTAGATGAGGTGAAGATTATTGGAACTATCGATTGAAGATTTCATAAACCTGCGCAATTTAATTTATGAAAGAACCGGTATGCAATTCGGTGAGAACAAGATCTACTACTTCAAAAAACGCGTACAAAAACGCATGGAAACAAGGGGTCTGGAAAAGGTTTCTGAATACATCAAATACCTGAAGATGTTCGACCGTGACAGCCGTGAATTTCAGGATCTGATAAATTTGATCACGGTTAATGAAACCTATTTTTTTAGAGAGTTCGATCAACTGGCGATATTTGGCGAGAACTGTTTGGAAGAAGTTGTTGCCCAGAAACGAGCTAAAGGTGACAGAAGTCTGAAAGTATTCTCTGCAGCGTGCTCCTCGGGAGAAGAACCTTACACACTGGCCATAATCCTTAAAGAAATGCTAGAGGATTTCCGCTCCTGGAACATCACCGTTAAAGGTGTGGACATTGATGAAAATGTTCTCCAGGCAGCAAGGAGTGCTGAGTACGATCCACGCTCAGTCAAAGATGTCCCAGCCGATTATCTGGACAAATATTTTACCCGCATGTCAGCCGACAAGTATAGAGTAAATCCTGAGATCCGCAGTATGGTTTCTTTTGAACACGTCAACTTGATGGACCGACGAGCCCTTCGCTCAGAACGCGATTATGACTTTGTGTTCTGCAGGAATATGCTGATATATTTTGATGATCAGTCCAGAAAGCAAGTTGTAGAGCGGTTTTACACCATGCTCAACAAAGGCGGCTTCATTTTCTTGGGCCATGCCGAGTCCTTGAGCAGGATAAGTACGGCTTTCAAAATCAGGAGGATTGAAGGGTATACGGTTTATCAGTCCTGAGGGAGGAGATTTTAAAGTGGCAAGGATACTCATAGTAGATGACTCTGAGATGGTACGCAATTTTCATTGCTATATTCTCAAAAGCCAGGGATACAATGTTTTGACTGCGGTTGACGGCGCCGATGCCCTGGAAAAAATCTATAGCACGGGATTACAGATCGACATGGTAATAACCGATATAAACATGCCTAATATGGACGGTTATACACTTGTCGAGCGTCTGCGGGAAGATCCCAATTTTGAGACTACCCCGGTGATTATTATTTCGACGGAAGATGAAGCCCAGGACAAAACTCGTGGATTCGAAGCAGGAGCCGATGTTTATATCGTAAAACCAACGGAACCCGAACTTCTAGTGGAGAATATCTCTATGCTGCTGGGACAATAAATCTGGGGAGAGATCTTTGATGAGGTTGAAGTTTGAAGCAGATGATCTAGAAATATTACAGGGAATTGTCGAAGAATCGACTGAACATTTGAGTGGAATAGAAGAAGGGGTATTAAAACTTGAGGCTGATTTTGCTCCCGAGCATCTGGACTACGTGTTCCGTGCGCTGCATTCCGTTAAAGGAGTAGCCGGCTTTGTCGACTACACCCCCATAAAAGATACCGCTCATGTATTGGAATCCTTCCTGAGCGATATGAAAAAAGGGCTCTACATAGTTAATCCGGAAATCACTGATCTGCTGCTTCGGGGCATCGATATATTGAACCTGCATGTCAGCCAGCTGGGATCACACTTACAGGCCTTTGAGGGGGCGGGGAACAATCCTATAGAAATAGAAATCGAAGAATTTGATTTTGATCAGTTTGTGCATGAGGCAGAGGGCATCCGCCAGAATATTCTGAATGAGGATACCGACGCATCGCGGGATGAACCGGACCCCACGGCTTGTACCGATCCCCCGCCTGCAAAAAATGCCGCTGCCCGGGTAATGAAATTGGAACTGGCTTCATTTCTGGAACAATCCCGCCTCGATTTTATAGAAGAAGTCTACGAACACCTCGACAGTATTGAAAAAAATTGTGTACATCTGGAGAAAGACCAGGCCAACCAGGATTTGCTCAATGCCATCTTAAGAGGCTTTCATAGTATAAAAGGCGGTGCCGGAGTCATTCTCAGCATGCAGGAAGAACAGGAAGAAGAGAGTTCTTTCAACCGGATAAAAAATCTAACTCACGCGGTCGAATCCCTACTGCAGACCTATCGGAATCTGAAGATGGGAATACCCGCAGGGATCGTGGATGTCATCCTGGAAGCGGTAGACCGTTCAATGGCTCTGGCCAGAGCTATCGAGTCCGGTCAGGAGGAAAGTGTAACAATAGAGGATCTTTTACAGAGACTGCAGGTTTTTTCCCAAAATGAACCGCAAGTTCAGGTGAATGAAGAACCGGTAGTCGATATCGGCAGCCAGATTCCCAAGCAGCTGACCGCCTTCGCCAACATTACCCGTCAAGCCCTTGAATCACTGGAGATGTTATTGAAAACCGCCAAAACCAATGTGCCCATTGACGGGAAACGTGTAAAACAGTATATCCGGGCTCTAAACAGTATAGCCAAGTCAGCCCGCCAAATGGAGTATGCCGATATTGTTGAAAATGTTGAAGATATGATCCAGAAGCTGAAAGAGGAAGCTGAGCGCGAAGGGTTAGTCAAGGAAGACCTGATAAGCTACTTGAGGAATATGTACGGACAACTAAACGGTATATTGGATTCGCGCTTGAAAGAGATAGAACAGATATATCAACCTCCTGAATATTGTGAAAAAAAATTGGGCGAGATCCTCCTGACTGAGAATAAAATTTCCCCCGAAGACCTCGAAAACGCTTTAGGCGAGCAGAGAAAACTGGGGGAGGTCCTGGTAGATTCAGGCAAAGTAAAAAAAGAGGACGTCGATCTGGCCCTGGCCAGACAGAGCGTTGCTCGCAGCCAGGGAAAAGAGACCAGAGAGTCCGCTGTTTCAGGAGAAGCAGCAGGTGGCCAGTCTATCCGCGTACCCCAGGAAAAAATGAACCGGCTCATGAATATGATCGGCGAATTATTGATATCAAAGAACCGGATATTCCACCTTGCCGATCAGATAAATCTTGAATATGAGATACCAGCCCTGGCTCGCGATGTAAAACTGGTCGCTTTTGATATAGCCCGGATCTCTGATGAATTGCAGGATGCAATAATGTCGGCGCGCATGCTGCCGCTGCGCATTTTATTCCAGCGCTATCCTCGTACCATCCGTGATACCGCTCGCAAGGTCGGCAAGCAAGCTGATCTGATTGTTGAGGGGGAAGAGACCGAACTTGATAAAACTGTTCTGGAAGCTATCAATGATCCCCTGGTGCACATGCTGCGCAATGCCGTTGATCATGGGATCGAGCCTCCGGATGTGAGGCGCAGCCTAGGAAAACCGGAAGCAGGAACGGTTCTGCTGCAGGCGCGCTATCAGGGTAATAACGTCGTGATCGAGATCAAGGATGACGGCAAGGGTATGAATCCGGAGGAGATAAAAGCTAAAGCCCTGAAAAAGGGATTAATAACTGCAGACCAGATCGAAACCCTGAGCTTGGAAGATACCTTCCGGCTGATTTTTGCTCCAGGATTCAGCACCAAGGAAGAAGTGAGTGAATTATCAGGCCGGGGTGTGGGGATGGATGTAGTAAAGAACAATATCGAAAAAGTGGGCGGATCCATCCACATGACCAGTGCGGTCAACCAGGGTTCGCATTTCACTCTAAAAATACCTCTATCCATGTCTATAATAAGGGGTTTGATGGTGCGCTGCGGCGGGCAGCAATTCGTAGTTCCCCTGGACTGTATCGAAGAAACAGTCAAGATCGCCCCGGACGTTATAAGACATTACAAAGACATACAGGTGGCCGATATCAGAGGCGGAATACTGCACCTGATCCCCTTGAGCGAGATCCTGGGAGTAAAGAGCAATGCTGCGGATGAGGCGCTGACCAACCGGGTTTCTGTGATAGTGCTCGAAGTAGATGGGAATCGTTTTGGATTAATCGTTGATTCTTTTCACAAAGAGCAGGAATTTGTGGTCAAAGCGCTCGACGAAGATCTGGCCAGGCTGAAAGTATATACGGGCGCCAGTATATTGGGCGATGGAAACGTAGTATTAATTTTAAATCCCGCCCAGCTGTTTAACCTCTTTTTACAATCGAGAAAAGAAGGAGAAGCTCAATGGCTACAATAATCGCCCTGGGCAACCGAAAAGGAGGAACTGGTAAAACCACCAGTTCGGTAAATCTGGCTGATGGTTTGGCTAGACTTGGCCAAAGAGTCCTTTTAGTAGATACGGATTCTCAGGCGCAGGCGACCACCAGCTGCGGACTACTACCGCAGCAGAGCTCGAGCAGCCTGTATGAGCTCCTTCACCTGGAAGCGCAGAAGCGAAGCCGTTATCAGGAAATAGTACAGACTATACAGAAAATAAAGAGATTTGACCTTATCCCTTCCCGCCCCGATCTATCAGCTTTCGAGCTCGAAGCCGGTCGGCTGGAAGGCCGCGAAGCTTTTTTGCGAAATCTGATCATCGAAGTAGAGCAGGATTATGATTCTATTATCATAGATATGCCGCCTTCTCTGGGACTCATTTCTATCTCTGCTCTGGTGGCTGCCAATTATCTTATCATCCCTGTCGAACCAACCTTTTTATCGATGGATGGACTTGCTCAGATGATGAGCATTCTGTACCGAATCAATTCTGAACTCAACCCCGGCTTGCGACTTATGGGCATTCTGGTGGTCAAATCGGACCTGAGGACCAATCTGGCCAGGGGAGTAGTCCAGGAGATAATAAACAACTTTGGCAATGAACGCTTACTGCCTTTGATCAGGGCAGATATTAAGCTGGCTGAATCACCAAGTTACGGGAAGACCATATTTGAATATGCGCCCGGTTGTCGCGGAGCAGCTGATTACTGGAAATTAGCAGAATCGATACTGGCCAGGAGTGGTAGAGCGTGAAAGAGAGTAGAAAAGGATTGGGTATGGGACTGGATCTGCTCTTGAAAGCCAGCAGCCAGGAACCGCCAAACAAAAGAGAGCAGGGAGACTTGCTTTTCGCCCGGGGATTGTACAAGCAGGCTCTGGAGCAGGAGGATCAAGATAACGACCTGGAAGCCTACTATTATTATAGAAGAATCATAGATCTCTGGCCCCATGGCAAAACCGGATCAGAAGCAGAAAAGGCGAAGCTGATGTCCGAAGCTCTAAACAATGCCGCCACCATTCTTTTTGAACACGGGAAGATTGCTCCAGCTATAGAATTTCTCGAAAAAGCACTGAAAGTTGATGCGGCTAATGAAACTGCCCGGGAGAATCTGAACATAATTCGTGCGGAGGCATAGACCTGGCAAAAGTACGCTTAGAGGGAGGGAGAAAGAGAATGTTTTCCATCGTTGGCATTGATCTTGGGACTACAAATTCACTGGTCGCAACTATAAACCGGGAAGGACGGCCAGAAATAATCATAAATGAACGGGGCAGCAGGCTTACTCCGTCAGTGGTCTATTTTAAAAACGACCAGGAAGTGCTGGTCGGTGAGATGGCCCGTTCCCAGGCCCTCATGCAGTCCGACCGTACGGTATCTCAAATCAAACGTCAAATGGGGACTCATTATCAGGCCGACATTAATGGCCGCGGTTATTCACCAGTGGAAATATCTGCGCTAATTCTACGGAAGCTCAAACAATACGCTGAAAAACAAGGCGAATGCAGCATCGAAGGAGCAGTGGTGACCGTGCCTGCTTATTTCAATGACAACCAGCGTCAGGCAACCTTTATGGCTGGAGAGCTGGCGGGGATAAAAGTCTTAAAACTGCTGAACGAACCAACCGCTGCAGCTCTTGCCTATGCATCAGAATTAGAACAAGAAGAGCATATCCTGGTGCTGGATATTGGCGGAGGAACATTCGATATTACCCTGATGGAATATGAACAGGGGATCTGCCGGGTTAAAGCTACGGGCGGATCGACTTCCCTGGGAGGGATAGACTTCGACCAGCGTCTGGTAATACATATATTAGACACCTTTAAACAACAGACCGGCATTGATCTCCAGGGAGACCCGGTTGCACTTCAGCAGATTCTGATTCAGGCCGAAAAAGCGAAAGTTGACCTGTCTACTGTCAATGAATGTTCGGTACTGATTCCCTACATAAGTTCTGGACCCAAGGGGCCGGTACATTTAAATCAACTTCTGGAGAGACAGCAGTTTAATAATCTTTGCAGCGACCTATTTTCTGAGATCAAGGATCTGATCAGCCAGACATTCGAACGCGCCGGATTGGAAAGAGAATGGGTCGAAGCAGTGGTACTGGCAGGCGGTGCGTCCCGCATGCCCGGTTTTCAAGCCTATGTGCAGGAGCTTTTCCCTGATGCCGCTATGAAGGCCCATATAAATCCGGATGAAGTAGTTGCTCTGGGTGCTGCTCTTCAGGCCGGAATGCTGTCCGGGGAAGTGCACGGAGTAGAACTCTTTGATGTGACCAGCCACACACTGGGTCTTGAGGATGACCAGGGGGATTTCGTCGCCATCATAGAAGCTAATACAACTTATCCGGTATTAAAATCTCGCCTGTTTACAACCGTCGAGGACAACATACCTGAAGTGACTATACATATTATGCAAAAAGACGAGATGACGGAAGATTTGGAACAGTGCCACATATCTTTAGGAATATTCCACCTTTCCGGTATACGGCAAGCCATAAAAGGAGAGCCCAGTATCGATGTCAGCTTTGAGATCGACCGTAATGGGATTCTTCATGTTTCGGCCATCGATATAGACACCGGCATAATGAATGAGATCCATATAAGTGAAATGGGATTTATTCCGGGCGAGCTTTTTTACGCCCGACGCGGTAAAGGTTTGACGGTAATATAGGGGAGGTAATAGTAATGGCAAGAAAACTGCAGAGACCAGGCAATGGAACAGGAATCACCGTGAAGACCGGCGAGAATGAAGACATCAGTAAAAAACGTGAGGTTGCACGAAAGATGGCCCAGGAAAAGGCGCGGGCCAGGACCATGGCCAAGCAGCAGGCTATGGCGGAGAGAATCGCATCAGCGTCAGAACAGTTAGTTGCGGGTGTAGAAGAGTCGACGGCAGCCGCTCAGGAGTTTGCGCGGCTTATGGAAGAAGTAAGTGTGGCCGCTGAACAGTCTGGAGCTGCAGCTGAAAAAATGCGCGGTGCCAGCGTAGGGTTGGCCTCCGCCTCTAAAGATGTAGACAAGGCTACCCAGGATCTAATAAGCGAATCCACCAGTGCTAAATCTGCAGCTGAAGATGCAATTCAGAACATGCAGAATATGACCAATATGGTTAAGGAAGCTGCAGAAAAGAACAAACAATCTGCCGTTCGTATAGAAGAGCTAGAAGTACAGTCCCAGCGCATCGGCGATATCGTCCAGGCGGTGGTTATGATCGCAGATCAAACCAACCTGCTGGCTTTGAATGCGGCCATCGAAGCAGCCCGGGCTGGGGAGCATGGCCGAGGCTTCGCAGTGGTAGCTGATGAGGTGCGCAACCTGGCCGAGACTTCAGAAAAGTCGGCCCGTGACATTAGAGGTGTAGTTGACGAAATCCGTGATGGAGTTGCCGCGGTTGTCAAAGATATTAACAAAACTGTAGAAGAATTCATGGCTATGGCTGCCACCCTGGAAGATACCCAGGACGGCTTTGGTCAGGTGGGCAAGCTTCTTACCGAGTACGGCAAGCTGAATTTGACCCTAAACCAGGTTGCTGATGGATTGGCCCAAAATGCGGATAAATTATTATCCGGCAGCGAGACTATTGCTTCAGCAACTGAGGAAGCCGCAGGAGGCACCAAGGAAATTTCCAAGGCAGTTGCCGAGCAAACCAAAGCACTAGCGGAAGTCAATTCAGCCAGTCAAGAATTAAGCGAAATGGCCGAAGATTTAAAGACCTCTACTAATATTAGTAAATCCGCTGAAGAAGTGGCAGCAACTGCTGAGGAACTGTCAGCCAACATTGAGGAAATGAGCAGTTCTGCCGCCCAGATTGCCAGCGGTATCATGCAGCTTAGCGAAGCCACCCGGGTAATTAATGATGAGGCGATTAACGCTGAGGACCTGGCTAACGGATGCGAGAATGGTTATCAAGAACTAACCGAAGCTGCCGGACAATCTGCCAAGTACCGCGTTGAAGCAACTGAACTCTTTGCTGAAACCAGGGCTAAAGCAGGGACTGTGGTTGGTCAGCTGAAAGCAGCTATGAATTCCTACGAGGATACCAATACTGCCATTGAAAACCTGCAGGATAAAATACGGCGCATTGAAAAGATAGTCGACACCATACAGAATGTATCCATTCAGACCAACATGCTGGCCGTAAACGGCTTTGTGGAAGCAGCTACAGCCGGGGATCACGGCCGAGGCTTCTCGGTTGTGGCTGGAGATATTCGCAATCTGGCTGCAGAGTCGGCTGAAAATGCTGATAAGATTAAGGATCTGGTCAGGGATATTCAAAATCAAATGAGTAAAGTTATTGGTGAGATTGCTCAATCTGAGGTAGCATCCAAGGAAGCCAATAACGCGGTGCCGATGGCTGTCGCCAAGAATACTGTGGTAACCAATTCGCTTGAGGAAATTGACCGGATAAGACATCAATTATACACGGCTATGGAAGCGATCAAAGCCGAGGTGGAAACCAGCGGCCAGCAGGTCAAAGAGGTAGCCGGTGTTATTGAAGACGTTAAAAACCAGATTCAGGAAGCCTCCCAGGTATCGCAGGAGCAGGCCAAGGCGATAGACGAGCTGGCAAGTTCGATAGAAGAGATAGCGTCGATAGCCGACGAGATGCAGATGAACTAAGCGAGGAGAGAACATCACTTAAAGGAGGGACAGGCTATGAGTACAGAAAACGTTTTCTCCTCGGCAGAGATGCAGCTGGTGACATTCACGCTGGGCAACGAGAGTTTCGGTGTGGACATCATGAACGTACAGGAAATCATACGCATACCGGATATCACCAGAGTGCCCCAGGCGCCTTCCTACGTAGACGGGGTGACCAACCTGCGGGGGCAGATACTTCCGATACTGGATACCCGGACCAAATTCGGCATGGAAAAAGGTCAAAAAGACGGATCCAGCCGGGTGATAGTAGTAGATGTAAACGGCAAAACCGCGGGGCTTAATGTAGATTCAGTTTCCGAGGTGCTGCGGGTGGAAGGCAAGAGCATAGAAGCGGCGCCCGCGACAATATCGGGGGGAATAGACAGCCAGTCGATAACCGGAGTAGTAAAGATAGGTGAAGGCAAAAAGCTGGTCATGATATTGAACGTAGCCCATCTTTGCAATATAGATTCGGAGCTTTCGCAGGAAGGTAAAGGGGAGCGGGGCATACGCTCCCGGGCGGGTAATGTAGAAGCGGGATCGATCGATGAAGTGCAGATAGTGTCATTCCTGTTGGGGGATGAGGAATTCGGGCTGGAGATAGAAGAAGTAAAGGAAATAATCAGGTTTCCTGAGATCGTGAAAGTGCCCAATGTTCCTTACTATATAAAAGGGATCATTTCATTGAGGGATACTTTAATGCCGATAGTAGACCTGCGAACCAAGCTAAATGCGGGGTCGGATGAGATAACCGGCAGCACCCGGGTGGTGGTGGCGGACATAAAGGGAACATTGATGGGACTGATCGTGGACCGGGTATACGAGGTGATCCGGGTGTCAAAGGATACTATTTACCCGCCGCCACAGGTGATAGTAAGCGGCAGCGGGGAAAAGATAACCGGCATAGCCAGGTTGGAGGGCGGCAAGCGGATCATTATGCTGATGGACCTGGAGGATATAGTGAGCCGGGAAGTGCTTGAAGAGATCGGAAGACAAGAAATAAGCGGCCGCGAAGAGCAGGGCGAAAAAGGATCTTTCCTGGAAGAAGTAGATGAAGAGCAGATGGTGGTATTCCGGTTGGCGGGGGAACAGTTTGGAGTAAGTATCAGCCAGGTGCAGGAGATAACCAAGCTTTCCAAGATAACCAAGGTACCGCGAGCTCCCCGGTATGTAGAAGGGGTAGTGAACCTGCGTGGTGATGTGATACCAGTGATAGACCTGCGCAAGCGTTTTGAGCTGGAAGTAAAAGAATACACTCATTCGACGCGGATAATCGTAAGCGACATAAACAAGAAGAAAGTAGGCATCATAGTCGACGAAGTACTGGAAGTGCTGAGGGTATCGGGGCGTTATATGGAAGGCGCGCCCGATATCGTACAGGACCAGAAGATCCAGAAGTTTTTAGAAGGCATAGCCAACCTGAGCGAGAGAATGATAATGATGCTGGACCTGGAGAACATACTGCAGGCCAATGAATGGAAAAAGATAGCCGAATTAAGCGAGCCGGCCAAGGCTAGCGAATCGGCTGCAATGCATGCTCCGGATGCTTCCAAAGCAGCACCGGCTAAAGCTAAAACTCCCGGCAAACTTAAAAAGCAGGGGAGAAGTTCATTGCATGATAACAAATAATTATCGGACAAAATCCTGCTGATGGCCTATCACAGGTAAGTAATAAAAAGTGGGGGATGAAACGAATGGCTAAGAAACTTCAGAGACCTTCAAGAACCGATCTGGGAGGAAAGACTGGTATCACTGTCAAGGCGGAGGATGGTGACGATATGGGCCGCAAGAGGGAAATGGCCCGCAAGATGGCTCAGGAGAAAGCCCGTGCTCGGACCATGGCCAAGCAGCAGGCCATGGCGGAAAGGATCGCTTCTGCTTCAGAACAGCTGGTGGCCGGGGTTGAAGAGTCGACTGCCGCCGCCCAGGAATTTTCCAGACTGATGGATGAGGTGACCGTAGCGGCCGACCAGGCCGGAGACAATTCCGAGAAGATGCGAGCAGCCAGTAATAACCTTGATAAAGCAACCCTGGATCTATGGAATGTTATGGACCAGCTTGTCCAGGAGAGTGACATAGCTGTGAAAGCGTCTGAGGAATCGATCCAGACTATGGAACAGATGACCACCATGGTAAAAACAGCTGCAGCCAAGAACTATCAATCAGCCCAGCGCATTGCGGAGCTGGAAGTCCAGTCCCAGCGCATCGGTGATATAGTCCAGGCAGTGGTAATGATCGCCGACCAGACCAACCTGCTGGCCTTAAATGCGGCTATCGAAGCGGCCCGGGCTGGAGAACACGGGCGAGGCTTCGCGGTGGTGGCCGATGAGGTGCGCAACCTGGCCGAAATATCTGAGCGTTCAGCTCGCGATATACGCGGGGTCGTTGATGAAATAGTGGAAGGTGTTAAGGTTGTTGTCGAAGATATAGGCAAAACCGTTGAGGAATTTAACGGTATGGCAGCGGGTCTGGAAGAGACCGTAGAAGGCTTTGCCGAGGTTGGGCAGAACATTAATGGTTACAGCGATAAAAACCGTGAAGTTATGGGCATGGCAAAAAGGATCGGAATGAATGCCAAGCAGCTGCTGGCCGGCAGTGAGAATATTGCTTCAGCCACCGAGGAAGCTGCTGGAGGCACCCGGGAAATTGCCAAAGCAGTAGCCGAGCAGACTAAAGCCCTGTCCGAGGTAAATACCGCCAGCCAGGAACTGAGTGAAATGGCTGAAGACCTGAAGACTTCTACCAATATCAGTAAATCAGCGGAAGAAGTTGCGGCTACCGCCGAGGAGCTTTCCGCCAATATCGAAGAGTTAAGCAGTTCTGCTGCCCAGATCGCCAGCGGGATCATGCAGATGAGCGAAGCGGCCCGGGTCATCAACAATGAAACTGTGGCTGCCTGGAAACTGGCTGAAGCATGCCAGCAGGATTATGAAGAGCTTCTCAATCTGGCCAAACAATCTGGAGAATTCAGGGTGAAATTCACCGAACTGTTCACCGAAAAAAGAGCCAAAGCCGGTGAAGTTGCCAAAGCGCTGATGGAGAGCATCTCATCCTATGAATTGACCAACAACGCGGTAGAGAACCTGCAGGACAAGATCCGCCGCATCGAAAAGATAGTCGATACCATACAGAACGTATCCATTCAGACCAACATGCTGGCCGTAAATGGATTTGTTGAGGCGGCCACCGCCGGTGACCATGGACGGGGGTTCTCGGTTGTGGCTGGAGATATTCGCAACCTGGCCACAGAATCAGCCGAAAACGCGGACAAGATCAAAGATCTGGTCAGGGATGTGCAGATCCAAATGGGTAAGGTTATGGCTGAAATAGGGCAATCCGAGCAAGTATCACGTGAGGCCGATGGATACAGACCAGTAGCGGTTCAGAAGAACACAATGGTTACTAACTCCGTTGCGAAAATTGCCGAGATCGGCAAAAGCTTCTGGGTGATGGCGGATGCAATCAAACAGGCGACTGAAGTAAATAGTGAGCAGGTTCAAAATGTTGAAGGCATTGTTGAACGAGTCAACGAGCAGATTCAGGAGGCATCGCAGGTGGCGCAGGAGCAGGCCAAGGCGATAGACGAGCTGGCAAGTTCGATAGAAGAGATAGCGTCGATAGCCGACGAGATGCAGATGAACTAAGCGAGGAGAGAACATCACTTAAAGGAGGGACAGGCTATGAGTACAGAAAACGTTTTCTCCTCGGCAGAGATGCAGCTGGTGACATTCACGCTGGGCAACGAGAGTTTCGGTGTGGACATCATGAACGTACAGGAAATCATACGCATACCGGATATCACCAGAGTGCCCCAGGCGCCTTCCTACGTAGACGGGGTGACCAACCTGCGGGGGCAGATACTTCCGATACTGGATACCCGGACCAAATTCGGCATGGAAAAAGGTCAAAAAGACGGATCCAGCCGGGTGATAGTAGTAGATGTAAACGGCAAAACCGCGGGGCTTAATGTAGATTCAGTTTCCGAGGTGCTGCGGGTGGAAGGCAAGAGCATAGAAGCGGCGCCCGCGACAATATCGGGGGGAATAGACAGCCAGTCGATAACCGGAGTAGTAAAGATAGGTGAAGGCAAAAAGCTGGTCATGATATTGAACGTAGCCCATCTTTGCAATATAGATTCGGAGCTTTCGCAGGAAGGTAAAGGGGAGCGGGGCATACGCTCCCGGGCGGGTAATGTAGAAGCGGGATCGATCGATGAAGTGCAGATAGTGTCATTCCTGTTGGGGGATGAGGAATTCGGGCTGGAGATAGAAGAAGTAAAGGAAATAATCAGGTTTCCTGAGATCGTGAAAGTGCCCAATGTTCCTTACTATATAAAAGGGATCATTTCATTGAGGGATACTTTAATGCCGATAGTAGACCTGCGAACCAAGCTAAATGCGGGGTCGGATGAGATAACCGGCAGCACCCGGGTGGTGGTGGCGGACATAAAGGGAACATTGATGGGACTGATCGTGGACCGGGTATACGAGGTGATCCGGGTGTCAAAGGATACTATTTACCCGCCGCCACAGGTGATAGTAAGCGGCAGCGGGGAAAAGATAACCGGCATAGCCAGGTTGGAGGGCGGCAAGCGGATCATTATGCTGATGGACCTGGAGGATATAGTGAGCCGGGAAGTGCTTGAAGAGATCGGAAGACAAGAAATAAGCGGCCGCGAAGAGCAGGGCGAAAAAGGATCTTTCCTGGAAGAAGTAGATGAAGAGCAGATGGTGGTATTCCGGTTGGCGGGGGAACAGTTTGGAGTAAGTATCAGCCAGGTGCAGGAGATAACCAAGCTTTCCAAGATAACCAAGGTACCGCGAGCTCCCCGGTATGTAGAAGGGGTAGTGAACCTGCGTGGTGATGTGATACCAGTGATAGACCTGCGCAAGCGTTTTGAGCTGGAAGTAAAAGAATACACTCATTCGACGCGGATAATCGTAAGCGACATAAACAAGAAGAAAGTAGGCATCATAGTCGACGAAGTACTGGAAGTGCTGAGGGTATCGGGGCGTTATATGGAAGGCGCGCCCGATATCGTACAGGACCAGAAGATCCAGAAGTTTTTAGAAGGCATAGCCAACCTGAGCGAGAGAATGATAATGATGCTGGACCTGGAGAACATACTGCAGGCCAATGAATGGAAAAAGATAGCCGAATTAAGCGAGCCGGCCAAGGCTAGCGAATCGGCTGCAACGCATGCTCCGGATGCTTCCAAAGCAGCACCAGCTATAGCTAAAACTCCCGGCAAACTTAAAAAGCAGGGGAGAAGTTAGCTGAAAATGTCGAAATATATAATAAGAGCTTTGCACCTGGTGACTTATCGTCACCAGGTGACAAGTATATAGAATGACTGGAGGAGTTATTATGGCCAAAAAATTAGAGAGGCCGGGAAGGAAAGAACTATCCGGAAAGACAGGTATTACGAGCAAGGCGGAAACAAATGAAGGTATTGACAAGAAACGGGAACTGGCGCGGAAGATGGCGCAGGAAAAAGCGAGGGCCCGGACGATGGCCAAGCAGCAAGCCATGGCGGAAAGAATTGCTTCTGCTTCAGAACAGCTGGTAGCCGGGGTTGAGGAATCGAGTGCGGCAGCGCAGGAGTTTTCACGTTTGATGGATGAAGTAGCCAAATCTGCTGAGGAATCCGGGGTTAATGCTGAAAAGATGCGCGATGCCAGTAATGAGTTAAGCAAATCGGCATTAGAATTTGAAGGTGTACTGGGTAGGCTGCAGGAATATGCCGACAATGGTGCTAAAGCAGGTGGTGAGTCTATTCAGGCTATGGGTAATATGACCGGAATGGTAAAAGTTGCTGCCGAGAAAAACCAGCAATCAGCCAGGCGCATAGCAGAATTGGAAGTTCAATCCCAACGTATTGGCGACATTGTCCAGGCAGTAGTCATGATTGCTGATCAAACCAACCTGCTCGCTTTAAATGCAGCTATTGAAGCGGCCCGTGCCGGTGAACACGGCCGGGGTTTTGCGGTGGTTGCCGACGAGGTTCGCAATCTAGCCGAAATATCTGAGAGATCAGCTCGCGATATTAGTGGAGTGGTCGAGGAAATCAGAAGCGGTGTCGCCAATGTCGTCGAAGATATAGGTTCTGCAGTAAATGATTTTAACAGTATGGTAGCTGATTTAGAAGAGGTGTCCCAGGGATTTGTAAAAACCGGTGAATTGGTGACGGGATACAGCCGGACATGCGGAGTTGCAGTTGGTTTATCCAAACAGGTTGCAGAATTGTCAGCCCAGGTACTGGCCGCCAGCCAGAGTATTGCTTCTGCTACAGAAGAGGCAGCCGGCGGCACCAGGGAGATAAACAAAGCAGTAGAAGAGCAGGGTAAAGCCCTGGTGGAAGTAAATACTGCCAGCCAGGAGCTAAGTGAGATGGCCGAGGACCTGAAAACATCAACTAACATTAGCAAGTCAGCTGAAGAGGTTGCAGCTACTGCCGAGGAGCTATCGGCCAATATTGAGGAATTAAGCAGCTCGGCTAACCAGATCGCCAGCGGTATTATGCAGCTTGGTGAAGCCGCCCGGGTAATCACCCAGGAATCACAAAATGGGGCTGTGATGGTAAGCAAAACTCAGCAAGCTTATGATGAGATGGGAGAACAGGCCAGACAGATGGGGCAACTACGAAGAGAAGCGGCAGAGGTTCTGACCGCAGCCCGAGAAAAAGCTGGAGCAATTGTGCAGGCCTTGAAGGCCAGTACAGATAATTACGAAGTTACCAATACAGCAGTTGAAAAGTTGCATGATAGAATTCGCCGAATTGAAAAGATAGTAGATACGATTCAGAATGTATCTATTCAGACTAACATGCTGGCGGTAAATGGTTTTGTAGAAGCTGCAACTGCTGGTGAACATGGCCGCGGGTTCTCAGTTGTAGCCGGCGATATCCGCAACCTGGCCAATGAATCGGCAGAGAATGCAGATAAAATCAAGGACCTGGTCAGAGAAATTCAAAACCAGATGAATCGGGTCATCAGTGATCTAAAACAGTCGGAGACTGCTGCACGCGAAGCTAATGGCAACGTGGTGCTGGTTGTGCAAAAAAATGACCTGGTAACTGGAGCAGTAGATGATATAAACCAGCATGGAGCTGCAGCTGCAGCTGCCCTTCAGGCGATGGCCAAAGGAATTGAAGCGGGCCGGGAGACGGTGGAAGAAGTAGCCCAGATGATTGAGAAAACCCACGAAATGATCGACCAGGCCTCCCAGGTAGGGCAGGAACAGGCCAAGGCTATCGATGAGCTGGCCAATTCGATCGAAGAGATCGCTTCGATTGCCGACGAGATGCAGATGAACTGAGCCGGGGAAAACACCCTGTTAAGGAGGCAGTGATATGAGTGTTGAAAGTGTTTTCTCCTCGGATGAGATGCAGATGGTTACCTTTAATCTTGCCGATGAAAGCTTTGGCATAGATATAATGCACGTACAGGAGATAATAAGGAAACCGGGCATAACCTTTGTGCCGCAGGCTCCTGAATACGTGGATGGAGTCACTAACCTGCGAGGGCAGATTTTGCCCGTGATCGACACCAGAACAAAATTTGGCATGCCCAAACGAAGCATTGATAATTTAACACGGGTCATAGTTGTTGACGCGCGCGGAAAAACGGTTGGACTTAACGTTGATGCAGTTTCCGAAGTGCTGAGAATTGGCAGGCAAAGCATCGAAGAGGCGCCTTCCACCCTATCACAGGAAGTCGATAAATCATACCTGACCGGGGTGGTTAAACTCAATGAAGGAAAAAAGCTGGTCATGGTTTTAGATGTTGCCAGTTTGTGCAGCATTGAACAAAGAAGCATTAATGAAGCAGCAGCCCAGCCAGCCAGCGGTAATACCAGCCAGATAAGGGAAGTAAATGCCATAGAAGAGATGCAGATTGTTTCTTTTATGGTTGGTCAGGAAGAATATGCCCTGGATATAAATCGTGTTAAAGAAATAATAAGATTTCCCGAAATAATTAAAGTACCGAATGTTCCGGAACATTTAAAAGGCATAATTTCCCTTCGAGAAACGCTTATGCCGATTATCGATCTGCGCACCCGGCTGCAGACCGGAAGCGATGAAATTACCGACAGTACACGAGTGGTGGTGGCTGATGGTGACGGTACGATCATAGGATTAACGGTTGACAAGGTGTATGAAGTCACCCGAGTTCCAAAAAACGCGATTTTTACTCCTCCTCAACTTATTGCAGGTGACAGCGGGGAGAAGATCACCGGCATAATCAGGCTGGAGGAGGGCAAACGTATCATTATGCTTCTCGATCTGTTGGATATGATCAGCGAAGACGTGATCGATGAAATAAAAAAGCATGAGAACATTTCTGAGGAGCTCTCTACCACTCGAGAAGCTCAATCTGCAAGTGAAGAACAGATGGTCGTATTCCGCCTGGCCGGAGAACAATACGGGGTGCGAATCAATCAGGTCCAGGAGATCAATCGCCTGTCCAAAATTACCAGGGTCCCAAGAGCCCCGGGGTATTTAGAAGGAGTTGTGAACCTTCGCGGCGATGTGATTCCAGTTATTGATCTGCGCAAACGATTTGATCTGGAAAGCAAAGAATACAATCAGTTTACAAGAATTATTGTCAGCGATGTTAATAAGAAAAAAGTCGGTATTATTGTTGACGAAGTGCTTGAAGTTTTGAGGATTTCAGAGCGACATATTGAAGATGCTCCAGATGTTGTCCAGGATCAGAAGATCAGGAAGTATTTGGAGGGCATCGCCAATTTAAGTGACCGCATGGTAATGATGCTCAACCTGGAGAACCTTTTAAAAGCTGACGAATGGCAGAAATTGGCCAGCATTGGAGATGCCGAAGTGAATCATAAACAGACCGCCGGAAGACAAAAAAACAAGGCAGGAGTTAACTAATGATTAAAGTGCTGATTGCCGATGATTCGGCCCTCATGCGTAAAACACTCAAAAGGATATTAGAATCAGATCCTGAAATTGCAGTGATCGGGGCGGCTCGCGACGGCGAAGATGTCGTAGAAAAGGCTCGCGACCTCAAACCCGATTTGATAACTATGGATGTCAATATGCCCAAGCAGGATGGGATCACTGCTTTACAGTATATCGTCAGCGAAAAAATCTGTCCGGTAATTATGGTGTCTTCCCTAACCCAGGAGGGAGCCCATACTACTTTTGAAGCGCTCGAATTGGGAGCCTTTGATTTTGTAGGCAAACCCGGTGGTACGGTTTCTGTAGATATGAACTCCGTTGCCATCGAGTTGATAAGCAAAGTAAAAGCCGCTGTCAAAGGTGGAGCCAAGCTCCGGATAAGCGACAAGCCCAGCCGCACAAAACAGGCGGTCATAAAGAGCCGTTCAGCCAGGGGCGCGCGTGATAAACCGATGAAAGCGGTAGCCATGGGAATATCAACCGGTGGACCCAAGATGATATATCATGTACTCCCCAATATCCCCAGGGATGTAAATGCGGCATTTTTTCTGGTCCAGCATATGCCGCCCAATTTTTCTGCACCCTATATTAAGCGCCTGGCTGAATCCTGCCAGTTGGAAGTAGTGGAAGCCAGAGCCGGAAGCACGATCAAACCGGGAGTATGCTATGTAGGGGGAGGCGGACGACACCTTAACCTGGTGCAGAACAGTAGCGGGGAGACGGTCATACGCTTGACTACCAGGCCTGAACATCTTTTTGTTCCTTCGGTGAGTGTTATGATGGATTCGGTTTTAAATATCTACCAGGAAAGAACCATCGGTGTCATCATGACAGGAATGGGAAGTGACGGTGCCGACAGCATGGTTCGAATCAAGCAAGCAGGCGGTATAACGATTGCCGAATCTGAAGACACGGCTATTGTTTTCGGTATGCCTGGCGAAGCCATTAAAAGAGGGGGGGCAGGAATCGTCGTTCCCATCTGGGATATAGCTCGAGAAATCGTAAAAGCAATCGATAAATAAGATAAGGGCAGAAAACGGCTGTAACTAGCTAGTATCGAGAAGGAGGAATTTGGCATGCGGGGAATAAAGGGAAACGGCAATGCCATTACAGTAATGGCTGTAGATGATTCACCAGTTTCAAGAAAAATGATAAAAAAGGCTTTGGAACCTGAAGGATTTCAAGTCATAGCTGAAGCAGGCAATGGAAAGCAGGCAGTTGATCTGTATGCCACTGTTAAACCAGATGTAATTACTATGGATGTTACCATGCCGGTAATGGATGGACTGGACGCGGCCTCTGCTATTAAGGCTATTAATAAACAGCAGCCTATCATTATGCTCTCGGCAATGGGAGATGAAGACATAATGGTGGAGGCTCGCCAGCGGGGGATCAATGAGATTTGCTCTAAGCCGTTCAAACCGGATGATATTATAAGCAGCATACTGAAAGTTATTTAAAAGGCGAGGTGAATGGGGTGGAGATGAACCCACAGATAAGTCCTTTTGTCAAAGCCACTATCAAGATACTCAAGGATATGTTGGGCTTTGAAGTTAGCAGCGGCGGTATCGAAGAAGAGAAAGACGAATTTGCCTCCCGCGGATTTGCAGTCCTGCTAGGTTTTACCGGGGGTTGGAAGGGCCGGTTGATCATCGATATGCCCGGAGAAACCGCCATGAAAATGGCCAGCGCAATGACGGGCGAGCCCTATGCAGCACCTGGAGATGAAGAAGTTCTTCTATCAGGAGCAGAACTGGGCAATATAATAGGCGGCAATGCTATAACCGAGATCAACAACAGCCACCCGGGGCTTCAGATAAGGCTCACGCCACCAAGCGTTTTCGCTGGAGAGGGAATGACCTTGTTTAATGCCAGGGTAAGTTCTTCCTCTGTTCTGATTAATACAGACGCCGGCCAGATCAAGGTCAACGTTGCTGTGGAGGGGGCTTAAAGATATGGATATTAAATATATAAATGCGTTCATAACTGGCTTGCTTAATGTCTCAGGGATGCTTGGAATTCCAGACTTGAAGCGTACGGGACTGAGTAAAAAAGAACGAATGGAAATTGACAAAGAAGTGAATATTCTTCTGGGCATGACCGGGGGAATGAATGGGAACGTAGTACTCTCCATGCCTGAACAAACAGCTCGTAATATAGCTTCACTCATGATGGGAGGAATGGAAGTCACCGCCCTGGACCTTATGCCCAAGAGCGCATTATGTGAATTAGCCAATATGGTGGCTGGTAATAGTGTTGCTGGTATTGCTGCCCAGGAGCAGCCTGTCCAGATGAGCCCTCCAACATTGATCAGCGGCAAAAGTCTGGTTGCCCTGGTCAGCCTCGTGGAGACTCTGGTGATCGATTTCGGTGCTGAAGCGGGAACCATCAGTATGAGCATAGCTCTGGAAGGCTGAGATAAAAAAGGAAAACTGACGGCAAGAAAACTGCCGTCAGTTTTATTTATTACGATTGTTTAATCCTATTCTATAGTAATGTCTCTGGCATACACTACTTTATTGTCCAGGCCGGGCGAATATTTTACATAGCTCCCCGTTAGGTTGCGGCCTAACGGACCAATAGCGTACCGGGCAGCGGCATCCTGAACGTCAGGAATCGATGACGATATTTCGATAGTATACTTACCCGCTGGCATTCGGTCCCCCGGTTGGCTGGGATCAGATATCCAGTTGCTTTCAAATTTACCGCCCTTGACAGTCGCCTGCTGGGAAGCGTTGAAAGCTGCTTTTTTCAACTTTATTGTCACGGTCATAAAATCGGGAAGATTGGTGGTGCCAATCACCTTTACATAACGCAGTTCTGATACTGAAACATCCACAGTGAACTGGACGTCTATCTTATTGGTTTTATTGTTTTGTGCTAGTGAATCTGATCCGATGAGATCCTGCCCGAAGTTGACAGCTCGACTATTATAAAACCATTTGTCACCTGACTTTTTGAAGCCCATCTCGATCAATTCAGGGACCACCCGGGCATTGATTTCATTTTCAGAGATTTTGAGCCTGGCGTTTTCCTTTGATACCAGCAGATATGTCTGATAAAGATCGACGATCGATTTGTTAAATTCGTCAGATGCCGCGACCAGACCAGTTGCTACGGACATATCTTTACTGGTAGAAGTTTTATCCCAGCTCCAAACGGTTTCAAGGTAAGAGTGGACCTGGAGATCGAGTTTTGTGAGTTGTCTTGGTTTAATGGGATTATTGGGGCTGGCGGCGTAGCTCGTCGGAACCACAATACTCTCCGGTGAGGGAGTCCCGCAGCCAGCTAGAAATATGCATAGTAATAAAAGGCTCAAGCCTGGTCTTGTCATTCCAAGTAATACCTCCTAAACGATCCGACATGATTATAGAATTTTATTGAAATACGTATTTATTATAGCAAAAGGCTTTGTAGTTTTAGCATGATTATGCAAACATTTTGTCTATGCGACCATTAACTCAGTAAAAATAGCACTGATATTTTTAAAATATTTTAAAAGTAATGAAGGAAATAAATGATAAGTGTCGAAATAAAAGATGTTGCAGGCCCTATATTTATCTTCAAAAAACTATCAGGGCGTAGTATGGTTAAAGTGTAGGATCAGTGTTTCTCAAAAATGGTAGGCAGGATAGAACGGTAGGAATAGGAAGGCGAGCACAAGCCTTGCTCTGGTTTGGCTGGTCGCCGTTCTGTAAACTCCTGCGGGAGTTTTTTTGTTGGGCAGATAATGCAATGTAGAAAGGAAGGAAACTCATTGAAAAAGACAGGTAGCAGGGTAGGAAAGAGATTGACCAGAAAGTGCTTATCACTGAGCCTGATACTTCTGCTCTTAGTGGCGGCGGTATCGGCGGTGGGCTGCAGCAAATCAACAGATACCAGTTCGCAAAAAACCGTAGAATTGAAACTGGCGCATTTTTGGCCGGCGACTCATCCCATGGAGACCCAGTTGGTGCAGCCCTGGGCCAAAGATGTTGAGAAGGCGACCAATGGTAAAGTGAAGATAACCAGTTATCCCGGTGAGACCCTTTTGAAAGCAAATGACATCTATGACGGCGTCGTAAAAGGAGTAGGCGATATAGGTATCTCCTGTTTCTCTTATACCAAAGGACGCTTCCCGGTGTGCGAAGTATTTGAACTTCCTGGCATCACCTACAATACTTCAAAGGCGGCCAGCAAGACTGCCTGGGATATTCTGCAGGAAGTAAAGCCTAAAGAAGTGCAGGATACTCACCTTCTGATGGTTCTGACCACCGGCCCCGGCGACCTCTATACGAAATCACCGGTGCGCAATCTCGAAGATATCAAAGGGATGGAAATCAGGGCCACCGGTATGAGCGCCAAGACCCTGGCCGCACTGGGAGCGACGCCGGTTGCCATGGCCCAATCGGAGGCTTATGAGTCACTGTCAAAAGGCGTTGTTAAAGGAAACCTGGGTCCTGATGAAGTCCTGAAGGGCTGGAAGCAGGCGGAAGTAACAAAATACCTTACCAAGACTCCATTCCTGTATAACACGGTATTCTTCGTGACTATGAATAATGATAAGTGGAATTCATTGGATGCCGAGACCCAGAAGGCGGTTACTGAAGTAAGCAGGAAATATTTCGAAGAAGTGGCTATTGGACTTTGGGATATGCAGAACGAAGCCGCTTTGAAGTATGCTGTCGATGAGAAAAAAATGGAGCTTATCACTCTGACCCCGGAAGAAGCCAAGCTGTGGATAGAAAAGGTAACTCCGGTTCAGCAGGAGACGATAGATGCTGTTAATAAACTAGGCCTGAACGGGCAGGAACTGGTCGCTAAAGTTAAGAGTACGGCCGATAAGTACAATCAGCAGTACAAATAGGGGGAGAGCGGCATGAAAGTTTACAACGGGTTGGTGGAACGCGTAGGAAAGATCCTCGATTATCTGGCTGGCATCTGCCTGGTGTCTACCATGCTGGTGGTAATAGTTAATATATTGATGAGAGGGATCTTTCACGATCCGCTGCTGGGAACCATGGAGTATGTCAATATTTTGACTGCTCTGACGGTCGCTTTCGCACTGGCCTACTGCGCCTATCGCAACGGGCAGATAGCAGTTGACCTGCTGGTCGATAAAATGCCAAAGGTAGCTCAAGCTGGAATAGACACCGTGACCAGTATCATTGGCCTTATATTCTGGGCGATAGCGGCATACTATATGGCGGATTACGGGCGCACCATGACGGAAACCGGTTTGGTCTCCTCGACAACATCAATACCCATGGCACCGGTGGCTTACCTTATCGCCATATGCCTGTTTGCACTCAGCGCCGAACTGCTTAACCGTACTCTGATATCTTCGAGGAAGGTATTTAGATGAGCTCTTTGACTGTGGGTATAATAGGGATCATAGCTTTTTTCTTGCTTTTAGCGCTGCGCATGCCCATAGCTTACGCCATGGCATTGGTGGGATTCGCGGGATTTGCTTATATGACCACGGCACCCGCCGCGCTGGACATGGTGGCCAAGGAGATATTCAGCACATTTTCCTCATACAGTCTGAGCGTTATCGCCATGTTCGTCTGGATGGGATTTCTAGCCTATTATTCGGGGATTGGAACCCGGCTTTATATCTTCGCCTACAAGCTGATCGGACACTGGCCCGGTGGACTGGCTATTGCCACCCAGACTGCCTGCGCGATTTTTGGCGCCATATGCGGATCTAACACTGCAACCGCTGCCACCATGGGTGCGATAGCGCTTCCGGAGATGAAGAAATACAACTATGATATATCGTTGTCAACTGCCAGCGTGGCAGCCGGGGGGGTCCTGGGCATATTGATCCCCCCCAGCGTTATTTTCATCGTATATGGCATGGCAACCGAGCAGTCGATCGGCCAGCTATTTATCGCCGGTATCGTTCCAGGCATTGTCTTGATGTTCCTCTACCAAGTGGCTATCATTATCCTCTGTAAAATTGATCCTGCTATAGCCCCCGCCGGTCCCCGCTCCAACTGGAAGGAACGGATCGAAGCATTGAAAGGCGGTTTGGGGCAGGTATTCTTCGTTTTCATACTGTCCATGGGAGGGCTTTTCGCCGGTTGGTTCACCCCTACGGAGGCCGGCGCAGTCGGTTCCTTCGGAGTGCTGCTGGCAGCAATTGTGGGAAAGAGCATCAGCTGGGAAGGATTCAAGAAGTCGGTTTTTGACACCACCAAGACTACCGCCATGATCATGCTGATGATTGCTGGGGCCATGATCTTCGGGCGCTTTATGGCTATCAGCCGGGTGCCGTTTGAACTGGCTAATTGGACCGGCGGACTGGACCTGCCTAACTTTGCGGTGATGCTGATAATACTGGCTATATACATAGTACTGGGCTGTTTCATAGATGCCCTGGCCATGATACTTCTAACCATCCCCATTTTTTATCCCATAGCTACAAGCACCCTGGGTTATGATCCCATCTGGTTCGGCGTCATCATTACTCTCTGTGTAGGGATGGGTGTTATAACCCCTCCGGTGGGGATGAATGTATATATCCTCAAGGGGATCGTGCCCGATGTTCCGCTGGAGACTATTTTTAAAGGGATATGGCCGTTCTTATATGCCATTATCGCCTGTTTAGTCCTGCTGATGCTGTTCCCGGGACTGGCGACTTACCTGCCATCGATAATAAGCGGGTAAAATAGCAATCGGAATCTGCTGTTCTGTCGAACGGAGGTCTCGACCGTCGTTTGAAGCTCATTCTTTTATCAGAGTAAAAACTCCTGGAAGATAAAAATATCTTTTGTGACGCTGTACCGTTAAATCAACTTAAATCGCGGAAATATGGCAATAATCGGGTTTGACAGTTATTCCAGATGCAGTATAATTAAAACAACTATATATTATTTATTGATGCCTGACTGGCATTGATGATTATTTTATGAGAGCCTCGAGCCCCTTAGCGGGGCTTTTGTGTTTTCTGCGAGGAAGGGAGGTGAAGTAGTTCACATAAAATATCGGAGCCGATAAGATATGTGTGTCTCTTCCAGTTGGTCAGTTCTCCTATCTACAAACATTCTTAATGGCATTTATCAAAGTCACAAGGATTGGCAGCAAGACATGAAAAGTATTTTTGAGAATTCCTTCGAGAAGCTTTGGCATCAATAAATGGTAATCCTAATAAAAATGGCACTTTTCATAACAAGGAGGTGAACAGTTTGCCCGTTGATAAGTTCACAGAAAGTGGTAATGAAAAAGGCCTTATTATCGTAATAACCGGAAATGGCAAAGGAAAAACGACTTCGGCATTCGGGCAGGCACTACGAGCAGCCGGCCAGGGTTATAAAGTCTGCATCATCCAGTTCATGAAGGGTCGAGCCTATGGGGAGGTTCTGGCAGTGCAGAAATACCTGCCAACCATAACTCTATTCCAATATGGACTGGACAGTTTTGTTATGAGGGATAATCCGGCCCCTGTGGATATCGAATTAGCCAGGCAGGGTTTCGAAAAAGCCAGAGACATCATTCAGAACGGCGGATTTGATATGGTTATCCTGGACGAGATCAACGTGGTAATGGATTTCAACCTGGTTCCGGAAGCAGAGATTCTGGACATGGTTAAGAATAAACCGGCGCAGCTAGATCTGGTCATGACCGGACGCTACGCGCCCCAATCGATAAGGGATCTTGCCGACACGGTCAGCCAGGTGGAAGAGATAAAACACCACTACGCGGCCGGGGTAAAGAACCGGGCGGGGATAGAGTATTAGAACCAGGATGATCTGTTATGAGTAAATAAGGAGGGGTTGGAGGATGTTTACACCGGATGTACTGGACCAATCAAAAACTATGCGTTCCAAATGGGAGGATGAGGTTAAGAAGATAGTTGCCAAAAATGCCGATCAGAAGCCCTGGTGGACCACGGTATCAGATCTTGAGATCAGGCGCCTATACGGGCCGGAAGATATCAAAGACATGGATCTTACAAAAGATATCGGTTATCCCGGTCAGTATCCGTTTTTGCGCGGAAATCAGGCCACCGGTTACCGGGGCAAATATTGGACCTTCAGAATGTTCTCGGGAATGGGCAGCGCTGAAGAAACCAACAAGCGCTGGCATTATCTACTTGAATCAGGACAAACAGGGCTCTCCACCGCATTTGATTTTCCCACTCTAATGGGCTATGACACGGACGCCCCTAAAGCTCGGGGTGAGTGCGGAAAATGCGGAGTGGCCATTGATACTATAGAGGATTTTCAACAGCTCATCAAAGGGATTCCCCTGGGCAAGATATCTACATCGATGACCATCAATCCGCCGGCAACCATTCTCTGGGCGATGTACTGCGCATCTGCACAGATGGCGGGTGTAAGTCTGGATGAGATCGCAGGCACTATTCAGAATGATATGCTCAAGGAATTCATAGCTCAAAAGACACTGATGTGCCCGCCCGATCCTTCAGTTAAACTTATCAGCGATACAGTCGAGTTCGGGACCAAGTATGTTCCCAAATGGAATACCATAAGCATAAGTGGCTATCACATTAGGGAAGCCGGAGCCACCGCTGTTCAAGAGTTGGCTTTTACTCTGCGTGATGGTATGGAATATGTGGAAGATGTTATAAGACGTAAGGGACTACACGTGGACCAGTTTGCTCCTCGCCTATCTTTCTTCTTTAATGCCCATATCGATTTCTTCGAAGAGATCGCCAAACTGCGTGCCGCGCGCCGCATCTGGGCCAAGGCTATGCGTGAACGTTATAATTCCCAGGATCAGCGTTCCTGGTGGATGCGCTTCCATACCCAGACTGCCGGGTGCTCACTTACAGCCCAGCAGCCCTACAATAATGTAGTACGGACTGCCATTGAAGCACTTGCAGCCGTCCTGGGTGGGACTCAATCTCTGCACACCAATTCTCTTGATGAAGTGCTCTGTCTGCCGTCCGAGCATGCTGTTCAGATAGCCCTGCGAACCCAGCAGATAATTGCTGAGGAGACCGGGGTGGTAAATACCATTGATCCGCTGGCGGGTTCGTACTTCATTGAATCATTGACCAACGAGATGGAAGAAAAAGCCTGGGAATACATCCATAAGATAGACGACATGGGGGGGATGGTAGCAGCGATCGAACGGGGCTTCCCACAGATGGAGATATCCGATGCAGCTTATCGCTTTCAGAAGCAGATAGATTCCCAGGAGAAAATAATGATCGGAGTCAACAAATATGCCAGCGATGACAAGGTAGAGATACCTTTTGTCGAAATTGACGATACCGTTGAAAAGGAGCAGATCGAGCGACTGCATGCCGTAAAGCGTAAGCGGGATAGTCGCAAGGTAGGTGAATGCTTAAAAGAGATCAAGTCGGCCTGCGAGAAGGGCGAAAACGTTATGCCCTTCTGTATTGAAGCGGTTAAGAATTATGCTACTGTTCAAGAGATATGCGACGTTTATCGTGAGGTTTACGGCGAGTATCGTGATCCGGGCATCTACTAAAAATATTGAGGGAGGTAAGCGACATGTCAGATAGAAAAATACGTATTCTACTTGCCAAGCCCGGGTTGGATGGCCATGATCGTGGAGCCAAAGTTCTGGCCAGGGCATTTCGGGACGCCGGCTTTGAAGTGATCTATACCGGATGCCACCAGACTCCGGAACAGATAGTGGGAGCCGCTCTGCAGGAAGATGTTGATATGGTGGGTTTGAGTTGTTTATCGGGAGCCCATACCTATTTATTCCCCGCTGTTGCGCAGCAGCTGCAGGAACAGGGAGCAGATGATATTGTGGTGGTTGGCGGAGGCATAATTCCTGATTTTGATCTCCAGGCTATGTATGACGCCGGGCTAAAAGCTATTTTTACGCCAGGAGCCACACTGGATTCTATATGTGGTTGGATACGCGAAAACGTCAAGCCCAGGGATTGATAAAGGACGTGATAAAATGGAAGAGCTAGGGAAGAAAGCGATGGCGGGCGAGGTAAGGGCAGCCTCCCGCCTCATAAGAAACATTGAGGACAACATTCCCGGAACGAACATGGCTATCAAGCATATCTTCCCTCACACCGGGAGAGCACATGTTGTGGGCCTTACCGGAGCTCCTGGAGCAGGGAAAAGCACAATAACCGATGAACTCATTTGTTCTATTCGCAAGAAAGACAAAACAGTTGGCGTACTGGCTGTTGATCCGACCAGCCCCTTTACCGGTGGTGCGCTTCTGGGGGATAGGATACGCATGCTGCGCCATGCCGAAGATAAGGGTGTATTTATCAGGAGTCTGGCTACCAGAGGGGCAATGGGCGGACTTTCCAAAGCGGTCGGTGATGGCATCCACGTTCTTGATGTAATGGGGAAGGGCGTCGTCATCGTGGAGACGGTAGGTGTCGGACAACAGGAGGTGGACATCATAAACCATGCCCACACCGTGATCGTGGTTCTGGTACCGGGCATGGGGGATGACGTGCAGGCTATTAAAGCAGGTCTGATGGAGATCGCCGATATCTTCGTCATAAATAAAGCTGATCGAGAAGGAGCCAAGAAGCTATATAAAGAGACAAAAAATATGATTGCCATGGGAAAATGGGAAAATGGTTGGGAACCCCCGGTTCTCATGATAGAAAGTGTTATGGAGCCCCACAGCTTTGCAAAGAGCGTATCAGAACTATACGAGAAAATCGAAGAACACTACCAGCACCTTCTAGATAAGGACTTGATGGTGCAGCGGGCTTATCGCAGGGTGGTTACAGAACTGAATGATGCCCTGCGGGCTGCCATACTTGAACCGATTTTGATGAAGCTGCATTCGTCAGGTGAGTTTGAGGCTATGCTGGGCAGGCTGCTGAATAAGGAAGCAGATCCCTATAGTCTGGCAGAGGCAGTGGCGAAGCGGCACCTCATTGAAGCTCCAGAATAAGTAATTGTTCATGCATATGGGAGTGCTGATGCTGTGTATATTTAGCACCTATGTTTCGACCATGGGAATAATCGATCGGACTAGAGAACGAGTACGGTAGTAGACCAAGGATTAAAAGTGGCGGGGAATAATAAATGACATTAATGGGCCTCGTTGCCGATTCTGCAAAGATGGCTGTGGAAATGATATACCCGGGGGATAGAGAAGGATGCGGGCAAGGCTTTGGTAATAACGTAGACGGAACGGTAGAGGTAATAACAAAGCCCTCCAGTGCCCTGGTCATCATTGTTCTAAAAGGCAGTTCGCATCCATCATTCGGATTGCAATAGCGCCGACGCTCATGGATCTCATAAAAGCCAGGAGGAATGAATTTGAAACAAGCGTTGCTAATGCATATCAACAATTCTGTCTTCTTGCGAGGCCACAGCCTGATCATGATAGACCGGCGTTATCTGCCGTTAAGCCGTGTCGAGGTGGTAGCGCATGGGTATGAAGAGGTCGCACGGGGTATAGAGGAAATGGTTGTGCAAGGATCGGGAGATATAGCTATAACCGCCGGGTACGGCTTATACCTGGCAGCCCGGGCTGCAGAACAAGAACTCTCCTTAAACCGGGTAAGGGCTCAAGAATATCTACTGGCAGCCAAACAGAGCTTGGTAAATACCCGGTCTACCGGCTATCATCTGGCTGCTCTACTTAATAAGATAATAGCAGGAATAAAATGGAGCGACGGTGACTGGGCAGGGCAGATTCTTATAGCTATCGATAGGGCTATTGAGAAACAGCAGCAGCGTTCAGAGTTGACTGGCAGATGGGCAGCAGAAATCGTATGTGATGGCGATTGTATTTTGACCCACTGCTTCCCCGGGGCGGGTCTTCTCTATATGCTAAATACAGCGCGGGAACAGGGGAAACAAATCGAGGTCATCGCGACCGAGACCAGACCATATCTACAGGGCGCCAGGCTTACCGCCTGGGCTGTATCGGAATTGGGCATCCCGGTAACCTTGATCACTGACAATATGGCGGCTTATTGTATGGGTGAGGGAATGATAAGCAAACTGGTGACTGCGGCTGATCGTGTTGCTATGGACGGTACTATAGCCAATAAAGTAGGGACCTTTCAACTTGCACTGGTCGCCCGCTATCACCAAATTCCTTTTTACGTGCTTGCATATGGCGGACCCGACCTCAGCTGTGCCAGTGCTAAAGACATACCCATAGAGCTCCGCGACCCCCGGGAGGTTCTTATGTTTGCGGGAAGCAAAATTAGCGGGGAGAATGTAAAAGGATTTTACCCGGCTTTTGATTTAACACCTCCCCAGCTGGTCCAGGAGATCGTAACCGACCGGGGCAGATACATTCCTTTTCATATTCATCATTATCCAGGTAGAGTAACCCGCGTACCGCAAATCGATGTCAATGGAGACAGGACATGAGACTTATACAAGGGGGGAGAACTGTGAATCTCATAAAGAAAACGGTTATTCCTCTGGGAAGGCCTTTGTATATTCCCAAAGAAGATAATTTAGGCCTTGATCAGTTGGAGATAGAATCGACCGGAAATTATCGAGTGATAGATAAAGAAAACTTTATAGTTATCAAGAATGACGAATGCTGCCGCAGTATACAGGTAACTGTGACCCGTCGGGACGTTTGCTAGACAGGGATGCGGTCTCAAAGAAGTTGACACCATGGCAGAGCGAGCAAAAAAGGTGTAGCACCCTAAGGGGCACTAGATTCTCAGTTCGCTGCGCTCAACAAATAAGGATGATCGAGGCGCTCGAAAAGCCCGTGATTTATAGTACGTGGATTGAACGGGTTTTTCGAAGCAACAAAGATATACGCCTTTTTTGACGGTCTGAGGGGGACAGAAGAACTGTCCCCCAGCTTGTTTACTACTTGAAAATACCTGAATGGATGTAAGGAGAGCATTGTTGAAAAAGAGCGCAGCGCCATTAAATATTACAGCCCATCAGCAGGAGATTAACGCGAGTTTAAAGAACTGCATTTATTAGGGTACAATTAATGGCGGAGGTGCGCAGGATGATCGTTGACATACCCGTAAACGTGAGAGTGATTATGGATAGGTTGAACCAGAAGGGACATCAGGCATATGTCCATGGAGCATGTATCAGAGATATTTTAATGGGCAGAGAGCCCATAAGCTGGGATGTGACTACGGATGCTCTGCCGACGGATGTAGTTGCCTGGTTTGACAGTGATGGATTTTCAGTTATCCCTGACGCGCATGACTGGTGCCACGTGATGGTGCTCTACCAGGGAGAAGGATATAAAGTCAGCACATTTCAGACCGGAAAAAACAAGAGACTCAGCAACGATATCAAAGACGAATTGATCCATAACGATTTCAGCATGAATTCAATTGCTTATAATGATCAGGAAGGCATCGTTGATCCTTTTAACGGTGTTGAGGATATCCACAAGCGATTAATACGCTGTGCAGGCAATCCCGTTGATAGGCTTAAAGAGGACAGCACAAGGATTTTAAGGGCCATTCGTTTTGAGGCCCAACTGGGTTTTGAGATGGACGAGGGCCTTCTGGATGCTATCGCAGCCACGAAGGATAGCATCCCTGCCAGTGGTTCGGCCAAGGTATGCAATGAGCTTACCCAGATACTAATGAGCTATAAGCCATCTGTCAGCATTAGAAAGATGCTGAGGTTGGGGATACTCGAGCATCTGATCCCTGAGTTGATCCCCACCATCGGTTTTGACACCAGGAGTTCATACCACAATCTCGATGTCTTCGAACATACTATGGTGGTTCTGGATTATACCAAACCCAACTTGAGCTTGCGTCTGGCTGCTCTGTTCCATGATATAGATAAACCCAATTGCCTTACTATAGATGACCACGGTGAAGGGCACTGTTACGGACATTCCCAGGGTAGTGCGGAAATGGCTGAAAAAATTTTGGCACGGCTAAACTTTGATCACAAGTCCATATCAGCGGTTAGTGGTCTGATCAGAGAGCATATGAACAGCTACAACAGCATAAGCGAGTTGAGTATAAAGCGATTGGCCCGACGGGTTGGGGTCGATAATATCGACAACCTTTTCGAACTGCAGCTGGCAGATATTAAGGGATCAGACCGGTCAGGTAAAGATCCAAACCGCATACGTACGGTGAGAAACAAGTGCTGGGAAGTGATCTCCCGTCGGGAGCCCCTGTCAACACATGATCTTGATATCAGCGGTTATGACTTGCTCGGGCTGGGATATCCACCCGGAAAAGAAATCGGACAGGCACTTGACTACCTTTTGGACCAGGTGGTCGATAATCCTGCCTTAAACCAAAAGGACATATTGCTAGGTCTTTTAAAAGCCAGGGGAGAATAGGAGACAGACTTACAGGAGCTGAGCAAATGCTCAGCTCCTCAGACCGTCAAAAAAGCCGAATATCTGTGTCACTGCATAAAGCCCGCTCAATCAACGTATTCCATATACGCCTCAATCACGGGCTTTGTTTGTTCCTTGAGCTTCGACTTTTTTGCTCGCCCTGCCAGCTTGCCAACTTCTAAGACAAGCTGAGGAGCTGAGCAAATGCTCAGCTCCTATCCGACTATGTGCAGATTAACTACTCGAGCGCTTTTACCAGGGCGTTAACATAATCATCAAATTTTTGCTCATCACAGGCCAGTTGATTTCTCAGTTTGGTGGAGAGTTCCAGTTGAACCCCTTTTCCAATACAGTTTTTGTTGCATATGTTATAATCGGAATATCCGCCCAGCTCTCCTTTGGCTGTGCTTATGTCAAAACCAGCTGCTTTCAATTTGGAACTAACTTTAGCAGCCAGCACCTTATCCTGCCCGCCCACAAGCGTGACAGCATTACTGGTATTCCTGAATCCGTGAATGGAGAGAGTTTTATTTGACTTTGCAACCATTTTGAGAGCAGTAGGATCGTTAAAGTGAGTAGAGGTAAGGTGTAGGGGACTGGAATTGAGACCGATGAACCCGTAGAAGTCGAATACACCCTTTTTTGCCACCGCGTAAGCGATGTCGTCGGTTTCCTTTTCAATAGTTCCGCCGTGGATGGCCAGCACGATGGTTTTAGAGTCGCTAAAACGCTGAACTACCTTATAATCGGTGCCTATCTTTTCATGGGCTTTAAGGCTGGCAAAGCTTTTGTAAACATCGGCGCTGGCAGTGTCCACCATGAATGTAAACAGCATGAGCATAGACAATAGACTTCCCCAAAAATAAAAAATCCTTCTCCTCAAAGTATCCCTTCCTTCCTTGAAGTAAAGCTATCGATGGGTAAGAAAAATTCAATTCCTCCTTTGCGATAAAGCATAGCCAAAAACATGGGCTTGTATTTTTTTATACCCTAAAGCCCTGGTGCTGTCGAAAGCAATACTTGGCATGAAATGATGAAGGTGGGCTTAGCAGAAAGGATTACCAAAAAAGAAAACTAAATTTGTTGAATACCTGGCAGGAGCGGGGAATATTACATGAAAAGAGAGCCGGGTTATCCCGGCTCTCGATGATCTGGAAACAAATTATCTTAGTTGTGGGGCTTTGCGAACCAGCATGCTTAAGCCTGCTGCGATAGCGCATAGTATTCCGGCGATCAGAAATGCCTGGGTGAAAGCGACCGCGGTGCCAATTTTGGGGCCGATGATGGCGGCGGTACCGTAAGCCACGAAGATCATGCCATAGTTGGTTCCGACATTCTTGGTTCCATAATAGTCAGCGGTGACCGAGGGGAATAAGGCCAGGAAACCGCCAAAGCAGAAGCCTATCAGTGAGCAGAGGCCCAGGAAGCTGCCATAGCCCATAGTCATGAAGCTCATGGCGAACATAGCCAGTGCTGCCAGTATGTACATGATAAGCAGGGAAGTTATCCGGCCTAATCTGTCAGAGAGTGTTCCCCAAATGATGCGGCCGGCAGCGTTGAAAATAGCAACCACTACGACTGCATTGGCTGCCTGGGCGTCTCCAAGCTGGACCAGTTTGGTTCCTATGTCTTTGGCTAGACCGATGACCATAAGCCCTGCGGTAGCGCCAAATAGGTACATTATCCACAGTATATAAAAATGCATGGTGCCGAGCATCTGGCCAGGGGAGAAATCATGCCCTCCACCACTTCCCTGGGCGGGGGGAGTCCATCCGGCAGGGACGTAACCGGCAGGGGGAACCACCAGAAGTTGTGCTCCAATTACTACCGCAACCAGGTAAATAGCACCGAGGTATAGAAATGTGCTGGCCACTCCGTAACTTCCTAAAAAGCTCAGAATCAGGGGCTTAAAAACCAGAGCCCCGGCTCCGAAGCCGGCCACGGCAATACCGCTTATCAAACCTCGCTTATCAGGAAACCACTTCAAACAGGTTGCCAGGGGGCAAACATATGCTGCTCCTATTCCAGCCCCACCTATCAAGCCGTAGAAGAGATAGAGCTGAGTCAAAGTGCTGGCCTGGCTGGCCAGCATGATGCCTACGCCCATAATGATGCCGCCGGCTGTAGCAACCCAGCGGGGACCGATCTTATCCTGTATTTTGCCTGCAATGATAGTGAATATGGCGAAAACGAAGATGGTTATAGAAAAGGTCATCACCACGTCACTGGGTTTCCAATCAGGGTGAAGCTTCATTATCGGAGCATTGAACAGACTCCAGGCGTAAACCGCACCAAGGCAGAGTTGTATTAGAACTGCTCCCAGGACTACGACCCAACGGTTCTTTACTTTGTCTTGACTCACTCAAACATCCTCCTCATGATTAATTCGTATCTATATATTTCTCTCTAACCCCTCTTACTCCTAATATATCCCTCCTTCTGCCCAGCGCAGCTTGTAAACGTGCAATGTAGAGACCTAAACATTTTAAGAGCCTGGGTTCATCACATAATCACACAAAATGTATTATTCAACCTTTGCAAAAAAAATCCTACTGATTTTGTGAAATAATTCGTTATTTATTGAAAAAAATTTTGGAGTGTGATGCGTAAAAAATAAGTATAAAGGGAAATTTCTCACAAAATAGAGGGAAATAATCTTTTGTATTTAATATGTAATTTATGGATTAATAAGGATGTAAGTAATTATGAATGAAATGCTTAACTTCATAAATTCAATAATTGCCAGGCATGATGATTGTGAAAAACTGCTTTTGGTGTCATCTATGACTCGTGGATACCAGATATTGGAGAATCTGAGCTTGGAACTGGTATCGGGATTCAATCTGCGACCGGTAACGCCTTTTGACCTGGCACTTGAAGTGATTGATGATGACCTTAACGAACGGGGATTAAGAGTCATTGCTGATAAACAGATAATTGGCATGATAGATAAGATTTTGGCGCTTCTTAATAATGATGCCCAGCAGGATATTGAGGTAAGTTCGTCGGTAATGTTTGAAAAAATAATCAGACTGCGTCTGGAAGAAACAAGTGTTTGTGACCTGCAGGATAAGACCACGGGGAGGATCCTAAATGAATATGATCTTGCCCTGGAAGCAGGTGGATTTTTAGATGAAGCGGCCGTGTTCGATAGAGCCTATAGCAGATTATTGAACGATTCAGGCCAGTATGCGGATTGTATACTAATAATGCCCGAGGAATTAAGGCTTTCGCCAATCGCCGATCGCTTTATAAAGCTTATGAGATTTGAGCAGGCTTATTAGCCTAACCGGGTACAGCATATGCCCCTGTGTCTGCTTCAAAGTATGCTATGGTAATTTGTAAATAAAACCATGTTGCGGATTCTGCCCATGGAAGTGGATTTTGTCATATCGGCTATCCTCACATAGCTATTGCCATCATGAATGGCTGCTGCTTGTCAGCCTGCCTGGATAAAGAGAAATAGTGGACAAAGATAATCCTTTGCTTAACGGGGATAATGTAAAGAGATCTCGAGGATAAGAAAAGCAGCAGAAGCATCTGGTTGTGATCAGCTGAAACAATGATTAAGACCGCGAAAGCGCGGGTCGATATTACCGTATAGTGTTAGAAGGGGTGTATGGATTTGCTTAACGATATCGACAACTCGGAGCAATTAGAAAGGGCAGAGGGAGAGTCGCAGGAAGAGTACGTGAATAGAACCCTGTGGAGTAAAATAAAGCAAACTGCTGTCCGGGTTCCCTTTTTGCCGGACGTTGTGGCCATGTACTATACGATGCTCGATAGCCGTACCCCGCTATGGGCCAGGGCTACCATTATCGCCGCCCTGGCCTATTTTATTCTGCCGGCGGACACCATACCAGATATCCTACCGCTGGTTGGATTCAGTGATGATGCCGGAGCGATAGCGGCTGCTATAGCGGCGGTCAGCGCTAACATGAAAGATGAACATCGTGAAAAAGCCCTGGCGGTATTAAAAGGTGAGGAAATAGAGAGGGAAAAGGGACATGAAAAAGGATAGAAAAATGAGATTGTCAGTACGCACAAAGCTTGTGGCAGTATTTACCGTAATAGTTTTAGCGTCAGCGTTCATGACTATAAACTGGTATGTGGCAAAAAGCGGTGCCGGGTATATCTGCGATGCAGAGAACGTACCGGAAGGTGAGGCAGTCCTGGTGCTGGGCGCTTACGTTGAACCGGATGGGGATGTATCCTGGATGCTTCAGGATAGACTTCAAGTCGCGTATGAAGTCTATGAAAAGGGAAAAGCACCGAAGATTCTGGTAAGCGGCGACCATGGTAGAAAAGACTATGATGAAGTCAATGCTATGAAGAGTTTTATCATGGATAAAGGCGTCCCGGGTGAAGAAATCTTTATGGACCATGCTGGCTTTTCTACCTACGAGAGCATTTACCGGGCTAGGGATATTTTCCAGATCAAAAGAGTAATAATTGTAACCCAAAGGTATCATCTGCTCAGGGCCGTTTTTATCGCCAGGTCGCTAGGACTTGAAGCATACGGAGTAGCAGCAGACCTCCACAATTATGGCGATGTCATGGGCCCTTACCAGATAAGAGAAATGGCCGCCAGAAATAAGGACTTCGTAAATGCTCGAATATTGAAACCGAAACCCACTTTTTTAGGGGAGGCGATACCGGTTACTGGCAGTGGCAGCACCACTGACGACAAGTAATAAATCACCCTTAACCGACCGCTTTATGCATGGCGAGGAGTTCATGCAGGTATGTTAGTCCGCTGCTCTGCTTGAACGACAGCAGTTGCAATGTTGCACGGACATCATCTAGAGCCCGGTGGGCTCTGTCGACTTTGATATCATGATTTCCCAAAAGATACTGGAGCCTGCGATTCTGGAAACCCTTACTGCGCCAGTTGATGCCGGACATAGAACAATACCATGGTTTTTGTGCAGCCTGCGGGAAAATGGGGATTACAAATCCCCGGTCGAACCTGGCATTATGGGCGATCAAGAATTCCGCCCGCCCGATCATGTCGCTGACCACTTGATAATCGAGGTCCTTACCTCGCAATTCGGTATAAGTAAGCCCGTGCACCATCGCTGCCCTCGGGTGAATCCGGCAACCTGGCTCCCGTAGCCCCACATATTCTTGCAAAACCTCAATTTCACCATGAATACGATTATATGTAAAGAGAATGAGGCACAATTCAATCACTTCATTGTCATAAGGACTCAGACCGGTTGTCTCAACGTCCAGGATTCCACCGGTAATCAATGTATTTTTAAATTCCACGAGAACATTCCATCTCCTTACTTTGGATTAAACGAACTCTTCTACACAGGCAAGAAAAATACCTTTTGAACCGGGGCTTTGAAAAAGTTTAACTGCTCTGAAGCGGTGGCCAGGCCCGAGGCAAAAAAAGGGACAGAACGGCGTGACGAAACTGTCTGTCCCCAATTCTTAGATTACAATTACTTGATTACAGAATATTAATCTCGCGGCAAAGGTATGAGCAGCAGCGGTTGCTTAGACCTGCGGGCTACTGCATGTGCGGTGCTGCCCAGAATTAATTCTTGCAGTAAGCCTTCACCACGGGTTGCCATCATGATCATGGTTACGCCTTCCTGGTCTGCTGTTTCGATAATGTTGACCGAAGCAGTACCCTGCAGTATCATGGTCTGAACTTTAAGCCCCAGCTTTTCGAGTTTTATTTTCTCTTCGAGAAGTTTGCCTTCTCTTTCATCGATAATTTGCAACAGTTGTTCATCACTATCGGCCCGCTCGATTACGGAGAGCATAATCACCTCTTTAACAAGCCCGGTTAATTCTTCAAGCTGGTCAAGCAGCTTTTCGGAATAAGGGGAAAAGTCCAGCGGAACTAGAAGCTTTTGAAATGCCTTGACACCGCGGACATAGTCTTGTTGCTCTCGGTATTTCGATATTAGCACCGGGACCGTGCTGCTGCGAATGACATCCGTAGTAGTGCTGCCCAGGAAAAGCTGTTTTATAATCCCCTTGCCGTGGGAGGTGATAGCAATGAGTGATGCCTCATGTTCGGTTGCTATTTTTACGATTTCAGGTGCTGGAAATCCAATCGGCACAATCACCTGAACCTTCAGCCCTAGTTCTTCCAGGGATTTTTTCTTTCGGTCAAGTACCTCCTCATCAATGCTTTGTAATGATACTGCAGATCCGCCAGGAGCGCGGATGTCAACAACATGCACCAGGAGGATCTCTTCAAGGCCGAAAGATATGAGTTCTGCTAGACTATCTACCAGATGCATGGATGGCAGTGAAAAATCAGTGGCGACAAGTGCTTTTTTGATAAACATAAGCTGTTTCCTCCCTACTAGTTCAGTCCAACAGTTGTCTGATTATGGTTCTGTTACTTGTTATGATAATAAAAAATTGGCTCACTGTCTTACATTCAAAAGAATTTCCCTGCCAATAATCTATTGGAAGGGACTGAAATCACTTCATGTTATAAATTGCGCCGACAAGCGAGTGCTTCAGACGATTTCCTTGATCATCTCTTCAACTTCATCAGCACCCTGATTATAATAGCTATCTTCGTCGGGGGCCAATTGCTTCAGAAGTCTTAAGAACTCTCCAGCATGGACCTTTTCTTCATTGGCTATGTCGATCAGTACAGCTTTTGCCAGACGGTTGTCTGTCGATTCTGCCAATTGAGTATAAAGCTGAATCGCCTCATATTCAGCCGCGACCATAAATCGTATGGCCCGAACTAGCTCCTCATGGGTCAGAAATCTCTCTCTGGCAAGACCTGAAAATGCGTTGCCGAAATCAGCCATTGAAACCTCCCCCTTTCTAGCCTCATTGTAGCATAGGATAGAAGCTGGTCAAGTGAACTATGTCGCAAGCCCTCCCGTTATGAACAGCAACGAATTGAGATCTAGTGATAATCGTTCTCGTGTTGCGTATTGAAAAGGCGTTCCAGACCGAAAAGGGAGCCTAAAGCACGGCATGTCATAATTATTTAAGCATAAGATATTTGTGTGCTCGATATTATGTAAAAACAGAGCAGTCTTTTCATATAGCCCTTTGGAGAGGAGGCATCCTGATGGCTTACTGGTTGTATTGTAAGTCCTGCCAGCAGTGGAGCAAATCGCCTATACCGCTGGAAGATGATCTATACTGTTCGTTCTGTGGCAACCTGTTTATTGATGCAAATACCAATATAAAACCTTTCCCGGAAAAAGAGATTCGGACAGAGCCGGGAACGAGAGAGGAAGGGATAGTGCCCGGTGAGGAACCTGCGATCGCCGAAGAAACGGTTTTTGAGACATTCGACATCTCTGATCCGGTTGAGGATGGGAAGGTTCAAGAGATCCAGGCGTATAGTGAAAATGGTGAAAAACTAAACGATGAAGCAACTGAAGATACGGAGCAATCTGCCAACAGCAACGGCGAATATGAACAAACTGAGAATAAGCCTGACGCAGATGAATCTGAAGCACTTGAAGAACGGGAAGGTCAACAAAACCCTCCGGAAGCAGATAGCAGCGATAGTTGCGAAGAAACATCCCAAGCAGAGGATCAAGATGCAGTTGCCATCGCTGTCGATGTACCCCCTGCACAAGAAAAGCGTAAAAGAGAGAAGTTTCAGGAGAGAGTTCGCCGGATGAGAACTCCCAAATAAAATAGCATGCTGGATTGGTCAGCGAAAGGGATAAGCGTTATCAGGTATTTACTGGAAGCATACCGAGTCAAATTCTTCAATTTGTGGTAGATTGATATATAATAGGACAACATATCTTGATTGATGGATATGAACGCAGTAGAGGTAACACTTATGATTCGCTATATCATTAAAAAATGGATAAAGGATTATGAAAATGTAACGGATAAAAAAGTGCGGGAAGCCTATGGTGTGCTGGCAGGATCACTGGGCATTTTCTGCAACCTGCTTCTGTTTATCGCCAAACTGTTAGTAGGACTGACAATAAACAGCATTGCAGTTATTTCAGACGCCTTTAACAATCTTACTGATCTGGGTTCATCGGTTATATCTATTCTGGGTGCAAAATTAAGCAACCGGCCACCGGATGATGACCACCCCTACGGCCATGGGAGGTCTGAATACATAGCCTCACTGGTGGTAGCCTTTATTATTTTCTCGGTCGGTTTCGAACTCCTACTCAGCTCTTACGACAAGCTGATCCATCCCCAGAAAATCACCATAAATACCACAACGCTCGGCATACTTATTCTGGCAGTACTGGTTAAACTGTGGATGTTTTCCTACAACATCTATATCTCAAAAGTTATTAAATCGACTATCAACCGGGCCACAGCCTATGACAGCCTGAGTGACAGCGTGGCGACAACGTTGGTCATCGTTGCCATGATACTAGGAGGCTTTAGCGATCTTCCTATTGACGGTACTGCGGGCATAGTAATATCATTGTTGATCCTATACTCTGGATTCAGCGTCGCCAAAGACACAGTCAGCCTTTTGCTGGGATCTGCTCCTGATCCGGAGCTGGTGGAAAGAATTACCCAGATAGTCTGTTCAGGCAAGCATGTCATAGGGACACATGACCTGGAAGTCCACGACTACGGGCCCAGCCGGGTGGTTGCATCAGTCCACGTAGAGGTCCCCGACTATCTTAATATTGTTGAAGTACACTCTTCTATAGATACGCTGGAGAGCCGGATAGTTGAAGAATTAGGAATTGACATAACCGTGCATATGGACCCGATCTCCACCGATGATGAAAAGATTGAGGAAGTTAAAAGGGATGTGCTTGCCTGTCTTCAAGAAGAAGCTCCGCGAGTGGAGATAGAGAGGTTTAGGATTGCTCAGGCCGAGAAAAAGATAAATGTAATATTCGACCTTCAGGTGATAGCTGAAATACCTGAATTAGAATATGGAAAAACAAAGAGGTCCATCAAGGCCAAAATCGAAGAGAGATACCCGGGCTACGAAGTAGTCATCAACAAGGTAAGTCCCCAGAAAGGCGGCATGTTACAATGAACTGTGTTGCCGGGATGGAGTTTAAGTGGTAATAGTAAGGGCTGACTAATAGTGATGAAATATCATTTTCACCAATTCATAATTTGCGGTCAGAGGAGGGCTGAGAGCCCTCCCGTTAACCTCTAGCCTACCCTAAGATACTGGACAGATCCTCGTCCGGGGTGGTAATGGGCGTCAGATTGAATTTATCCACCAGCACACTCAGCACGGTGGGGGAGAAGAATGCTGGAATAGTCGGCCCTATATAGATGTTCTTGATGCCTAAGGCAAGCAGGGTCAAAAGAATACAGACCGCTTTCTGTTCATACCAGGAGAGCACCAGGGTTAGGGGCAGGTCATTGACCGTGCAATCGAAAGCATCAGCCAATGCAACCGCCACCTGGATGGCGGAGTAAGCGTCATTACACTGCCCCATATCCATCAGGCGCGGAAGTCCTCCGATTTCCCCGATGTCCAGATCATTGAATCGAAACTTTCCACAGGCCAGGGTTAGAACAACTGTGTCCCCAGGGGTCTTCTTAACAAATTCAGTATAATAATTCCGACCTGTCTTCGCACCGTCACAGCCGCCCACCAGGAAGAAACGCCTGATCGCACCGGTTTTAACCGCATCTATCACCGTATCGGCTACATTCAAAACAGTATTCCTGGCGAATCCGGTCAGCAGTTTGCTCCCGCCGTTGATCCCAGTAAACACTTTTTCCTCATCATATCCGCCCAGTTCCAGCGCCTTGTTTATCACCGGTGTAAAATCCTTCTTCCCGTTAAGACCCTCCGGAATATGTGTCATACCCGGGTAGCCAACTGCAGAAGTGGTAAAAACCCTATCACTGTAGCTATTTCGAGGCGGCATGATGCAGTTGGTCGTGTAGAGAATGGGAGCTGGCAGACCGGCAAATTCTTTCTGCTGGTTCTGCCACGCGGTTCCAAAGTTGCCTTTTAAGTGGCTGTACTTATTCAGCTCCGGATAAGCATGAGCGGGCAGCATTTCTCCATGGGTATAGATGTTTACACCCTTGTCCTGGGACTGATCTAAAAGCATTTTCAGATCCAGCAGATCATGCCCGGTAATGACGATGAACGGCCCTTTTTCAACCTTCATGCTTACCCCGGTCGGCTGCGGGTGACCGTAGGCTGAAGTATTGGCTTCATCCAGAAGAGCCATGCATTTGAGATTCACCATGCCAAACTCCATCAAAAGGTCCAGCCATTCCTGTACCGAATGATCTTTACCTACTGCTCGCATGCCCTTGTATAACCAGGTGGTGACTACCGTATCGCTCTTGCCCAGCAAATAGGCATGCCAGGCATAGGCCGCCATCCCCCGTAGGCCGAACAGCAGTGTGGAGCGTAGGGAGACCACATCGAGGTCACCGATCCATAGCGATTCCACCGGATAATCTTCAGAGCCACCTAATTTCTCTTTCTCATTCCGCGCACTATCGATATAAGCATCAATACGCGCAGCATCAAAGTTGACATTGGTGAGAGTAGCAAATAGACCTTCCATAATGATCTGATCAGCAGATTCACCGGGGGTTTTTCCTTCTGCTGCCCGGGCCAGGCCGATCAGCGCAGCCGTGAGGGCATCCTGTTTGTTCGAAACATCCGCTGGTTTGCCGCAGGCTCCGGTTTTCAGGCATCCTTTGCCGCCTGTGGTCTGCTCGCATTGGAAGCAAAACATTTCACTCATCAAATAGAACCTCCTTTATTACTTCGATTTGGGCTGGGGAACGGGAGTGCATTAAATCATTTATTAACGGCTTAATCTTCCCGGATACTGCCATCGGTATTGATAGTAACAACCTGCCAGGGGATCATTTTACCGCTGTTAATAAGTGCTCTTTTGACCGATTCGACTATGCCTGCGCAGCAGGGTACTTCCATCTTCAAAACGCTCACGCTTTTTATCTCATGGTCCTGCAGGATTTGGGTAAGTTTATCTGCATAATCCACCTCATCGAGCTTGGGGCAGCCTATCAGGGTTATTTTGTTCTTCATAAAATCCCGATGAATATTTGGATACGCATAAGCTGTACAATCAGCTGCGATCAGCAGATGAGCATTTTCAAAATACGGTGCATTCACCGGAATCAGCTTTATCTGGCAGGGCCACTGACGCAACTGTGATTCATGGACTTCGGGTACAGGAAATTCAATGCTTTGAAGGCCAGCGTTATCTCTTTCGATGATGCGGGTATGAGTTCCTGCGCATCCGCATTCAAGCAGTGGAGGAATCGCCTTTGAGTGTAACTTCTTGAGATTTGTTTTTACCGCCTCTACATCAAAGTCAGATGCCTCCCGTTCTTCCAGGCTGATCGCTTCCCGAGGGCATTCAGGAAGGCAGGCGCCCAGTCCATCACAGTATGAATCCGAAACCAGCACTGCCTTACCGTCGATCAATTGCAGCGCTCCTTCATGACAGGCCTGAATACAGAGACCGCAACCATCACATTTATCACTATCTATCTTGACAATAGTCCTTTTCATTGTGTGACCTCCTTTAAGTCAGATTTTTATCGGATTTGCTGAAACCAGTATACTAGAATAAAATAAAGTAATCGGTAGCCATAGCAACCAAAAATAAGGAGGGAAAGATTTTGTTCACAGAGTTTTTGCCAGTATTGACAAAAACATCATTATTTCATGATATAGAACCTGATGATCTCATTACCATGTTCAACTGCCTGCAGCCCAAATTGAAAATGTTTAAAAAGAATAGCTATATAGCGGTTTCCGGCGACCAATTTGAGAGCATGGGAATCATGCTGCGCGGCAAGGCTGCATTGATCAAGGAAAATGCAGCCGGGGACCGGATCATAATGGCGATTATTAAACCGGGGGATATTTTTGGCGAAACCGCTGTATTTGCGGGGAAACCAGTCTGGCCGGCAACTGTTATTGCCCAGGAATCCTGTCAGGTGATGTTTTTACCCAGGCAAAAAATCCTGGGAGAATGCGCCAACCTTTGCTCGTGGCATCACACGATTATTGAGAATATGTTAAAAGACATCTCTGACAAAGTCCTCACGCTCAACAAAAAGATAGAATACCTGTCAATGAAGAGCATGAGGGGGAAATTGAGTTCCTTTTTTCTGGAGCAGTATAAATTACATGGCAGAACGGACTTCATACTTCCGATGAAGCGGAATGAACTAGCTGATTTTTTGAATGTTTCCCGGCCCTCCATGTCCCGTGAGATGTGCCGGATGCGCAACCAGGGAATCATCGACTTCAAGCGCTCGTCTATCGAAATAAAAGACCTGGAATCACTAACCAGCATGGTCGATTAGAATGATCCGAGCTGCCCTGGGGATAAGGACAGATCTATTTAAAGGCAGATCCTGAAGAGACTATGTATTCCCTCTTTAAAATATGATAATATTATTAATCAAAGTTAATGAAAGGGATAAAATATGGAAGATAACCCTGGGGATCGAAGTAGAATCCTGAATAAATGCTTGATGTTAATAATAGATCGGTTATTCACCGGCTGTCATTTGAGGCTATAAATCCCGGGAGCAGGGTTTTGTGCCTTTTTTTATATTTACGGGTCAATGATGGAGGGGAAAATGATTACCGAGATTCTTTTATTAATGGCACTTATTATGTTAAATGCTTTTTTTGCGGCATCGGAAATGGCATTAATTTCGCTGAGTGACAGTAAAATACGCATTATGGTTGAGGAAGGGAATAAAAAGGCCCGGCTTATCAAAAACTTGCTGGATGAGCCCAGCCATTTCTTAGCGACCATACAGATAGGTATTACCTTGGCGGGATTCCTGGCCAGCGCCTTCGCCTCAGAGGCATTTGCCGGCAGAGTGGTGAACATTATCAAACTTGCGGGAATACCATTTCCCGAAGCCGGTTTAAAAACCTTATCTGTAGTGTTAGTGACTGTTACCCTATCGTACTTTACCCTGGTGTTGGGTGAATTAGTGCCCAAGAGGCTGGCTATGAAGAAAGCCGAACCCATCTCCATGTTTGCAGTCAGACCTCTAAAGCTTTTATCCACGATAACTTCGCCATTTGTCAAGCTGCTCGCCCTTTCCACGAACTTTTTTGTTAGATTATTGGGCATCAATCCTGATGAAGAAGATGAAAAAGTCACCGAGGAAGAAATACGTATGATGGTGGATGTGGGAGAAGAAAGAGGGGCTATTGACGAATATGAAAAGCTGATGATCAACAACATCTTTGAGTTCAATAATAAGACAGCTGCCAATATTATGACTCATAGAACTGACATTGGGGCTCTTCCGATCGACGCGACTCTGAAGGACGTAACTGCATTTTTGGAAACCGAGCAGTATTCACGCATACCTGTTTTTGAGGATACGATCGATAATATCATCGGTATATTATATGCTAAGGATCTTGTCTATTTACTAGCTGATAATGCCGATAGAGATAGCTTCAACTTGAAGAATGTAATCCGCCAGCCATATATCGTGCCGGAATCCAAGCGGACTGATGAATTATTCAGGGAATTGCAGAAGAAAAATATCCATATAGCTATCGTTATCGATGAATACGGGGGTACTGCTGGACTGGTCACTATTGAAGACCTGATCGAAGAAATCGTCGGAAACATATCTGATGAGTACGACGAAGAAGAGGAAGATTTTCAGAAAGTGGACGAAAATACAGTAATCATCAAAGGGACGACCAGCTTATATGATGTCGAGGATTATCTGGAGGTCAAACTTCCCAGTGATGAGTATGAAACCTTAAGCGGCTTTCTAATCGGCCAGCTTGGCAAGATCCCGGAAAAAGATGATAATCCATCGATCGAATTTAACGAGCTGGTCTTTAAAATCGAAGAAGTCGATGAGAAGCGAATTTCTAGAGTCAAAGTGTGCAAAACCTGATCAATGGAATATAATTCCTTCTTCTAACCACAGAGTTAGACTTTTCTCCTGAGACTGAGGAGAAATCTACAGAGGATCAAATACTTCCTGGATATCAGACCGTACCGTTCAGATACTTTGTTTACGGTCATCCTGTGATGGACTGTGATAGGATTATCCTGCCGGCTCTGTGAAGAGGGGGCAGGCCGGTTATTCGATAATAAAACTAT
>CAZWPO010000021.1:47143-51064 GCA_964635975.1 uncultured Syntrophomonas sp.
CGTGGGTCTCTTCTACGGTAAGATGGGGGTCAACGCTTATATGAAAATCGATATGCTTCATATTACCTGATTTCCTGGTCTTTAGCTTGTGAAAATCCCTGAATTGATGGCAATGCCTTTCGATAACCCTTATTATCTGGGCTTCTTCCGCATCAGTCAGCTTGGTATCGAGAAGATATTCATAGGAGTTTTTACATAGTTCCCAGGCTTCTTTAATAATAAGCAGGGCCACCAATATGGCTACAATCGGATCTAGAATAATCAGTCCGGTGGTTTTGATGAGTACCAGGCCAACTGCTACTCCCAGAGATGTGTAAACATCAGTTTTCAAGTGTAGCGCATCGGCCTCAAGGGCTGCAGAATCCTCTTCCCGGGCTACTTCATATAAACTGTTGGAAACAATAAGATTTACCAGTGATGCTCCCAACATAACTGCAATAGCCAGTCCTGACTGTGAAATTTCACCTGGTGCGAAGATTTTTTCAATGGCTTCTTTTATGATCAGCCCGGCGGCAACAAATATTAGTAGGCCTTCTGCTATTGCCGATAGATTCTCTATTTTGCCGTGGCCATATGGGTGCTCCCGGTCTGCCGGTTTGGATGATTGCCTGACAGAGAAAAAGGCGATAAATGAGGCAGCCAAATCCATTCCAGAGTGGATAGCTTCGGAAATAATACTAACTGAACCGCTTAGAATACCGGCTATTACTTTTAAAATAATAAGTACTAAATTTGATGCGATTGATAATAATGCCCATTTTGACTTTCTATCCCAGGAGCCCATTGATTTACCTCCTAGCATATCTTTAGCAATTTTATACAAAAACATCTGTAGAACAAATCACTGTCCCACAGATGTTTCATCTGCTGCTGTTGCCAGCCCGGCTACATGAACTAATTTAGTAGTTCATCGCCTGTTCAGTTTTTATATTATATTTATGTATATGAGTGATTATTTATTATTTTATTGGCTAAAAACCGGGTTTGTCAACGGAAGTGAAGAAAAAATCCTAAAATCAAAACAGGAAATTAATATTTACTTGCTAGACTCGATTTCATCAAGATAGTTTTCCAAATAGTATACCCGGATGGTGATGTTATGATGGCGGAAAAGCGGTTTATATTACCCGAATCGGTTTTATTAACCAACCATATATTAAGGAAGCTTCGGTAAAACTAAAAAAAATCGTAAAACGGTGGATCGGATGGAAAAAAAGCAATTCGAGTCTCTAAGGAATAAACGCCGTCCCAAGGGCATTTTATCTCCCTATAATATAAATTTTATTCATTTAAGATCTCCCTGGGTGAAGATGTGGTGGGCTGCTTCCTACCTTGGCTTTGCTTATGTGAGTATGGGCGCTTACGTCAAAGGCTTTATCCTAATATTCCTTGAAGTTTTCCTTAATGTGCAGTCAAAGTTAAACTTAGGAATCCTTTATAGTCTGACCGGGCGTTTTGATATGGCTAAACAAGTACTAAATATTAACTGGCTCCTTTTCTATGTTCCAATATATATTTTTTTGATGTGGGGTGCATCACGCATGGCGACGGATCTTAACAAATACTCTATTTTGGCCGACAGGGAGGAGTCAGTAGTCTTCCCTTTTGCCATGAATAGTTTGGGTATCGCTTTTTTAGATAAACGCAACCCCTGGTTGGCGGTCGTATTGTCCATGTTAGCTCCCGGACTTGGCCATCTTTACACCCACCGGGTAGTCACCACAAGCTTCCTAATCATGTTCTGGTGGGTGGTTACTGCTGTAAAAAGCAGCTTTTTTCAATGCGTCCATTTAACTGCCATGGGTAATTTTACGCAAGCAATTGCTGTGACCGATCCGCAATGGCTGCTTTTTCTGCCCTCCATCTACGTGTATGCTATTCATGACAGTTATATAAACACAATCCACTACAATCAGCTACATGGTCAGGAACAAAAGCAATTCTTAATCGACAATTACCAGAATGCAAATTTCCAAATGCCGACGCGATAGAGGAGGGAAAATATGTATGTATATGCTTCTTTCGATTATTCAGCCTACTTGGAACTTGCTATTACCGATCTAGAAAAGCGGGGAATAGCCAGAGAACATATCCTGGCGGTTCCTCTGGATAAGAGGATGGAAGAAAGAAAGCTGTTTGATACTATCCACCGGGCTGACGGGATGAGTCTTTTCGATGGAGCCGCTGTTTCAGGGGCCATATTTATGGAATTGGGTGTTATCTATGGTTTTGTCCTAAAGTGGGGCCCGATCGTCTGGGCTTTAATCGGCCTGGCGGGTGGAGCTCTCCTGGGCTTCTTGCTAGACTATTACGGCGGCAAATTGCGCAAGCAAAAGCTGGCTAAAGAAACCCGTAATCAGGCAAAAGCCGGGAAAAGCAACACCGAAGTTGTTTTAACCATCCAGTGTAAATCGGAGCAGTATGAAATGGTGGAAAAAGTACTCTGGGATAATATGGCTCTTGGCGTAGGCAAACTGGACCGGCTGCACAACTCTATAAGAAACGGGGGTGGCAGAAATGGAAAAAAAGCAGCCCGAATCTATACGGAGTAAACGCAGGCCTATTGGGCTAGTTTCTCCTCTTACTATCAATCTGCTTCACCTGAAAAATCCATGGATAACTGCTTTCTGGTCAGCTATGTTTCCCGGCCTCGGTTTTCTCATAATGGGCAGTTATATCAAAGGTTTCTTATTAATTATATCCGCCGTTACGATAAGCACTATGGCCCATCTAAACCAGGCCATTGTCTTCGGTTTGACCGGCCAGGCCGAGCTGGCCAAACAGGTTCTGGACACCAGATGGCTTCTGGTTTATGTCCCTGTGCTTGTTTTTGCAGTTTGGAGCAGCTATCAACTTTCTGTTGATTTAAATAAGTACGCGTTGATTGCTGCCCGTGAGGATTCGACCATAATTCCTTTTAAAATAGACACCTGGGAAATAGCCTTTCTAGACAAAAGGAATCCCTGGATTGGTGCAGCTTTTTCAGCCCTTATGCCTGGTTTGGGACATCTTTATACACACAGAGTGCCGACCAGCTTTTATCTACTGACCTGGTGGGTAGGTACAGGTTACCTGGCGAATTTTCTTCCTGCCATTCATTCCACACTGGTGGGAAATTTTGCTCAGGCGATTGCCCTAATCAGACCGGAATGGTTACTATACCTGGCTCCGATTTATCCGTATGCAATTTATGACTGCTATGTTAATGCGGTTGAGTACAACAAACTATTTGATAGGGAACAAAGCCGGTTTTTGATAGACAATTACCAAAACCCTAAGTTTTTAATGCCTTTTGACGAATGATTAGAGACGGACATATATAGATCATTTATATAAATAGTGTCTTTTAGTATGAGAAGCAACCTCTAGCGAAACTAACGATTGTGTTAAAGTATACGAATGATTTTGCCAGAGAAGGCGGAAAATTAGTGTTTAAACATAAGTGACTGGATCCACTTCAAAACCTCCAGGTGCATCTGCTCGTTAAGAATCTCCCCAGTACTCGTCTAGCTCCCAATCATAAATCCGGGAGCTGTACTTTTCCCATTCCTTGGTTTTAGCTGATAAGAATCTGAATATATGTGTGTGCCCAGGGCGTCTTGAATCAATTTAGTTTTTCTTAATTCATCAAGTGCTTACATAAGGTTTTCCGATAATGACTCGACTCCTTGTTGCTTACGATCAGCTTAATCCATCGTTAACTGGTGCAGGTGGTTCTGTTCTTTCTTGTATTCCTTCGAGTCCAGCCATTAAAAAGCGCGCTAGCCCAAGGTAGGGTGTAGATGGGATAAGTGCTTAGGCTTAGATAAATGTGGAATAAACTAGAACGGCAGTACTGGCATTATGCTGGGATTTTCGTGAAGCATCCCACATATTTTTGTTGAAATACAGGTTTATTTGGGTAACAATCTCGGGTTGAAA
>CAZWPO010000022.1:0-47037 GCA_964635975.1 uncultured Syntrophomonas sp.
TATGGTGGGCGCAGAGGGTTTCGAACCCACGACTTCTACCGTGTGAAGGTAGCACTCTCCCGCTGAGTTATGCGCCCTTTTGCCAATATATTATACCACTTCAGCCTGCTTAATAAAAATCTTCGTGGAACCGGATTTTAAAAAAACCTGCTGGAAACAATAGTCTGCACTCGATTGGGTCCCACTGCAATAATGGATTGTTTTAAGCCTGATAGCTCTTCGATTTTTCTTATATATGCTTTTGTGGCTTCGGGCAATTTCTCGAAATCGGTGATTCCCGATATATCTTGATTCCAACCCGGCATATCCAGGTAGACAGGTTCGCACTGTTCGAGAACAGAAATGCTTTCCGGGAAATCGTGTATCAGTTTGCCTTTATAGCGATAGCCGGTGCAAATCCTAATCGTATCGAATTGGTCAAGGACATCCAGTTTCGTAATTGCCAGACTGGTCAATCCATTGACTCGGACCGCATAACGCAGGATAACGGCATCAAGCCATCCGCATCTTCTTGGTCTTCCGGTTGTTGTTCCATACTCGGCACCGCGTTCCCGCAGCGCTTCCCCGGTCTCATCCAGCAGTTCGGTTGGGAAAGGCCCTTCACCGACCCTGGTAGTATAGGCTTTTGCTATCCCAAGCACTTGATCTATTAGTGTCGGTCCGATTCCAACCCCGGTGCAGGCTCCCCCTGCGGTAGGATGGGAAGAGGTGACAAATGGATAGGTTCCATGATCAATATCCAGCAAAGTCCCTTGTGCGCCCTCAAATAGAACTTTTTTCCCTGTTTTTAGAGCATCATAAACCAGGAGCGAAGTGTCTGCCACAAACTGCCGCAATGATTCAGCCTGCTGCAGGGCCTGATCCAAAATGTCCTGGAGTTCAAAGCCTTCTTCTCCGTAGATCTCTTTAATTATCCGATTCTTGTAAGCAACCTGCACTTTCAGTTTTTCCTCGAAAAGCTGCCGGTCTTCCAGGATATCACTAAGGTGAAATCCTATTCGATTGATCTTATCAGAATATGCCGGTCCTATTCCGCGTTTGGTAGTACCGATTCTTGTGTTTCGATCTTCGAGTTCATCAATCTTTTTATGATAGGGCAACACCACTGACGCTCTCTTGCTGATCCGCAGTTGATCAATACTGATGCCTCTTTTTTTGAGGCTATCTATCTCTTCTAATAGCTTGCCCATATCAATGACTACACCATTGCCAATTACACAGGTGGTTTGAGGATATAAAATACCAGAAGGGATTAAGTGAAGCATAAATTTTTCATCACTGACCTCAACTGTGTGTCCTGCATTGCTACCACCCTGGTACCGGACCACATAATCAGCTTGCTCGGCCAGGAAGTCAGTGATCTTCCCTTTGCCTTCATCTCCCCACTGAGATCCTACTAATACTAACGCGGGCATTGATTCACCTCCCGGTTTTTTACACAGCAAAATAGCGCTGGTTTCTGACCAGCAAACTAATCTTAGCAAATGGCCCCGGAAGTGTCAACCAAAGCCATTTTCGCCTTTATTATTTTGCTTAAACGCGATTTCGTCCTGACTGTACGGGAAAAGTTCAATCAGGTGATCATGCCGGGACGGCAGCCTGGTTAGGCACGCCTGAAATCATTGTTCAAAGATAAATGGGTAGGCCTCACAGACGCTTTCGATTCCGATTATATCCAGGCCAGGCAAACCATCTGGAACATCCTTCAGATTATCCCGGGGGATAATTAAAATTCTGATTCCGCTCTGCCGGGCGGCTAAGATCTTCTCATTTATAGCCCCCACCGCTCGAATTCGGCCCTGAATTGACAGCTCACCTGTTATGGCAACATCCTGCCGGATGGGTCTACTATGGATGGCACTTAAAGTTGCCAGGTAGATCGCGGCACCAGCAGACGGTCCATCAATACGACCACCACCTACAAAGTTTATATGAAGATCAAAATTGTTTAGTTTTTCGCCAGTCTCCTTACGCAGGACAGAGGCGGCATTAAACACTGAATCACGCGTCATGGAGCCAGCTGTATCATTAAAGCGAATACTACCCTGTCCTTTTTTCTCTGCCGGGAAAGCGACCGCTTCCAGTTCCAGTATGGACCCCTGGAAGCCCGCTGCTCCCAGGGCGAATATTTTACCTACTTCAGATGCATCTCGGGCTCTTTGGAGTTGATGCGGCGTAAGACGGCTGCTCTGAACAGCTTCCCTTATATGTTCGCAGCTTATCTTCATCCGCTTTCTACTCCTGCCCCGATGGTTCAAGGCTAGACCGCAAGCCTCGACCAGCAGCTTGTTTGCTCCTCGTCCATCACTACAGTATTCGCTTATCATCACCGGCACCAGGGCATCGATTTTTATGCCTAATTTCTTTGCCGATCTAAGCACGATCTCTTGGATTTGCTCCGGGCTCAGTGCTTGAAAAAACACTTCCATACAGCGCGACCTGAACGCCGGGTTGATTTCCTCGCGGCTACGGCTGGTGGCTCCTATTAAAATAAAGTCAGCAGGAACGCCCTGATCGAAAATCTGTTTGATATAACGGGGGATGCGCTCATCCAGTGGATCATAATATGCCGAATCAAAATATACCCGTTTATCTTCGAGTACCTTTAGCAATTTATTCTGGAGCATAATATCTATCTCGCCGATCTCATCGATAAATAGTATCCCACCGTGGGCTTCGGTAACCAAGCCCAGCTTCGGTTCCGGAATCCCCTGTTCGGCTAAATCCCTTCGCGCGCCCTGGTATATGGGATCATGGACTGACCCCAAAAGCGGATTGGTTGCCTCTCGCGGATCCCAGCGAAGGGTGCTTCCGTCAACCTCCACAAAAGGCGCTGTTTCTTTGAACGGATTGCCCTTTTTTCCCCTGACTATCTCCAATACCAAGCGGGCACAAGTTGTTTTCCCTACGCCTGGAGGTCCGTATAGAAGTATGTGCTGTGGGTACGGGGAATTCAGTTTGGCGATCAAAGATTGAACTGCAGCTTCCTGACCGACAATATCTTCCAGGCTTGAGGGGCGCAGAAACCCCAGTGCCGAGCTCTGCAAGCGATTATGTTCCAATTTTTCGAGATAACCAAACTTCTTGAGGGTTTGTGCGTTCTCTGGACTACCGTTGGCTTCTTTAATTATCTGCCTTTCGATTTCACGCAGATACTCATTATATCTTTCTTCGACTTTCTCCTGGATGCGTTTTTGCAGAGCTTCTTCCATAGCCCGGCAGGCGCAGTCCTCTACTACCATTTCTTCAAGCTGCTCCAATGCTACCGTCAAGTCTTCTGCGGGCAAATGCTCAAGAGAAGAATCCTTTCGCAGTAGCTTATGCAGGGCCAGTAGTTTATCTTCGACTCTGGCAGAATCAAGCAACTCGCTTGCCTGAACTCTGCTGACCCTTTGCTTGATTTCCTTTTCTCCATAGGTGTTTTCCAGCTTATTGTACAGTGATTCAATCTTCCGGCGCATGTTTGCATCTTTATCATATGGAAATCCTTTATTACTGCCTTGTTTCACCAGATTTTGCTTCACTGCTTATCCTCCGCCCTTATTCAGCTGAAACTATAATGTTTATCTCCGCCTGGATGGAAGGGTAAATTTTGAGCCTGACTCTGTACTGTCCAAGATGCTTAATGGGTTCATTAAGATCAATCTTTTTCCTATCAATATCGACCTGTAAATCCTGTTTCAGTACATCAGCTATCTCTCGAGCGGTCACCGCTCCAAATAATTTATCCCCGCCGCCAGTTTTGGCTATTACTTTAATGGTCTTACCATCCAGTTTTTCTTTGATCTGTTCAGCCCGGGCCTTTTCTTTATCCTTTTGTTTTTGTTCCCGAGCCTGCCTTTCCTTTGTTTCCTTTAGAATGCTGGTAGTTGCCTCCCGGGCCAAACCCTGGGGAATTAAATAATTTCTAGCGTACCCATCAGCTACTTCCTTGATGTCTCCTTCTTTCCCCAAGTTCTTTACATTTTGAGTCAAAATCACTTTCACTATATTTCCTCCCTTCTAAAGCGCACCTTTCTAAAATCCAAAAGTGAATCAAACAAGCCTGCGAGGCTTAAAAAGATTATCGTCGAAGGAGGAAAAACCATGGTTGTGATTATGAAGGATAAAATTACCCAACGACGAACAGCGGTCGACATTTCCTTGAGCTTGAAAATCAATGCAGCCAATCCATAATAAAATGTAATAGGCACCATGATTACAAGGATGTTTGACCCCATATAGTAGAAGCTATTCCGGTCGTTGTAGCCCCAAAGCCAGGCCGCTAAACCCGCTATGACCAGCCAGGCCATTGGCCAGGGCATCATCTCCATAAAAAATGGTCTCCTTTTTAGACGTTCCTTGTTTCGCCTCAGGCTCATATTGCTGGCAATCAGGAGCATGAAAAATACTGCCACAATCACCTGAAGATAGTAAATGGCCGGCAGATGCCTGGCCATACTCTGAGCCAGCCTTTCAAAGTTGCCTTCAATTTCTTGTCGACTTACTCCCTGCTGGGCATACATATCTAAGAGTTTTTGAGCATCAGTGCCTTTCAAGCTCTCCTGGAACGCACCATTTAATTCAGCGGCCAGCTCCAGGGTACCAATCCCCCCCTGGCTGTAATACATAGACCCCAGGTAAATGGTTATGCTAAATGCAGCTGCCATAAATCCTGCCGTTCTAACCTGGTAGTAGTTCTTTCCCATGCTGGTCAACAAACCCATGGCATATATGGGAAGACCAAATGAAATCCCGTAGAATAATATGCCTTCAAGCCCTGCTTGCCAGAAAAGCGCGGCTCCATTGATAGCCGCAATAGACAGCAGGCGAATCGCTCTAAAATTCACTCCGGCCATGATTACAAGTGCTCCCCAGATGGTTACTAGGATCAGATTCATGGCGGGAAGGGCTGGGAGCGCAGCGCACACCCCACAGGTGAGGATGATATATAATATGAAAGAAGGTCTATAAGATACAATTTTGTCCGTATCCTGATTAGAGCGCAGATCGCTCACAATTATTCACTCACCTCTTTTGTTGTTCAAGATATCGTTTTAACTCCAATAGTTGACTATCTTCTTCTCCCTGCATATCAGACAGACTATTACCGATTTTCCATTTAGCTCGACTCTCAAGAGCTGAAAAACTTACTCCGGCATTTTCACAAAGAAGATAGTTTAGAATAAGCACAGATGCACCGCTATCCCCAATATCTTCCACATCGTTTTTTAGCAGAGATTTATAAAGCCCGGCAACCGCTTCTGCCAGGTCGGCTTTCATCCATTCCGCATATTGAAAACGAGTTACCTTCTCATTTTCCGAACTACGTGTTCGTTTCACCGTGTACACCTCCTCACCTGCAATTCTTCAAAGCCCGGTTTTTTTCCTCCTAACCCGTATTATGTTTTAGGGTTCCTGCTTTACCGGGCAGTGGACAGCAAGTCAGTGCGGATGAGTAAGGTTCAGCGGATTTTTCAATAAATAAGCCCTCAAACTGCTTGAGGGCTTATTATCTATTCAGCTGTGTATGGCAGCAACGCCATGGTTCGGGCTCGTTTTATTGCCACTGTCAACTGCCGCTGATGATGGGCACAATTCCCGGTAATTCTTCTCGGCAGTATCTTGCCTCGCTCTGTGATATATCGGCGCAGACGAGGGATTTCTTTGTATTCTATGTGCTCTATCTTGTCAGCACAGAAATTACACTGTTTTCTTTTTTTTCTGCGTTCCTTTTTCAACTTTCTTCCCTCCTCGGTCTAGAAAGGTATATCATCGTCTCCACTGTCAACAAAATCAATATCGTCGAGGTTTAACTCGCGTCCCAGGGTCTTCCAATCCTCATTTTGGGGTTTGGCTGCTTGATTGGAACCGGCCTGACCTGTCCCAGTGCGATCCAAAAAGCGCACATCATCGGCAACCACTTCAGTGACTTTTCGCTTTTGGCCTTCCTGGTTTTCATAACTTCTGATCTGCAGGCGGCCCTCAACTGCCGCAAGGCGCCCTTTACCCAAGTAACTCGCACAGTTTTCAGCCAGGCCACGCCATACCACAATATCAATGAAGTCGGTCTCGTCTCTGTTGAACCTACGGTTGATAGCCAGAGTAAAAGTGCATACTGCTGTGCCGTTTGAAGTGTATTTTAATTCCGGATCCCGGGTCAACCTGCCAATTAATATAACCCTGTTCAGCAAGGTTCTTCCCTCCCCAATAAGTACTATTCGTCTTTACGAATAATGATGTGGCGCAATATTCGGTCGGATATCTTGATAACCCTGTCCAACTCCTGTACAGTTTCGGGCTCCCCATTGAAGTTCCACAAAACGTAGATACCTTCCAGGTAATCTTCAATACTGTACGCGAGCCGCCTTTTTCCCCAACCGCCTACTTCTTCAACAAATTCGCCATTGAAAGATGCAATAACTTTCTGCAGTCTTTCCTTGGTCTCAACAACAGTCTCATCAGCCAGGTCGGGTTTCAGAATCATAAAGATTTCATAAGCGCGCATCGTAACACCTCCTCCCTTTGGACTAACCTGCCTAGACAGGTAAAGGCTCCGGGTTGATCCGGAGCAGGGCCATAAAAGATTATACCAGGATTAGAATATTGATGCAAGGAGACTGAGTAAATATTGTTTTATAATCGGTTTTTTTACAAAATGCCCTTGATTAAAAGGCTGCAGAGTTCAGAAACGGGTTTCTCAATGATATAGGTATTATTAAACAGTGCTTTCAATACAGCGATCTGCTCACCTTTTCCTTTATTTCTAAAGCCAATTATGCAAAACCTGTATTCGGGTGGCATAGTCTTTACAGTCACGAGGTCTCCCGTGTTAAATCCCGGGTTGGGAACCAGGCTCAAATACATTGGCAGCACCTCCCTACAGAGATTTTTAGCCAATATCATTATATGCCGGGAGGAAACATTTGGTTAATTTGGTTCCACTCTTACCATACGTTTCTCAAACTGCATTCTGGGAAGCATCACCAGGCGGCCGCAACCCAGGCATTTAATCCTGACATCGGCACCCGTACGCATAACTTCCCAGGTAAAGCTGCCGCAGGGATGCTGTTTTTTCATGCGCACATGGTCTCCGACTTTAAATTCTTTTCTCTCCAAGTTCAACCCACTCCCCCGGATCTCAATGCCTTCTAAACAAGTCTCAGCGGCTTAAAGCCTTGATCGAGCACGCGGGCAACCAGAACACACAGGCTGCCGTTCTTAAGCAGCTTTTTTTTGAGCTGTTCTTCATTCCCGGGATCTATTGCAATAAGGAGGCCCCCGGCGGTTTCCGGCGAGTACAGTATGTCGCACAGCACCGGGTCTACTCCCGGGTCCGTTTCAACCTGGTTTTTGAGATAATCGCGGTTAGTGTATGCTCCCCCCGGTATCAGCCCCCAGCCAGCGTAGTCGAGAACTGCTCTCATCAGCGGAACCTTATCCGCCCGTAATTCCAAAAAAACGTCACTGGCCCTGGCCATCTCCATTAGATGTCCGATGAGCCCAAAGCCGGTTACATCTGTCGCGGCATGTACAGGAATATCCCGGGCTGCTTCGGGAAGTTCCCGATTTAAGCGCGTCATCCAACTGGCGGCTTCTGAGGCAGCATCAGGTGTTGCCATCTCCGCCTTCAGAGCGGTTGATATGATGCCGTTGCCAATCGGCTTGGTAAGATAAATATTATCTCCCGGGCGGGCTCCTTTGTTCATGATAATTTTATCCGGGTGAATGAGACCGGTGACGGCCAGCCCGTATTTGGGCTCCATGTCATCAACAGTATGTCCGCCCAGAAGCACCGCTCCCGCTTCCATAACCATGCTCATGCCGCCTTCGATTATCCGCCGCAGTATCAACAGATCCTCACACTGTGGATAGCACACGATATTCATCGCCGTGATCGGCTTCCCCCCCATGGCATAAACATCGTTTATTGCATTGCAGGCAGCTATGCGTCCAAATAGGAACGGATCATCCACCATGGGAGTAAAAAAATCCACCGTCTGAATGAGGGCCGTTTCTTCATTTATTTTATAGACTCCAGCATCATCTCTGGTTTCAAATCCTAGAAGCAAATCAGGATGCTGGGCAATTGGCAGCCCCTCAAGAATCCCCTCTAAGGTCCCCGGACCTATTTTTGCAGCTCAACCGGCTGCCCTTACCATTTGGGATAACTTTCTTCCCGACATCCTGCTCACCCCCCCTAATGAAATGCCCTGGGCTAAAAACTTTGCATAAAAGCCTTGTATCCTCTGTAGGCCATATAGATATCAGCTTTGCTTGCCACTTCAAAAGGTGAATGCATACCCAGCAGGGCTACCCCGCAGTCAACGACCTCCATGCCATAGCGAGCCATATACTGGGCTACTGTTCCTCCTCCTCCGATATCAACTTTTCCAAGCTCACCAACCTGCCAGACGACATTATTTTCGTCAAATAACTTCCGTATGCGTGCCAAGAACTCGGGATTGGCATCGTTGGAGTCAGCTTTCCCTCTTGATCCTGTAAACTTGGTGAGCACAACCCCTCGGGAAAGGAAGCTGCAATTAAGCTTCTCAAATACTTCAGGATAGTTTGGATCCACAGCCGCGTTCACGTCAGCCGATAGTGCAAACGAATTAGCAAGTGCTTTTCTCGTTAAAAAATAATCCTGCTGTCCGCTCTTGTACATAAGCTCTGCCATTATGTTTTCGATCAACATTGACTGCAAACCGGTATTTCCCGTGCTCCCAATCTCCTCTTTGTCTACGAAGAGGCAAAGCGCGGTTCGTTCAGGCTTGTCCACTTCCAGGATCGCCCTTAGCGATGTATATGCGCTGACACGGTCATCCTGCCCATACGCCCCGATCATGCTCCGGTCAAAACCGATCTCCCGCGATGGGAAAGCCGGTACCACTTCCAACTCGGCACTGGTGAAATCATCTTCCTCAATATCATAAGTCTCTTTGAACCATGCCATTAAGTGTTTCTTTATCGTCTCTCCTTCTTGATCCCTGCCCGGCTGGCTCCCCACCAGTACATTCAGGTCTTCGCCTTTTATAGCTTCGCTGAGCTTTTTTTCCATCTGATCCTTGGCCAGGTGGGGAAGCAAGTCAGCAATAGTGAAAGCTATTTCTTCCGGTTTATCACCCAGCCTGAAATTTATCTTGGTGCCGTCTTTTTTTACTACCACACCATGTATAGCCAGCGGTATCCCCACCCATTGATACTTCTTTATCCCTCCGTAGTAATGGGTTTTAAATAGCGCCATTCCATCTGCTTCATACAGGGGGCGGGCCTTTAGATCCAGTCGCGGAGCATCGATATGTGAAGCGACCAAGTTTACGCCTTCTTCAAGAGGCTTCTTGCCAATGACCAGGAGTGCGCAGACCTTGTCTTTGTAATTGATTAATATTCGTTGACCTGGTTTAACCTTATCTATCTCGCTCAAATGAACGAATTTCTTTTTTCCGGCCTGGCTGGTTATGTAGTCGACTGCTTCCCGTTCTGTTCGCGCAAAATCCAGGAACTTTATATAGTCCTGCCCGAGTCTATGAGCCTGCTCAATCGCACTTTCATCCAGATGAGTCCAGGCATTTTTTTGCAGATCTTCTTTGGATTGTGCCATCACAATACCTCCTAAGTTTTTATATAGCTTTCCAGCCTGGTTTAAGGTCTATACATGCAGCTCCAGTGCTTCAGGGAGTGCCGTGTAAATTATAAACAGCTTTTTTGCTAATATGGATCCCTGCACTAATTCATTTGCCCAAGCAGCAGTATCAAGACCTAGCTTAGCCCCGGTCACAATCGCCGGATAAGTAATTCCGATCAGCAGACTCAGTATGACCGTATATGTTAGCATCTGTGCTGCTATCCCCAACAAGCGATTGACTCCTGAGAACCAGCTCCCCTTTATGACTTCATTTAGAGCGGTGGTAATAATTTGCCCTATACTAATGACAACGAAAAATAAGACCAAAAAACATATGGCCAGCAACAAAAGATATGCTAAATATTGAGCAGGATCTGCCAGCCCCACTTCGGAACTTCCCATCGACCCAAAAGAAGGAATGGCGGATGCAGAAATTTTTTTTTCCAGCCAGCCGGCCAGCGAGCTTTGCAGGCTCCAGTCCTTTTCTATCCAGAAGACCAGTTCTTTATAACTAGCAGCTGCAATAATCAGTCCCAGTATCAGGCTGATAGTTCCTCCCAAACAACGAACTAGCCCCTGCCCCCATCCAACAATAATACTCATGACTAGAATCCCAGACAGCAGGAGATCCAGCCCGTTATATTCCATTTTGTCACCTTTTTCCTGGAATTACACTTGATTATATCATATCCAGCCGGGATATTTGCGGTGGTTTATTGCCATTTGTCCAAAGTTTTGATTGCATGATCATAATTTTTTTCTCATGGATGCAGAATCGCCCAAAGAAAAAAACCGCCATTGAAAGATGTTGACAGGACGCAGTTTTCTACACTGATTTAACTCTATCAAAGCTCACGAGCCAACAAAAGGAGCTATGAATTCCAAAAATATATCCACCAATTGCGGATCAAATTGACGGCCTTTGCAGGACAGCAGTTCCTCAAGCGCCTGATCATGGGACATGGCCTTCCTGTAAGGTCTATCTGATGTCATGGCATCATAAGCGTCAACTATAGAGAGCATCCGGCAGCCAACCGGTATCTCTTCTCCTTTTAAACCCAGCGGATATCCCTCTCCATTCCACCATTCATGATGCTTGAGTATTAATTCCGATATTCCAGCCAGGTCAGGTGATGATTGAGCTATCCGGTAGCCTATCTCACTATGTTTCTGCATCTCGAGCTTTTCCTCAGGGTTAAGTGATCCCGGTTTGAATAGTATGCGGTCAGGTATGCCTACTTTACCGATATCATGGAATTGAGAAAAGAGAACCAGCTCTTCTCTTTTCCACGCTGGGAAATCTATTCTTAAAACAAATTCGCTCATCAATTCTATTAGGCGGTCGGCATGATTCTGAGTACCGAAATCCCTTTCCTCCATGGTTTTAGTCAAGGTTCGAACGATGGCGCTGCGCGCACTCTGGCTGCTGCGCAGCTTCTGCCGGCACATATTGTCATCGGCCATTTTCATTAGATCATAGAAATCTGAGGCCGAATCTTCGCGGTATGCGACACCTGCAGTAATACTGAGCGGAATCAATGGCCCTTTGGCATTATAAACATCTACTCCCAGCCTGATTTGCTGGGTCGCGTCATTTAAAATGCCCCAGTCGGCTCCTGACATTAGAACGGCAAACTCGTCGCCCCCCATACGGGCAATTACTTCATCTGTATAAAAACAGCTTTTTATCACTTCACTGGCCGCTACCAGCAAATCATCACCTGCCCAATGGCCAATAGAGTCGTTTACTAGTTTAAGCCCGTCAATATCGCACATTATTATGCCATTGATTTTTTTTGCTTCTGTACTGTTTAAAACCTTTTCAAAATACTTACGATTGTACAAGCCGGTTAAGGGGTCATGTTCATTTATGTACTCCACTTCCTTCTGGTACCGGATCTTTTCGCTTACATCAACATAGGACCCCTCTACAAACTTTATCTTCCCCTCTTTGTCATAAATGATAGATGCATTTATAGATGTCCAAAAGGTAGTGCCGTCCTTTTTTATTCTTTCAATTATGTAGTCTCTTATAAATCCTTGTTTAATAATTTCATCGCGCATTTTATATGCTTCTTCAACATTAACAAAAGTATCGTAACTATCGTTTACAGCAGCGATCATTTCCTGCGGCGAATCATAGCCGAACATCGAGGCACAGGCCGGATTAACGCTAATATATTTTTTATTGGGACTGGTCTGATACAATCCCTCCTGCGCGTTTTCAAATATTGATCGATACTTTTTTTCACTCTGCAGGACGGCTTCTTCCATCTTCTTTCTTTCACTTATATCGATTAACGACGCCCGGCTCATTATGTACCTGCCGGATTCATCTTTTACTGCTTCGGCGTTTAGCAGAGCAGTTAATATGGAACCGTCTGCTCTAAGAAGTTCAACCTCCTGGGATTTAATAGACCCCTGCTCTTTAAAGATTGGGAAGTTCTTATTGAACTGCGCGGAGTACTCGGGCGTCAAATAATCACCAAGTGATTTTTTGCCGATAACTTCGTCGGGCTGGACTCCCAGCCATCTAGCCAGTGTATCGTTAATTCTGATAAAAACACCTTTTTCATCAACAGACTCGTATCCGCAGGGTGCTTGATTATACAGGTCAAAAATCTCCTGAGCGTCTTTTCGGCGTATCTCCTCCGCCATTCTTCGTTCTTCGATATTTATCATTATAGCCCTGCTCATGACAAATTTCCCCTGGGCGTCTTTAACGGCAGTGGAGTTGAGCAGCACCGGAAGAATCTTACCATCCCGCCGGATGAAATCAAACTCAACGTTTTTTACTTCACTGCGTTTTTTAAAGCCTGGATATCCTTTTAAGAACCTGCGTGCGCTTTCCGGGCTGAGGAAGTCTGAAAGCTTTCGCCCCAGTACCTCTTCCCGTGTAAAGCCAAGCCAGCTTAATTCGGTATCATTTATTCTGAGGTAACATCCGTCCTCGTCAAGGGAGTGATAACCACAGGGAGCATTGTTATAAAGATCCATAATTTCTTCAGCATCCCTGCGCAGGCGTTCCTCAGTCTGCTTGCGCTCAGTGATATCTCGTATAACCCCCATTAGATAGCGCTGTTTTCTTACGGATACTCCCTTTAAACTAATCTCTACCGGAAATAGCTTTCCTTCCTTGCTCTTATGCCATGTTTCATAAATAGAACCCTTTTCGTTGGCTTCCATCAATTTCTGCATCACAATTTTTCTATCATCAACCGCTCTGATGTCTTGTGCATTTAGTTGCAGCAATTCGCTCCTGGTGTATCCATAAACCTCTAGTGCCCGGTCATTGGCTTCAATTATTCTGCCTTTTAAATCAGTAATCAGGATAATATCCATTACTCCCCTGAACAGAGCGCTGTATTTCTGTAATACCGCCTGGGCTTCTATGTGGGACGTAATATCGTTAATTGAGCTTAGTATGAATGTCTCACTATCTATATCAACTTTAACAGCAGAAAGAGCACCGATGAATGTCTCGCCGTTCTTTTTTCTAAAGGGGAACTCCAAATTTTTTACCGCTCCCGCTACCTTCAAGCTTCTCACAAATTTGGCGCGGTCTTTTCTTTTTTTCCAAACAAGGTCAATCGCATTGACTCCCAGGACTTCTTCCCGGCTGTAACCGGTCAACTCCAAAAAACCTTCATTAATTTCTATAAAAATCCCTTCTACAGTACTGACGAGCATCGTGCCGGGAAGGAAGTTAAACGCCTTGAAGAACAGTTCTTTTGATGCAAGTAAGTCTGATATTTGATTGAACTTGGCCGGGTGAATTAATTCACCTGCAGTCAGCCATTTTTTATCGTCTATTTGTGTGCTCCTTTGCACCATATACCATCTCCTGCTTTGTAAAAATAAACAGAATACCTGCCTCTTTTTATATAAAGACGCCCTTGATTCCCTCCAGATTATTAGCCTTGCGGCCTGGTGTGAAGAATAAATCCTTGCTGCGTATATATGGAGATGTTGGATTTTGGAAAATAATTCTTGGTAAGAACCAAATTACCACATTTTTCGACTAATTTCTATAAATATAGTATCGTTTGCGGCACATTATAGTTTACTTATTTATTCTCATCCTCATCGTCACTGCCGTTTCTTAAGCGCAATTAGCTTTTCGAGGGAAGCAATAAAGGCTCTGGAAACCAGAGCCTTCTTCAATATCTTATTGGCGGAAGCGTGTGGGAATCGAACCCACCCACCGCAGGATCACTACGGCGCAAACTGGATTTGAAGTCCAGGCGACCCACCAGGACCGATCCGCTTCCTTATTCAGATGCGACTATGAGTATATATCCTACAGCGAAAAAAGTCAACTTTGTTGCTTTTTTAAACCGAATCTTTTTCACCCCATGTTCTATCTATCGGTATTATGTTTTGACTCTCACATCCCCTACCCGACGGGTGAACCTCATCCGGTCGTAATACTCAATCAAAGGAAGTGTATATTTTCTTGACGTATCAAACAAATCCCTGGCTGTAGCCAGGCTGAGCTCTTTTTCCCTGGAAAAATGGTCCAACAATATTTTCTTGCCTCTTTCTATTGCTTCTGCTGCAAAATATAGCTCTTGATTTATTTTTGTTATTCTTCCCTCACTAATCAAATATGCAACAAGCTCGCTAAATTCTCCCTCTGGGATCTGCAATCCAGATCTTATCTCTTCCATTGGCGGTGGAACGAAAAGTGTTTGCGTCATTGCCTTCATAATTTTGTCAATCCATTCCGCTTGATGTCCAACTGGCCCTGCGGTAAAGCCCGCTATGAACAAGTTGTTGTTTTTATTGTAAAGCACTCCTCTTTCGTCCCAATATTTTAAAATTAAATTAAATGACTTACTGTCTATCTTTGGAAACCAGCGACTGCGCATATCCTCCTTGGGATAACCGATGCGCAGAGGATATTTTTGGTGATAGCTTCGTAGAGTATCCAATATCCTCTCACTTATTTGCTCCAACGCTAACATGCTGATATAGCCGATGTCTTTTAATTCTATAGCTCGTTCGTCATCGACTAACTGTGCCAGTTCCTGGCCAACCTCCTCAAGCGGAGCACCAACTTTTTTCGCCAGGCTTTCCTGGTTGATAATAACGGAACTGCCCTCCAATTCATGTAGCAAAACATCGTACAAACTACCCTCTTCTTTTACAACCAGTTCGTCCAGGACATCTTCACGAAAACGTTTTTGCTTTGGAGCCACCGGTTCGATAATAGTACCTCCCCCGATAGTGGTTACTGGCGAATAATACCTAACTACAAAACGGTCTCCTTTATGTGCCACCACTGGTTTTTCAAGCACTATCTGCGCATATGCTTCTTCACCAGGGATGAGCTCGTCTCGGTCCAAAAGTACGATTCTGCCCATAGCTTCATCAGTTCCCAGGTGAAACCTGATACGGTTCCAATTCTTCAAAGTACGGGGACTCGAATAGAGCAGACGCAGGCGGGTATCAACTCGATAGCTGGGAATCAAGGAACCGGGCGATGACAGCCAGAATCCCCTTTTTATTTCGGCTACTTCAATACCCTGCAGGTTGACCGCGACTCTTTGCCCGGCCTGGGCCTCCTGCACCTTTTCATTATGTACTTGCAGACTGCGAATTTTAACCGGTCGTTGTACCGGCATCAGCTGCAGTTGCTCGCCAACTTTTAAGTGTCCCGACCATAATGTTCCTGTCACCACGGTGCCAAAGCCGGACATGGTGAAAACACGGTCAATGGGTAGGCGGGCATGCCCAAGTGTGGATTTTTCCTTAACATCTTTTGCCATATTCTCGATAACTTGTATTAACTCATTCATACCCTGGCCGGTAACAGGCGATACTGCAACAATAGGCGCATTTCTTAATATGCTTTTTTGCAGATAATCTCTTATATCCTCTTCAACCAGCAGCAGCCACTCTTCATCAACCATATCAATTTTGCTGATGACCACAATGCCATTTTCAACACCCAGCAGCTCAATAATATCCAGATGCTCCCTGGTCTGTGGCATAATGCCTTCATCGGCGGCAATTACCAGCAGCACCATGTCGATCCCAAAAGCACCCGCCAGCATATGCCTAATAAAGCGCTCATGACCTGGAACATCAACAATAGCGGCTCGTCGTCCGGATGGTAGATTAAAGGGGGCAAAACCCAGTTCAATGGATATCCCCCGTTTTTTTTCTTCTTTTAAGCGATCGGTGTCTATCCCTGTCAGAGCCCTAACAAGAGTCGTCTTACCGTGGTCTATATGTCCTGCCGTTCCAATAACAATCGCTTCCATGTTATACTCACCTTTAACTTATATTAATAAACTCGTTGTTCTTTATGCCTCAAGTGCCTGCGAAAACAGTTTACCCAGTAGTTCAATTTCTTCTTCGAATAACGTTCGTACGCTAATAATTAGGTGATTCTCCTGGCGTCTTACCAGAATACCGGGATTCTGAAGGCGCAGATTTTTCGCTACGGTTTCTACAGAAATATCGGAAAAATAAATCTTAATACCATAACCCGGCAGCTTATAGGTGGGATAAGCCCCTCCCCCTATCATATCTTCAACTGCGCAAATATCGATCGTTTTAATCCGCTCATCTCCGTCAATGCTCTGCTCCAAAATATTATAAAGGCGCTCCGCTTTACGTTTTAAATCCATTGGCTTGATACTTAACATACTGATAACCGGAAGGTTGCTCTCCGGCTGCCCCGACAGGTACTCTATCAGCGTACCCTCCAGGGCTGCTAGAGTCAGCTTGTCAACCCGCAGTGCCCGGAGCAGCTGGTTTTTCTTCATGGCTTCGATATATTCTCTTTTGCCAAGGAGTATCCCCGCTTGCGGGCCTCCTAAAAGTTTATCTCCGCTGAAACAAATAACATCCGCCCCGCTGGCTACGCAGTCCTGAACGGTAGGTTCTTCCCGTAGGTCGGCTTTTGACTTATGCAGGATGCCGCTGCCTAGATCTAGTATTACAGGCAATCTCTTTTCTTTAGCAAATTTGACCAGATCTTTTAACTCAACTTCATGGACAAAACCCATCACTTTATAATTCGATGTGTGAGCGTTAAACAGAAGCGCCGTCTGTTCATTTATTGCAGCTGCATAGTCGCTTATATAGGTGCGATTAGTCGTTCCTACCTCGACCAATTTAGCACCGCTTAATTTCATTACTTCAGGGATACGGAAGGCTCCACCGATTTCTATGAGCTGGCCTCGTGATACAATCACTTCCTGTCCAGACGCCATGGTCGTCAAAGCTAACAGTACGGCTGCCGCATTATTATTTACTACTAGAGCGGCCTGCGTCCCGGTTAGTCTAATGAGTAGGTCCTCTACATGTCCATATCTCGATCCCCGTTCACCGCTTTCGAGATCCATTTCCAGATTATTATATCTTTCGGCCAGGGCTAACGTGTGTTCCAGCACTTTCCGGGCCAGGGGAGCACGCCCCAGATTGGTGTGCAGAATAACCCCTGTGCCATTTATTACTCTTTTGAGGCTGCCTATATTTTGCCGCCTAACCGAACTCTCAATTCGTTCAAGAATCAACCTGCTAGCTTCCTGCCGATCAATCTCGATTCCCTCTTTGCGGATTTCATTTCTTAACTGCTCAGTAATTTCCCGGGCAATATTTAGTACATACTCCCTGTTGAACTCATCCATCAATCTTGTGATTTTTTCGTTTTTTAGTAGCTCATTGATGGGGGGAATATTTTTAAGACTTTTCACAGCCTACCTCCTTTTCCCAGCCCATGGCCTCCCCTTATTATAATATAAGTCCATAAAGATGTCTTTTCCGGCTCCGATCCACAGTCCTCCAACAATTATTATCCCCAGAAGACCAAACAAGGGGTAGATTTTTCCCACTAATTGTGAAAAACTTTGAAACGACAACGGCAGAGCTAGGGTGATGCACAGGAATAGCGAAATTCCATACTGCACGCCTGTAAAGGCAGCAAATCGCCTCGAAAATCCATATGCGTTAGCCAGTGCAGTTGTTAGGATCCCTACCCATAGAACCAGCGTATAGATCTTCTTGGTTAGTAAAGACACCTGCCCGGCAATAAAAAGCATAGGCACCTGATAGTGCATAACTATCGGCATGAATCGAAACAATGCCAGATATGTGATTATAACCAGGGATCCAAGTGCTAGGCCGCCCCACCATGCACCCATTATGGCGTCACCCCTCCGGCTCAGGGATTGGAATTCTGTAAGCACTACCATGGCCAGTGAGAAATTATAGGATACGTATAAAAGACTGGCTATAATCCAATATTCATTTTGTGCGGGCATGAATGCTACTGCCATCTGGGCATCATACTGGATGTCAGCGCTGAATGCCACCCATGCCGATATGCCAAGAAGCAAGATTATCTTAAGTGGAACCAATAGGTTGTATGAAAGAATCAGGCCCCTTTTTCCCCTTATCAAACATATCCCAACTGCCAGGTAAGCCGCTATTATTCCCATGTTTTTAGGCAAATAAAGGTGCTCATAAAACACCGCTCCGCTGGCCGAGAACATCGTACTTACTCCCAGGAAAAGGAAAATGGCCAGCATGGTGTCTATTATTCTCCCGGTAATGGGACCAAGGATATGCTCAAGAACGCTCTGATAGTCAGCAACCTTCAGGCGGTGCGCTTTACTCATTAGCAGGGATCCACTGGCAGCAAATAAGAACGCCGCTAGAAATGCGCCTTTTAATCCCTGGCCGCCGTAATTCACAAAGAACTGCACTATCTCCTGTCCAGATGCAAAACCTGCCCCAATAACAGCTCCCAAATAAGCAGTAATCAGCATAAATTTTATCTTGATCTTTATCCCTCCCAGTACTGACTTATTTGCATTAATCATAAATATTACTGGGACTGGATATTTACAGCATAAAAATATTTCCAAAGGCAAGAATATATGATGATATATGGAATTAGGAGGGACTCTATTGCTGCTGAATTCGAATAGTAAAAACGGGCAGGCATCGTTTCATTTTGAAGATCCCGGTTCTTTATATAAACTGCAACAAGCCGTCTCATCGATGCTTAATGAGTTAAACCCGGAATCCTCTAGACCTCTGGTTCTGGTTTGTATTGGAACCGACCGGGCAACTGGCGATTGCTTAGGGCCCCTTGTAGGTACTCGACTCAGGTCTTTATCAAGCAAGATGGACATATACGGAAGCCTGCAGCACCCTGTTCATGCCAGCAATCTTAGTGAAATATTAAACCAGGTTTATGCGGCATTTTCAAATCCCCTGATCGGGGCAATCGATGCTTGTCTGGGTAATACAGACAGAATCGGCTATGTAAATGTTCGTTCGGGCAGCCTGAAACCAGGAACGGCATTAAAAAAATCTCTTCCTGAAGTAGGCGATTTTCACATCTCCGGAGTCGTAAATGTGGGGGGATTTTTCGAGCATATGGTACTTCAAAACACTCGTTTGTATCTTGTTTACCGTATGGCAGAATTAATAGCTAAAGGACTGTTTCTTGCCAACAATAGGAGGTCTCAAGGACCGGGCGTCATCGCTCGCTAAGGCCGACTGGGGCTGTTCTCCTGCCTCTCCAATGCTGCTATGACATCATGGTCTTCAACGACTGTATAGTCTTCATAGAACTGTCCAACCGCATAAAAATTATCCGGCACGTTAATGCACTGAATGCCGTTGGCAATATCGGTTAAAACCAGGTAAGCATTTCGCGAACAAGCTGGAACCGCTATAATGACTTCACTGGCCTGCATTCTGCGCAGATAACTTACTGCCGCTTTCATAGTAAATCCTGAAGCTATCCCATCATCCACCAATAAAATTCTTTTGCCCTTGATCTCTACTGGTGGGCGGTAACTACGGAAAGTATTCAGGCGTGAATTTATATCTTTCACTACCTGTGCGGCCAGCTCGTGTACATTATCGATATCGATAAATTCCCTGTTGATATACTTATGCAGGATGATTTCACCGTCCGGGGTTACAGCACCTATTGCTTCATCATACGAATGGGGTGAATCAATTTTTTTCACCATTACAATATCTAATGGTTTTTTGAAATGAGATGCAATTTCTTCAGCAACCGCTACACCTCCTCGAGGTATCGCCATGACCACATCAAATTCCACCCCCTGATTTTGCAGCAGTGCCATTAGTTGTTTTCCTGCATCTTGTCTGTTTATAAACAATATAATCACCTCTAGTTTATAAGACCCGGCATTTTTATATCTTCAGCGGGGTTGGGGTGCTTTGGTGCTTTTACCCCACACTTTGCTAGACGAGAGTTTACCGCTGATCTGACGTTTCTGCTATTTTACCAAATACTTTGGCCAACTTGGGATTATCGCGTTTCTGGATACCTTTTTCTTTGCTATCAGCCTCTGGTTCTTTGCCAGCCCGGTTCATTCTGCTGGCGCCGTGCAGCATTCCCCCTTCATCAATACTCAGTAAGCTACAGCTGACATCACCAAGCATCACTCCGGTTTCATTTATCACACAGCGTTGTTTGCAGTTCAGTGAGCCATCTATTTTACCAGCCAGCATAAGGTTCTCTGCTTGGATTTCTCCTTTTATCTGGCCTTTTTGTCCTATAATCACGTCCCCTTGTATCTCTACCTTTCCCTCTATGAATCCGTCGACTCTTATGGATCCTTCTGCTTTTAAATCCCCCTTGATATACACCCCGTCGGCAATTAAGCTTTCAACATTTTGAAAGCTGTTATCTTTTTTCCTCAGCAAATCGATTCCTCCTCATTTCGCTTATCAGGGCAAATAGACCATTGGATCCTGGTAGACCCCCCATTTTAACACGGTGTAATGCAAATGCGGCCCGGTACTGTTACCGGAATTGCCCATTTTAGCAATTAGCTGTCCCTTGTTGACTTCCTGCCCTTCTTTTACGAGAAATTCTGAACAGTGGCCATAGAAACTGGTGAATCCCGTGCCATGATCGATCATAATAGTCCTTCCATATGCCGCTTTCCACCCGGCAAATATCACCTTGCCGTCTCCAGCCGCTAATATTGCTGTTCCAGATGCATTGGCGATGTCTACCCCATTATGAAAAGACAGTTTTTTGCCCCCGAAGGGCGATTTTCTCCATCCGTATTCGGATGTGATCGTCCCTTTGGTAGGCATCAGATTGGGAACCCCACGGAAATATTCGGTGTTATTTGTCACCCGGGCCATCAACTCGTCCAATTCCTGGTCCTGTCTGGCCAATTCGCTTTTTATGCTTTGTGCTATCCAGAGTACGTCAGGGTCGTCCGTGTCTATTACCAGGTCTTCGCCACCCTGACCCTCACTGTTTTGCTTATTGTAGGTGCTCGACTCTGCCTTGATTCCCATCAGTCTCTTGATTTCTTCTTGCTTTTTAGCTATGTCCTCCTGCTGTTTTTGAATATCTCCCATCTCCTGGTTCAGCTGGTCGATAGTGTCTTGCTTCTCATGGTTTTCGCTTATAATTTGGTCAACCTGATTTATCTGGTTCCTTTTGACATAGTAGGATATGCAGACCCCACAAAAAACCATTATGGCAATAATTGCGCATACGCCCAGCGTTAGCATGCGGCTGCGGGCAATTCCTATCTGCCTGGTCTTCCCAGTGCTTTGGGGTATCAGAATAAGGGTATATTTGCTGTTCTGCCTGCCACGTTTTTTTTTCGGCATTTTACTTCCCAACCTTATTACTGTATGGTATTGATTAGAATAACTGCCAAGACTATTATTGTCTTTTTTCCTGTCATAATATCAATTACAAGGTAATTTGTAAATTTTTCTTAAATATTTGACCCGGAGGTGTGTAATGAATTTCATTTATTTGGACTGTTTTTCTGGAATATCCGGAGATATGTTTCTCGCTGCATTACTCGAACTTGGATTTCCCTTTGAACAATTGGAAGAGTGTCTTGCTTTGCTGGATTTAGATGCATACGTTTCCTCGGAAGAAATCACCGTCCAGGGGATTAAGGCACGACGGATAAGTGTTCAAGACCATGCTCCCAGGTTCAGAAATCTAAAAGACATACAAGTATTAATCGAACGTTCTCCCCTTCCAGCTGAAGTAGCCCGTGATGCTTTGATGGTGCTATCTTCTATTGCAGAAGCCGAGGCCACTATTCATGGCATCCCTGTCGAAAAAGTGCACTTTCACGAAATTGGTGCGGCTGATACCATTGTTGATGTTGTCGGGGTTTTGTCAGGCCTCAGATTCCTGGATGTCGATGTAATACATTGCGCTCCCCTTCCCTGGAGCAACGGCTTCATTAATATGAGTCACGGAAAATATCCCAGTCCGTCTCCCGCTGCCGCTTTATTAATGCAGGGACTCCCTTGTCGAGGCTCCTCTGCGAATATAGAACTGGTTACTCCAACCGGAGCTGCACTGGTCAAATTTTTAAATCCCGTCTTTGGACCCTTTCCGGAATCCACCCCTCTAAGCGTCGCATATGGAGCTGGAACGGCTATACGAAATGATTCTGTTCCAAATCTCCTGCGTCTCATTAAAGGAAGCTTGGGATCACCGATCCAGTGTAACGAAGACCGGGTAGCTGTCCTGGAAACCGAAATAGATGATATGAGTCCTGAGCAGAGTGCTTATCTATTCGAAATTCTCCTTGCTGACCCCATGGTGCTCGATGTCTTCACTATGCCCGCTCAAATGAAAAAAAATCGGGCTGGCTTGCTGCTATCAGTTCTAACCAGGCCCGAGGCTATTTCTCATACAATAACTCTAATCATGACGAATTCTACCACACTGGGTATTCGCTATTCAATCCAATCTCGTTGGATTGCTCCTCGCAAAGAGGTTAGCTTATCGACTCCTTTAGGGCCGGTTAGAATTAAATATGCACTGCTCCCCGATGGCTCACAACGATTCAAGCCCGAGTTTGATGACTGCAGATCTCTGGCCCGGATCAATAACTTATCTTTCTCCCGGGTGCTTGAAATGGTGAACCAGCTCGCTGTCAAGTTGCTGCCCATTCCATTTGATTGAGATTGTTCAAGTTAAAAAGTTACTGGGTCAAGTGTTTCACGTGAAACACTTGACTGGCATTCGGTCTAGCCGAGGTGAACTCCTATAATCTCCATTATTCGCTCCAGATCATCCTCGCTATAGTAGGGGATTTCAATCGTCCCACCCTGCTTTTTACTCTTGAGTTTTACCCTGGTGGCAAGATATCTCTGCAGTTTCTCCTCTATATCGATTAGCTCATGGTTTGTCGCACTTTTTGTCCTGGTTTTCCTTTTGCTATCTGCCTGCCTTTCTACCTCTCTTACTGACAATCCTTCTCCGGCAATTTGTTTGGCTAATCGCATCTGCCTGATTTGGTCCATACCGATCAGCGCTCGCGCATGACCAGCAGATATTTTGCCTTCCTCCACCATTAGCAGTATCTTGTCAGGAAGTTTCAATATTCTTATAGTGTTTGCAATGTGGCTTCTGCTTTTTCCCACCCGGGCAGCAATCTGTTCCTGGTTGTACCCATGTTCAGAAATCAATCTCATAAATGCCCTGGCCTCTTCTACTGCGCTCAGATCTTCTCTCTGTAAGTTTTCTACCAGCGATATCTCTGCCGCCTGTTGATCGCTCATCTCTTTGACTATAGCTGGGATGATTTCCAAGTGGGCCATACACGCCGCTCGCCATCTCCTCTCTCCCGCTATAATCTGATACCCGTTCTGGGCGGGGCGCACCAAAATGGGTTGCAAAATACCATGCTGCTTGATGGACTCGGCCAACTCCTTTATGGCTGCCTCGTCAAATCTTTGCCTTGGCTGATTCGGCGCAGGTGATATCGACTGTACATCTATTTCACTGACAGTGACATCTTCCTTTCCATCTCCTGATAGAAGGGCATCTAATCCTCTTCCTAATCCTTTTGCGGGTTTAACCACGCTCTAACACCTCCACGGCAAGTTCTTTGTACAACTCGGCACCTTTTGATTTTGGATCATATTGAACTATCGGTATCCCATGGCTGGGGGCTTCGCTCAGACGTACATTGCGGGGTATTATTGTCCGGTAGACCTCTTTCCTGAAGTGCTTTTTCACCTCTTCGACAACCTGAATAGAAAGGTTGGTTCTAGCGTCAAACATAGTGAATACGATTCCTTCAATCAACAACGCAGGATTCAACCTCCGTTTGACAAGATTAACGGTGTCTACCAGCATGCTCAGTCCCTCCAATGCGTAGTATTCACATTGTAGGGGAATGATGACCGAGTTGGCTGCGGTCAGCGCATTTATAGTCAATAGTCCTAGAGAAGGCGGACAGTCCAAAATTATGTAGTCAAATTGCTGGCGGATCTTTTTTAATGCTCTTCTCAAGCGATATTCTCTCTGGGTCAAATCAGCCAGCTCAACCTCTGCTCCTGCCAGCTGTATGGTAGATGGTATAACACTTAGGCCTGGTACGCTTGTGGTTTTTATTATTCCGCCGGCATCTTCGTCGTTTATAAGCAGGTCATATACAGATAGACTAATCTTCCTACGGTTGATGCCAAGGCCGCTGCTGGCATTGCCTTGCGGATCGCAATCAACCAGCAAAACTCTACTGCCCTCCGCGGCAATACATGCAGCAAGATTAACAGCGGTGGTGGTCTTCCCAACCCCTCCTTTTTGATTGGTAATAGCTACTATTTTGGTCATGGGAGCCCACCTTTCGAAAACGTACAAATTATTTTCTTCTCTTGCCACTAATGAGTCCCTTTTTCATTTCTATCGGGCTCAACAAATATTGCTTTCACATAATAAACTTTACCTTAAGCATCGGTACAAGCTCAAGTGATAAATTAAGGCCAGTAATTTGTTTACTGACCTTACTCCACTAATAAGGGCGGTTTTCTCTACTGTATTCGAAAATACCGTTCAATACTAACAGGCCCAGGTCATGGAGATTTCTATCCCCTGACGATCGACTTTCACTTGTTTTAGATACACCCGCCTCTTAGCTAGCTTCAAGTTTATCTTTGAACAACAAAATAACCATAGATTGGCAGTTAACTACTGGTCTATGGTTATCGTTAACCTCTTTTATCAACTACTACGGGATTTTTATCCTTGTATCAAGTAACGCACGTTTTCACGCCTCTTAGCTATTCTAATTATAACTTCGTATTGAGCTTCATCTTCATTTTCTAGCATATCTATATCGACACCTGTTTGTTTGGCGCGCTTAACCGTTTCTTTTATTGTATTAAGGAAAATGCGGGCATCTTTAATAAACATTGATATGCCGTGAGTCCCGGACCTGTTTTTACTTGCTTCTTCCCTACCTTTATTCGAAAATCTTTCAATCAGATCTTCCGTTTCTTTTACAGTTAGTTCCCGTTCATATATTTGCTGCAGAACCAGCATCTGCTGTTCTGAAGAACTCAATTTCAATAGTGCCCGTGCATGCCTTTCACTAATGCTGTGCGAATGAATAAGGCTTCGGACGGTTTCCGGTATTTTTAGCAGTCTTAATTTATTAGCTACAGCTGATTGGCTCTTGCCAACCTTTTTCGCCACATCTTCCTGGGTCAACCCAAAAACATTGACCAGAATATTATAGGCATTGGCTTCCTCAAAATAGTTCAACTCCCGGCGCTGCAGATTCTCAATAAGTGATACTGCTGCTGCTTTTTCATCACTCATTTCTTCAATTATGGCTGGAATTTCCGAATAACCGAGTTTGTAACAGGCTCTAACTCGTCTCTCGCCAGCTACTATTTGATAATTCTCACCCTGCTGACGTACTATTATCGGTTGAATGATACCATAGCTTTCAATGGATGCTGCTAGTTCTTCGATTTCATTCTCGTCAAACTCTCTTCTAGGTTGAAAAGGATTGCGCATAGTTCTATCTATTGGAATAAGTGTTACTCGCTTTTTATCCGCTTTTGCAGTCCAGCGCCCCCACGGCTTCTTAACCATTACTCGCTCCTCCTATAATGGTCTTTTCATTGGTATTCCCACCCTGCGTGGATATTGTTGAGAAGTTGACCAGCCTTTTTCCACCACCACCAGGGTGCGGTCGAATTCATCCATGAGGTTATAGCTATGAACGCAACTTATTTGAGCGTTCATCTTTTCCATTGCATTGCCTGCCTCCGATATCTCATTGGCGTAATTACGCCCTTTCCACATTACCACTTTACCCTGCAGTGTTATCAGCGGGATACAGTACTCAAGCAGCACTCTAATAGGCGCTACAGCGCGGCTTGTGCAAAGATCATACTTCTCCCGATGTCTTTCTTCATGCCCAATTTCTTCGGCTCGTTTTACTATCACATTCACATTTTCGAGTTTTAATACTTCTTTTACTCGTATCAAGAAATCCGCTTTCTTGTGGTCTGATTCGAGTAGAGTAATCTTGCATTCGTCAACTGCCAGAGCCAAAACCATACCTGGAAACCCAGCCCCGCTTCCAATATCAATAAGGCTCTTCCCTGATATGCTCATAAAGGTCAAAATGGCAAGGCTGTCGAGAATATGCTTTTCAACTTCATTTTCCGGATTGCGGCGGCTTACCAGGTTTTGACGCTGATTTTCATCCAGAAGCATCTGTTTGTAGGTCTTTACTTTATATTCCACTTGTTCCTTCTATTTCCTTCTTTTTTTCTCTAAATTAATGAGTAAAACATTTATATCAGCCGGATTAACCCCGGATATTCTGGATGCTTGCCCTATCGATACCGGCCTAACACTCTCAAGCTTCTGATAGGCTTCATTGGAAAGACCGTATACCTCATGGTAATCCAGGTCGGTCGGAATAACTCGCTCCTCCAGTTTCTCAAACCGAGCTACCTGCTCTTCCTGCTTCTTTATATATCCTTCATATTTAGCCTGAAGCTCAAGCTGTTCTAATATATCGATATCCTGGGTTTCCATTAAACCATGCGCAATGAATTTTTCTATTTTTATTTCAGGTCGGCGCAAAAGCTCCCACAGTGAAACTCGATCCCTAAGCGGGGCAGATCCGCTAGCGTTCAAAAGCTCTTCTATTTTGGCGTCTCCAGGAGTATATGTGCTGCCTTTCAATTCCTGGCCCTTTTCTTTAAGAATATTGAGCTTTTCATTGTACTTGTCCCAACGCAGGTCGCTGACCAAGCCGATATGTCTTCCCTTTTCACAGAGCCGCAGGTCAGCATTGTCCTGCCTGAGGAGCAGGCGGTATTCTGCACGCGAGGTTAGGAGTCTATATGGTTCTTCGTTCTCCTTGGTAATGAGGTCATCTATCATAACCCCGATGTAGGCTTCGCTTCTCTTTAATATGAAAGGTTCTTTTTCCTGAACCTTGAGCGCGGCATTAATTCCTGCCATCAGGCCCTGGGCTGCGGCTTCTTCGTATCCAGACGTTCCATTTATCTGTCCGGCTGTAAACAGACCATCAATCTTTTTGCATTCCAGACTCAATTTTAACTGGGAAGGAATCACATAGTCATATTCTATGGCATAGCCGGTTCGAATGATCTTGGCATTCTCAAGCCCTTTTATGCTGTGCAGGACCTGAATCTGCACATCCTCCGGCAAGCTGGTATTCAAACCCTGGACATACATTTCATCGGTATGGCGCCCTTCCGGTTCAATGAACAATTGATGAGCGTCCTTATGGGCAAAACGAACCACCTTATCCTCAAAAGATGGGCAATATCTGGGACCTCTTCCCTTTATTACACCGGTAAACATAGGCGCTCTATCCAGATTGTCCATTACCACCTTATGGGTGAGTGCATTACTGTGAGTCAGCCAGCAGGAAATCTGCTCGCGTTCTCTTCGCGGGCTGAGATATGAAAAGCGAAGAGGCTTAGGATCGCCTGGTTGCTCTATCATTTTTGAAAAGTCAACACTTTTTCTATCGATGCGGGGCGGAGTACCCGTTTTAAATCTACCCAACTCTAGGCCAAGACCGCTTAGACTATCTGACAGGCGTCGGGCAGGAAATTGATTCCCCGGACCCCCTTCGTAGATAACGTCGCCAATTATTATGCGGCCTTTCAAGTAGGTTCCCGAAGTAACAACTATTGTCTTGGTCGAAAAACGAGCTCCTGTTTTTGTTATAACAGCTTTCACCTGAGCTCGCTGTGCTTCAATTTCTTCAACTTCGGCCATTAAGATATCCAACCGTTGCTGGTTTTGCAGGGTGTCCAGCATTTCCCTATAATATTCATGTTTGTCAGCCTGGGCGCGAAGTGCTTGGACCGCAGGTCCTTTGCCGGTATTTATCATCCTGATCTGAATATTGGCCTTATCTATATTTATTCCCATTTCCCCGCCTAAAGCGTCGATCTCCCTTACAACCTGCGCTTTTGCCGGTCCGCCAATGGACGGATTGCAAGGCATTTGTGCTATAGTCTCAAGATTAAGTGTAATCATCAATGTCTGGCATCCCATTCGAGATGCTGCCAGAGCAGCTTCACAGCCTGCATGTCCCGCTCCAATCACAATAACATCGTATTCTCCTGCCTGGTAAATCATTTGTACAGATTCTCCTCCTGCCTATTTTCCGATGCAAAATTCCTTAAAAACCCGATCAAGCACTTCTTCTTTTATGTTTCTACCACTGATCTCTCCCAAAGACTCAAGTACTCCCCAGAGATCGACTGCTAAACAGTCAATAGATACTTCTCCCAAATTATTCATTATAACTTGCATATTTATCATTGCTTTTTCCAGTGCCTCTTTTTGCCTGAGGTTCAACATAAATTCAAGATCATCCAACCCAGTTTTTCCTGATAAGGCTATTTCCTCGATGGTTTTCTCGAGCTCCTCCAGACCCCTTTCTTCTTTGACTGAGCCCAGGATTAGTTTGTATCCAGCAAACTTACGCTGCAGATCATCCTTGTCTATTTTTTTATCTTGTAGATCATCTTTGTTAACCATTATTATTAGATTGCTCTGGACGACACTTCTGAATATTTGATCGTCCTCTTCACTTAAGCCAGCTCCAAAATCCAGTAAGAAAATAACTATATCTGCTTCCTTAATAGCCCTTCGTGATTTCTCAACCCCAATACGCTCGACCAGATCATCTGTTTCTCTGATCCCTGCTGTATCCATTATTTTCACAGGTATTCCCCTGATACTTATATAATCTTCAATAATATCTCTTGTTGTTCCAGGTATATGGGTCACAATCGCTTTATCCTTTTTTAGCAGTAAATTCAGCAGGCTGGACTTACCCACATTGGGCTTTCCCCCTATAGCTACGGTGATCCCTTCTCGATAGATTTCACCCCGTTGACCCGCTCGCTGGATCTTTTCCAATGCTTTGATCTGTGTTTTAATCATCCCCGCAATCGTTTTGTATTCGGGTTCCCCCACATCATCTGGGAAATCAATACTGGCTTCCAGCATTGCCTGGATGCCAACCAGATCTTCTTCAAGCTGGTTGATTTGTGTGCGTACCTGTCCTCCCAGCTGCCTCATTGCCAGGCTTAGCGCTTTCTCTGTCTTTGCCCTGATGATATCGATTACTGCCTCCGCCTGACTCACATCGAGCCTCCCGTTAAGAAAAGCCCGGCGGGTAAACTCACCTGCTTCAGCTATCCGCACACTCTTGCTCAATATGAGCTGCAAACAACGGCGGGCGGGAAGAATCCCTCCATGACAGTTTATTTCTACCACATCTTCGCCGGTGTAGCTTTTAGGCTTGAGCATCAACCCTAGCAGCACTTCATCAATTTTATCTCCATTGTCATCTACAATCCAGCCCAGCGTAAGACTGTAGCCGCTCTTTTCCTCAATTCTAACTCCGGCCTGATAGGGTTTAAATATCTGACCTATTATTTTTACTACGTTTTCACCGCTCATTCTGATAATAGCTATACCGCCTTCTCCGGGAGGCGTAGCCAGGGCCGCTATATCATTTAGAATGTTACTCACTGCCTTTCTTCTGAAAGATGTAGGTAGTATATTTCTTTTTGTCTATACTTCCTAGCTCGCTGCTATTAACTATTAATATTTTCTGCCTGCGACTAGGGCTCAATTAATATTTTCTCTTCCTCTGTAACATATAAGTATAACCTTATTATAATCTTATAAGGTATGGTATCTATTTCAATAGTTGTTTACACTTTGCTGCATCTTAGCCTAAATTAATTTTAAAAAAACAGACCCTCTACTTGAGGGTCTGTTCTACTTCTTAGCTGTTGTTATTATTTTTTTAAGGCAATAACAACCTTTCGGTTTGGCTCATCACCCATTGAGTAGGTGGTGATCGATGGATCGGACTGAAGCGTTGTGTGTACGATCCTTCTTTCCTGGGAGGTCATTGGTCTCATTACTACGTTCTTCCTGGTCTTCTTTACTTTATCGGAAAGGCGTAGGGCCAGTGCTTCCAACGAATCCTCGCGCTTTTTCCGGTAATCTTCAACATCAAGCATGACTCTGATTTTCTCTTCACGGTTGCGATTAACAATCAGACCAACAATAAACTGAACAGCATTTAAGGTTTCGCCTTTTCGCCCAATGAGCAGGCCCATATCATTGCCGACTATGTTTATCCTGACCCTCTCTTCTTCCATCTCGATGCCGTTTATCTGGTAATCGATTCTCATTTTATCAAGTATTTCTTCCACTACATTCCGGACTATGTTTTCGGGTTTGTCCCGTCTTGTGACCCTGACTACGGCCGGCTTTTTTCCTAAACCCAATAATCCTTTGCTCGGCTCCTCTATAACCTCCACAGTTACATCATCAATCTCGCAGCCCAGGTCGTCAAGTGCGCCTTTTATGGCTTCATCAATGTTTTTTCCCTTTTTTTCTACGGTTTGGAGCTCCATTTATTATCTTTCCTCCTTTGTCCCTCCTCGCATCCTTTTCTTCTGCGGACTCGTCTGTCTCCGCCGAATCCGACAGGTCCAAATCCTGGGTTTCAAGCGCTACATCATTCCCTATTTTCTTTTTTGAATTGATGGAGCTGTTAACGTAAAGCTGCTGGGCTATGCTTAAAATATTAAACGTAACCCAGTACAGTGGCAGACCTGCAGGAACCGTTGTCCCGGATATGTATCCAATAAATAACGGCATCATGTACAACATAGTCTTTTGGGTCGGGTCGTTTGCGTCAGCCATGGATATTTTTTGCTGCCAGTAGGTTGTACCAGCCACCAGGACTGGCAGAATCCATGTCAATAAATATGGGTCCTGGGTTTTTGCTCCTATATTTATGCCAAAAAACATTACATGGCTAACCGGGACATCGAGCAGTGCAGTTGTGGACAGATTGATCAAGGACTGGTAAAAAGCAAACAATATCGGCATTTGAATCAATAAGGGCAGACATCCCCCAAATGGATTAACCCCATGCTCTTTATAGAGCTCAGCCATCTTTTTCTGCATGGTCTGGGGATCTTCTTTATATCTTTCCTGGATTTCTTTCATGCGCGGTTGAATTACTTGCAGTTCACGCATTGATTTCATCTGTTTATGGGTAAGAGGATACAATACGAGTTTAATAGCGATAGAAAACAGAATAATAGCAAGGCCATAATTGGGAATACCTATGCTATCAGTCAGTTTATACATGTAAACGATCATGGTTGTAAACCAGTGTACAAATTCAGCCCACATATTCTTCCTGCTTACCTTTTAAGCGGTGATGCAGGTCTCACCTCCTTTGCGTAGCTTTCTTCAAGTCCCAGATCAAGGGACTGGGTCGTATCCCCCCGCATGAAAAGGATGGCATTTTCCAAGCCTTACCAGGGTATACCCTATTCCTTTTATTACTCCATGCCTATTAATCGCCTCGATGGAATAATTCGAACAGGAGGGATAGAAACGACAGGACGGACGCTTAAAAAAGGTTGCTCGTTGATATATTTTAATCACAAAAATCAACAGTCTTTTTATCATAGACCGGCCTTCTTCATAATATTAAGAAAATCCTTCTCCAGGTCTTTGTAACTGGTGCCAAATATTTTATGGCGGGCAATTACAACTATGTTACAACGCCCTTTAAGCTTGTCTTTATTGTGCCTTATTATTTCCCTGATCTGTCTTTTAACGCGGTTTCTTCTGACCGCATTTCCTACCTTCTTGCTGACTACTATGCCAAACCTGCTGACATCCAATGGACTGGGGCGCAGGTAGATCAGTAAATAACGGCCGCCCATTTTTTTACCAAGCTTATATATATTATTGTATTCTTTTCCAGTTCTTATTCTAAATTGCCGACCTAGCATCGTTCTTCCCTAATAAAATAAAAGGTCGTCTCTCCACGACCTATGCACAGATAGCTTTTCTTCCTTTTTTCCTTCGGCTGGTTATTACTTTTCTTCCACCTGCGGTGGACATTCTCTTTCTGAAACCATGTACTTTTTTTCTCTGACGGTTCTTGGGTTGAAATGTCCTTTTCATCTTTGTCTTCCTCTCTCAATATTTACGACACTTTATAATTATATTGATTCGCGCCCGTAACTGTCAAGAAAGATGCCTCCTTTAACCCTTCTATTTTTTGTGCTGGTCTGCTAAAATTATACTATATTTGCACCTAAAAGGCTGTGGCAGGTCTTATGGCTTTTGTTATCTCTTTATCCACAGTTCTTTTTTTTGACTTTTTCACATTTCCACATCAACAGGAGGCTTTGTCATGGTCCAGGATATTGACTACTCAACTATATGGAACAAGGTTCTACAGTCTATTAAAGAAGAAATTGATCCTGGAAGCTTTGACATATGGTTCTCTATGCTTAGTTTTTCTAGTTTTCGCGACGGATCATTGCACGTGCGAGTTCCCAACGCGCTGACCAAGGAATGGATCGAATCCCGCTATTTAGATACTATTCAAAAACATCTGCACCGCCTGGGCGGCAATTCCTTATCTATAAAACTAATAAGTGATAATCAAAGCGAGAAGGAACACGGCTTTGCTTCATTGAACTCTAAATATACTTTTGATTCTTTTGTGGTTGGCAACAGCAACCGTTTTGCTCATGCAGCTTCATTTGCCGTAGCTGAGTCTCCTTCCCGGGCTTACAATCCCCTTTTTATTTATGGCGGTGTCGGTTTGGGTAAAACTCATCTCATGCAGGCTATAGGCCATCATATTCTTCTAAAATATAATAATTTTTCGGTTGTTTACGTTTCTTCTGAGCAGTTTACCAATGAGCTTATCAGTTCGATAAAAGATGATAACACGTCAGGTTTTCGCAATAAATATCGGAATATAGATGTGCTGCTCATAGATGACATACAGTTTCTAGCCGGGAAAGAAAGAACTCAGGAAGAATTTTTCCACACTTTCAACACCCTTTATGAAGCTAATAAACAGGTTGTAATATCGAGCGACCGTCCTCCTAGGAATATCCCTACCCTTGAAGACCGCCTCCGTTCTCGTTTTGAATGGGGTCTAATAACAGATATTCAACCACCTGATCTTGAAACCAGGATAGCTATACTTCGAAAAAAAGCTCAGGCTGACAAATTGAATATTCCTTATGATGTACTTGATTATATCGCCAATTACATCGACTCAAACATACGCGAATTGGAAGGCGCGCTTGTACGTTTGGTGGCTTACGCCACACATAACCACAAAACCCTTAATCTATCTACCGCAAGCGAAGCATTAAAAGATATTCTGCCTCCTCCCCGGCCCAAAAAGATTACTATTGAAATGATTCAAAAAGCAGTAGCTAAATATTATGATTTAGAATTATCAGAAATTCTTTCCAAAAAGCGTAACAAGCAGATGGTTTTTCCTCGACATGTCGCTATGTACTTATGCCGTAAACTCACTGATGCTTCCTATCCCCAAATAGGCGACCAGTTCGGTGGAAGGGATCATACTACTGTTATTCACGCGATGGAAAAAATGGAAAGACAGGTAGTAGAAGACCGTGATTTAGCGGCAACTATCGAAAAATTGCTGAAGAAAATAGACTCCAATTATGGAGCTTGATTTTCAACAAGTTTATCAACCCATTAAACCCTCTATTTATTAGGACTAATAGCTATTATCCCCATAATTCACACTACTACGACTATTACTCCTATAAATTATCAAGAATAATAAGAATAATTTGGTGAATGTTTGATGGAGGTATATTGATGAAGATTATCATTGAAAAGAAAGATCTATCGGCTATTACTTCCCAGGTTTACCGGGCTGCATCCAATAAAAACACCATCCCTGTTCTATCAGGCCTTATGATCAAAGCAGATGAAAACGGGTTGACTATGACGGCTACTGATATGGAGATCGGTATAAAAGCGAGCACCCCTAAAGTGGACATAATCGAACCTGGTCAAGTCCTGGTTAATGCTCATTATTTTGCCGATTTTATTAAGGTTCTTCCCGACTCACAGATAACGATTGAACATGATCAGACTAAAGCCAAGCTCAAGGTCAGCTACGGAAAATCATCCGGCTTCCTAAACACTTATCGAGAGCAGGAATACCCTGATCTTCCCCTACAAAATATGGAATTAAGAATAGCTTTGCCTCAAAGAGTTATTAAAGAAGCACTCCGGAAGACCGCTTTTGCTGCCGCACAGAGCCATTTTAGACAGGTTTTCACTGGAGTACTTTTCGATTTCGTAGATGCTAATACCCTGAAAGTAGTTGCCTCCGATACTCATCGTCTGGCATATTTCAAATACCAATGGGAGGGAGAAGACATAGAAAAAACCAGTTTTATCATACCCTCCCGGACAGTTAATGAACTTTCGAGATGGCTTGAAGACATTGATGAGGTGATTAATATCGCTTTAAGTCCTAACAATGTGGTTTTTTATAAGGAAAGATTTACTTTGATATCCAGGTTGATAGAAGGACAATACCCTAATTATGAACAGGTTATACCGGCAGCATCAAATACAAATATTAATGTTGACGCACACCTTCTGGCCAACATACTTGAAAGAGCCAAGGTAATGCCGACCGATGACAAGTTAAAAATACCTAATGTATTGATTAGTATTAGAGATAATGAAGCAGTTCTTAACAGTTATTCGGAAATCATGGGAGAAATCGAAGAAATAATTGAGGACATAAATATATCAGGAGAAAAAGATTTTAAAATATCTTTTAACACCAATTATTTTTTAGATGTGGTTAAACTGTTGGCAACCGAAAGCAATGAATTATCAATTAGCCTATCCGGGCCACTTGGACCAGCTGTGATCAGGAGTGATAAACAGGACTATCTGTATGTACTGGTACCGCTTCGCACCAGTGCTTAAGGAGTGACCTTGAGCTATTGAAAATAAAAACCCTGCAGATAAAGAATTTCAGGAATATAAAAAACCTATTTTATGAACCGGATAAAAAGCTCAATATATTTCTAGGAGAAAATGGTCAGGGTAAAACTAATATACTGGAAGCAATATTTGTTCTGGCTCAGGGGGGATCATTTCGACCGGTAAACGATTTTGGGATGGTGAATTATGAAGCCAGGACCTACGAAATCCGGGCTAAATATGAGAGTCAAGATCGCTCGAAAGAGTGTAGTTTGATTTATTGTGGAGAAGGCAATAAGATACTCAAGATTAATGGAAAAAAGGCCCGTTACAATAATCCAGATCGACTGAGGGTGGTTTTATTTACCCCCGATGACTTATTTCTGATAAAAGGAGCCCCCTCTCTGCGCAGGCATTTTTTTGATTTCGCTTTGTCGCAGCTCTCTTTAGAATATAGCCATCAATTAGCTGATTTCTCCAAATTAATAAAAAGAAGAAACCAAATACTTCGGAAAAGAAAGGAAAAAGGAAGCAGCCTTGTTATAATAGACGATCTTTTTTGTGAAAGTTCGGCTCATATTATTATGGCCAGGCTCAATTATGCAAATGTAATCAATGAAAAAGCACGGCATATTCACAAAGCTATTAATTCGAATAACGGAGAGTTAAACATTAGATATGCACTTTCATTTAACATGGATAGTGGTAAAATTAATCTGGACCGAATAAAAACCGGCCTTAAAGAGGAGCTGGAGAGCAAAAGAAAACAGGAATATGAGCGGGGCTCCACTGTTATAGGTCCACATAGAGATGATATGCATGTTTATCTTAATGGACGATTGGCCCGGCAATTTGCATCGCAAGGACAACAGCGCAACTTGGCCGTCAGTCTGAAATTGGCAGAAATAGAAGCCTTTTATGAAGTTAAAGGATATTATCCTCTTTTTCTTTTAGATGAAGTGATGGCTGAATTAGATGAAGAAAGAAGAATACTGCTACTAAACTATCTGAGTATTTCACAATTTCAGAGCTTTTTAACATCGGTTAATTTAAATATTGAAGAGAGAGAAGAGAAATACAGGATTAATGCGGTCCTGAATGGCACACTGCAAGGAAGGGAGTAATGTTAGTGTTTATTCATCTGGGAAACAATTTTATCATTTCTTCTCATGACATAATTACGATCTTGAATCTTAACACCAATCTCTCCGAAGATTTAATCGATATTATGGAGTTGGCTCGGTCAGAAAAAAAGCTGATTAATATAAGTGAGGAGGGCAAAGAAAAGTCCATGATAATATGCCAGGATGCGGTGTATTTGTCGCCTATATCCTCAATTACGCTATACAAACGAGGGGCAGCCTTTTCTAAGGAGGGTTAAGAGTGAAAATCAATGAAAACGAATATAATGCTTCAGATATACAGGTCCTGGAAGGTTTAGAGGCTGTTAGGAAAAGACCAGGTATGTATATCGGCTCTACAGGACCTAAAGGGCTGCACCATCTGGTTTTTGAGATAGTTGATAATAGTATTGATGAGGCGGTAGCTGGTTATTGTAATGAGATAGCGGTTTTTATTCATGCAGATAACAGCGTGACCGTCAAGGATAACGGGCGCGGGATACCTGTAGATATACACCCGTTGATGGGGATTCCCGCTCTAGAAGTTATTATGACCACACTGCATTCCGGCGGCAAATTCGGCGGTAGTGGGTATACTATCTCCGGAGGCCTGCATGGAGTTGGCCTTTCGGTCGTAAATGCATTATCGTCAGAAATGGAAGTAAGGGTGAGAAGAGATGGGCAGACCTACCGCCAGGTTTATCAGAGAGGCCGCCCGATAAGCGAGATGGAAGTCGTCGGAGAAAATAATGAGACTGGAACCAGTATTCATTTTTTCCCGGACAGCGAAATTTTTGAAGAACTGGTTTTCGACCGCGAGATTTTGATTCAAAGGCTCAGGGAGCTGGCCTTTTTAAACCCAAGTTTGAAGATTTTTTTCAGTGACGAGAGAGAAGAAGGCTTGCAAAAAGAATTCATCTCAACAGGACTAACTGATTTTGTAGCTTATATAAACAAAAACAAAGAAACTATTAATGAAAAACCCATCCATTTAAAGGCTAGGAAAGAGGATGTAGTTGTCAGCACGGCCATCCAATACAACTCGGGCTATAGTGAAAATTTATATTCTTTTGCCAACAATATTCGAACTCAGGAAGGCGGAACCCACGAAGTAGGTTTTAAAAATGCTATTACCCGGGTGATAAATGATTATGCCAAGAAAAATGGCTTCATTAAAGAAAACGATTCGAATTTATCTGGCGAAGATATAAGGGAAGGAATGGCAGCCATCCTTTCTGTTCTTGTAAAAGAACCACAATTTGAAGGCCAGACCAAAACAAAGTTAGGTAATACCTACGTTCGGGGAATAGTTGAAAGTGTTGTATATGAGAATGTTGATGATTATTTAAGTGAAAATCCATCCGCGGCCAGAAAAATAATAGATAAGGCTATAGCCGCCAGGCGCGCCCGGGAAGCAGCCCGCAAAGCAAGAGAATTGACCAGAAGGAAGAATGCACTAGAATCCACCTCTCTCCCGGGAAAACTAGCCGACTGTAGCAACCGGGACCCGGCTTTTTCTGAGCTGTTTATTGTTGAGGGTGACTCGGCGGGAGGATCGGCAAAACAGGGCAGGGATAGAAACTATCAGGCTATACTGCCCCTTAGAGGCAAAATCTTAAACGTAGAGAAATCGCGTCTTGACAAGGTCTTATCAAGTGAAGAAATCCGAAATCTTATAACCGCCCTGGGAACAGGAATAGGCGAGGATTTTGACATAAAGAAAGCCCGGTACCACAAGATATTTATTATGACCGATGCTGACGTCGACGGTTCTCATATCAGAATACTTCTGCTAACTTTTTTCTACCGGTATATGCGGGAGTTGATAGAACATGGATATGTATATATTGCTCAACCGCCGCTCTACGGCTTGAAGAGAGGAAAAGACATAAGGTATTTTTACAATGATAATGAATTAAACAAGTTCATGAGCGAAACAGAACAGAAATGGTCTATCCAAAGATATAAAGGCCTTGGCGAAATGGATGCGGATCAGCTCTGGGAAACAACCATGAATGCTGAAAAGCGCACTATTCTGAGAGTGAACATTGAAGACGCCATAGAAGCCGAGAAGATATTCTCTGATTTAATGGGAGACAATGTTGAACCGCGCAAGGAATTCATACAGGCTAACGCTCGTTATGTAAGCAATCTGGATATATAACATAACCAGCTCAAAATTTTAGTGGAGCAGAAGAAAAAGGCATCATGCCTGGCTTGGATAAGCGGAAATTTTTAGGAGGTAATGTCGTTTGTCACAGGACGGATTATTTGAAAAAATTATTCCGATCGATATAGAGAAAGAAGTCAGAAAATCATTTTTGGAATACTCGATGAGTGTCATAGTATCGAGGGCTTTACCTGATGTTCGGGATGGACTGAAGCCTGTACATAGGCGAATACTCTATGCCCTCTATGATCAAGGCATGACCCATGAAAAGCCTCATAGAAAGTCAGCAACTATAGTGGGCGAAGTGATGGGTAAATACCATCCTCATGGAGATGCTGCCATATATCAGACCATGGTGAAAATGGCACAGCCCTTTGCCATGCGTTATCCACTGGTAGATGGACATGGCAACTTCGGATCCATAGACGGGGACTCGGCTGCAGCCATGCGGTATACCGAGTCCAGAATGTCGAGGATAGCCGGGGAACTCTTGAGGGATATAGACAAAGACACGGTTGACTGGCGGCCTAATTATGACGATTCCAGGGAAGAGCCCCAGGTGCTACCGGCGCGTATCCCCAATCTGCTACTGAATGGCTCTGCTGGAATAGCAGTTGGAATGGCCACCAATATACCGCCCCACAATTTAGGTGAAGTAGTAGACGCGGCCAAATTGTTAATAGACAAGCCGGAGGCTACCATCGAAGAGATTATGGACTGCATTCCCGGTCCGGATTTTCCTACGGCGGGTATAATTGAAAATAAGAGCATCCGAAAGGCTTATGAGACAGGCCGCGGCAGCATTCGCATCAAAGCTCGCTACCACATAGAAGATAAAAAAGGCGGTAGGCAATCCATAATTGTCACTGAGATCCCTTACCAGGTTAACAAGTCCAAGCTGGTGGAAAAAATAGCGGAATTAGTCCGCGATAAAAAAGTCGAGGGCATATCCGATCTTCGTGACGAATCAGACCGTCAGGGTATACGCATAGTCATAGACGTCCGCAAGGACGCAAATTTAAATGTGCTCATAAACAAGTTGTACAAACATACACAGATGCAGGAATCTTTCGGGGTCAACATGCTGAGTCTGGTTGACGGACAACCCCGCACACTAAGTCTTAGGGAAATGATTTATTATTACCTGGAACACCGAAAAGAAGTAATTCGCAGGCGAACTGCATATGATCTTAAGTTGGCTAAAGCCAGGCAGCATATATTAGAAGGCCTGAAAATAGCTCTGGATAACCTTGATGAAATTGTTGCTTTAATTCGCAGTTCCCGCGATCGGGAGACTGCTAGAACTGCGTTGATGGATCGATTTGGATTGACGGAGATTCAAGCCAATGCCATCCTGGACATGCGACTGGCCCAGTTGACCAATCTAGAACGAACCAAAATAGAAGAAGAATATCAGGATATTTTACTGAAAATAGCTGATTATGAAGATATTTTAGACCGCCCTGAAAGGGTGCTGGAAATAATTAAGAATGATTTGGAAGAAATTAAAACTCGTTATGGGGATAAACGACGTACAGAAATAACCATGGAAGCAAGTGAATTTGATGAAGAAGACTTCATTGATGACCATGAAGTTGTTATTACATTAAGCAACCGGGGATACATAAAACGTCAGCCTTTGGAAATTTATCGTTCCCAGAGGCGCGGTGGCAAAGGGATCAGTTCCATCACGACCAGAGCCGAGGACTTTGCCAACGATGTTCTGGTGACCTCAGTTCTGGCCCACGTGCTGTTCTTTACAAATCAAGGTAGAGTCTTCTCCATGCGCGCATACCAAATACCTGAGGCATCCAGGCAGGCCAAGGGAACCCCATTGATAAACTTCCTGGAGTTAAGGCCCAATGAAGGGGTTACCACCCTGGTCGCGGCCAGATTTTTTGATGAAAAGCGGCACCTTTTAATGGTCACCAGAAAAGGTATAATAAAAAAGGTCGACATGGCTTCTTTTGCCAACATACGCCGCTCGGGCTTGATAGCGGTAAATCTCCTAGAAGATGATGAACTTGTAGGGGTAATCCGCGTGGAAAAGAAGGATCTGGTAATGATAGCCACATCCAAGGGTTTCTCAATCGTGTTCGACCAGGAACAGGTGAGACCGATGGGACGTACGGCAACCGGAGTTAAGGCCATCCGATTGGGTAAGGGTGACTTTGTAGTAGGTATGGATAAATTCAGGGAAAATTCTACGGTTCTGCTGGTAACGGAAAACGGATTTGGTAAACGGACTCCTTTGACAGAATTTAACGTTCAGAATAGAGGAGGAAAAGGATTAAAATCAATTGAAGTAACAGATAAAAATGGCCGATTGGTAGACTTCCGCATTGTAGGGGATGGGGACGAGTTGGTCATATTGACCAGTGAAGGGCAGCTCATTCGACTTGAGGTTGAAGATATATCTATTCAGAAAAGATATTCTCGTGGGGTAATGCTGATGAGACTGCCGGACGAGGACCGTATAGTGGGAATCGCCAGGTTTAAAATAGAAGAAGAACAATAATGGTTGGCGGATACTGATGAATTGATATTTCTTTATGGAGGGAAAAGCCCGTGGAAGAGAAGGGAACATTTAAAGTAAAAACAGGACTGGCACAGATGCTTAAAGGGGGAGTTATCATGGATGTAACTACTCCTGAACAGGCAAAAATTGCAGAAGAAGCAGGAGCCTGTGCGGTAATGGCTTTAGAAAGGGTGCCCGCGGATATTCGAGCTGCCGGTGGGATTGCTCGCATGGCAGACCCAACTATAATACTGCGTATTATGGAAGCTGTGACTATTCCTGTCATGGCAAAATGCAGGATTGGGCATTTTGTAGAAGCGCAAATTTTGGAGTCCCTGGGCATTGACTATATTGATGAGAGTGAAGTACTTACTCCGGCCGATGATAAGTACCACGTTGATAAAACCAGATTTAAAGTGCCGTTTGTATGCGGAGCACGCAACCTCGGAGAGGCACTGCGGCGTATTGGTGAAGGAGCAGCCATGATTCGTACCAAAGGTGAGCCCGGCACCGGCAATGTGATAGAAGCGGTAAGACATATCAGACAGGTGAATGATGAGATACGCTGGGTCGTAAACCTTCCGGCAGAAGAATTGATGTCAGCGGCCAAGGAGCTCCAGGCTCCCTATGAGCTGCTGCAAGAAGTCGTAAAAGTCAAGCGCATGCCGGTGGTAAATTTTGCGGCTGGGGGTATCGCCACACCCTCAGATGCTGCATTGATGATGCAGTTGGGCTGCGATGGAATATTCGTTGGATCGGGAATTTTTAAATCAGGTGATCCCATGAAGCGGGCCCGGGCAATTGTGGCAGCTACCACTTATTATCAGGATGCCAGCGTTCTGGCAGAGGTGTCACGTGATTTAGGTGAAGCCATGGTGGGAATAGACATTAGCACGATACGGCCGGAAGAAAGGATGCAGGATCGTGGCTGGTAAAACCATCGGAATTCTTGCCTTACAGGGAGCGTTCATTGAGCATCAGGCAAGCATCAAAAAGAGCGGTGCCCGTGCCATTCAGGTGAGGACTCTGGAGGATATCGAGCAAAGCGATGCCTTAATCATTCCTGGTGGAGAGAGTACTACTATCGGAAAGTTAATGCGCGAATATGGCCTGGAAAATATCGTTATTGCTAAAGCTAAAAAGGGTATGCCGTTATGGGGAACATGCGCCGGTATGATTCTGCTGGCTAAAGAGATCGCAGGGTCAGACCAGCCCCGCCTGGGACTCATGGATATGATTGTTAAGCGCAACGCCTATGGTAGGCAGATGGACAGTTTCGAAACTGAACTTGAAATAGAAGAGATCGGCCTGACCCGGGGGGTTTTCATCCGAGCTCCTTATGTTGAAAAAGTATGGGGCGATGCACGAGTTCTCTGTAAATACAGGGAAAAGATCGTTATGGTGCGGGAAAAAAACCTTCTCGCTACTGCTTTTCATCCTGAGCTGACGAAACAGACAGAAGTACATGAATACTTCTTATCGATGGTTTGAGAAAGAATTGGTTCATAAGTAGTATGGGGTGGATTCATGAACCTTGCAAAGGGTGTCAAGGTATACTATAATAAACTTCAAATTTCACAAAACAAAGACAATGATGGGGAAGTAAAAATTCGGACTGGTCAAGAGAACTGACGGTGGGTGCAAGTCAGAGCAGAACGGGTTTTGAATCCGCCCCGGAGTTAACTGCGAAAGCAGGTATCGGTAGTTCCGTTACAACTGGCAAAGTGGGTGTGTTTTAATACGCCAAATAGGGTGGCAACGCGGGAAGACCTCTCGTCCCTTTAGTGGACGGGAGGTTTTTGTTTTGTGTAAAGGACTACATTTGAGGGAGGCAAATCATGATAGGGGAGCAATACCTACTTCTTCCCGGACCAACACCGGTGCCGGAACGAGTAGTAAGAGCCATGAGCAGACCCCTGGTCAATCATCGCGGTCCAGAGTTCAGGGACGTTATCAACGATGTCACCGCCGGGGTGAAAAAGGTTTATGGGACCAAACACAATGTTTTGATTTATCCGGCCTCAGGCACTGGTGGTTTAGAAGCCGCGGTAGTCAATTTTATCTCACCCGGGGACCGGGTTCTGGCGGTTTCCATTGGAGTTTTTGGAGACCGGTTTGCCGATATAGCCAAACAATTTGGCGGAATAGTGGAGAAAATGGACTTCCCATGGGGAAGTTCAGCTGATCCAGAGCACATAAGGGAGATCCTGGCGAGAGATGTCAATCTGGACATCAAAGCCATTTTAATCACGCATAATGAGACTTCGACCGGGGTATTTAATGATATACAAGCCATAAGCCAGGCTCGAGGAGACCATCCGGCATTGCTCATTGTCGATGCGGTAAGTGGCCTAGCAGCAGTTGATCTGCGCATGGATGAATGGGGACTTGATGTAGTAGTTAGCGGGTCTCAGAAAGCTTTTATGATTCCTCCCGGACTTTCGTTTATGGCTTTTAATGAAAGAGCCCTGGAGGTACATCGCAAAGGAAAGAACTCCAGATTTTATTGGGACCTTGATCTAGGAATGAAATATTTGGAGAAAGGGCAAAATCCATTTACACCGCCGATATCCTTATACTTTGGCCTGGCTGAAGCATTGACTATGCTCTTTGAAGAAGGGATGGACCGGGTTCTTCAGCGGCATTGGAATTATCGCAATATGGTAAGGGCAGCCGTTAGGGCCATAGGCCTGGAGCTTTTAGCGGACGACAGCTGCGCTTCAGCGGCACTGACATCGGTAATAGTGCCGGGACGCAAAGGAGCTAACCGCTTAAGGAAAATGATGCTGGATGAATTTAATATTGCACTGGCGGGCGGGCAGCTTGAATTAGATGATGTTATTTTCCGTATAGGACATTTAGGTTATGTCAGGGAATTAGATTTGCTCTCAGTCCTGGCCGCACTTGAAATAGCCTTGCTGAAGAGCGGGTTTGACCTGGAAATGGGCAGAGGAGTCAAAACAGCCCAGGAATACCTTTTTCAAATTCATAAAGAGGAAGCGAAGGGAGTGTAGTTATGGATAAAAAGAGAGTTATAGTGACAGAGAGAATTGCCGAAGAGGGCATTGAAATGCTCAAGACTGAGCTAGATGTGGACTATCGTGACGATATAACCCGCGAAGAACTGTTAAAGGTCATCGGTGATTATGATGCGTTGATAGTACGAAGTGTTACCAAGGTAGATGAGGAATTGATAAAAAACGGTGTGCCCAGGTTGAAGATAGTAGGCAGAGCCGGTAATGGAGTGGACAACATAGATGTGGACGTATGTACCCGGTATGGAGTGGTAGTTGCCAACACGCCAGATAGCAATACGATATCGGCAGCCGAACAAACCATAAGTCTACTCTTATCTTCCGCAAGGAAAACCGCCTGGGCCAATTATTACCTTAAGGGTGGCACCTGGGATAGAAAACCTTTCCGAGGGGTGGAGCTATACGGAAAAACCGTTGGCATCGTTGGTCTGGGGAGAATCGGATCTATGGTAGCTACCAGACTGAAAGCTTTTAATATGAGAGTGGTTGCCTATGACCCCTATATAGCAGACGAGCGGTTTGAACGTTTTGGCGCTGAAAAAATGGATACCCTGGAGCAGCTGGTGAAAGAAGCCGATTTTATCACCGTTCATACACCTAGAAATGAAGAAACCATGCATATGATAGATGAAAAGATCTTAGCCCTGGCTAAAGATGGTGTCAGAGTGGTCAACTGCGCCCGGGGTGGAATTATTAAAGAAACAGCTATAATTAAAGGCCTTGAAGAAGGCAAGATACACAGTGCAGGATTAGATGTTTTTGAGAAGGAACCGACTACCAGACATCCGCTCTTTGAATTCGATACCGTGGTGGTAACCCCCCACCTGGGTGCTGATACCCATGAAGCCCAGAAGAGGGTGGGTGAAAACATCGCTGAACAGGTCATTAAGGCTCTAAAGGGAGATATAGTTCCAAATGTAGTAAATCTTCCGACCATGCTGAGCGAAGAACTAGAGTATCTCAAGCCGTATATAACGCTGGCCGAAAAGATGGGCAGGATATATTTCCAGTTGGAAAAGCATGCGGTAAGCCAGATAGAATTGACTTTCAGTGGCCCGATATCGAAAAATGAAACGGAAATGCTGACTATCGCCTTTTTAAAAGGCATGTTGGAGCCCATTTTATGGGAGAAGGTCAACTACGTTAACGCACGCCTAATGGCTGAGGACCGGGGGATAAAAGTCTTTGAGAGAAAAGAGCAGAAGAGCAGCCGGCGTTACAAAAATGTAATTGCCGCTAAAATTTCTAATCAAGGCAGAGAATTGGATCTGGTCGGGACGCTCTCCAGAGCAAGAAATCCTCTCCTGGTTGAAATCAAGGGATATGAAACCGAAACTGAACTTGACGGGTATGTCATCCTGGTAGAAATCGAGGACCGGCCTAGAGTAATTGGGCCTTTTGCAACTGCCCTGGGCGACCACAAAGTGAATATCGCCGGAATGAAAGTTGCTCGCCAGATCAAAGGCGAAAAAGCCATAATGATACTCAATGTAGACAACAAAGTCGAAGAAGAGGTCCTGGAGCAGTTGGCTGACTTCGACGGGGTGGTAGGACGCCCCAAACTTCTGAGGTTCTAAGAGTTTAAAAGGGCAGGGTGGTTTTGGTCAAAACCCACCCTGCCTCAAATAAAGAATGGGAGGATGGCTTATGCTGGACATCAAGTACATACGTTCCCATCCGCAGCAGGTGGAGGAGGCCTTGAAAACCAGGAACCTCTTTGGTGCGCTGGATCAGTTTCTGGAGCTCGATGAGAATTGGCGGAAATTACTGGTCCAGGTAGAAGAACTGAAAAATTTTCGAAATAATGCATCCCAGGAAGTAGGGAAATTAAAAAAAGCCGGACAGGATGCCAGCCAGATAATGGAGAAGGTCCGAGTGGTGGGGCAGGAAATCAAGGAACTCGACGAGCAGATAAAACATCTGGAAAACAGTATGGACAGCATCCTGCTCAATATTCCAAATTTACCGCACGAATCGGTTCCCCTGGGTGTTGATGAAGAAAGCAACTTGGAGATAAGACGCTGGGGAGAACCACGGAGCTTTGATTTTGAAGCCCAAGCACACTGGGATATAGGACCTGCCCTTGATATTCTGGATTTCGAAAGAGCATCTCGATTATCCGGAGCCCGCTTTACGGTATATAAGGGAGCTGGGGCCAGATTGGAAAGAGCGGTCATAAATTTCTATCTGGATATCCACACCGGAGAGCACGGATATCGTGAAATATGGACTCCATTTATGGTTACCGGGGATTGTATGGTCGGAACCGGCCAACTACCCAAATTTGCCGAGGATATGTTCAAGATAGAAGGCCGCGAAATGTACCTGGTCCCCACCGCCGAGGTTCCTCTAACCAATTTGCACCGGGAGGAAATCCTGGATGCGTCGCAATTGCCACTCTACTTTACAGCCTATACGCCCTGTTTTCGTGCTGAGGCGGGAGCGGCAGGGAGGGACACCAGAGGGGTTATACGCCAGCACCAGTTCAATAAGGTTGAACTGGTAAAAATAGTTGAGCCGCAAAACTCCTATGAAGAACTAGAAAGATTGACCAGAGATGCTGAGAAAGTGCTCCAACTGCTAAAATTACCCTACCGTGTAGTATTATTAAGTACGGGTGATATGGGATTTTCTGCAGCCAAGACCTACGATATTGAGGTATGGATGCCGAGTTACAACACTTATAAAGAGATATCTTCTTGTTCTAACTGTGAAGCCTTTCAGGCGCGCAGGGCAAATATTCGTTATCGTCCTGATACCAAGGCCAGACCCCAGTATGTTCATACACTGAACGGGTCAGGAGTAGCTATAGGCAGGACTGTTGCCGCAATACTGGAAAACTACCAGCAGAGCGATGGCTCTGTGATAATACCTGAAGTGCTGCGCCCATATATGGGTGGACTCGAAAAGATCAGTAGAGGGTAGCGCAAGAATTATTGACAATCGATAGTGGCCTATGATATACTTTCCCTTGCATTGGGCATAAATAGAGAAACCTTAATTCGGAGGGGTGTCCGAGCGGTTGAAGGAGGCGGTCTTGAAAACCGTTGAACCTTTGCGGGTTCCGTGGGTTCGAATCCCACCTCCTCCGCCAGAATGCTCTGGTTTAGCACCCAATCGAGTAAGGCATGGAGAGATGGCCGAGTAGGCTGAAGGCGCTCGCCTGCTAAGCGAGTATAGGGTTAGTAGCTCTATCGCGGGTTCGAATCCCGCTCTCTCCGCCATCAAAAGAATTGACCCACCATAGGGTTCTATATAAGTATAAAAAGTGCGCCCGTAGCTCAGCTGGATAGAGTAACAGACTACGAATCTGGAGGTCGCAGGTTCGAATCCTGCCGGGCGCGCCACTTTTATTTTTTGACAAAAGTACACTAGCGCCCGTAGCTCAGTAGGATAGAGCAACGGTTTCCTAAACCGTGGGCCAGGGGTTCGAGTCCCTTCGGGCGCACCA
>CAZWPO010000023.1:0-40373 GCA_964635975.1 uncultured Syntrophomonas sp.
AGTTCAGACGTGTGCTCTTCCGATCTTCACATCGAGATGTGAACGCCGTACCCGTCCCCTTGTTCGCTTTCGTCCCCTTGTTCGCTTCGTGCTCAATCGATCTGGCGGTTTACGATTACTGATTCTATTTCATAACCACGGGATTGCAGATCATTGACAACCGGATCATAGTCCAACTCTTCGATTCTTAATATAACTTTATATTTTTCTATAGCTGAATCATAGTAAACTACAACATTTATTATGTTGATACCGCGTGCTGCCATGAGACCGGTTATTTCAGCCAAACTGCCCGGGCCCTCGGGAATAAGGGTATCGATGCGGGTATGGGGCCGTTTCACTCCCAAAATATCGACCAGGGATCGGAAGAGATCGGTTTCTGTTATTATTCCGACAAGAAGATTTCCCTCCAGCACAGGCAAACTGCTGATCTGGTGCTGGAGCATTAACTTGGCAGCCGTTTCAATATAGTTGTCTGGGCCAATAGTTATCAGCTTTTGGGCGTGAGGAAAAACATCCTTGACTTTGGTCTTCGCCAGCAGGTAGTTCAACTCAAATATACTCAGGCTGGTAGCATCTGATGGAGAGGCTTTATTTAAATCATTTATAGTTATGATGCCTATTAACTGGTCCTTATTAAGAACCGGAAGACGCCTGATATTCTTTTCTCTCATAATTCGAAAGGCTTCGCTGACACTGGCGTCAAGGGAAATCGTCACCACGTTTTTCGACATACGTTCTTTTACTTTCATTTCCAATCACCTCATCAGCTTAATATTTTAACCTCCCAGGTAGGCTTTTTTAACGTCGTCGCTGTTTATCAACTGGTCGGGAAGGCCAGTTAGAACTATTTTGCCGGTCTCCATGACATAGGCCTGGTGAGCGATGGAGAGCGCCAGGCGTGCATTTTGCTCGACTAAAAGGATGGTCGTACCCTGGCTGTTTATTTCTTGTATGATGTCGAAAATATCTTTTACAAGCAGAGGCGCCAGACCCATTGACGGTTCATCCATCAGGAGCAGCTCGGGTTTGGACATCAGGGCTCTCCCTATGGCCAGCATCTGCTGTTCACCGCCGCTCAATGTGCCAGCCATCTGGTGTTTTCTCTCCTGCAACCGGGGTAAACGGGCAAATATGTTTTCTATATCATTTGCGACAGCTTTTTTATCTTTGCGGATATAGGCCCCCATTTCTAGATTCTCCAATACGCTAAGTTCAGGAAAAACTCGCCTGCCTTCTGGAACATGTGATATGCCGAAGCTGACAATTTGATCCGGACGTTTTTTACTTATATCCGTGCCTTTAAATAATATGGATCCTTTTCGGGGCCTGAGAAGTCCGGATATAGTTTTCAGGGTGGTGGATTTGCCAGCACCATTGGCTCCTATTATGGTTGCGATCGTGCCCTTTTCAACCTTCATAGATACATCCTGTAGGGCTTGAATAGCACCGTAAAATACGTCGATATTGTTTATTTCGAGCAATACTTGAACTCCTTCCCCAGGCGCATAGATGGATAAGACTCTCTACGAGTGCCCATTATGCTTCTAATATTCGTACCACGACGCGCAATTCCCTTCCTGGGCAAGCCGATAATTCTATCCAGAATGGAATATGCCTTTAATTAAGAAAAATGGAGATTCCTCATGCTAATATAGAACGCTAATCAATGAAGGAATTTTGCAGTTATGTGAGAAATACTTACGTTGATAAATATTTCTTAAAGGGGGGCAGAGAATAGCGTGAAATAAAATTTTGTAAAAAGGAGGTTTATATTCACAAATGAAAAAAATAAGGATTTTGGCAGTTATTCTGTGTTTGACTATGCTGGTAGCCCTGGTTCCCGGATGCAGTAAGAGCAAGACCGGAGGCGAGGCTAGCGACACTATAAAGATCGGCTTTTTAGGAGCCAAGACCGTGAACAATGCCAATTATGGCATACCCGGAGAAAAAGGCATGAAAATGGCTATCGATGAGCTGAATGCCAAAGGCGGCATCCTGGGTAAGAAAGTTGAAGGGATTTACGAGGACAACAAAGGTGATTCCAGAGAGATAGCCAATATAGCTACCAAGTACTGCACCGTTGATAAAGTATCTGCTATGATCGGTGATCCTGCTACTGGACTAACCAAAGTTGCAGCAGATATTGCTCAGAAAAATCAGGTCGTGATTTTCTCGGCCGGGGCTACCGGCAACGGCGTTGTAGAAATTGGAGACTTTGTATTTCGCAACACCCTTCTGGATAAATTCGCTGCACCGTCAGTGGTGGAATGGATGATCAACACCAAGCAGTGGAAGAACATGGCTATTATAACTACCTCAAATATCGGCTACAGCACGGCGCTTACACCGGTATTCAAAGAGGCCATACTGGCCAAAGGCGGAAATATAGTCCGTGAAGAAAGTATCAATGAGGGTGAAACCGATTTCACTGCTCAGGTGACCAATTTAAAACAAGCTCGACCAGATGTTATAGTATTTACCGGTTATTATAAAGAGGCGGCATTATTCATGCTCGAAGCTCAGAAACAAGGCCTGAACATACCCATGGTCGGCGGAGATGGCCTGTATGGAGAGGATCTGGTTAAACTCGGCGGAAGCGCTGTTGAAGAGAAAGTCATACTCTATTGCGGTTTTTCAGCTGATCAGCCCAGCCCTGAAACAGACGCTTTCATCAAGGCTTATCGCGCGAAATACAATGAGGATCCCGATATGTTCTCGGCCCAGTATTATGATGCGGTAATGATTATAGCTCAGGCCATGGAGAAGGCCAAAAGTTCGGATCCAAAGGTTTTCAAAGCTGAGCTAGCCAAGTTGAAAGACTACCCGGGCGTGTCTGGGAAAACCTCTTTCCGAGCTGATAGAGAACCGATAAAGAGTCCAGTATTTTTAGTTACTGTAAAAGGCGGTAAATTCCCGGTTCTGTTGGAGAAAATACCAACCAGCATACCTCAATAGACGCGATTTCCCTGGTGGCTCGGATTTCTTTCGCGCCACCAGGGTCATTTGAACATTTTAGTTATCTATGAGCGCATTCTGCACAAACTGCTTATGCGTTGATGAATAATTTGAATGACAGCAGGGGAAGTGGCTTATGTTTTGGCAGCAGTTGCTTAACGGCATAACCCTGGGCAGCAGTTACGCTTTAATCGCCCTGGGATATACTATGGTTTACGGAATAGTTCAATTAATAAATTTCGCACACGGGGAAATTTACATGATTGGCGCTTTTACCGGTCTCTTTCTGGTTACAACGGCAGGTTTGCCTATCGGCGCAGCTCTTTTGGGCGCGATGGTCATATGCATGCTGGTAGGGGTGCTGGTGGAACGTCTGGCCTACCGCCCTTTACGGGGAAAATCTTCACGCCTTTCTCCACTCATCAGTGCTCTCGGAATGTCCATATTTTTATCGACGTTAATGGCTCTGCTGGCAGGTGTCAACACCCGCCGTTACCCGCCGGTAATCAACCTGCAATCTTATCAACTTGGTCTCATACAGGTTTCTTCGATGCAGATCGCTATGCTAGTATTATCAGGATTACTCATGATAGGGCTGCATTTCATGGTGCAGAGAACATCGATAGGCAAGGCTATGCGGGCCTGTTCTCAAGATTTAGAAGCCGCTTCTCTGATGGGTATAAATGTGAACAGGATTATATCGTATACCTTTGCCATAGGTTCAGCCCTGGCCGCTGCCGGGGGGGTCATGGTGGGGATATACTACAATGCAGTATGGCCGTACATGGGGACCCTGGCTGGACTGAAGGCCTTTTCAGCAGCCGTGCTAGGGGGGATAGGGTCTATTCCCGGGGCCATGCTGGGCGGCATAACCCTTGGAGTTATGGAAATTATGGGTGTTGCTTATATTTCATCCTCCTTTAAAGATGCGATAGCGTTTGGAATTTTGATACTTGTACTAATTGTCCGCCCGCAGGGAATTTTGGGGCGAAAACTTAGTAAAAAGGTGTAGGTGATATCGTTGGACCAGCTGGTCAGCCAATGGATAGATCCATATTATTTGCGAATTATAATACTATTGGGAATCAATGTAGTTATGGCCCTGGGTTTGAATCTTACCACGGGTGTGACCGGGCAGCTGTCTATGGGTCATGCCGGGTTCATGAGTATTGGTGCTTACACATCAGCCATTCTGACCGTTCAGTTTCAAGCTCCGTTCTGGGCTGCGCTGCTAGCCGGGGCGTTTATGGCAGCAGCCTTTGGATTTCTGATAGGATTGCCGGCACTGCGTTTGGAAGGCGATTACCTGGCCATTGTCACTATCGGTTTTGCTGAAATTGTGAGAGTTTTTTTCCTCAATTTTGGACCCGGCGGCAAAGCTGTTGGGCTTTCTGGAATTCCCAAGGAAACGGATTTCAGTCTCGTAATGCTTATAGTACTGCTGGTGGTTTTTATGATGGTGCGATTACTGAATTCGCGCTTGGGTAAGGCCTTCTATGCTGTACGCGAAAATGAAATCGCGGCGGAAGCCTGCGGCATCAACACTACCAATTTGAAAGTTCTTTCTTTTGTTATAGGTGCTTTTCTGGGTGGATTGGGAGGAGCTCTTTACGCCCACTACATGTATTATATAAGCCCACAGGATTTTGATTTTATGCGCTCTATAGAGATTCTCAACATGGTGGTTTTAGGAGGCCTGGGCAGTATTCCGGGCACGATTTTGGGAGCTGCGATCCTAACCATACTCCCGGAAATGCTCAGGGTAGTCGCAGAATATAGGATGTTATTTTATGGGGCATTGCTTGTACTGCTGATGATTTTCAGGCCCAATGGGCTTCTGGGAGATATTCGCCTCTATGATCTCAGGAAAAGATTTAATAAGGAAGAGGTGGATTCATGACAGCCCTAACTCTCAGCGGGATAAGTCAAGAGTTTGGTGGACTTAGAGCCCTTGATTCCATTGATATTGAGGTAGGCGAAGAGACTATCTTTGGGATAATCGGTCCCAATGGAGCAGGCAAGACCACGCTTTTTAATTTGATTACCGGTATTTATAAGCCTTCAGAAGGAGAGATCCACTTTAATAGGCATCGTCTCGATGGGCTGCCTGCTTACCGGGTAGCGCGCCTGGGAATAGGGAGGACTTTCCAAAACATCCGCCTCTTTAACCGCCTTTCAGTCGAAGACAACATTAAGGTTGCCTCCAACTGGGAGAAATCAGCCGGTCTGTTCAATAGTATTCTTGGTCTGCCCACATATCGTAAGGAAATGTTGGAAATTAGAGAACGAGCAGGCGAACTTTTAAACATGATGGGTCTATATGAAAGACGTTTTGAGTATGCCGACAGTCTATCCTATGGAGAACAGCGGCGGCTGGAGATGGCCCGCGCCCTGGCAGCAGATCCGCTGCTGTTGCTGCTTGATGAACCTGCGGCGGGTATGAATAGCACGGAAAAGCTGGAGTTGATGGGTTTGATTCGGAAGATGCGTGATGAAATGCAAATCACCATACTTCTAGTGGAGCACGACATGCAGCTGGTGATGAATACCTGCGAACGAATAGCAGTTCTTGATTATGGACGAAAAATCTCAGAAGGTACTCCGGATCTTATTAAAAACGACCCCAGGGTTATAGAGTCTTATCTCGGAGCTCAGCAATGAAAATACTGACGGTTTACCTGGGTATTTTTTTTGCGGTTTTATGCATGTCGACGTCATCAATAATGATCCGTTTTTCCACGGCGCCTGCTATCATTATAGCTTTTTACCGACTGCTCATGACCTCTGGTCTGGCGGCAGCCTGGCAGGGTGTCGAGCTGCCTCAAAAATTGACAGCCTTGTCGCGGCGGGATTTCGTATTTATTGTTCTATCCGGAGTATTTCTGGCTCTTCACCTGGCCTTCTGGATCACATCGTTGAGTTATACCAGTATTTCCAGTTCGGTCTTGTTTACCAACCTCCAGGTTATTTTTGTGCTGGCCTTTTCAATATTTTTCTTGCGGGAGAAAATGAGCCCAATAGTAATAGCAGGCATACTTATCGCTTTACTGGGTTCGATGCTGGTTGGAGCAGGAGATCTTAGAAATGGTCGTTTTGTCGGTGATATGATGGCATTGGCCGGGGGCGCTTTTGTTGCTGTTTACTATATAACCGGGCGTTATGTGAGAGCACGGGTAGAAACTATGGCCTATACATTTATAACCTGTGCAGTCGCAGCCCTGGTCCTGCTTGCTGCCTCACTGCTCATGGGCCTGCCATTAGGCGGCTACCGCAGCCTGGACTGGGTACTGTTTTTTTTGATGGCCCTGGGTCCTGGTATCGGGGGCCATGCAGTGTTCAACTGGGCTTTAAAGTATGTTAAGGCACCGGTGGTGTCTGTATCTGTACTGGGAGAGTCTGTGGGCGCCAGCATTTTAGGCTATTTAATTTTTAACGAAGCACTGCTCTGGTATCAGCTCAGCGGTGGGGGACTTATCCTTCTGGGAATTTATCTGGCAGTTACCAACGAAGCGAAATCAGGGAAGATTAATACTTGATGACTTGCTCGTATGGATTGGAGTAGAATAAATTTATTGCCGATAGAAAAAGTAATTAGAATTGTGAGGAGTTTTAATGCCCGATAATATGGAAAAGATAGCCAGGCCAGAAATTTTTAAACTCAAGCCTTACATACCCGGAAAACCGGTTGAGGAAGTACAGCGGGAAATGGGGCTTACTGATATAATAAAAATGGCTTCGAATGAAAACCCTCTGGGATCTTCGCCCCTGGCAGAGGCCGCAGTCCGCGAATCTCTTGGTATGCTGCATGTTTACCCGGACGCCAACTGCTATTACCTGCGGCAAAAGATGGCTGCAAAACTGGGTCTTGACGGGAAGTCGATAATAATCGGCAATGGTTCTGATGAAATACTGCGTTTAATTGCCGAGACGTTCATACATCCTGGAGATGAAGTGATATTTGCCCATCCCACATTTATTGAATACGAATTTACGGCTCAGGTTATGGGAGCTACCTGCGTGGAAGTGCCGTTAAAAAACCATCGCCACGACCTGCCGGCCATGCTGGATGCAGTGAATGAGCGGACCAGGATAATATATATCTGTAATCCCAACAATCCCACCGGCACAATTGTAACTCGAAACGAAATGAGTTTATTTCTCGATTCACTGCCGGATAAGGTGTTTGTGGTAATGGATGAAGCGTATGGCGAATATAATGAAAGCGCGGACTATCCCAACAGCCTGGAATATCTTCAGGATGGGCGAAACATTATTATCCTGCGTACCTTTTCCAAAATATATGGCCTGGCGGCACTCCGCGTCGGCTATGCAATTACAGATCCGGAGCTTGCCGGCCTTATCGAGAGGGTTAGGGAGCCGTTTAATGTAAATCTTCTTGCCCAGAATGCTGCTGCCGCAGCGCTTGATGATCTCCAGCATGTGGCTGACAGCCGCGCCAATAATAATGCGGGGAAGGCATATCTTTGCCGGGAGTTGGGCGAGATGGGATTGAAGTGGGTCCCCAGTGAGGCTAATTTTCTGCTTGTAGATACTGGCCGCAATTGCCGCCTGGTTTTTGAGAGTTTATTAAAACTGGGTATCATAGTTCGCAGTGGTGATGCTTACGGCTATCCGACCCATATCAGAGTCACAGTAGGTCTGCCCGAACATAATGAACGTTTTATCAGAGCTCTAAAAAGTGTACTGGAGGGATAAGAGTCATTGCTGTTGATGGAATGTCATATCGATAATCAAGATGCAGGTATTATTATAAAGCAGGCTATGGAAGCAGTATTGCCCCCCGATCCAGGTCAGGCAGTATTTCTGTGCATTGGCTCGGACCGGCACATATTGGATTGCTTCGGACCGTTAACCGGCAGCCTGCTCGGGGAAGGTCTTCCGGGAGCCCATGTTTATGGGAACCTTGATAAGCCGCTTCATGCTGGAAACCTGGTTAGTGAACTTGATTCCATCAATATGCGTCATGTCAAACACACCAAGTTTGCTATCGACGCTTCGGCAGGAGCCCAGGAGGAATTGGGCTTGATTAGGCTGAGAGACGAGCCGCTTCTCCCTGGCCGGGCTCTTCTGAAAAAACTGCCTCCGCTGGGGCATTATTCTCTGACGGGAGTGCTCAGTTTAAAAGGACAGGGCCGATTCAAAAATCCCCAGGATGTACGTTTAAATACGGTTTACCGGATGGCGAGATTGGTCAGTCAGGCGGTGGCGTCCTTTTATCATTCCCCTGATGCTGTTCGAGGATAGGGGAATGATAAAACCAGCAGGTGAGAAAACAGGCCCTTGATGATTTTGGGGGCCTTTTGTTTTTCATCGGATAATCAGAAGCTCTAAAGGAATTAAGAGGCACTAATACTAAAGATTAACATGTGGAAATTACGATATAAGAGTCAACAGGATGTGTTTTTCTTACGTTTATCGGGATGATAGTTGACCGGAGGGACCCGGATCTTGAACCGGTAATAAAATCCAGTTAGATAAAGGAGAGAAAAACCATGCCGTTTGTAAACAGGCGCATGACCGTCAAAGAACAAGAAGAATTTAAAGGAAAATCTCTTGCCAGCCCATATGATACATTTAGGACGAGCGTTTGGACAATAAACCGCGATCAAGACTCCTTTCTGGTCTGGGCAATGAGAGAGAGTAAGGAACCGCATTATGAGCATTTTCTATTGGGATGGAAGCAGTCTGTGATACCAGTATTGCTGAGACGGCAGCTTGCCGAGGGGGCGACTATAGCCTGGGAACTGAAGCAATTTGATTCGCCGTTTGATGCCAGGTTCAAACAAGAAATAATGCGTACTCTTAAAGAAGCTCTCAATGCATACGGATTTAACGGCTCGCCAGATTACCAGCGCAATCATTATGCCAAAGTAGTCTTTAGATTTTGAGCGAAACATTTAAAATGGATGCAAATAATCCTCGGATTCTTGAACGGTTTGCTTTAATAAACCTGCTGATTACCAGCTTTACAGGCTTGAAGCGACCGTGATATAATAAACAAGATTATAATAGCATCACATGCAATGAAGAAGTAAAGTAACTGCGCGGAGGTATTCAGAGAGGGGATGCCTTAGGCTGTGAGCATCTTCTAATGAAACGCAGTGAAGTTCACTTCGGAGCACCCGGCTGAAACGCATGTAAGTAGGTCGTGGCGGAGCTCTCGCCGTTAAAAGAGAGGGGTAATGGTTAGTCATACCTGTTATAAAGCGGGCCTTGTGGCAAAATGGGTGGTACCGCGGGAACAATCGCTTCTCGTCCCAATCGGATGAGGAGCTTTTTTATTTCAGGATACTGCACCATTATTTATTATTGAGGTGGCTACGTGCAAGAAGGGTGGTACCGCGAGGAGTACAGTCTCTCGTCCCTTAGGAGATGAGAGGCTTTTTATATATAATGCATCGTTTAAAACAATAGCGGGATAGGAATAAGGTTTAGATACCGAAGGAGGAACCTGAATGAAAAAACTGATGATTGGAAATGAAGCCATTGCGCTGGGCGCCTATGAAGCCGGAGCCAGTGTTGCCACAGCCTACCCGGGTACACCCAGCACTGAAATAGTCAGCAGCTTTTCGAATATGCCAGATGTATATGCTGAATGGTCGCCCAATGAAAAGGTCGCCATGGAAGTTGGAATCGGCTCATCAATAGCCGGGGCCCGCACCCTGGTAGCCATGAAGCATGTGGGCGTGAATGTAGCCGCGGATCCTCTGTATACTTTTGCCTATACTGGTGTGAACGGCGGGCTGGTAATAGTATCTGCAGATGATCCCGGAATGCATTCTTCCCAGAATGAGCAGGATAATCGCGGCTATGGAATATTTGCCAAGCTGCCTGTGCTTGAGCCCTCTGACAGCCAGGAAGCCAAAGATTACACGCGGCTCGCATTCGAATTGAGCGAGCGTTTTGATACGCCCGTGATGCTCAGGGTAACCACCCGTTTATGCCATTCCCAGAGCATGGTTGAACCGGGCGAAAAATTGGATGTAGCTTTAAAAGAAGTGGATCGCAACGGTTCAAAATATACCATGCTGCCCGTTAATGCAAGGCCCCGCCACGTAGCGGTCGAAAAACGCATGGCCGCCTTAAAGGGTTTCACCGAAGAAACTGAGATCAATCGCATTGAATGGGGTGATCGGAGTCTGGGCATTATCACCAGCGGAGTTGTCTACCAGTACGTAAGGGAAGTGCTGCCTGATGCTTCGGTATTAAAGCTGGGACTTACTAATCCCGTGCCGGAGAAGATGGTGCGTGACTTTGCAGCCGGAGTAGAGCGACTGGTGGTAATAGAGGAGCTGGAACCGGTTCTGGAAAACCAGGTGAAAGCCTGGGGCATATCTGTCGAAGGCAAAAACCTGTTTACTCTACTGGGTGAATACAGTCCCGAGATGATAGAAGAAAAACTAGCGGGCAAGAAAGCGAGAGATAACTTCGTTTTCACAAACCAGATACCGGGCCGGCCACCCTTGATGTGCCCGGGCTGCCCGCACCGCGGCATATTTCATGTTCTGCATAAAATGGAAGTCTTTGTTTCTGGGGATATTGGATGTTATACCCTGGGAGCCCTACCGCCGCTGGACGCAATGAACACGGGTGTGTGTATGGGATCCAGTATTGGAGGCGTATTGGGGATGGAGAAGGCGCGTGGGGCCGGGATAGCCAGTAAATCAGTTGCGGTTATCGGGGATTCGACATTTGTTCATTCCGGTATAACTCCGCTGATTGATGTAGTTTACAATCAGGGGACCTCGACAGTAATCATTCTTGATAACGATACGACGGCCATGACCGGCCACCAGGAGCATCCTGCCACGGGTCGGAATATAAAGGGAGAGCCGACCATGAAATTGGACATAAAAGGCCTGGCTACAGCTATCGGCGTCAAGAACGTCAGAGTAGTGGATCCCCTGAATCTGAAACAAGTTGAAGAGACTATTAAGGAAGAACTGGAGAGAAGAGAGCCTTCGGTTATCGTCGCCGAACGTCCATGTGCACTGCTGGTGAAGGAACCACCAAAAGAGAAATATACCGTTGATCCTGACCTTTGCACCGGCTGTCGGGTCTGCATCGATCTGGGCTGCACCGGAATAAACTGGCTGGATGAAGAAGAAGTTGCAGTAATAAATCCGAATTCATGCGTCAGCTGCGGGCTTTGCGTTCAGGTTTGCACATTTGGTGCGGTCGAGGCTTAGACAGGGCAGTCTTTTCGTCCTTATCCCAGGTGGACGATACGCCCACGCTGGGGTACAATGGGCCAAGGAGGGGAAGAAATTGAAGCATTTGATGTTGGGTAATGAAGCTATTGCCCGTGGAGCCTATGAGGCGGGTGTCACTGTAGCTGCTGCATATCCAGGGACACCCAGCACTGAGATATTAAGCTCTATCGCCGAATATCCTGAGATTTATGCCGAATGGTCACCTAACGAAAAGGTGGCCATGGAGGTGGGGGTGGGAGCATCAATGGGCGGTGCTCGAACCCTGGTAGCCATGAAGCATGTCGGTGTAAATGTGGCTGCCGATCCTCTGTTTACAGCAGCTTATACTGGTGTTAACGGCGGCCTGGTTCTTGTGGCGGCCGATGATCCCAATGCTCATTCATCTCAGAATGAACAGGATAGCCGCTGGTTTGGCCGTGCAGCCAAATGGCCGGTCCTGGAGCCCGCAGACAGCCAGGAGGCGAAAGATTTTATACGAGCTGCCTTTGAAGTGAGCGAGCAATTCGACATACCAGTGATGATTCGGGTCACGACTCGATTAGCGCATTCGCAGAGCCTGGTGGATATACAGGAAAGATACGAGCCCGCGCTGAAGGAATATACCAAGGACATAAATAAGCGTCTCATGCTGCCTGCCCAGGCCAGGCAGCGGCATATCCAACTTGAACAACGTCTGCTGCAGCTCAAAGCCTATGGCGAGCAGAGTGATCTAAACCGTATCGAATTGGGAGACCGGAGGCTGGGTATCGTGACCAGCGGTGTGGTTTACCAGTATGTCAAAGAGATCCTGCCTGACGCATCGGTGCTCAAACTTGGCCTAACCCATCCATTCCCGGGAGAATTGGTGGCTAAGTTTGCCAGAGAAGTAGAGCGCCTGGTGGTGTTAGAGGAATTGGAGCCCATAATGGAAGAGCAGATCAAGGCTATGGGAATCCCAGTTGAAGGTAAGAGTATATTCAGCCTGTGCGGGGAATACAGCCCTGAGCTGATAGAAGAGATGATGACTGACAATCTAATACCGTCACCATACGAATTAAAGCAAGAAATCCCTGCTCGGCCCCCCCTGATGTGTCCCGGATGCCCTCACCGCGGAGTCTTTTATACTTTAAACCGCATGAAATTAGCGGTTTCCGGCGATATTGGCTGCTATACCCTGGGAGGAGTTCCACCTCTCAATGCCATGGACTGCAACCTTTGCATGGGAGCCAGTATTGGCACTTTGATGGGTTGGGAAAAAGCCCGGGGCAAAGAATTTGCCAGGAAGTCGGTCGCGGTTATAGGCGATTCCACCTTTGTTCATTCCGGGATAACCGGTCTTATTGATATTGTTTACAACCAAGGTACTTCAACGGTTCTCATCCTGGATAACGATACTACCGCCATGACCGGTCACCAGGAACATCCGGCCACGGGACGGACCATTAAAAACGAGCCTACTGCCAAACTCGACCTGGTCAACCTGGTCAAAGCCGTGGGTGTGAAGCATGTTCGGGTGGTCGATCCTTTGAAATTGGACGAACTTAGAAAAACTCTGGAAGAAGAACTTGAGCGTGAAGAAGCTTCGGTCATAATAACCAAGCGTCCCTGCGCGCTTATGGTACAGGCTCCAAAAGAAAAATATTTCATAGACAGCGAGTTGTGCAAAGGCTGCCGGATTTGTATCCGGCTTGGGTGTACAGGTGTTTACTGGAAATATGAAGAAAAACTGGCGGTTATCAATCCTAATTCCTGCATGACCTGCGGCCTTTGCCAGCAGGTATGCACATTTGATGCCGTTAAGATTGTGGAGGGATAGGAATGGCAAAAGGAGTCACTAATATCTTGATAGCCGGCGTAGGTGGCCAGGGAACGCTGCTGACCAGCCGCATAATCGCCCAGGTGGCAGTGCAGATGGGCTTTGATGTGAAAGTATCCGAAGTGCACGGAATGGCCCAGCGTGGGGGGAGCGTAGTCTCCCAGGTCCGCTTTGGGGAGAAGGTTTTCTCACCCATAATCAAAAAAGGCGATGCTGATATACTGCTGGCCTTTGAAAAACTGGAAGCTGCCCGCTGGCTAGATTATGTGAAGCCTGACGGAAAAGTCATTATTAATGATGATAGGGTAGATCCGCTTCCGGTAATGACGGGCGCCGCCAAGTATCCCCAGGATATCGACAAGGAGATTGCCGGATTGATACCTGACACCACAGTGATCAATGCCACTGATATCGCTATCAAATGTGGAAACGTCAAGTCAGCAAACGTCGTAATGGTTGGCGTGCTGGCGGGAGCAACAAGCATGCCGGCAGTTGAAGTGGAAAAAGCTATTGCAAATATGGTCCCCGCCAAGGTACTTGAGGTCAATCTAAAAGCCTTTCATGAAGGACTTAAACTTTCAGGAGTCGCAGTTCAGTAAGAATGCTCTTACCTTAAGTTGGCGAGCAGGGTAATATATTAGTATAAGATTTAAAAGAGCGAAAGGCCGTTGCTGGACGCTCTTATTTTTCGATGGCTTTGTTTATGGACGATCGGGAGTCAAAATTATGTTTAAGCAGAACAAATGGGTTACCCAAAACGACCATACCATCTATCAGATTCTAAGCGGAAGATGCAACTGCTACCTGCTTTCCAATGGCAAACAGGCTATCCTGGTAGACACCGGGGTACGGAGCGAGTGGAAGAAGCTCTACCGGGCAATCATGCAGATTTGCGGACAGGATATCAGTCTGGAAGCCGTTATACTGACCCATACCCATTTTGATCATGCATCCAATGCTCAAAAGCTTAAAGAAATATTCCAAACCAGGGTTATCGTTCAGCAGGAGGAAGCCGCCTTTCTCGAAAAGGGCATCAGCCCCATCCCCAGTGGAACTATGCTGTTTACAAAGACCCTGGTGCGTCTGGCCGGTGATCGCGACTTATTCTTTGCTAAATTTATGCCCTGTACTGGAGCGCTTGTGTTCGACGCATATTACGATCTCGAGGAACTGGGATTCAATGCCTATATAATTCACACCCCAGGACACAGCGCGGGTTCTTCATGCGTTATTATCAACGATGAAATCGCCCTGGTGGGGGATACCATGGTGGGTATAATAGCCGGGATCATTTTTCCGCCGTTTGCAGATCGTTCTGACCTGGTATTGAAAAGCTGGGAGAAGCTGCTGGCAACTGGCTGCCAGGTATTTCTGCCTGCCCATGGAAGCTCTAATAACCGCGATTCCCTTGAAAAACATTATAAGATATATGCGAAACGTCTGGAGACAGAGGATAGCAACAAACCGAATTTGGACATCCAATAAGTACTATTCCCAAAGTCCCACTCATCAAAGTAATGTTTGGGCGGGCATTCCTGGCCGTATAATTAAGCTTCGATTCCGCTCTTTATGGAGGATTTTGCCTGGCTGCGTTTAACCAGGACTACAATGGCTATTATTGCAGCTAGAACCGAACAGGTGCCAATTATGGTAAGGGGGGCGAATACCGCCAGGAGGATATTGCCGACGATATTCTGGCCTATAGCAAGCATTGCCCGGGGCTGGCTGCGACCGTCTGAGTAGGCAGCCGAAAAATAATAGGAACCGGGATCCTGGATGCTGAATTTATAGATAGCTTCGCCTTCTCGCGTTCCAATGGAATAGGTCTCATTCATATTGCTGGGAATCACTGAAACGTTTTCTGAGCCGCTTTCACCTAGCACGGTACAAGCCAGGCCGCTGATGCTACCCTGCGTTTCATACAACTGCCCATCCAGGTAGGTCCTGTATTCGTGATAAATGGTATATGTGCCGGTTTCTTTTAGATCAAGTTTGGTGCTGCCAGGCACCATCACTCGGACTAAATTATCAGGGATTCCTGTAACTGCCTGAACTATCATCCAAATGCCGCTTCCTATACCAAACAGAAAGATCAAAACCGCGACAGCATACCAATAACGACCCGGTCCGGTTTTTTGATGTTCCATATGCAGCCCTCCAATAATAAGTGATAATCAATGCCTGGCGGATTAGCAAGCGGTAAGATGAAAAACCACCAGGCCGCAAATAGTATTTGTCGACAATTACTTATTCTCCATTGTTAATTATCATGATATTATTAATTTTAAATCTTGGTAAGGGGCACTTCGTTTTAGTGTATCGAGTGCATCCCGTTTGGACACCAAACTTAAAAGGAGGGTAATGGAATGAACCTGAAAGGAACCAAGACTGCAGAAAACCTCATGAAAGCATTTGCTGGAGAATCTCAAGCCCGCAACCGCTACACCTATTGGGCTTCAGCAGCCGATAAAGAAGGGTACAAGCAAATAAGAAACATCTTTATCGAGACTGCTGATAATGAAAAAGAACACGCTAAACGTTTTTACAAGTTCCTTCTGGCCGGACTGGGCGAACTGCCAGCCTTTGTAGAAATCACAGCAGAATTCCCGGTCGCACAGGGCAGCACTCTCGATAACCTGAAGGCAGCAGCCAGCGGCGAATATGAAGAGTGGGCGGATCTTTACCCCGAATTTGCCAAGATTGCTGAGGAAGAGGGCTTTGTGGATATAGCCCAGGTATTTTTAAATATTGCTTCAGCTGAAAAGAGGCACGAAGCCAGATTCAAAAAACTGGCTGCCAATATTGAGAACGGTAAGGTTTTCAAAAAGAATGAAACCATCGAATGGAAATGCGGCAATTGCGGCTATGTTCATGAAGGCGATGAAGCTCCCGAGAAATGCCCGGCCTGTGATCATCCCCGCGATCATTTTGAAGTGTTTAAAGAGACCTATTAGTATGCAAATCCAAACTCTTTAACTAAAGCGAGCAAAAAAGGCGAAGCACCCTCGGGCACCACGATAGCATTTCGCTTTGCTCAAATCATTATAAGGCTGGTTAAGGCGCACAAAAGGCCCATTCAATCGGCGTAGCTGAGTACGCAGATTGAATGGGCCTTTTGATGCAACACAGAGATCTGGCTTTGTTGACGTTCTGAAGCGAGCAGATCGGAGGCTCGCTGTACTTGTTCCGCAAGCGCTTCAGATACATAATAAGAAGTAGGGATTTAGCAGACCACCTGGCAGCCGTCCAAGCGTGGGAGAAAACATCCGGGAAGGGAGCGGTTTTATGCAGATCACAGTGCTGCCCAAGAACAAAGCAGCGATATGGGCTAGCGTAATAAGCGTACTGTTTTTGGTATTAATATTCTTCAAGATCAGGGGAACCCTGCCGGTACCGTCGTTTATACTCGTACCTTTTGGATTGGCAGGCTTTGTGGCCGCACTGCTGGCAGTCATAAAAAAAGACCGGTCTATATTCAGCATAATCTCCATCTTGATCGGTTTGTTTATCATTATTTGGATAGCGGCCGAAATATTATTCCCACACTAAGGCTCGAGGGGGATTGCAGGAATTGTACTGTCTGATCAACGGAATCAGCCACGACGGCCGGGGGGTAACCCGTCTGAACGGCAAAGTAGTATTTGTGCCCAGGGCTCTGCCGGGAGAAGAAGTAGATGTAGAAATAGTGGAAGATAAAAAAAACTTCGCCCAGGGACGCATGCTGTCACTCATAAGCGCTTCTCCAGAGAGGGCAGACGCGCCATGCAGGTATTATGGTGTCTGCGGAGGCTGTGATTACCAGCATGCCAGCTATCCTCTACAGCTGGAGCTCAAGACCGCGGTAGTCCAGCAGACCTTAAGGCGGTTGGGCGGATTGGATATCGAAACCGCTGACTGCATTGCATCGCCCAAACCGTGGCGCTACCGCAACAAGGTGACCTGGCATGCCGCTCATAACGGTAGAGAATGGCGGATGGGATATTATCAATCGCTAAACAAACAGATTCTGCCGGTCAGAGACTGTCCGCTAATATCAGAATCGATGCAGTCGCTTAGCGAAATGGCAGCCAGCGTGCTTAAGTTTCTACCAGAGAGTTTATCTCCATTGGAAATCGTCATTCGCGAGTCAAACCTGAGTAAAAAGCTGATGTTGATAGCATTTGGATCCGGCATCGGCAAATATCGGAAACGCTTCGAAGAAACGCTTGGGGAAGGTGCAGCCCTGATAAGCGTCGAAAATAACCGGGTTACCGCAGGACCGGGAGATGCTCACCTACTCGAAAAGCTGGGGGGCATCAAGTTTCGATTATCGCCTTTGACTTTTTTTCAGGTAAATCACGGGCAGGCTGAAAAATTGGTGGACTTGGTAAGAGGAGTTCTGGACCTGCAGGGCGGAGAGGAGATTTTAGACGCCTATTGCGGTGCCGGGACCCTGGCGCTGAACCTGACCGCTGGGCTTAAACGAGTGATCGGGGTCGAATCCTTCGCTGGAGCAATTGAAGATGCACAGCAAAATGCCGTGATTAACGAGATAAGCAACTGCCGATTCATCTCCGGCAGCAGCGAGGAAATCCTCCCCACCTTTACCCAGCGCTTCGACGCGGTTATTCTCGATCCGCCGCGCAGCGGCTGCCACCCAAAGGTTATAGAGAGTATCGGCAGACAGAAGATCCGCCGGGTAGTATACGTCTCCTGTGAACCTTCCACTCTGGCCCGCGACCTGGCCGCTTTCAAGCAGGTCGGGTACAGGGCATCTTTTGTCCAACCCCTGGACATGTTCCCACAGACCCGCCATGTGGAGACGGTAGTATTAATAACGAGGGTTTAGAATGGGGTGTCTGAAAAGGCTTGATATAAGCTTAAAATCGGAGCGTAAAAAACAATAAAATGATTGCGTAATAGGCTAACCTACATTGACAAAACATACTCAGACAAACAAGGGGACGGTTCTCCTGTTTGAGAACAATTATTCAAACAAGGGGACGGTTCTCCTGTTTGATAACAATTATGGTACAATAAGGAAAAAGAGAAAGAGAGAAAACCAATGCCGCGAAAGGCCAGGGAAAGAAGTAACACCGGCATTTACCATACTATCGTCAGGGGTATTAACCGACAGGAAATATTTCATGAAGAAGAAGATTACCAAAAGTATTTAGCAACTCTTCATCGAATAACTAAAGAATGTGAATCAAAGTTACTGGGATATTGTTTGATGGGAAATCATGTACATCTGCTTATACATGAAGTTGATGCAAGCATTTCTGCAATAATGAAGAGAATTGGAACTAGTTATGCGTTTTGGTATAACTGGAAATATGAAAGGTCAGGGCATGTGTTTCAAGACCGGTTCAAGAGTGAGCAAATTGAAAACGATGCTTATTTACAAACCGTCATCCGATATATTCACAACAATCCTGTTGCAGCAGGAATAGTACGCAGGCCTGAAGAGTACAGGTGGAGCAGTTGTAAGGATTATTACACAAACAATAGTATCTTTATACAGACCCAATTCATATTGGGGTTATTTGCTGAAGAAATAGAACTTGCAACGAGACGTTTTATCCAATACATGAGAGAAGATACCAGAGAAAAATGCCTTGAAGCAAAAGAGGCTAAGAGGGCAAGTGATGATAAGGTGAGGCAAGAAATAACAGGAATCCTTTCAGGATTATCCATTAGTGATCTCCAACAACTAGATAGGAAAGATAGAGACCAATTGCTACGAAGTATAAAAGAGATAGAAGGAAGCAGTTTGCGGCAAATAGCGAGAATTACAGGACTTACAGTATATACAATACATAGAGCGTGAATCAAACAAGAGAACCGTCCCCTTGTTTGGTCCCCTTGTTTGTGCAGCAAATAAGGAGTATGACTATGCCAAAAGCACGAAAGATGCTAAGTGACTGGGAAGCACCATATATTCAGTCACTTGTAAAATTGATCGAAACGCAGAGCAAGTCAACGCTCGCCCATTGGGCGGTTGATTACGCTGAGCTCGTTATACTGCCGCTCTGGAACAAGAGTTACCCGGACGATCAGCGTCCGCAAAACGCGCTGAACGCCGCTCGGGAGTGGTTAGCGGGAACAATAAAACTGCCGCAGGCTAAAACAGTGATCCTCGATTGCCATGCGGCCGCGCGCGAAGCTGATGGAAATTCTGTTGCGCAAGCTGCAGCCAGGGCGATAGGTCAATCATCATCTACTATCCACTCGGCGAGGCATTGCATCGGACTCGCCCTATATGGAGCATTAGCGGTCGCTTATGATAGGCTCGGAACGAGCGAAACTTGGGATCGGCTGGAGCAATGCGCCGCCGATGAGTGCGGACGTATGCTTGACGCTCTGCGTGCCGCTGCCGTGGAGAACGAGCCAAATCCGGCGAAAATTGGCTGGAAATGCTGAATGTGACCCGCCGAGGACCAGGAGTGGTAAGTTATCAGGGGTGGCGTTATGTATAATTACACAAAGGAAGACTTGCAAGAAGCTCTCAAGGCTATAGCTTCAACGATTAGCAAGTGTGAGAAAGTACTGCCGAAGCTCAAACAAGGCACCTCTCAGCACACTCTGCTCATACGCAGGATTAAAGCGCTTCAAATAGCATCGGCATTAATTGCAAAGGAATTGCAAGAATAGAACGTTTTAAAGTCCCTTTTAGTGATATATTTTAGATAAGGTATCGTAGGTAAACAATTAGCCAAACCAAAAAGTTTACATCCACTTGATCCACATAATCTAGATTTCAGGTTAAGGAGGTGCGTCATATGAATGCATTGTCCCGATCTATAACTCAAATATTCAAAGGAGCAGTCAAAGCGTTCAAGACATTCCCGGCTACGATTGCCAGCGCGCTGGCATTCACGCTTGTGACGATAATCAGGATTCATGTTGATTGGCCTCAGCAGGAAACCTATAATTTCTTGTTCAATTCTCTGCACTGGGCTTTTGCCCTGGGGGTGGTTTTCTCGTTGGCAGCGATCACAGCAGCTCAAAGCCGTTTCAACGATGCAAAATCTTTCCTGAACGCGAATCTGCTAAGCCTTTTGGCTGTGGCTGCGACTTTTCTGTTGCTCTATCTGCTAGGAGGCACAGATTTCGCCCCGGAAACCTCCCGTTATGTAAGGGTGTCTGGCCTTGCCGCATCTAGGGTTGGGGTTGCCATGCTGCTAAGCTTTCTGGCCTTTATTGTCTTAGCTGCCTATCCTAAAGACCAGTCAGATTTTGCGCGTTCCTTCTTTATGACCCAAAAGGCTTTCTTCATTGCGCTGATCTATGGTTCTGTTATCATGGCAGGGAGTTCGGGAGTGGCAGGGGCTGTAGAAGCGCTGCTGTACCCGGAAATGAGCGAAAAAGTATATCAATATATTGTTACTTTAGCCGGGTTTTTGTCCCTGACCATTTTTGTTGGTTATTTTCCCGACTTTCGCCGGGGGGAAATAGACGAGCGCCGCGAAGAAGCTCAAAAACAACCAAGGTTTATAGAGATTCTCCTGGGATACATCATGATCCCGATAGTACTAGCTTTAACGGCCGTCCTGCTGATCTGGGCTGGCAAGACCTTTTTTGGAGGATCAGGGTATACATTTATTATGCTTTCCAGTATAGCAAGCAGTTACGCGGTGGGCGGCATTTGGCTCCATATAATGGTTACTCATCACGAAACCGGATTGGCAAAATTCTATCGCAGAGCCTATCCCATCGCGGCACTGGTGATACTGGCATTCGAGGCCTGGGCTCTGATTGTCCAGTTGAATAAATACGGTATGAAGATGACTGAGTATTCCTTTATGATAATCTGGGTGATTGCTGTGGCAGCAGCTATTCTCATGCTTATTCTTAAGTCAAAAGCGCATATTACTATTGTTGTAATTACCTGTGCCCTGGCGGTTTTCTCAGTATTGCCCGGTGTTGGCTATCATGCCTGGCCGGTCAGCGCCCAGACAGACCGCCTCGAAAGACTGCTGGTAAGCCAGGGTATGCTTGAAGGTGATCAGGTGATTCCGGCTGCTTCCGAACCGGAGCTGGCTGTTCGTCAATCAATTACGGATGCAGTCGTTTATCTTGCCTATGCTGAAGATGCCAAACTGCCATCCTGGTTTGATAAGAACTTTGCCGAAACGGAAGTATTCAAGGCCAGGTTTGGCTTTGAACAAGCGTGGCCGGCACTGGAGGATACCGTTTCACCCCGGGGATCGATGGGAATATCCTTGTTCGTACAGCCCGGGTCGATCGAAATTAGCGATTATCGCTGGGCAGTTAATTTGCAGGACAACTATGGTAAGGGTAATGAGTCAGTTTCCATACAGGGCGATAAAGGTGTATATAAAATATATTGGACCTTGACCCCACCGCATGGTATACCGGTATTAAAAATCATGCTCAACGACCGCGTAATCCTGGAGCAGGATATGAATCCCTATATCGACAGGATTTCCAGGGCCTATCAGCCAGATCAACCGGAACCCCGCTCAGCCGACATAAAGGATATGAGCTGGCAGTTGGAAACCCCTGAAATAGCTGTACTGCTTGTATTCAACTATGTCGATATCAATCTTGATCCCCAGGAGGACAGTATCCGTTATTCTATCAGCCTGGATGCACTGTACTTAAGAGAAAATCCATAGTTCCCAAAGGGATTAAATTGAGCGGGCGAGCTTAAGCACCTTTTCCCTGATCCAGGGGACCAGGCTCACCTGCTAATAAAGTGTAAGGAAATAGTGTATATGAACTGGGGGATTTCAGTGCACCCTTATTATGGACCGAGCAGTCAAATATTTCTTCAGGGGTATTCCTGGTGGCCAGGGCTGGTATCTATGGTTATGTATCTTCTTTTCTGGTCTATTGTGGTCGTCATTGCAATCAAATTGGTCAACAGATATTTGATAACGACGAAGGATTCGGATAATAGACAGGATGCCGCCATGCAAATTCTGCGGGAAAGGTATGCAAAAGGCGAAATCGATGCCGAGGAATTTAGACACAAGAAAGCTGATCTCGAATCAGGCTAAGTGAAGGACTACTCATAGAGGAATAGCATGAAAATAGGCGCAATATTAAAACTATCATATTTAGGACTCACTACCGTATTGTTAAAAAGAAAAAAGCCTATCGTTGGATCGATAATTCTCACCGATAAATGCAATTTGTCATGCCTGCATTGCCGTGTAAATAATATCACTTCTGAAAGTTACTCATATTCCCAGATAAAATCAGATATGCTGCAGATGTATTCAGAAGGGATAAGGATATTGTTGTTTTACGGAGGTGAACCCTTTTTATGGGAAGATAAGGGTATTTCATTGAGAGATATGGTGATAGAAGCCAAAAAACTCGGTTTTTATTCGGTAAATATAGTTACTAACGGAACTTTCGAATTGGATTTGCCGGAAGCAGATTTTATACTGGTAAGCCTGGATGGGGGAAGAGAAAAACACAATCAGATCCGAGAAGATACTTATGACATTGTGCTTGAAAATATTAATAATGCAAGTGCTGATAATATATGCCTGTATATGGCAATTAATAAGATCAATGAATGTGATATCGAGGAAGTCTGCAGGCTAACCAGAAGATTTGATAAGGTTAGAGCCATTTCCTTCAACTTTCATACCCCATACCCAGGCACTGAATTCTTAGCACTAAGCAGGCAGCAGAAGCAGAATTGCTGTGAGCGCATCACCGGACTGATGAATGATGGGTATCCGGTGCTAAATCTTCGAAGTGCATTTCCGTACATTGTGAATAATAGCTTCAAAACACCGTGCCATCAGTGTCTCATTATGGAGAATGGAGATCGATGGATGTGCGGGCGCTGTATAGACATAGAAGGGCTCTGCCGGGAATGCGGTTTTTTCTTTGCTGCCGAATACTCACTGGTTTTTTCCGGCCATGTCAAGGTTATATTAGATATGTTTAGGACCTACCGAAAATATATTTAGGTGGTGCCAAAATGCTGCTTACATCATTACTGAGAATTTTCCTCACACGGTCTTTTAAGCCATTTGTTTTTGAAAACAATTATCAAAATACATTGGATTTCGAAGATCTTGAAGATTTAGGCTTATATGTTCATATACCTTTTTGCAGGTCACTGTGCAGTTTCTGCCCATATTGCAAAGAAGTTTTCAGCCAGGATAAAGCAGAAGATTACAAAGCCACTTTGTTAAAAGAAATAGATATAGTCTGCAGCAATATGACGGGCAGGAAACAGGTAACAAGCCTCTATTTTGGTGGTGGAACACCCGCGCTTATGATAAATGAACTGAAGGATATTATCGATAAGCTGATGGAGTATTTTGACATAGCCGGTGGTATAGGGGTTGAGCTTCACCCGAAAGATATATGCGAAGAGACATTGCAGAAATTGAAATCGGCCGGGGTAAGCATGGTCAGTATAGGAATTCAATCCTTTGAAGAGGATTGTCTGAAAAAAATTGGTAGGACCAGTGATTCTTTTACAGAAAAGCTGCAACTGGTTAGAAACAGCGGCTTCGATGTTGTGGATGTGGATCTGATATTTGCAATTCCTGGACAAACAGATAGTATTTTGATCAATGATATCCAGACGGCATTTGAAAACGGCGCGACTCAAATATCAACCTACCCTTTTATTGATTTTACCTTCGCTGATAATCAATATAAACCACTTAGCGAAAAAGAGAAGAAAAGAATGCTCAAAACACTTAGCGAGTTCAGCCATAAAATCGATGCCCGGAGAACTTCAGTATGGACATTTGCCAAACCTGGCACGGGCCAGTATTCATCTGTCACCAGGGATGTCTTTTTGGGCTTCGGAGTATCGGCAAGCACATTGTTAAAGAAGAGCTTCAAAATAAACACTTTCTCAGTCGATGAATATATTCAAAGGGTCAATGTCGGATCGCTGCCGACTTCTCTGACCCTTAATTTTTCTAAACGGCAAAGGGCTGTTTATTTCTTGTTCTGGAGTGCATATTCAATGAAAATCGATGTTGACAAATTTGAAAGATTGCTCGGTGCTTCCTTGCATAAAATGTTTGGCAGTGAGATATTTATTGCTGAAAAATTAGGATTTATACGGCCTGAATATAACGGCTACCGAGTTTCAGAAAAAGGCGCATATCTCTATCATTATATAGAGCAGGTATATACGAGTGCATATATTGATAAGATGTGGAACCTATCAAGGAAAGAAGCATTTCCAGAAAGAATCATTTTAAAATAGTCGCAAGAAGAGATAAACCACGCTAAAAATATCTGATAAAAATTGCGTAACCGGGCAGCTCCTGTGATCAACCTCTCAGGCAAAGCGCAATTATTAAACAGCCCAGGATCGATAATATTATGCCGGATGAAACGCTCGCGGGGGGAAAGGCATAAATCATCCTTCTTTCTACCGGTTTCATGGTCATATATTTGATTATCCCAAAAACCAGCAGGAAGACTCCGATGATGGTCAATACTATACCGAACACCATCTGTTTTTCTCCCTTCTTAAGAACCTGAAGAGCATAATTCGGTATGGGCGAAAGAGCATGCGGCGCTGATCAAGTATTGCGCCAAAAAGCGGGTAGGAACAACACTAAAATCGGGTATATTTCTAATCTGCCCACGAGCATTAAAATTGATAAGGTATATTTGGCGATGTCGGGCAGAAAAGCATAGTTTTGCATGGGCCCTACAAGACCAAGACCCGGACCAACATTTGCCAGACAGCTCGCAGATGCAGACAGGCTGCTTATGATGTCGATGCCCTGCCCGCAGAGCAGAAGCATACCTGAGGACATTATGATTACATACAGAAAGAAAAATTGCAGGACGTTAATAAGCAAATCCTCTTTTATAAATCTTCCTCCAAACTGAAGAGGTAAAACAGCTTTAGGATGGACCATCTTTTTTAGTTCTATTTTGGTCCGCAAAAGGATAATCAGATACCGCCCCGGCTTGATGCCTCCCCCGGTAGATCCTGAACAGCCGCCTACAAACATCATCAGCAGTAAAATCAATGTACCAATCGGAGGCCACAGATTGAAATCAACACTGGCATAACCGGTGGTGGTTACTATTGATACAATCTGAAAACAGGCTGACCTGAAATTAGCTTCCCATGCCGCGCTGAAGAATATTTCATTCGGGTTCATCAGAAGCAAAAAAATTGAGACGATAATTATCAGGAAATAGAGTTTGAATTCTGCGTTATTGAAATATGTCAGCAGGCTACGCTGTTTGAAGGCAAAAAAGTGCAGGGCAAAGTTAGTGCCTGCCATAAACATAAACAGGATAAGGGTCCATTGAATTAAAGGGCTGGAGTAAAAAACGATACTGGTGTTTTTTGTGGAAAAACCCCCGGTGGCAAGGGTTGAGAAGGTATGACAGAGAGCGTCAAAAAAATCCATGCCGAAAACATAAAGCAAAAGGGTGCAGGCAATGCTTAAAACCATGTAAGTGATCCAGAGTATCTTAGCATTTTCGCGGATACGCGGACTGATATTGTCAGAAATGGGACCCGGTACTTCGGCTTTAAACATTTGCTTGGCCCGTGATCCCAGACTGCTCATGATCGCAACCAGCAGCACTATGATACCGAGCCCGCCCAGCCATTGGGTGAGGCTGCGCCAGAATAATAAACCCCGGGGCCAGGATTCAACATCGCTGACGACGCTGGCGCCAGTTGTGGTAAACCCGGAAACAGTTTCAAAAATTGCATCTGCAAAGGAAGGCAGGTAGCCGGACAATAGGTAAGGTAGAGCTCCAAAAATTGATACTACTACCCAGCCCAAACTGACTAAAGCCAAACCTTCTTTAAAGTTGATGTTGGTGTCTGGTTTTAAGAAAGCATATACGCAGATACCTCCACACATAATGGTAATAAGAGATGCTTTGAGTATGGGCAGGGCTACTGTTTCTCCGTATGCCAGCGACCAGGGCAGGCAAGTTAGCATAGCTATGCCGATAATCAGTATGATCCTCCCCAGGTTGCCAAGAACAACTTCTCCCCTGATCAATTTCTGCCTCCATTCTTAAAGAGGCGCTCGATTTTATGAATGCTCTTTAACAAGGAGAATACGATTAAGCGGTCATTGGCAGCAATGATAAATGATCCGTCGGGGATAATTATCTTATCATCGCGAACCACAGCTCCAATCGTCGCACCGCGCGGAATATTTATATCCTTCAGCGGTTTATTTAATACCGATGCACCAGGTTGGGCTATTAACTCCAGCATCTCGGCTCTCTCTTCACCAAACAAAGTCACCGAAATAATGTCTCCCACCCGCATATATTTCAAAATAGCCCCGGCAGTCAATATCCGTGGATTCAATATAGTATCGATACCGATCTGTTCAGCCAGCGGCAGCACTTCAGTCCTTTTTACCTGGCATACGGTCTTCTTTACGCCCAGGTTGCTGGCTATGAGAGCGCACAACAGGTTTACCTTATCGTCATCGGTCACGGCAGCAAAAAGATCGGAGGCAACTATATTTTCTTCCTCCAGCAGCTGGTAGTCGCTGCCGTCACCATGTATGACCAGGGTGTTCTTTAATCTCTGCGAGATTTTTTGAGCCCGGTTGAGGTCTTTTTCAACAATTTTTATATTGATTGAAGGCTGGCTGTTTTCGAGGATATGGGCCAAATAAAATCCGGTACGCCCGCCCCCGAGTATGGTTACGTGCTCGACTTTGCGGGAATGAAATCCGAGTAAATGCTCAACAGACTTCATATCAGCAGTACGAGCCATTAGATGAATATGGTCTCCGGCTTTAAGAACATCATCTCCGCCCGGGACTAACATGCTGTGTTTGCGAACAATCGATACAATATTATAAGGGATAGAGCTATCAAGGTCCTTTATTTTCTTCTCTAATATAGGCGAATCAGGTTTAAGTTCCAACTCCAGCAACTGGACTTTGCCATCGGCATAATAATCAACATTCAATGCTTCTGGATTTTTTACGATTTCGGCAATTTCTTTGGCGGTAACCCGTTCGGGATTAATTATCAGGTCAATTCCCATCAGATCGTTGAGAGAGAAGCCTCTAACTTCAAGATACTCAGGATTGCGGACCCTGGCTACAGTCGTTTTAGCTCCATATTGCTTAGCTATAAGGCAGGAAATCATATTGAGTTCGTCAAACTCAGTAACAGCCAGTAGCATGTCCGCCGTTTCTACACCAGCCGATCGCAATATCGATGTGGACGAACCACTGCCAGGGATAACCTGAACATCGAGCATCTCTTCCAATATTTGCTGACGTTCCGGGGTCTGCTCGATCACAGTTACGTCATGGTCTTCTGCAGACAGCAATTGAGCCATACTAAAACCGACTTTGCCTGCACCAATGATAATAACTTTCATGAAGAATCCGCCTGTCTATAGTAAATATAAATAAGTCAGCAAGCTAGATGTTATCGAGCGCCTGCATTCTTAATAATCGATGCTTTGTTAAACATCACGACGATGAACCCTGATTGTCATAAAGTATACCCCCTTGTAGCTTTATTTGCCAGCTAAATAGATATTTGATTATATATATAATCGGATTGCTTGCAAGTACCTTCATTGTCTCTTGATGGTAACAGCTTAAGAAGTTATTGATAACTACCGGGTATCGCTTTATAATTTGTTTAGTGTTTTTGCTTGATTATGAAGTACGGGATTTTATTTTTAAGCGCAGCTACATTTGTATAGTAGAACGGGAGGAAAGCGAAAATGCCTATCACTGATATACTCGCACGCAATGCAGAACTATATGGGCAGGAGATATGTCTGACCGAGATAAATATGGATCTGCAGGAGAGCCACAATGTTACCTGGTTGGAGTATGAGCTTATCGAAAACAGTCCAGCAGGCGAATACCGACGGGAAATGACCTGGCGGGTCTTTAACGAAAAAGCCAACCGCGTAGCCAACCTTCTACTCAAAAGGGGAATCGGAAAAGGCGATAAGGTAGCTATTCTATTAATGAACTGCCTGGAATGGCTGCCCATCTATTTTGGGATCCTAAAAGCCGGTGCCGTTGCGGTACCGCTTAATTTCCGTTATACAGCCGAGGAGATAGAGTACTGCCTTGGCCTTTCGGAATCGATCGCATTGATTTTTGGCCCCGAGTTTATTGGACGCGTGGAATCGATCTACAACCAGATACCTCAGATCAAGACGATTCTTTTTGCAGGAGAAAACCGTCCTTCTTTTGCGGAGAATTATGACCGGCTTACTGCAAATTGCAGTTCAGAAGAACCGCAGATAGAACTCTTTGACGAGGAAGATGCCGCGGTGTATTTTTCCTCGGGGACCACGGGGTTTCCCAAAGCAATTTTGCATAGACACAGCAGCTTGATGTCGGCTTGTGAAACCGAATTAGCACATCATGGCCAAAAGCGGGGAGATAATTTCCTGTGTATTCCGCCATTATATCATACCGGTGCCAAGATGCACTGGTTTGGCAGCCTGCTTTCAGGAAGCCAGGCTGTGCTGCTGCGCGGGGTTAGGCCCGACTGGATACTCAAAACGGTTTCCGAGGAAAAGATCACCAATGTATGGCTCTTGGTCCCCTGGGCACAGGATATCCTGGATGCTATCGAAAGAGGCGATGTCAAACTTGAAGATTATGAGCTCTCACAGTGGAGGCTGATGCACATCGGTGCCCAGCCGGTGCCGCCCAGCCTGATCCGACGCTGGAAGCAGTATTTTCCTTATCACCTTTATGACACCAACTATGGTTTGAGCGAATCGATCGGACCGGGGTGCGTGCACCTGGGCGTTGAGAACATCCACAAGGTCGGAGCTATCGGTGTACCCGGACACAATTGGGAAGTAAGGATAGTAGATGAAAATGGAGAGTGCGTTCCCAAGGGACAGGTTGGCGAACTGGCAGTGAAGGGCCCCGGGGTGATGAAATGCTACTTCAACGATCCGGAAGCCTCTGCAGCGGTTTTAAGGGACGGCTGGCTGTTTACCGGAGATATGGCGCGCCAGGATGAAGATGGTTTCATTTTTCTGGTCGACAGGAAGAAAGACGTTATCATAAGCGGAGGCGAGAATATATATCCGGTGCAGGTCGAAGATTTCCTGCGGGCTCATAATGCCATAAAGGATGTCGCAGTTATAGGGCTTCCCGACAAACGCGTCGGTGAAATAGCCGCGGCTATTATCGAGCTGAAGCCCGGTATCGAATGCACTGCTGAAGATATCGAAGCTTTTTGCGCATCTATGCCCCGTTACAAGCGCCCGCGGAAAATAATATTTGACGAAGTGCCCCGTAATCCCACCGGAAAAATAGAAAAGCCCAAATTAAGGGAAAAATACGGTGCGACCGGCATCGTCGCAACGCAAACCGGCAGCTGAAATCCATAAATGAGAAAAATCCCGGTTATTTGAACTAAATAAACCGGGATTAATTTTTTTCGTTGACGTTGATATGGATACTTCTCTGTAGTCTGGAGCGCTGCTATGCCTACATGAAGATGCGGCTTATACAAATGAGACCCTAAGATACTCTGCGTTGACATAATGGAGGATTTTGCGCAAATTTTATAGAAATCAAGGATATTGAAGCACCTGCTATTTTCATGAGAACCGCCCCAGTAAGTTGATTAATTAAAGAGCCCAGAGACTCAAGTTCCGGAACAGATACCGGTGTGACTGAAGTCGAAAGGATCAGAGTGTATGGGAATCCTGGGCAAAAAGATATTTAGATATATCGTGCGCAACCTGGGACAGTTCCTGGCTGCTGCTGCTGTGGTAATGGGAGGCATCATAGTCTATATTTCTATGAGCAGTTCCTATTATACACTGGGAGAATCGCGCGCTGATTTTTACAGAGAAAATAATTTTGCCGATTACTATTTTCAGGTGGTCAAGGCCCCCGAGAGTATAGTGAGACAGATTGAAGTCATGCCGGGAGTCAAGCGTGTGACCGGACGTGCAGCGCGAGATATCCCAGTGATCAAAGAAAACGATGAGCGGGCCACCGCGCGAGTTGTCGGTTATGCTCTTCCCATGGATAACGAATTGAACCGCCTGACGCTGCTCGAAGGAAGATATTTCACAGAGATTCAGAGCGGTGAACCAGAGCTGGTACTGGATCCCAAATATCTGGCTGCCAATCACCTGCAATGGGGTGAATCGGTAACGGCAGTCGTGGAGGGCAAGGAAGTATTTTTTACCGTGGTGGGCTCAGCCACCAGCCCGGAATTCATATATTCGATGAAAGACAGTGTGGATATTATGCCAGATCCGCAGAAGTTTGGCATATTTATGCTGGAGAACTCACAGGCCCAGCAGGTGCTGAACATGCCGGGTCAGATAAACCAGATTCTTATCGAATTTAGTATTGGAACAAATCAAGACCAGCTTGTCGAATCCATCAAAGATATCCTGAAACCTTACGGCCTACTCGCATCCTACCCTCGCGAAGACCAGCTGAGCCATGCCATGGCCGAGGCTGAGCTGGACCAGCTCCAATCTGTGACCATGGTTCTGCCGCTCATATTTTTTTCAATCGCGGCCGCTATCCAATTCGTCATATTGCGGCGCATGATCAGATCCCAGCGCTCCCAGATCGGCTTGATGAAGGGGTTGGGTTATCGGAGCTACCAGATAATACTGCACTATGTTTGGTACGCGGTGGCCGTAAGCTTTGTGGGAGCTCTTCTGGGAACCGTATTGGGAGTCATATCTTCGATTGGCATCACAGATATCTATTCTTCTTATTTTAACTTTCCGGAAGGGATGCAGGGCTACAATCTGCCGGCCATTTTCTACGGATTCGCTATGTGCCTGTTGATTGGTGTCGCAGCCGGATTATCCGCTTCATGGAGTGTGCTGGGTATACAGCCTGCCGCATCCATGCGCCCTGAACCCCCGAAAGTGAGCGGAAAGACTCTTTTAGAATACTGGCCCGCGCTCTGGCGAAGCCTGGACTCGGGCTGGAAAATGACTATGCGCAATATCAGCCGCAATAGAGGAAGGTTTGCTGTTACTCTTATGGGAGTAATCTTTGCGGTCGGATTGCTGGTCATATCATTTTTTACTGTTGATGCAGTTGATTTCATTATGGGGAGATTTTTCTACCGGGGCCAATCATATGACATTATCATCAGATTCAATTCTCTAATAGCCGAAAACGAGCTCCTTAATATCAGCCGTTTGGATGGTGTCCGAAAGGTGGAGCCATTTATGGAGGTCCCGGTCAGGATCAATTATCAGGGCCGTAGTGAAGACGATGTTCTCATAGCCTATCCGCCTGATCTAAGCATGAAGAAGCTGGAAAGCGAGTCCGGCGAGCCCATTCAAATACCTGCTGAAGGAATTCTGATAAACCAGAGAGCTGCAGACAAGTTGGGAGTAAAAACCGGATCGCCAGTCGATGTGGAGACTCTGCTAAGCGTCGGCCCGGTGCGCAGGGAAGAGGTTTTGGTCATGGGTGAAAACCAGCAGTTCATCGGTGCCGGCTCTTTTATCGACCTGAGCGCGGCCAACCGTATCTTGCAGGAAAGAAATCTTGTTTCCGGAGCAATGATCAGAGTTGAAGAGGGTAGAGAAGAGCAGGTAGAGAGTGAACTAAATAAGATGCTGGGCGTAGCATCTATTTTGAGCAGCGAAAAAGAGATACAGAATTTCGAGAAGAACCTTGAAGTAATGAATGTGTCTATACTCATCATGGTGCTTTTTGCTGTGTTACTAGGTTTTGCAATAGTATATAATGCCTCGGTGATGAACCTGGCGGAAAGGCGGCGCGAAATAGGCTGTATGCGAGTCATGGGATTCAGTGTTGGCGAGATATCAGCGCTGCTTCTAAAAGAAAACTTGATCCAGGCGGTTTTGGGCGGACTTCTTGGACTGGTATTCGGGCGGTATATCGCCGGGGCTTATGTCCAATCAATCAGTACGGATCTGTACACCCTGCCGGTAATCATCTACCCCCGCACCTATCTTTTTTCCGCGGTGGGAGGCTTTATATTCGTAATCACGGCGCATCTGTTTTCGGTAAGGGGGATCAAGGATCTGGATCTGGCGGAATCCTTGAAAAGCCCGGAATAGGAATGTCTGCAAGAAAATAACGCTGCCAGAGGGAGGGCATCTTGGATGGAAGACAAAATACTACTCAAATTGGAACGAGTGACAAAAACCTATGATATGGGCGAAATCAAAGTGGAGGCTTTGAAAGAAACTTCACTCGACATTTATCAAGGAGAGCTGCTGGTCATTCTTGGCCCCAGCGGATCTGGCAAGAGCACCCTTTTAAATATTATGGGCGGCATGGACTCGCCGACCAGCGGACGCGTAATATTTGGAAGCGAAGATATCACCGGCGGAGGTGAAGACGTTTTAACCAACTACCGCCGCAATGAAGTGGGATTCGTATTTCAGTTCTACAATCTGATACCCGACCTGACTGCCCGGGAAAATATCGAACTGGCATCTGAGCTGGTTAAAAAGCCGCTGCCGGTTGATGATATATTGAAGGAAGTCGGCCTTGACGAACGCATGGACCATTTCCCGTCGCAGATGAGCGGGGGGGAACAACAGCGCATCTCCATTGCCAGGGCCGTAATAAAGAATCCCCGCCTGCTGCTCTGTGATGAACCGACCGGCGCTCTGGATTATCAGACTGGAAAGCTTATCCTGGCATTGCTGAAGAAGATCAACCAGGAGACCGGCTGCACGGTGGTTTTGATTACCCATAACATCGCTATCGGTGGAATGGGTGACCGGGTAGTGCGTATGCGCAGCGGTGAGATTGTTGAAATTACTGAGAATCCAAGCCCTTTGTCACCGGAAAGGATTGAATGGTAGTGGGCATTCTAGCCAAAAAACTGCTGAATTTTATCAAGCATAACAAGGGGCAGTATGCTGCTGCTACTGCGGTAGTTGTTGTTGGCATCATGGTGTATATATCCCTGCAGACTACTTACTATAATCTAAGTCAATCACAGAGCAAATTTTATCGGGAAAACAATTTTGCAGATTACTACTTCCAAGTGGTAAAAGCTCCCGAGGCGGTTACCAAGCAGATCTCTTCGATACCGGGCGTTAAGCGTGTAACAGGAAGAATCCAAAAGGATGTGCCGATTTTTAAAACTAACCAGGATAGGGCAACAGCTCGTCTGGTAAGCTATACCCTGCCCATGGATGATGAGTTGAATCGTATTACTCTGGAAAAGGGCAGGAGCTTTGCTGCCAGTCAGAGCGGAAGCAGCGTTGAGGCAGTAGTGGATCCAAAATTTGGACCTGCCAACGGAATCAGTTGGGGCGATACCATAACCGTAGTAGTGGACGGGAAAGAAAGATTCGTGAATATCGTGGGTTCGGCCAACAGCCCGGAATTCATTTATCCCATGAAAGATGCTGCCGACATTCTTCCTGATCCCGCAAAATTTGGCATATTTATGCTGGAAAATCGTCAGGCCCAGCAGCTCCTAGATATGGATGGACAGATAAACCAGGTGTTGATAGAGTTTTTACCCGGCAGTGACCAGACCCGGATTGTCGAATCCGTTGAAGACATATTGAAACCATACGGGATGCTGACTTCATATCCGCGCAAATACCAGCTTAGTCATGCGGTACTGCAGGCAAAATTGGACGGTATTGGCTCGGTTGCCTTGTACATTCCCGCTATCTTTTTATTGATGGCGGCAGTTATTCAGTTCATTATCCTGAGACGGATGGTCAAAACTCAGCGGACCCAGATCGGTGTAATGAAAGCGCTTGGCTATAATAATTCTCAAATAATGATGCACTACACTTTATATGCGCTTGCGGTCAGCAGTGTGGGAGCAGTGCTGGGCATAGCTTTAGGAAACCTGATGGCGGGGGGGATATCGGATTTATTTTCTTTCTATTTCAACCTGCCAGGAGGGTTAAAGAGTTTTGATTTAGGGACGATCATAAATGCGCTGACCTTGAGTGTTGGGATAGGAATGGTGGCAGGATTAACTGGCTCCCGCGGCGTTTTGTATATTCAACCCGCAGAGGCCATGCGGCCTGAACCGCCTAGGAGCAGCAGTAGGAGCTGGCTGGAGAAATGGCCGGCCCTGTGGGGAGCATTTTCCCCGGGATGGAAAATGACCCTGCGCAATATCGGACGAAATCGGGGGCGTTTTACTGTGACCGTGGTGGGAGTGATGTTCGCGGTAAGCCTGTTAATAATAGCCTTTTTTTACAATGACGCGGTTGACTACATGATGAAAAAATATTTCTACCAGGGGGAGACCTATGATATTACAGTGCGCTTTAATTCGGTGGTATCTGAGGACGAGTTGATCAACATCAGCCGGCTGGATGGAGTTCGCTGCGTGGAAGCTTTTATGGAAGTGCCGGTAAAAATACATTTTCGGGGCAAGGGAGAGGACGAAATACTGTTGGCTTACCCTGAAAATATGAATATGAAGAAATTGCAGGGTGAAAATGGACAGTTGATCAGAGTACCCGGGGAGGGAATCATTATCAATCAAAGAACCGCTGATAAATTGGGGATTATAGTCGGGGACCAGGTGGAGGTCGAAACCCTGATGACTACGGGGCCGATCCATATAGAGACTGCTTATATAGCCGGCGTTACCCAACAGCTGTTTGGCGGCGGATCGTACATCAATCTTGATCAGGCTAACCGTATTCTGGGTGAACGCCACGCCGCTACCGGGGCGATGATTGACGTGCAGGCAGATAAAATAGATGAAATACAGAACCAGCTTGATGGTATGCTGGGGATTGCTTCAGTATTGAGCCGCCAAAAGGAAATCCAGATATTTCAAGAAGAAATGTCGGCCGTAACGGGAGCGATGTCTATAATAATATTCTTCGCAGTCGTGCTGGGATTTGCCATCATATACAACGCATCAGTCATTAACTTCTCGGAGAGGCGGCGAGAGCTAACTACTCTGCGGGTAATGGGATTCACTCTACATGAAATATCGGCATTGATGCTCAAAGAAAATATTCTTCTAATGGTTGGCGGCATCATTCTGGGACTACCTTTTGGCAAGCTGATGGTGAAGTCATATGTCGAATCTGCCGCAACTGAACAATTCACACTGCCGGTGATTATATATCCCGCAACCTATCTATTTTCTGCGATTGGAGGTATTATTTTTGTAATGGTGGCACATTATTTCGCGGTGAGGGGAATCAGAGAGTTAGATCTGGTTGCAACTATGAAAAATACTGATTAGGTGAGGGGATGTCACTATGAAAAAAAAGATAATTGTTGCTGCTATTGTGGTAGCGATACTGACAGCCGTACTCGTCTATGGCAATATCAGCGCTACCGTTGTCGAGATAGCAAAAGTCAATGTCGGCACAATAGAGCATACGGTCGTGGACACTGGCTACGTCCAGTCTGCGGATAAATATGATATTTACGCAGAACAGAGCGGGACCGTCACCGAGCTGCCGGTCGAAATTGGGGGGGCAGTATCGGAGCATCAAGTTGTAGCGGTTCTGGAAAACCGGGATCTATCCATGAACTCGCAGCAATTCCAGGTTTACTTGAGCCAGGCTCAGTCAGCAGCAAGCTCTTATGAAGCTGCTCTGGCCAGGACAAATCTGGATCTGAGCGATGCTGAGGCTGAGTTTAGCCGAAATCAGGAGCTGTTTTCCGCCGGGGCGATCAGCCAGGTCGAGTTGGATGCCAGCAGATCCGCATTAGAAAAATACCAGCAGAGTGCTGACGAACTCACCCGCAACCTCGAGGAGGCCAGTGAGCAGGTCAGCAGTTATCAGAAATTGCTGAGCAGTTCTAGAAGCAAAGAGAACAAGCTGATAATCAGAAGTCCTATCGATGGGATAATGATGCAGCTTCCGGTCGAGCTGGGGCAGGTAGTGAATCCGGGCACACTGTTGAGCCGGGTAGCCGTTCAAGGCAACCTTGAAATCAAAGCAGATATTTTAAGCGATGACCTCGGCGAAGTAAAAACTGGTCAGAAAGTCAGGATTACCGCACCAGTTCTTGGTGATCAGGTCTTGAGCGGAGAAATAGTGGAAATCTACCCCCAGGCGGAAGAGAAGACCTCAGCACTCGGTGTTATTCAAAGGCGGGTTCCGACGATAATCAAACTGGACAGCTCCGGAAATCTAAAACCCGGCTATGAGACTCGCATTAACATTGTAACTGCCGTGCGGGAAAATGTTTTGCTTATCCCAAGAGAGGCAGTCTTTACAGCTTCAGGTGGGGAGAAGCAGGTCATGAAAGTGGTAGATTCGCGGGTGGTTTATGCGGCTGTGAAAACCGGCTTAATGGATACAAAAAATATCGAGATAATAGAAGGATTGAACTCTGGGGACCTGATTATAAAAGATGCCAGTAGTATTTTGGAAGAAAAAACCCGTGTCAAGGGAAGTTGAAGATAGAAGGGAAAGGTATGGATAAGGAAGTATCGGTATTCAGATCGGTCGATGAATATATTTCAGCCTTTCACCCTGATGTACAAGAAAAAATGAATTTCCTGCGGCAGGAGATACTTGCTTTGGCTCCGGGAGTCGAGGAAAGAATAAGCTATAATATGCCTGCCTACCACCTGAACGGTTCTCTGTTGTATTTTGCCGCTTTTAAAAAACATATCGGATTCTATCCGACTCAGAGTGGGATAAATGCCTATAAGGAACAATTATCAAAATACAAAACAGCCAAAGGATCAATAAAGCTACCGCTAGACCAGCCGTTGCCCGTTGATCTGATAAGGGAAATAATAAAATTCAGAGTGGCAGAAAATATAGAACGGGCTCAAGCGAAAAAACGGAGAGAATAACTCTATCTGCCAAGAATGCGGTTTAGGACCCGCTTTAGAAAAGGCTTATTCTGTGGGGTTTCAACCTGAGGTGGCGCAGCTTTTGCCGGTGTATGGACCGGTTTGACCGGCTGAGGCTTCACATCGCCATGATAGTGGACTGCAGGTTCTGTATTGATATGCCTGTCATTCGGCCTGGCATTATTCCTTTCAACCCTGTTGCTGGCAGGGGCAGAATCCTTCCGGACATTAGAATTTTGATTGCGCTGCGGAGTTCGTTTTCTTCGCCGGGGGTTATCCAGGGGAGAATCCGCTTTCCGGTTGGTGCTGGTACTTACGCGAGGAGTTTCGCTCATGTGCAGCTGGGTGCTTTTCCATTTCTCCGCCTCAGAACGGATATCACTCAACTCCGCATCGGTAGGGAGTTCTTCTTCAGGTATCATGGCCCCGATATGCTCTTCTATCTCATAAAGAGACATAATATCATCGCTGGTGACCAGAGAAACGGCACATCCCCCGTTGCCTGCCCGGCCGGTTCTGCCGATCCTGTGAACATACCCGTCTTTTTCCAATGGAACATCATAATTGATGACCAGTGATAAATCATCAACATGAATACCCCGTGCAGCCACATCGGTTGCAACCAAAATGGAAAAATCTCCGCGTTTGAAGGAATTGATGGTCTTCATTCTTTTGCTCTGAGGTATGTCGCCATGAAGGGCCCTGGAAGCATAGCCCTTTCGGCCTAAAAATGCTTGAACTTTATCGACCTTAATTTTGGTATTACAGAATATTAAACAACTTTCTGGACGTTTTAATAACAAAATTCGGTTCAGCTGAGTATTCTTTTCATTGTTATTTACCCGATAATATGACTGCTGGATAGTATCTACAGTTGAAGTCGGCGATTCTATCTCAATAGTCGCCGGACGCTTCATAAAATTTCGGCAGATTTTCTGAACTTCAGGCGGTATGGTAGCGGAAAAAAGCAGAGTAACCCTGTCCCTGGGTAGAGTTTTTATAATTCTGATCACTTGGTCCAGAAAGCCCATATCGAGCATCCGGTCAGCCTCATCCAGCACCAAAAAACTTATATCTTTAGTCTTCAGGTTTCCCTGACGGATATGGTCGAAGACCCGGCCAGGTGTTCCGGTAACGATAGACGCCCCGGAGTCGAGGGATTCTTTCTCTGCGTTTATATTGTGCTGACCGTATACTGCGGTGGTCTTATGCCTGAGATATCTGGACATCTGTTTCAGGTCATTATCGACCTGCACAGCCAGTTCTCGGGTCGGGGTAAGGATTAGGCCCTGGGGATTTTTTGTGAGAGGATCGATCATTTGGAGCATAGGAACACCAAAAACGGCAGTTTTGCCGGTTCCGGTCTTGGACTTCACGATAAGATCTTCTCTTTCTAAAACGTGCGGAATGGCACGAGTTTGCACTTCGGTAGGAGTCTCGAAACCCATCGTTTTCAGAGCTTTTAGTATTGGGGCTGATATAGCCAGATCTTCAAAACTTTTTTTCATGTTTCGCAGCTTTCATAAAACCTTATAGGAGATAAATGTCATGCCTGCAATAAACGCAGGCAAGGGGGCGATTTTAAAGCGCCACCTTGTATATATTGACACATGAAGAAGCATCAGGCAATCTCTAAATAAAAGAGGCAGGTCTTTTTGCCTGGGAAAACCGGAACGCTGCTGTCATTTAAAACAAGGAGCGTCCAAATGGACACACCATGCTTTGATAAGATGCCCGGATCTTAGGCTTTGTATGAAGCCATCAAAAAATCAAGATTATAACAGTTGCCAATAGCTGACCTTATCATTGCTGTCAGACAATAACGCCCGTTCTGGCCTAAAAACCAGTATCACTTTATCATTACCGATAAAGAAATTCGACTGTTCCGGATGGACGGTCTGGAGTAGAGAACGATAGTATTCAGCCTGACCTTCCCCAGCCAAATGGGTATTGCCTGTTAATGTGAGGCTGAGATTCATCCCCGGTGTTCCTTGCTTATTTATAAGCAAGGAACACCGGGGATTTGCTAGAATATTGCGAACTTTGGTGCTGTCCGCACGGCTGCTCATAATGATTATCTCGTCATTATCGATAAATACATAATTCATGAGCGAGAGGTAAGGCTCTTCGCCAAATATGGTCCCCAGACAGCATATTCCTCCTGGTGCAATTATTACTCGCACGTTTTCAGGCAGCACATCTAAACCCCCCCGGCATATTAGATTTATGTCTGGATTCGCTTTATAAGATGATTATTCCTTTTGCCATAGCATTGCCAGGGGCAATTTAACACTGCTATATTATTATTAAAAATTAGGCCGATAATATGTAGCCGCGATAGGCGAAAATACCAGTGCTGTTAAAAAAGGAAAGGATATCATCCATGAAACAGACTAAGGTAGTAGCTACAATTATGTTTATCCTCGCCATGGGAGGAGCGTTGGCGGCCTGGCCGTTTCGCGCCAGCTATACGGGAGGTTTGATATTCGCAGCCTGCGAAGCAGCTCTGGTAGGCGCTCTGGCGGATTGGTTCGCAGTTGTGGCATTGTTCCGCCATCCACTGGGCTTAAGGTTTATTCCCCATACCGCTATAATACCTAACAACCGGATCAGGATCATTGAGGGGATTATTGCCATAGTTGAAAAGGACTGGCTGAGTCTGGAGTTTATCAAAGCAAAAATATATGCGTATCCGCTCATGGACCGGGTGGCAGAAACTCTCGACAGCGATGATGGACGCCAGGAGATAGAACGGCTTGCGCACTCGTTGGTGAGCAGTACACTTCAGGAGCTTAAACCCGAGGAGGTTGGAGCATTTTTGCAGCTTATCGCCCGGAATAACATTGAGCACATAAAAGTATCCGGGCAAGTAATAGAGCAGGTAGAAGCATCTATAAAAAATCTTTACGCCGATCAGCTCATCGGCATCCTATTGAAATGGGCCATAGGCGCTAGCCAGGGGCCGGAATTCGAAAGGGCGGTTCGCAGGATCCTTACCAGAGCCGCAGCTGATTATTCGAATCAGGGCAGCTTTTTCCGCAGGATCAGCAAAGGTCTGGGCGAGAGCCTGGATGTGCTCAACTATGATGACGCGGCCAGGGCTTTAGCGCATCGGATCAATCGGATGCTGGTGGAGATGGACGATCAGGATAATCTGTACCGGATTAAGGTGAAAAACGAACTTCAGGAACTAAAAATAGGTGATCCAGATGCGACTGCAGCTGTAATCAGCTCTATGCTTAAAAACCTTCTGATAAGTGATGCCGGACTCAAAGCGGCGAGCGAATTTTTTGCAGTATTTCAAAGCGAGTTCTTAAGCGGCCAGGACCATGACCGGCCGGTGATAACCTATTTGACAAATTTGCTTATTGAACAGGTTCATATCATATGTGAAGATGAAGAGCGCAAGTGTCGACTTGAATGCAATATTAAAGATCAAATAGCCAAAATTCTCGATCGCTACCATGGGCTCATCGGCAAGATGGTCCGAGAAAAACTAGAGAGCCTGGATGATACAAGCCTGGTGGTTTCCCTGGAAGCACGGGTAGGTGACGACCTTCAATGGATCCGGATCAATGGCACAGTTATAGGAGGATTGGTGGGGATCATTCAGTATGTTATCCTGCAATTGATATAGCTTTGCAATAATGTCTGGATTC
>CAZWPO010000024.1:0-39021 GCA_964635975.1 uncultured Syntrophomonas sp.
ATCATTCAGTATGTTATCCTGCAATTGATATAGCTTTGCAATAATGTCTGGATTCAGGACTGGCGATAGGCTAGACTTAAGGTAATCTTATGAAAAATGACAATGCACGAAAGAAGAGGTGTTGGTAATGGCTCATAATCTACCCGATTTACCTTATGGATACGATGCACTGGAACCCTTCTATGATGAGGAGACTGTTAGATTACACCATGATATGCACCACAAAGCTTACGTCGACGGGCTCAACAATGCTGAAGCCAAACTGTCTGAGGCTATTTTAAACGGTGATTTTGCGCTTATCAAGCACATCGAGCGGGAGCTGGCTTTCCACGGATCGGGGCATGTTCTGCACACCACTTTCTGGGAAAACATGAAGCCGGGTGGTGGGGGACCTGCTGATGGAGCGGTTGCCGAACTGATTGATCGCGATTTCGGTTCTTTTGACAGTTTTAAGAAACTGTTCTCAGCATCTGCAGCAGCAGTGGAGGGTTCCGGCTGGACTATTCTGGCCTGCAATCCCGCTTTTGAAAAACTGGTGGTGCTTCAAGTGGAAAAGCACCAGAACTTAAACCAGTGGAATGCGGTTCCTCTACTGATTATTGATGTCTGGGAGCATGCTTATTATCTTAAATATAAGAATAAGCGCGCTGCCTGGATTGAAGCCTGGTGGAACCTGGTAAACTGGGATGATGTAAACAAGCGGGTAGCTTTGATGCAGAAACAATACAAAGATTAATTTAATCACCAAATTGGGAGGTGCTTGATGGCAAATCCTTCTTTTGATGAATTCGCTGATATGTTAGACAGTGCCGTTAACCGGATACCTGAACGTTTTTGCCGGTATTTGAACGGGGGTTTCAATCTGCAAAAGAAGTCCAAACGCGAAGGAGACTACTTTATACTTGGCGAGTATATCGAAGAGGGACATCTCGGCTGTTTTATAGAGTTCTACTATGGATCTTTTTTCGGACTGCTGGCAGGAGAGCCGCTTAAGGTCTGGGAGGATGAGATCGTTGACACCGTGCTTCATGAGATGCAGCACCATCTGGAGTCTCTGGCGGGCAGAGAAGACTTGGCTTTGAGGGAAATGCAGGAACTGGAGATGATCCTTCAGGGCAGAGAATAAATATTATACACGAAAATAAGCAGCCCACCCTGTTGATTGAGAATAGATGCTTCAGCAGGGTGATTTTTTTATCCTTGCTTACTGGTAAAATAAACATATACAGACTTCTGTTCTCTCCGCTTTCATTTAGAAAGGGGTGTTTGCAATGAGAGGATACGAAGCAGGCATAGAAATGAGAAAAGGTCTGGTTGCCGTAACCGGCTGCGATTCTGGAATAGGCAAAAGTCTGGCCGAGAGCCTGGTCGGACGAGGGTACGATTTAGCGATATCCTATCTAAAAGAAAACCCCTTCGAAAATTCACCTCACATTTATAGTCACAAACTGGATATCAGGGAGCCGGAAGAAGTGGATCAATTCTGCAATGATGTTAAACACCTATGCAAAAAGTACCGGCTTAAAGCATTGATAAATAATGCCGGAGTGGCTCTGGGCGGTCCGGTTGAGAATATTCCCCTTAACATTTACCGGGAGTGTTTTGAAATCAATTATTTTGGAACCGTTGCTGTTACTCAGGCTTTGCTTCCTGAACTCATTTCGAACCGGGGAACCATAATAGTGGTGGGATCTTTAGCCGGCAAAATAGCCATGCCTTTTTTATCGCCATACGCATCCTCAAAATTTGCTCTGGAAGGTTTCTGTGATTCCCTGAGGCGGGAGATGAATCCGTACAAGGTTAAGACTATCTTGATCGAACCAGCCGGTGTAGCGACTCCTATTTGGGACAAGGCGAAAGAGCAGGACATCTCCTGGGTGGACAAAAAATATATGAAGAGCTTGCAAAGCTTTCAGGAAAACTTCATTGAAGGAGGTAATAAGGGCATGGCACCCCATCGGGCAGGGGAAATAATTGCTGATATTTTGGAAAAGAAGAGGCCCGGTTCAAGGTATATAATCGCAAAAAATCTCTTCTGGTCAAAGCTGCTCGCGCATATTCCCAATGCAATTCTTGATAGGGCCGTGACGAAGCTTTTTGATATGGATTATGGCTATTAAATTGGTAAAGGAACTGGAGGGATCAAGGTGGAAAGGGTTTCTGTTGTTGAGTGCTCCAGTTATGAACAGAGTCAAGTTAATGCAGCCGTCAAGGAAACATTGAGGAGTCTGGATTATCGTTTTCATGAAAATGAGACTATCCTCATTAAGCCAAATATTATGTCGCAAAACCGGCCCGAACAGCACAGCATTACCCATTACTCTATAATCGATGCCATCTGCGGAATGTGTCGGGAAAGACACTGCCGTATCATAATAGGTGATTCGATTGCATTTTACCAAAAAGGACTAACCAGAAAAGCCTTTAATACCTCCAAGCTAGCTTATCTTGCAGACAAATACGATGCGGTCTTAGCGCCTTTTGAGGAAGAACCCCTTCGTAGAGTCAGGGCAAAAAGGCCAGGGGCCAGCGATCTGTTTATTCCGGAAATCATTTTTGAAGTCGATCGGGTGGTGAATGTCCCAAAACTAAAGACCCACGGGGGATTGCGTTTATCGGGTGCACTCAAGAACATGTTTGGATGCCTTCCAGGAGGACAAAAACAGAGATTACATATGTCAACCAGAAATAATTATGAGTTATCGGATATTTTTCTTGATATCAATCTGATGGTTAAACCAGACCTGACAATTATGGATGCGGTGGTGAGCCTGGATGGCGGACCTTCGGCGATTGGTAAGCCGGTAAAAACTTCTGCTATCCTGGCTTCCAGGAATGCTGCCGCGGTTGATGTGGCTGCCTGTCGGATAATAGGTTATTCACCAGAAGATATAAGCACCCTGCTTTGTGCCAGGCAAAGAAAAATCATTGATAGTTTTAAAGAGATAGAAGTTTTGGGGGATATCAAGCCGGCTATATTCCATGGCATTATAACCGGAGAGGAGCTTCCCAAAAAAGAAGACAGCATTTTTGTGCGCCACACCTATGTGGATCCGGCCATAAATTGGAACAGATGCACAAATTGCGGCTGGTGCATCCTGGCATGTCCAGCAGATGCAATTGCGCCTGCTGGTGATGCGCCTGAAATCCTAATGGAAAAATGCTGCAGGTGTTATTATTGTTTTTCTTTTTGTCCCGAAAAAGCGATCGGAGTCCAGTCAAGCCTGATGAACAAATTGTTGCGTGCGGGGAGATTTGTCCTCGGAATTTGATGTACTTCCAACTAACTAAGTGTTTTTACAGTCCTTCTTGGCGTTTGCAGATAGCTATTATTGAAAACCGGGCGAAGCCCATGGTAAACTATGGAATAATAATAAGGGATTTTTAATGATCTTTGCGAATGGAGGAGTAACGTGCCCATTAAGCGTAAATATGTGGTGTGTGTGTTAGTAATTTGCTCGCTTTTCTTTTCAGGCCTGGTTGAGGCTATTACTTTGTCAGGAAAAAGTATTGATCCCAGTAATTTTATTACTCCAGAAAAAAACATTTCAAATATATATACAACAATCAACGCTCCCAGCAATTTAACTGCGCAATCACCTGAAGTTGGTAAAATTGTTCTGCAATGGAACGATAACTCCAGCAATGAGTCCGGATTTAAGATCGAGAGAGCATCGGGAAGCGATGACATATACTTTGAGATAGATTACGTGTCTGCTAATACCACGTCATACGAGCAAAGTGAGCTCTCCACTTATGCGGTTTTCCCCTCAGAAACATACAGCTACCGGGTAAAGGCGTTCAATTCGACTAAAGAGTCCGCCTACAGCAATGAAGCGTGGGTAACCGTCAAGTCGGAAGTAGCTTCACCCAGCCCTCCTGAAGCCCTGAGGGCTAAAGCTCTGTGGGATATGGGGCATTGGGTGCTTCGCTTGTTCTGGGTGGATATTGCGGATAACGAAAATAAATATGTAGTGCAGAGAAAGCAGGAAGGGCAAGCATTCAAGCTTGTCGCTGAGCTGCCCACTAACAGTGTCAAATTTGATGAAGATGCTCTCCATATGGAGAGAAATGTTAAATTTACATACCGGGTCATAGCCTATAATGCCGGTGGGGCAGGTGTTTCCAATGAGGTCGACATCGTGCTTCCAGATGATCTCCCGGAGACACCCGAGTTTAACCCTCCACTGGCTCAAGGGTCGAACTCCATTATGCTGAGCTGGGAAGACAATTCGGATAATGAAGATTATTTCAGAATTGATCGCGGGGGATGCCAATCAATTATGACGCATACATGGACAGTTGCAGAGAATTATGTAGTACCTGCTAATCAGACCAGCTACCTGATTGACAGCTTGAATCCAATGACCGCGTATCACTTCCAAATAAGCGCTGTCAATGCTCTGGGTGAAAAATCTTTCGATCCCATTGACACATATACGGGCCCCCCCGGTCCCACATCTTTAACAGTACAGTCAGTTTCTGGAACGCAGAATAGACTTGCCTGGTCCTCTTCAGACAGCTATGGAGGATTTTCGATTGAGCGTAAAAAAGCCGGGCAGAATTATGCCGAGGTGGCCACCGTGAGCGGCGGTTCAAGAGAGCATATAGATCCTTTGCTTGTGCCTGGAACCCAGTATTTATACCGCATCAGGTCGTGGACCACCTATCCGTATGATAGCAATAAATATTATTCTGATTATTCAAATGAATATAACGTCACCACCCCCGGGCAAAGCACGACCAACTTCACTGGGTTGGCAGGAACAAATCTACAGGCAAAAAATATCATAAAGCTGAAACTGGGCGACAAAAACTACCTGGTTAATGGGCAGACTCTGCAAATGGATGCCGCTCCAATTGTTCAAGAGGGGAGAACACTGCTTCCTATTAGATATTTAACTGAACCTATGGGTGCCGTTCTTTTGTGGGATGCTTCGGCTCAGAAGGTAACTATAAGTTTAAAGGAAAAGAAAATCGAGCTCTGGATTGGGAAAAACGATGCACTCGTCAATGGGAATAGAGTAATGATAGACCCGGGAAATCCGAAAGTTATTCCTATTAGTGTGCCGCCGGGAAGGACCATGCTTCCTGCCCGTTTTGTATCCGAGACGCTTGGTTGTGAAGTCAACTGGGATCAGCAGACGGGATCGGCTACTATCACTTTCCCGGGCGAGTAGCAAGATAATAAAGGAGGAAGAAAATGATATATACAGCAGATGAAACTGGCTATTTGGAAGTGTTGGAGGGCATTTATAGAAAGACACTGGTTTGGGGAGATAAGGCTCTTTTGACCGAGTTTAGGTTGTCAAAAGGGAGGACTCTGCCCAGACACAAGCACCCGGAGGAGCAGGTGGGCTACCTGGTTTCCGGGCACATAACTCTTTATATTGCCGACCAGCCTTATGATATCCTGCCGGGAAACAGCTGGGCGATTCCCGGAGATGTCGAACACAGTGCGGATATCCTGGAGGATTCTCTGGCTATAGAAGTATTCGCTCCGGTCCGCGTAGACTACCTGCCGTAAGCAGGTCAATATTTAGCGAGTTAATGAATAATCCATATGATGTGGATAAGTCAACGAACGGCTAATCAATCAATTCGAAACGATTAACCATAGCGCCTCCCCGATTGGGAGGCATCTGTTTTTTCCCGCAGAACAGTTCATAAGGCCTGGTATATAACAGGCCTGTTTTCAGGCTGCGGTATACTACCATAGGGCTTACTGTTTCGCTGTGCTCAGCCAGCTCAGTGATGATTTCGCACGATTCACCGGAAAAATGTCTATACTTCTGACCTGGGAGTATATCGCGCTCCGTTGGACGTGAATTGATCTCATTCTTGATTATCGCTACCAATTGAGCGGTGGCTTCTGCCAGTGAACCGGTATTGTATATAACGTGATCACAGCCGCTTATCTCTCGCATCTCCTGCTTTGCATTATTGATCCGGTGGTTTATTTCGTTTTCGCTGACGTTAAGATCTTTCATTGATCTGATGATCTCGCTCAGATCACGATAAACGAAAATACTGATAACCTTTTGATAACCTACAGCACGTTTCATTTTCCGAATACCATAAAGGTTCATTATCGCAATGCCGTTCTTGCGGGTGCTTTCGACCCTATCTAATTCACCGGTCGTTACTCCATAATGCCAGTCCAGATATTTTGACTCTTCGATGATGCGGTTATCTTTACGCAGGTTTACATAGTCATCCGGGGAAATAAAATAATATTCTCTGCCGTGACGCTCGCTGGTACGGGGCTGGCGGGTAGTAAAGGAGATGATCGGTTCCAGATAATCGTTATTTTCAATGAGCAGATATTCCATTATAGCGGTTTTGCCTGAAGCTGTAGGCCCGTTTAAAATAAAAAACTTCATAGATAACTCCCCTTATTCTGCACCGATAAAAAAATAAGTGGTGCAATATAGTTAGACCACTAATTTAAAGTGCAAAGTTATATGTTGTTATTATCGGAAAAATTGGAAAAATATTTAATCGGGATTGAACTCTATATTTTATCCATGAGAACGTAGCGGTTGGTTTCATCCCATGCCAGTGAGTAGCCGGCCAGTTCGGAAAGCATCTGGACAGGGATATAAGGCTGGCTGTTGATCATCCTTACCGGCACTGGAAGAGTGTAGGTTTGACCGTATAGAGTAGTTGTATTTTTGTCTATCTCCATGGGTACGATCTCGAAGCCCCAGTAGACATTGAACTGTGCATTTCCAGGTTTCCAATCAGCCCAGATGGGCATCCCATTGTTCATCATCTCCACCGGGATGAGGGAGGTGCCGTTCTCGATGTAAAGAGGGCCGTAGCTGTTAAGTTTGTTTCCGTCGATTAAAAGAGCCGCACCATGGGCAGGCAGTGTACTGTTGTAAATCGAACGTGCGCTCTTGATGCCTATCCACATGTTCCCATCGATAACCCGTCCGTCGATATACACATCCTGATTGGTATTGTTGATGAATCTATAATCAGCTACTCCATACCATACGGCCGCATCATCGCCGAGAGCCAGGTAGCTTGTACGGCGCGCGTGGTTATGCCTCTCCACTACCTCCAACCCCGCCGCTAGAACCGCCTGGTGCAGGCAACTGGAGGTCATGCAGACCCCGCCGCCCTGCCGGTATTCAGCTGAGGGGGAGGTGCTGGAAATCATACCAGAGATGAAACCTTTGGCGGATGTTCTCATCCCAACTGTGTCATTATAGGAGAACTCTTCACCCGGGCTGATAACTGTGCCGTTGATAAGCTCCAGGGCTCGTGCAGCATTCTGGGCATTATAAGGCGTCACTGCATTGTCCAAAGAAAGTTGAAATGAACCGAGCAATATATCATCAGCATACGCGTTCGAACCCGGGGCGAGAAATATGAAAGATGTAAAAATAAATCCGAAAATGAGAAGTGAATTGCGTCTAAAATTCCATTTCATGGCATATTCCCCCGAATTAAAATAAAATTAATGATTTGCGCCTTAGAGTATTTATCGTTTATTAAAGTCTGGATTCTACAATGTACGCCAATGTCTAATTAACATTGTAACTTTATGTTAATATTTCGTCATTATCTGCGATAAAATTTTTTGAGAAAAAAAGCCAAACTGCTATAAATAAAAGATTGGCCATGAAAGAAACGTTATTGGATTTTGACAAACAGACTGCCAACGTAGACTATTGCAGTCAGCAATACAATAGTCGCCCCGGTGGCCATATTCAAGTAGAAGGATAAAATCAGACCCGTTATCCCACATAATAATGAAATAAGCAAGGTAAACAGGTGGTAGGAGCGCATATTCCTGCTCCAATTGCGTGCAGCGGCGGCTGGAAGAACCAGGAGGGAGTTTATTATCAAGATACCGATCCATTGAATGGATACGGTGACGACCATGGCGAGTATCAATGCGAACTCAACTTCTATCAGGCGTACATTTACTCCGCGGCTGCTAGCCAGTGAAGGATTTATACTCACCATCAGCAACTGGTTGAAAGAGATGGCAAGCAGTAGAACTGTAACTATCAGGACGCAGAACAGCGCGGTTATCTCAAACGGTGTTATGCTCAGAAGGTCACCTATCAAGTAACGGGTATACCTGGCGAATCCTCCTCCTTTAGACAATATGGCAATACCGAGAGCGATGGCAGTAGCTGAGAAAACGCCCAGTATGGTATCAGTTGCCGCACCGGTATGGTTTTTGATATATATGATACTTAAAGCCATAAAAGCGGCAAAAATCAACATTGACCAGATCGGATTGGCAATACCGGCCAGAACCCCGATTGCTATGCCCGTCAATGCTGAGTGTCCCAGAGTATCAGAAAAGAAAGCCATCCGGTTGTTTACCACCATGGTGCCCAGTAAAGTGAACAAGGGCACGGTGATGAGAACAGCCAGAAGGGCGTTTTGCATAAAACTGAACTGCGCCCATTGGAAGGGGAGCATTGTGCCGATAAATGAAGTTTCGAGCAATCAGTAATCCCCCTTATACTAGATTGTCAGGTATGTTGATAAGCCTGGTAGCTGAAGATGGTGGAACAGGACCAAAACCCATCTGGTAAAGGACTTCATCTGGATTGCCTATACATTGTACGGTCCGATTCAGGTAGACGACCCGATCAGCAAGTTTAGCTATGGAGTGTAAATCGTGTGATACGAGTATAATGGAAAGATCATAATTTTTTCTAAGTTCGGACACCATCGTATAGAAGCGCTGCATACCTCTGAAATCAATACCGGAGATGGGTTCGTCAAGTAATAACAGATCGGGTAATGGGTCAAGCGCCAGTGCCAGAAGAACTCTTTGCAGTTCACCGCCCGAAAGAGCCCCAAGACGGCGGTCAACCAGATGTTCGGCCTGTACGCGAGCGAGAATAGCCGCAGCTTGATTTCTTAGATCAGGCGGGGAGAAAAGCCATACCGGGCGTTTGAAATGACTGGCATGGATCAGATCTAAAACACTGACAGGCGAGTTCATATCAAAGTCCAGCCTTTGGGGAACATAGCCTATGCGGGGCTTACCGCTACGCTGGCCGCTGGCATCAAGGTATTTCAGGGAACCGCTGTGGGGCAGCTCACCTAATATCGCTTTTAAGAGAGTTGATTTGCCTGAGCCGTTCGGTCCCACCAGCGCTGTGATTTCTCCGCAATGAATATGCAGGTTTACCTTTTCGATAATCGGGCGATTACCCCTTATCACCGTGAAATCTTCAACCATCGTGCAGCATAGACCGCACGCTGATCCTCTGGGTGATGAATCGGGGTGATGGCTGAAAGGTTGAGACATTACTGTAAGGCCTCCTTAAGGGTCTGCAAATTCTTTTTCATGATATTGATGTACGCGTCAGCATCGGCAGGTCCGGTGACCGCAGGATCGAGTTCAAATATTTGGGCACCTGTCTCCCTGGCTATGACCTGGGCAGAGGTGCCAGGGTACTGGGGTTCGGTAAACAATACTCTGGTCCGAGTCGCCCTGATTTTGTCGACGATTTCTCTGATATCCTGCGGGGATGGCTCTGAATCAGGCTCTTCCTGAAGCACCGCCACTATGTTTAAATTAAAGTCCCGGGCAAAGTAGGGGAAGGCTTCGTGAAAAGTCACTATGTTACGGTCGTCTAGGTCAGACAGTCCTTTCTTCATTTCATCTCTGAGGCTCTCCAATTTTGATACATAGGCGTTTTGATTTTGGCGATACAAGTCAGCCCGAGATGCGTCCAGCGAAGCAAGACCGGCAGTAATGGTCTTTGTTTCTGCGATAGCACCGTCGATGCTTACCCAGATATGGGGATTTTCTTCTCCATCCGAGTCTTTGAGCAGAAGGAAGCCTTCAGCGGCAGAGATAATTTTAAGATCTGGAAGTTCTTTGACTACTTTGTCCAGAAACGATTCCATACCTGCACCGTTGACAATGAAGGCATCAGCACGGTGCAGGGTTTTGAGATCCTCAGGAGTAAGCTGGTAATCATGTAGACATCCGGTGGTAGAGGGAGGGGTCATGTTGACCAGTTCTACACCGGGGACATCCAGGGTCACGTTTAATGCTGTTACATACAGGGGATAGAAAGATGTAACAACAACAAATGGGCGGCTTGAAGTGCTGCCGGTAGTATTGGAACTGCCTGATTGGCAGCCAGGTAAGATCAGCATCGACATCAGCAAGACAGAGATGAGCATTCTATTCATTTTCATCCTCCTTATTCAAAACGCGGCATTCCCTGCAGTAACCATACAATTCAATATGATGGTCGGTCAGAAAAAAGCCTTCGTCCTTAATGAGCTGGCGGGCAAAGAAATCCAACGGGCACTCCTCAATGGGAATCATTTTATTGCACTTCAGACAGATAACATGATGAGAATGAGTATCTCGCCTGAATGAATATTGCAGCCTGTGGTTGATAGTGCCCTGCTTTACTATCAGCTTATCGGCCAGCATGCGCTCTAAATTACGATAGATCGTAGAGAGGTTGATTCGGAAACTGGAATTATTGAGCTGCCGGTATATGTCTTCCGCGCTTAAGGGCGTTTTACTTGCTTCAAGTATAGACAGTATAGCTAAACGGTGGCGAGTAACCTTTTGGCAACGGGATTGCAACTGCTGCTTTAAACCATCCAAATTTCCCATGTATACCTCCAAAACGCAAATGCAAATCATTTGCATTAATATTTTACCAGATTATTGGACCAACCAGACGTTTATATATAAAAATTACTACGGGGGGGTCAAATGGGCACAAAAAGCACTAGCAAGAACTTGGTATACGTAATGGTGAAGCTCGTTTTTAAACCGTTCGAAAATAGTAATTGATAGCTAACACGTAAACCCATGATAAGATCATTAAATTGTTGTAATTAAATTGAAAATCATTTTAATTACTTTAATACTGGGAAGAATAAAAACTAAACATCAAGCATGGGAGGTAAATAAATGAGGTCAAAGCGAAGGCTTCAGGGTATATTGCAGGAGCTTGAAAAGCTTGATGAAGAGCTCAAAAATTTAGCCAGCGGCTGTGAATTTACCAAACATCGCCGCTTATGTCTCGAATCCCAGGCCTTGCTGCATACTATTCACAGCAGTCTGGAGAAGGGATTTAACGATATTGAGGATAAAGAAACCTATACCAGCATTCTTGACCGGATTTGAGTTATATCCTTTTGAACTTAATTCCAGAATAATCATTGTTTTAACTAAGGTTTATTGATATTATCCAAATATGGCATATAACATTTAGCTGCGAATAAGGAGGAAACATTATGGCTGATAGTAATGAAAAGGTATTGGTCGAGATCCTGCAAGGGACTCAGCCCGCAGGTGGTGGTTGAAGCTGCAGCGGCTGCTCGGTAGCCGACAGCTGTGGATCAGCTGCCGATTGGGAGGCGGAGACCCAGAAGTTATCTGATCAACTTAAAGCCAGTTTTGGCGATAAAGTAGAGGTTAAACTGGTAGATGTGGATAAAGTCGGGCTGGGAAGCTACCCGGTACTGGCCAGGATTCTGGAAATGGGTTATCCGTATCCTATTACCCTGATAAATGGGCAGCCCAAATTTGCGGGCGGAATTCTAGGAGACGATATAAAAACCAGCATTGATGAACTATTAGCATAGGTTTTCTCCTCTCATAGAAAGGGAGGAAAATAATGTCTGACAAGATTGAAAAAGTATTAGTTGAAATACTGCAAGGAACTGCTCCCACAGGCGGATGCAATTGCAGCGGCTGTTCGGTATCAAATACCTGCGGATCAGCCACTGATTGGGAAGCTGAAACCGAAAAGCTCTCCAGCGAGCTAAAAGAAAAATATGGCGCAAAAGTAGAAGTTAACTTTGTTGATGTAGATAAAGTAGGTCTGGATAATTACCCGCTTATGGGGCAGGTCTTACAAATGGGTTATCCCTATCCGGTTACATTGATAAATGGTGCGCCTAAATTTGCTGGCGGGATCATGAATGAGGATGTTATGAATATAATTAATGAGATTTTAGCCTGATTCCTGTGGATAAACGGTGCCAGTTATGATGTACTGGCTCTTTAGACCTCCACCTACGCCAGGATGTAGAGGAGGTTTTTTCTTTGTCGGCTATAAAGTTAAGTAAAAAACCAGCCCGGAAGAATAGTTATTGAAAGAGGTCAATATTTGCATGGGCACAGATAAAAAAGAGAAGAAAATACCAAATATGAAATACCTGCTGTTGACTTACGGCTGCCAGATGAATGTGAGGGATTCTGAAACCATAGCCGGCCTTTTGGAAGCGGCCGGCTATAGCGAAGGCACCGGCTCAAAGAATGTCGGGCTGATAGTTATGAATACCTGCGGAGTAAGACATTCTGCTGAGAATAAAGTTTTTGGGAAGCTTGGAGAACTAAAAAATTTGAAACGCAGCCAGCCAGACCTGTTGATAGCAGTAGGTGGATGCATGGCACAGATTCCTGAGGCCAGGCAGACGCTGAAAAAACTTGGTGTTGATGTGATTTTTGGCACCCATAATATTCACGAATTGCCTATGTTGATTGAAGAGGCTCTAACTGGACAAAAAGCCGTATCAAGCATATATGATATCGAAGGCGAAGTCAGGGAGAATCTACCAGTAGTTCGCAAGCCGGGACTAAGCGCTTTCGTAAACATCATGTATGGTTGTAATAATTACTGCAGTTATTGTATAGTGCCGTTTACCAGGGGCCGGGAGAGAAGCCGCCAGCCGCATGACATCATGGCGGAGATATATCATCTTCGCGATCAGGGTTATAAAGAAGTGACTCTGCTGGGCCAAAACGTAAATTCCTATGGACGCGGACTTGAAAAAAATGTGGATTTTGCCGATTTGTTGGAACTGGTCAACCATGTGGCGGGAATCGAAAGGATTCGTTTCACCACTTCACATCCTAAAGATATGTCTGAGAAACTTATCGATGCTATTGCTGTCCTGGATAAAGTTTGCGAGCATGTGCATGTGCCTTTGCAGGCAGGAAGCAATTCGATTCTTGAAAAGATGAACCGGGCGTATACCCGAGAGCATTATCTGGAATTGACCAATCGCATCAGGGAACGTATCCCCGGGGTGGCTATCACTACAGATCTTATAGTTGGCTTTCCGGGAGAAACAGATAACGACTTTTTAGACACACTGGATATGGTGGAAAAAGTCCGTTTTGATGCGGCCTTTACATTTATGTATTCGCCCCGGAGCGGGACCAAAGCTGCTCAAATGCAAGAACACCTTGAGCTGGATGAAAAAAGAAAACGCCTGCTCAAATTAAACGATGTCCAATACCAGATCGCTACTGAGATCAACCGTCAACTCGAGGGTCAGGTCCAGGAGATTCTGGTAGAAGGGCCCAGCAAGACCAATCCTGAAAAATTAACCGGGCGAACGAGAACCAACCGGATCGTGATATTTTCAGCCCCCAGTGATTTAACTGGGAAAGTAATAAATGTTAGAATTACAGAAGCGAGGACCTTCTCCATGTTTGGAGAATTGATTTAGATTAAGGAGGAAATACAATGACAACAGAGGAAATCGTAAAAATGGCATATGAACTGGGTTTGGCTATCGCCCAGTCAGAAGCAGTCGAAGGCATCAAGGCAGCTCAGAACCGATTGATGATGGATAAGACAGCCTATGATCTGATGATGCGCTACCAGGATGCTCGTACACAGATGCAGCATAAGATCGAAGACAGCCTTTTTATCAGCGAAGCCGAAGAAAACCATCTGAACATAATGGAGCAACAGCTTCAAGCCAATGATGTGGTCAAGGAGCTGATAGATGCGCAGGATAAGCTTGATAATCTGATGCAGGCCGTATACTTTACAATAAACCAGACCCTAACAGGGGATTCCTGTGGATCTGATTGCACTTCCTGTTGTGGTGGATGCAACTCCTAGTTGAATACACGAGGAGAGTTCCACTCTCCTCGTCAGATCGTCAAAAAAACCGAACGCTGTTGACTTATGTTTTCTATCTTAGATTACCTCTACCAGTAACGAAAAAATTAGAAAAAGTCGACTCAATTATTTTTTAGCAAACGCAAGCCGTTCAGGGTTACGATGAGAGATGTGCCCATATCGCCAAAGACAGCCAACCAAAGGGTCAGCCATCCGGGAATCACGAGCAGCAGGATAGCGGCTTTAAAGATAAGAGAAAACGCGATGTTCTGCTTGATAGTTCTCAGGGTTCTACGGCCTAATTGAACAGTGAAAGACAGTTTGGAAAGGTCGTCAGCCATCAATGTTATATCAGCAGTCTCGAGTGCCGCATCAGTGCCAGCAACTCCCATGGCAATACCTAGACTGGACGCCGCAAGAGCAGGTGCATCATTAATACCGTCGCCAACCATGCCTGCTTTTCCAAAGCGAGCCATCAATGCCCGGATAGCTGAAACTTTCTCCTCGGGAAGCAAGCCTGCCTGGAACTCATCAACCCCGGCGTGCCTTGCGATTACAGCAGCAACCCTGGGATTGTCCCCGGTCAGCATAACTGTCTTTTCAATGCCCAGGCATTTTAAGCTCTGTACTGCTTCCCGGGCGTGGGGGCGAAGCTGATCGGATACTGCCAGAATGCCCAGAATCTTCTCGCTATCAGCCAGCAATATTATGGTATTGCCATGCTCCTCAAGCAAGTCGCACCTGTCTTTCACCAAATTTATCTCATAACCCTGCTCAAGCAGCAGCCTGGGATTTCCTATCAGGTACTCACTGTTCTCGATTAGAGCGCGCGCGCCCATACCACTGATAGCCTGAAAGTTTTCTACCGGGTAAAAGTCCAGTCCCTGGCTTCGGCTGTGTTCTACTATACTTTTGGCCAGGGGGTGCTCGGAACGGAGTTCAACCGAGGCGGCTATCTTGAGAACCATCTCCTCCTGGCCCGGCAGGATCGAATGAATATGGGTGACCCGGGGCCGACCCAGCGTGAGCGTACCGGTCTTATCGAATACTATCACTGAGAGCTGCCCGCTTAATTCAAGGGGAGCTCCTCCTTTTATAAGTACTCCTTGACGGGCGGCGCTGCCGATAGCTGAAACGATGGATACCGGTGTTGAGATCACAAGGGCACAGGGACAGGCTACCAGGAGCATGCCCAGCGCTTGATAAAACCAGTGCTCGAATGCTTGATGGAAGAATAAGCTGGGGATGACTGCCACAAGAACTGCTGATGCGATGACGATGGGGGTATAATACCGGGAAAATCGGTCCACCAATTGCTGGGATGGCGCTTTTTCCCCCTGGGCTTCTTCTACCAGATGGATTATTTTTTGGATAGTGGAGTCTGAAGAACTCTTTTCCACCAGGAATTCTATTGACCCATACGTATTTAGAGTGCCAGCGAATACTCGGTCCCCAGTATCTTTATCAACTGGGGCCGATTCGCCGGTGATAGGAGACTGGTCGATCGAGGTTGTGCCTTTGACGATGATCCCGTCCATGGGGATGCGTTCTCCAGGATGGACGATTACGGTATCACCGACCATGATGTCTCTGGAGGCTATCAAAGATTCCTGGCCGTTCCTCCTTACCAGGGCATGATCAGGGCTCAAGTCCATGAGGCTGCGTATCGATTTCCTGGTTTTGTCCATGGTATATGCCTGTAGGGCATTGCCGAGGGAAAAGAGCAGGACCACCACCGCGCCTTCCTGCCACTGCCCGATAGCCATGGCTCCAAAGGCAGCCAGGGTCATCAGCACATTCATATCTAACTCTCGGGCGCCCAGGAGGACCGCTATTCCTGCCCGCGCGGGAAGATACGCTCCGGTCAATATGCCTAGGACGTAAGCGTTTTTTACGTAGATAAGAGGCGCCTCACAAACCTGCAGCAAGATGGCCAGAGCTAAAAAGCCAGCGCTGAAAAAGGTGGACAGAGCATATTTATTGTTGAGCCAGAAGGGGGAAGAATGATACTCGTCAGTTGGATCGCTTTCAGACCAGGCATGATATCCCATGTTCCTGGCGGCAGAGATGATTTCCGGGAGGGGATTTTGATGTATCACCTGCATTTTTGCAGCTCCGTAGTTTACGTTGACCGATTCGACTCCGGGTAGCATGGATATTCGTTTTTCCAGCTTGGCAGCACAATCTGCGCAGTCCAGGCCTTCCAGACGGAGTATGCTTTGATGTGTTGCCCCATCATCGCCGGTTGCTTTTTTTAAAAATCCCAGTTCGTCCAGGTATGAGTCGATGCTTTTTGAATCCAATAGAATTGGATTGAAGTATATCTCAAGATTTTTACCGTATGCATCCCAAGATACATCAGTGATTCCCGGCATGGATGACAGGGCGTCCAAAACAGCTTTATAGTCATTTTGAGCCAGGTCCGGCAAAATAAGCATCATTTTTTCCCGTTGTTCATCCAGGCGAATAATCATTGTTTTAATGATCCTTTCTCATCCTATTCTCTGACATGATCGATACCCTGGATTATCAATGTGGCGATATGATCATCCTTGAGACTGTAATACAGCATCTTGCCATGGCGGCGGTATTTAACCAACTGCTGATGCCTCAGTATCCGGAGCTGATGAGACACTGCCGATTCGGAAACTCCAATGACCGCAGACAGATCACATACACACAATTCAGCATTCATAAGGGCATATATAAGACGCAGACGGGTTGGATCCCCCATGGTCTTAAACAGTTCTCCAAGCATCTGGACTTCATTTAAAGAGAGCATTTTCTCCTTAACAGTATTTACTTTGTCCTCATTAATACAATGTATTTCACACCGGTCTTCAAAATAGCCAGTCATTAAATAAACCCCCTACATATGAACACATATTCATATGAATTATATATAGCGGCAGATCTAAAGTCAAACAATATAATCGATTCTAGATATTCCTTGTATGAAAATCCGGTTATACGGGATGGGGAAGGATTTTCTGCGGGATAAAACGAATATTATAAGTTTGTACCAGAACGCATGAAGGGAAGAAGTAAGTGGCACGATTGACTCCTATGATAGAACAATATCTGGAGATAAAAAACAGGCACCAGGATGCTATCCTGTTTTTTCGCCTGGGCGACTTTTATGAGATGTTTTTTGAGGATGCCCAAACAGCTTCCAAAGAACTGGAGATCGTGCTAACGGGCCGTGAAGGTGGAGATGGCAAGATACCTATGTGCGGAGTGCCTTTTCACTCAGCGGATAATTACATCGCCCGTTTGATCAACCGCGGTTTTCGCGTGGCTATATGCGAACAGGTTGAAGATCCAGCTCTTGCCAAAGGTCTGGTCAAGCGAGAGGTGACCCGAATAATTACACCGGGAACTGTAACGGAAGATTTTTTGTTGGATGAAAATCGCAACAATTATCTGGCCGCGGTGGTTCAAGACCGGAATGTGATAGGTCTTGCTTACACCGACATATCGACCGGCGAGTTTAAATTGACAGAACTGGCGGGTGAGAGAGCTTCGGCCATGCTGGAGAGTGAGATGCAAAGACTGCGCCCGGCTGAGTGTCTGTTGCCAGAATGGATAGAGGACCCTGAGCTGTTCAGCGGGGAAAAAAAGCGTTGGGGTGCGCTGATAAGTGGGCAGAATGTGCCGGATTTAAGTTATGAAGAGTCTAGACGGATACTGACCCATCATTTCAAAGTCCTATCACTGGAGGGATTTGGGATCAAAGATGATTCGCCGGGTCTGCGAGCGGCGGCCCTTCTTATATATTTCTTACAGGATACCCAGAAGGGAAACCTGTCGCATATCAAGACTCCCGGGGTCTATAGTCTAAATGAATTCCTGGAGATGGATACGGCCACCAGGCGCAATCTAGAATTGACATCCACTATCAGGGAGGGGAAGCGGGAAGGATCCCTGCTGGCGATAATGGACCAGTGTTCCACAGCCATGGGTAAAAGGATGCTTCGCCAGTGGCTGGAACAGCCGCTGAAAGACATAGATAGGATCGAGATGCGCCTGGACGCGGTTGCCGAGTTGAAAGAAAATATTACGCTCAGGAAGCATTTAAACCGGCAGCTCGGGCAGATATACGACCTGGAACGCCTGGCTGCCCGCATTGCTAATCAGACTGCTAATCCGCGTGATCTGGTGGCGTTTAAGAATTCAAGCGCGGTGCTTCCGTCGATAGAGGATCTGCTGCGTGGATGCGCGGCAGAACTGCTTGTTAATGGGGGAAACATGGATGTTCTGGCCGACCTTCATCAACTGCTCGATGCGGCTATCAGCGACGACGCACCGCTCTCAGCCCGGGAAGGGGATGTTATCCGAAGCGGGTTTAATGAAGAAATAGATGAATTGCGAGGAATTACCAGGCAAGGATCCAACTGGCTGATAGATTTTGAAAACAGAGAAAAACAGCGTACCGGCATCAAATATCTGAAGGTCGGTTTCAATAAGGTATTTGGATATTTCATCGAAATAAGCAAGTCAAACCTGGGGATGGCGCCGCCCGATTATCATCGCCGACAGACACTGGTCAATACCGAGCGTTTTATTAACGAAGAGTTAAAAAACTATGAGGTAAAAATCTTAGGGGCCAGGGACAAGCTTTTTATAATGGAGTTTGAAGAGTTTAACCGGATCAGATCCCTGCTGGCGCAATACATTGAACGTATATTGAGCACCGCCCGAGCTGTTGCAGAGCTGGACACGCTATGTTCTCTGGCTGAAGTGGCTTTTCTCAATGATTACATCAGGCCGCAGATCGATGACAGCGGAGATATAGAAATAAGCGGCGGCCGGCATCCGGTAGTTGAAAAATCCTTGGGAGACCTGCGTTTTGTCCCGAATGACCTGCATATGAATCTGGAAGAACAGCGTTTTGCAGTTATCACTGGACCCAATATGGGCGGGAAAAGCACTTTTATGAGACAAAATGCCCTGCTGATACTGATGGCGCAGATGGGAAGCTACATACCCGCACAAAAGGCGCGTATCGGCCTGGTGGACCGAGTATTCACACGCGTAGGAGCTGCCGATGATCTTGCCGGCGGGCAAAGCACTTTTATGGTTGAAATGCTCGAGGTAGCAAATATTCTCAATAACGCAACTTCAAAAAGCTTTGTTATATTAGACGAAATAGGGCGCGGCACCAGCACCTTTGATGGTTTGAGCGTAGCCCAGGCGGTCAGCGAATATACTGCCGAAAAAATAGGCGCTAAAACCCTTTTTGCCACCCATTATCACGAATTGACACATCTTGAAGATACCCGTTACGGAATCTACAATCTGTCGGTTTCTGTTAAAGAGACAGGAGAAGATGTAATTTTTTTAAAGAAAGTGCTGCCCGGAAAAGCAGATAAGAGTTACGGACTTTATGTGGCGCAGTTGTCTGGCATTCCGTCTACTGTCATTTCGAGAGCTCAAGAAATTCTGAATGAGCTAGAGAACTCGGAAGGTCTAAGAGGAAAATTACGCTTGATTGAGCAGCCCCTGCTTTTTTCCAACGAAAGTTTGCTCCTGGAGGCTCTTCGCAAGCTTAATATAGATAATCTCAGTCCCCGCGAGGCTTTGGACATACTATATAAGTGGAAAGAAATGTTCTGATACTGGTCTATTCCGTTTAGGGGGCACATGCTCAGACGTTGCTAAGGACAGGATTATTTGTGGGGGTGATAAATGTGTTGATTGGAATTGATGTCGGGGGGACATTTACGGATGGAGTGCTTTTTTCAAATGGTTCTGTTCAGCATAGCATCAAGAAGCCAACAGATGAAAGCGATCTGCAGAATACACTCCTGGAAGTTTTAGATGAGCTTCTCATGTCGGCCAGGGGGGAGGATATACGGCGGGTGGTTCTCAGCACTACCCTGGTTACGAATCTGCTTGCTACCGGGCGAGGAGAGAGGACAGCGCTTTTGCTAATACCAGGCAGCGGGCTGCCGTATACTACCTATCAGTTCGGTGACGATACTTATTTTTTAAAGGGAAGCATAGACTTCAGGGGCCGAGAGATAGAAAAGATAGACAAAAAGGAAATCCAGAAGGCAATTGAAGATATCGATGCTAAGGGAATAAAGAAAGTTGCTATAGCAGGCAAGTTTTCCAATCGCAATGATAGCCACGAGCTTCAGATAAGAGAGATGTTTCAATCCCTTGGCCCGGATATGCAGATATGTACCAGCAACGAAATATCAGGCCGGCTCAACTTTCCACGCCGCGCAGTTACCTGTTACTATACAGTAATGATGAGAGAACAATGGGATAAATTTGCCAATGAAATTGAGAAAGCCATTCTAGCTAGAATCCCCGGATGTGAAATAGATATTCTAAAAGCCGATGGCGGTACAACCAACCTTGAGGAAAGCCGCCGGCGCCCCTGTGAGACTGTGTTTTCAGGACCTGCTGCCAGCACGATGGGGGCGGTGGCATTAAGCGGCGATCCCAGGAATTCAGTAGTGCTTGATATCGGCGGGACTACTTCGGATATATCACTTCTCATTGGAGGACAGCCGCTCTACGCTTCCCGGGGTGCCACCATAGATGGCCATCTGACTCACATCAAATCATTTGCAGTAAGGTCTGTAGCTCTGGGCGGAGACAGCCCGATTATAGTGCAAGAGGGCGATCTGAGGTTGGGAACCATTAGAGAGGGACCGGCAGCATGCTTTGGCGGGCGACTGCCCACGGTCACAGATGCCTTTAACGTTTTATCTGATTTAAAACTTGGAGATCCTTCAGCATCCGAACATACGCTGCAGAAAATTGCGGGCATGCTAAACATGAAGATAGATTCCCTGTGCCAGGGCGTAGCCCACCTTGTAATAAGCGAGCTGGAAGAAAACATTAGACAGATGTTCAGCCTTTGGGAGAATGAGCCTGCTTATAAAGTATGGGAAGTGCTTAATAAACGCCGCTTTGTATTGGACCAGGTAATCGGAATTGGTGCTGCTGCAGCTCCAATCATTCCATTGTTAGCCCAAAAGCTTGATGTTAAGGATCTTCTTCACCGCTTTTCCCCGGTAGCCAATGCACTAGGCGCAGCTGTTGCCAGACCGACGCTGGCGGTCGAAGTGCATGTTGATACACAGCAAGGAGTATATAACGTTTCGCCGGGCGGGTACAATGGCTCTATCCAGCAGAGCAATTTTCAGATGCAGGATGCTAAAAAAATGGCCTTGAACTACCTGGAGAAAATTGGCAGGGAACGGGGAATGGAGGAATACTCGTCACAGGGTGAGTACTACCTTGAGGAACAATTCAATGTTATCAGAGGCTGGGACCGGGTTGGCAGACTATTTGACGTAGGTATACAGATCAGGCCAGGTTTTATCAATGAATTCGAGGGGGTGGCAGAATGAAACCAACCGGAGTATTATTTTTTCCGGCTTTTGACTGGGCTATCAGCCCCACCCATCCTGAAAGAGAGGAAAGGCTCCTCTATACCCGGGATCAGATCTTTGAGGAGGGCATTATGGATATGCCCGAGATCCGAGAATATCACCCACGGGTAGCCACTGCCAAAGAAATATCAAGAGTTCATTTTTGCGTTCCTGACGTGGAGAACAGGGTCACAAAAGCGCATCTAGTCTCTGCCGGGTCTGCAATGGTTATGGCAGATGCCTTTATGAAAAAAGAGGTAAAGAATGCTTTCGCTATCATCAGGCCTCCAGGACATCATGCTATGACGGTTTGCCATGGCAACCGGGGCTTCTGTGACATCAACAACGAAGCAGTGATGGTAGAATACTTGCGACAGAAACATGGGATAAAAAGGCTGGCTATCGTTGATACCGACGTCCATCATGGTGACGGCACCCAAGAGATCTTCTGGAATGATCCCGACGTGCTGTTCATCTCATTTCACCAAGACGGAAGGACACTTTATCCGGGATCTGGGTTCATGGATGAATTGGGAGGGCCGCTGGCTTATGGTACCACCTTAAATATACCTATGAATCCGAGGACTACTGACACAGGGATACACTACATCCTTGATAACCTGGTCCTTCCTATTCTGGATGAGTTCAAGCCCGATATCATTATCAACTCTGCGGGTCAGGATAATCACTATAGCGACCCGCTGGCCAATATGAGTTTTACGGCCCAGGGTTATGCGGTTCTCAACCAGAAGTTGCGGCCCGATATCGCAGTTTTGGAGGGAGGGTATTCAGTAGAGACCGCCCTGCCTTATATTAATATGGGTATTATCATGGCGATGGCGGATATCGATTTTTCCAATTTGCGCGAACCTGATTATAATCCGTCCAAGTTTACAGAGTCGCCTAATAACATGAAGTACATCAGATCAATGGTTGAAATACAATTGGATGCCTTTCGGAGTAGAGAAGCGGTGGTTGAGCACAACCGGTCGCAGGGAAAAGAGTTTGAAACCGTAAACCGCAGCATATTCTACGATACCGACTATATTCATGAGAACCAGCGCCTGGATTTAAGAATGTGCAAAGACTGCTGTGGATTCAGGAAAATATCTTCTTCCGCTGACCAGCGCAACGGCCGACATTTTTCAGTATTCTGCATCTCCATACCTGCAGCTTGCTGCCCTGACTGCGCCGAGCAAGCGCGCAGCAATTATGAGGACATGAAGTCAAAAAATAGCTATGATTATATATATCTTCAGGATAGAGTCAGAGACAAATTCATTACTTTCGAGACTGTATCCGGGCAGGAGTTTGTGTTGTAAATGCCTATAAAGCTTTTGGATGAAAGGCTGATCAATAAAATTGCTGCCGGCGAAGTTGTCGAGAGGCCGGCATCAGTCGTTAAAGAATTGATTGAAAACTCCCTGGACGCTGGTTCGAAGCGTATAGACGTGCGTATTGGCGGCGGTGGAATAGATTTGATCGAAGTTAGTGATGATGGTGAAGGTATATCTGAAGCAGAACTGCCCATGGCTTTTTTAAGGCATGCAACCAGCAAGATCAGTGGGGAAGAGGATTTATTCAATATTATTACTATGGGTTTCAGGGGCGAGGCACTACCCAGTATACTGTCAGTGTCGCGGATGGAGATATATACACGCTGTGCAGCCCAAAACGGCTTTTACGCGAGACTGGAAGGCGGGTGTTTGCTTGATAAGCATCCCCAGGCCTCACCTACAGGAAGTAAGATAATAGTACGTGACTTGTTCTACAATACCCCGGCGCGAAAAAAGTTCCTCCGTTCGTCGGTCAGTGAAGGCAACCACGTATATGAACTGGTTTGCCGTTATGCCATGGCCAGGCCGGATGTGGCATTCACATATAGCAATGATAAGCGGAGCTTTTTTAAGACCGCGGGAAACGGGTCGCTCCGCGATGCGGTTGCTTCGATCTGGGGAGTCGATATACTGGAGCACATGCTTGATGTAGAAGGCGAACAGGGGACATACAAGCTTGCGGGTTTGACTTCTTCCAGTGAAATTCATCGCCAGAGCCGAAAAAACCAGATATTTTACGTCAACCGGCGTCCGGTCAGGAGTCCTATGCTTTACCGCGCCCTTGACACCGCTTATAAAGGCCTGCTTCTAGCCCGCGAGCAGCCGATTGCCATACTCGATCTCACTCTGCCAGTTGATGAAGTAGATGTAAATGTCCACCCGCAAAAAAGCGAAGTAAGATTCCGGGACGAGAAACGGGTCTTTTCCACTATGGTTGAAGTGTTGGGCGAAGCCCTGGGGCGTATGCGGGTTTCACCGGATTGGAAACGTTTCGAAAATATGGATGCACAGCATCGTCAGTTCGTTAAAGATACTGCAGCTCAGTTTGATTTTCCGCAGGCGGTTCCAGAGCTCTGGAACAGAGCAGTGATACAAGAAGATGTGGAAAGAAAATCATTATGGGATTTAACTGACCCGCAACTGCCACACCCAGCGGATGAGAAAACGCATCGGATTATAGGACAATCTCTAGATACGTATATCGTTATGGAAATGGAGCGGGAATTATGGTTGATTGACCAGCACGCCGCTCACGAACGGATCATGTATTGGAGAATCAAAAACAATCTAAAGCAAAATCCCGGCCAGGTTTTGCTCATTCCCCTGGCAGTTGAATTTTCTACCCGGCAGATGGAAATAATTGAAGGCAAGCAGAGCAGGCTGCGAGAACTGGGTTTCGGGTTGGAACCGCTGGGGCATAACTCAATGCTGCTACGTGAAGCACCGGCTATTCTTGCTGGTAGAGAGATCGAAGTTTTGCTTGAGCTGGCGGATATCGAGGAAGATGCAGGTGATTATGAAGAAAAAGCAGTCATCATGATGGCCTGCAAAAAAGCGGTTAAGAGTGGTATGCCCTTGCCGCGTGAAGAGATCGAGGGAATAGTCAAAGAGCTATTTTCCGTACCCGATTTTAGGTTTTGCCCCCATGGTCGGCCTACGATGATCAAACTATCGAAAACCGACCTTGACCGGATGTTTAAGAGGCTTCAATGAATATTATTGTAACCAGCTCCCATGCTGATAAACAAGCTGATCGAGATCTCCAGGATTTCTTGCGAGACAGCGGATTTCCTTGCTTCCCCCGTGAGCGTAGGAGCTTGAAGCGTATGATGGAGCATTATGACGCTGATGGTATTATTGTATGGCAGAATAACGGACCAATTTTGCATGTCCAGGGTGAAAAGTTCTTTTTTCACCCCAGCATGGCCCGGGTCAGACTGGGGGCTTTTCGGAAGCTGGGCACTATGGATCCCCTGGTTCTAGCCTGCCAGTTTGAAGCTGATGATAGATTTCTTGATTGTACCATGGGGCTTGGGGCCGACTGCATAGTGGCGTCCTACTTTCTCCCCCTCGGTTCAGTAGTCGGGCTGGAGGCCTCGCCCGGAATAGCTCACGTGATTAATTGGGGTATGAAAAACTATAGCTGCGCACAGGAGTGGATGATGGCAGCGATTAAAAGGATCTCTGTTGTCAACGCAGATCACCTGGACTATATGAAAAAATTGCCCGATGGCAGTTTCGATATCGTTTATTTCGATCCTATGTTTCGCAGGCCTCTGCTCAACAGCCAGGCGATTTCGCCTCTGCGCAGCCTTGCCGACCATAACCCTGTCGCTTTGGAGTCTATCAGTGAAGCCTGCCGGGTGGCGGCGAAAAGGGTAGTGCTCAAAGAAAGACAGGGTAGTGCTGAATTTGAACGACTTGGATTTACGCGCTTAGTTGGCAGCCGCCATAATAATATCAGTTTTGGAGTAATTGATACCAGGTGATTGCTAAATATACTTGCAGCTATTTTTTGAGAGGAGGGAGAGCATCCTGCTCCGGCTTATTGCCATCGTCGGTCCGACAGCGGTCGGAAAAACAGGTGCTGCTATAGAACTTGCCCTTAGAATAAATGGGGAAATAATATCGTGTGATTCTATGCAGGTATACCGTGGACTGGATATCGGAACCGCCAAGGCTGATCTCAAGGAGAGAGAACTGGTTTCCCATCACCTGATAGATGTTGCTGAAATAGATGAAGATTATAATGTTGCCAGGTACCAGCGAGAGGCCCGTAAGGCTATTGATGAGATCGCAGCCAGGGGTAAAGTGCCCATACTGGTTGGAGGAACCGGTCTCTATTACCAGGCCCTGGTCGACGACTATCAGTTTTATCCAATGGAATCCAAGCAAAACGTTCGCAATAAGTGGAATAATGTGATAAGGGAATATGGTTTGGAAAAAGCCTATAATCATCTGTTAGATATCGATCCGGTTTATGCCGGCAAAATTTCCGCCAACGACCAGAAGAGAATCATTAGGGCTCTGGAGGTTTTCGAATTGACCGGAAAACCATTTTCGCTGCAGCAGAAAAAGAGAACCGGGGCTTACGATCTGGCAGCAGTGGGTCTGGATATGGACCGTTCTTATCTGTATAAACGCATCGAAGAACGGGTAGATGATATGTTGAACAGGGGGTGGATAGAAGAGGTCGAGTGTTTGATGAACCGGCATTTCAAGAGTGATTCCAATGCATTGCAGGCACTGGGGTATCAGCAAATAATTTGGTACTTAAAAGGACTGTTGAGCCGTGATGAGATGGTGAGGGAGATAAAAAAAGAAACGAGGAATTATGCCAAAAGACAGCTCACCTGGTTCAAGCGGGACCGGCGTATCCATTGGATAAAGATTGAAAATTGGCATAAGAACGAAATGATTGTTGAAAAAATTTTTCATCATCTGGAAGGACAATTTCCGGGTGCGTAGAATTTATTATAGATGTGATTTAGATGAAATGGGGGTTATTGTAAATGAGTAAAGGCCAGTTTAACCTGCAAGATGCATTTTTGAATCAGGTAAGAAAAGAGAAAATGCCTGTAACTATTTTCCTGGTTAATGGCTTTCAAATAAAAGGTGTAGTAAAAGGGTTTGACAACTTCACTGTGGTCGTAGAGCTTGACCAGAAGCAGCAACTGGTATACAAGCATGCTATATCTACAGTTGCACCTTTGAAACCTGTGAATATTGCTACACTCGATGCTAGCAAGCATAGTGAAGATGATTAAAATACGCTTAACAGAATACTAGACCACTGTGTAGAAAGATGGGCAGGCCGCAAGGCTTGCCTCAATATTATAGTTGATCACAACGCGCCTCCTCTACATGGACTAAGCATTCCTTCTTCTGATTGCATCCCTTGACTGCTTTATTTATCACTCGGTGACTTACCATAGAAGATTTATGTACTCAATTTAATGGTATTAAGGAAAATATAACGACAAGCGTCGAAATATATGAAGCGTACTTAAATATTATCTATATAAAGCTTATAATTGATATTAAGTAGAGATATGCACGGGGGTTAATATTAGAAATAGGAGGCTTTTTTTGAGGGGGTAGACTGTTTGAAGATTAGCAATTTAATGACTACCGACCCGCAGGTTTTGTTGCCTGATATGAGTATCTCGCAGGCAGCAGCCCTTCTTGTGGAAAAAAAGCTGGAAGGTGCGCCTGTTGTTGAAAAAGGGAAACTGCTCGGAATATTTAGTCGTACGCACGTAGTTAGAGCGGTTGCCAGGCAGACCGACCTGAATAAGCCAGTACGCAGTATAATGACCAATGATTTCATGAGCGTGGAGCCTGATATGGAAATCATGGATATGGATCTATCGTCCATTGGTTGCTATCCGGTTTTGGAACAGGGTAATCTGGTTGGATTTGTAACCCGGTCAGATTTTATGATGGGACTTAACTCCATGATCGCGGACATATCCAATCAGATGGAAACCATGATCAATTCAACTTATAATCCTATCATCGCGATCGATGAAAATGGTTTGATCACAACCTGGAACAAGGCACTTGAGAGCAATACCGGGCTAAAAAGGGCAGATGTGCTGGGGCGATTTATCAACGAAGTTGTCCCGGAAAGTGAGATGCTGAATATCGTTCGAACCGGTAAGACCGAGTTCGGTAAAAGGGTGAATCTAGGAGACAAGACATTCATAACCAATCGAACCCCTATTTTTAAAAATGATCAGATAATTGGGGCTGTCGCAGTCTTATATAATGTATCCGATGTTGAAGTTATCGCCAGGGAGCTTGAGTCAGTTCGAGCACTCAACAAAGAGATGGATGCCATCATCAATTCTTCTTTTGATGGCCTATATATTACAGATAACAAAGGATTGACATTAAGGATAAATAAAGCTGTAACCAGGATGACAGGGCTGGGGGAAGATGATCTTCTAAACAAGACCATGTATGAACTGGTTGACAAAGGAATTCTTTCTCGCTCGGCATCAATCATGGTGTTGGAACAGAAGAAACCAGTTACCACCACGTTAAAGACTATCACCGGCACGCTTTTACTGGTCAGCGCAACACCGGTGTTTGACGAAAACGGCGAAATATTCCGCATAGTGACCAGTGTTCGAGACGTAAGCGAATTGAACGTGTTGAAACAGAAAGTCGAGCAGTTGGAGGAACTTCGCCATCACATCGAGTTTCAGATGAACGAAATGAGAATGAAACTCTCCAGTGATTTCATATTTAAGAATAAGGAAATGGAGAAAATAGTATACCAGGCTATGAAAGTCGGGGGCGTGGATTCTACGGTTCTGATTTCAGGCGAGTCCGGGGTTGGCAAAGAAGTGATCGGCGAGATAGTGCAAAAGAACAGCAGCCGGGTGAATGGACCTTTTGTTAAATTGAACTGTGGAGCAATACCGGAAAATCTTCTTGAATCGGAACTCTTCGGCTACGAATCCGGAGCTTTCACTGGAGCGCGCAAGCAGGGAAAACCGGGTCTGTTCGAAGTGGCGAACGGTGGAACTATACTTCTAGACGAGATCGGTGACATCCCGCTTCACCTGCAGGTAAAGCTGCTGCGTGCCATTCAGCAACGAGAGATAATGAGGGTTGGTGGAACCCAAACCATAAAGATCGACGTCAGGATCATATCTATAACTAATAAAGATCTAGCGACAATGGTTAAAAACGGAACATTCAGAGAGGATTTATATTACCGGCTCAATGTCGTTCCTATCCATGTTCCAGCGTTGAGGGATCGGCGAGAAGATATTCCGCACCTGATAAGGCATTTCATGAGTGTTTTTAATGAACGTTATAATATGCAAAAAACAATCGATCAGGAAGCCATAGAAGCATTGATGCTTTATGATTGGCCGGGCAATATCAGGGAGCTTGAAAACCTGGTAGAAAGACTGATTGTAACGAGCGGCAACGAAGACATCGGCCAAACACAGCTTCCCGGATATATATTTAGAATCGATGAAAACGCTTTTTCAGCATCGGGACAACCGGTCAGCGTCAACAGGATAGTGCCGCTGAAATCAGCAGTGGAGAGCGTGGAGAGGATACTGCTCGAAAAGACATTTGCCATAGCCGATTCTTGTCATAAAGTGGCTTCGATCCTGGAGGTTGATACTTCCACGATATCGCGCAAGGCGAATAAATATGGAATCCGTCAGCAGTAAACAGCTAATTTTGGATTAATATAGAATTACCGTGCACCAGCAACAGAGGGAAGAAGACTTTGCATCCATAGTCTTCTTCCCTCATAATACTTGCAATGCAATAATGCATCAATAAAGGCGAGAGGGTTGCCATAAGCAACCCTCTCGTTGTTTGGGATATCTATACCGATCTAGATCTTATTGCTTCTTCTCCAGATATTGTACTTCTCAGCGTCCTTAATAAGTTCGTCTCTGAACTGAGGATGAGCCAGGTTGATGATGCCTTCGGCGCGCTCCCAGGTGCTCATGCCCTTGGTATTGAAAATTCCGTATTCAGTTACGATATAGAAGGCCAGGGAACGGGGAACGGTTACGATGGTCCCGGGGCTCAAGCCGGGCACGATTCTGGATATAAGCTGGCCGTCCTTGCCTGTTACAGTTGAGGTCAGGGCGATGTAGCCGCGTCCACCATTAGACTTGTAGGAACCGAAAATGAAGTCCAACTGACCGCCAGTTCCGGAAATATGACGGCCGGCAGAGGCCTCGGAGGCCACCTGGCCAAACAGGTCAACCTCGATGCAGTTGTTGATACAGACCATATTATCGTTTTGGGCAATCACGAATGGATTGTTGGTGTAATCAACATTGTAGCTCGCACAAACCGGGTTGTTATCCAGGAAATCGTAAAGCTTCTTGGTGCCCATGGCAAACGTGTAGACCATTTTGCCTTTGTCTATTTGCTTTCTTTTGCCGGTCAATCGGCCAGCTTCGTACATATCGACAAAAGAGTCAACCAGCATTTCCGTGTGGACACCCAGATCTTTCAGATCCGATTGGGCGATCATCATACCCACTGCGTTGGGCATTCCGCCGATACCTAATTGGACACAGTCCCCATCCTGCATGGTTTCTAAGATAATCCCGGCAATCTTTTTATCCACGTCGGTGGGAGGGACTCCGGGAACCTGGGCTAGCGGATGATTTGTCTGACTCTCAACAACATAGTCAACATCAGAAATGTGGACGATTTCTTTACTGCCGCCGCAGCACCAGGGAGCAGATTTGTTGACGTACAATACCTTGGTCTTGGCTACTTCCAGCACTGCGGATGAGATAGAATTGGAAGTACTGATATTGAAATAGCCGTTTCTATCCATTGGGGTAACAGGTTGGAAACATATATCAACCGGGTCGTACCCTCTCCGGTAATGTTCAGGACCTTCATGATAAGTAAGTGAGATGTAATTGCACAGGTCATTAGCGGATAGTTTTCTGGATACGCCTGAAAAATGCCAGTCATTCATGCAGAAGCTCTCCCTTTTGGGGTCAACTGCACATACCTGGGGCATAAAAGTCATGGTCACCATGCGAATCTTAACGTCTTTTAATTCATCTTTGCGTTTTGCAAGTTCTGCGTCAATTTCCAGCGGCTGCTGTACAAATTCGCCGTACTGGACCCAGTCACCTGACTTAACCAATTTGGCTGCTTGTTCTGCAGTTATAAGTTTCTTATTATATTCTTCCATTATATTCGACATTCGTCATCCTCCTTGTCCAAATGGTAAGGATTCTTGGAATATCATTCCAAAAAACATTCTCTCTCTTATTATCCGTGCGGTAAGCCCCCCTGAGCAAGTGCTCAGGAACATTTACCCACAAAACCCCCTGATATTAATTTTCTATAAACTAGGTGAATAGTAAAGAGCAAGTTCACCTCCTCGATCAATTTTTGTAAATAAAAGCCGTTCTAAACAGTTATTTTTGCAATATATATGCCAAAAATTAGAGCTTCCGGAAGCTTATTTCGTTAAAGGCGAATAGAAAGGGGATTGTACAAGTTCGGGAAAAAATTAACTTGCAATTGTATTAGGAATTTAAGAGCTGACTATGATGAATATTTAACAAAAATCTTGCAGGACTGCATTGCGATATTGCATTATTGCATTATTGCATCTAATAAAATACTGTTAATATGTGCTTTCAAAATAAGATGCGATCCTCAATTGCTCTCGCATTGGGTTTTGGTTTGCTCTTTATGATGGTAAAATCTATTTAAGCATTCGCAGAAACGCAGGTCAGTTTCAATACACCGCTGCAACGAGTTGGTGGATTAGAACCCGCCGCGTGTTCGCTAAAAGGTGATCGGCCCGCTTACAAGAAGCGGGATGCATCTTTTAGCCTCTCATTAATAGTGTGAAAATTAAAGCAGCAATATCGACTGGAGGTATGAAATATTTTTGAAGTTCTGGTGATGCAGGAATTTGCAGCAGCACATTGGTTAAAGGATTATCCAGGTAATTGTAGCCGCATTCATGGTCATACCTGGAAAGCAGAAGTCTCATTAAGGGGAAGTAAGCTTGACGAAATGGGTATGCTGGTTGATTTTCGGGAGGTGCGTCGGATTTTAAGCGAAGAGCTGGGCAAATACGACCACCAATTACTAAATGAAATCGAGCCTTTTGACAGGATAAATCCGACAGCAGAGAACATTGCCCGCATGCTATATGAGCACTTGGAATTATCGTTTCCAGAGTGCAAACTTGAATATGTGCGCATATGGGAGACATCTATGGCCAGTGCCTGCTATATGGGAGATGATAAGATATGAAGGCGGTGGTATTGCTATCCGGTGGTCTGGATTCGACCGTTTCAATGCTGATGGGCAGAGAAAAGGCTGACATCGTTCTGGCATTGACTATCGATTACGGGCAAAAAGCAGCCAGAAAAGAGATCCTTGCGGCCCGTGAGATCTGCAAGCAAGAAGGAATTTTGCATCAGATAGTAGATCTGCCATTTATGAGTGGTTTCAAATCCGGGCTCATTGAAAAAAGCGGGCTGCCGGTCAGTCAAGCATGGGTTCCCAATCGCAACGGATTGTTCCTCAATTTAGCGGCCTGCTGGGCTGAGAATATAGCTGCTGACCTGATAATATGCGGATTCAACCGTGAAGAAGGCGCCGATTTCCCTGACAACACCCAAGAATATGTTGAAGCTGTCAACAAGGCACTGTATTATTCAACTAAAAATCATGTCCGGGTGGTTTCCCTGGTGCAGGGTATGGATAAAGTAGAGATTTTCAAAAAGGCTATTGAGCTGGGACTAAAATTGGAAAGCATGTGGAGCTGCTACAATGGTGAAGATATGCCATGCATGGCCTGCCCTTCATGTCTAAGAAATATGCAAGCTTTAAAGAAAGCGGGGATGAGTTAATGGAAACTATGTTTATTTCTGAAACTATCGCTTATGACGGCAAGCAGCTGGCGCCGCACTGGATTTTTAAAAACTATCAACTGGTGGGGGATGCAGCCGTTGCTTTTGTTGGCCCGGTCAGTGTTCCAGTCGAACACATGGTAGACTTAAGGGATGTTATGGACCAGGCCTATATATATTCACCTCTGATGTTAAATTTCATAATTGAGCATTTCAATCACGATCTAAACCTGGCTATCTACCGCCAGCGCCTCTTCATGGTGAGCATCAAAGAAGAACTAGAGCAGTTTGAAATACCCGTTACCAGGCGTGGAGATGATCTGTACATCGGAAAAGCCAAATTATCTGTTTCAATTGCCACTGTCTCTCTGGTATCCACCCTCATCCATGTAGGGTTGAATATTGAGACCGAAGGCACTCCGGTCAAAACAGCCGGCTTAAAGGACCTATCCATGCTGGATATCCAGTCATTTGCCGAGAACTGCATGATGCGCTATAAACGAGAATTGGAGCAGATTTATGAAGCACGTTGTAAAGTCCAGGGACGCTAGGGCTGATCAGGGCAACTTGCTTGAAATAATGGAAAGTCTTCAAGGCGAAGGCCTGATGGTGGGTAGCCGTCAGGTTTTTGTGCGCTTTACCGGATGCAACCTTCGCTGCAATTACTGCGATACTCCGGAAAGTCTTCAGCCGGCACCTAACTGCCAGGTCTATACCAGTACTGGGTCCACAGAAAACATCATACTGCCAAATCCGGTTAGGGCATCAACGCTTTCCGAAATCGTTGTAAGTCATTTTCCCAGTAGGTGGATCAGTTTTACCGGTGGAGAGCCCTTACTATGGGCATCATTTATTGACACGAGCGCGGCACTTTTGAAGGCGCAGGGGCGCAAACTTTTGCTGGAGACCAACGGCACTCTGCCAGAAGCGCTTGGAGTCTGCCTGTCGTCAATGGATTGTATAAGCATGGACTGGAAACTGCCCACCGCGGCTGGTAGGGATTGCAGCGAAGAACACCGCCTCTTCCTGCTGCAAGCTATCAAAAAGCCCTGCTATGTTAAGATGGTAGTCGATGATAATAGTAAAGATGACGAGGTTTATGATGCACTGAAAATAATAGCGTCTATAGAGCGCCGCCTGCCAGTAATACTGCAAATAGCAAGTTTACACGGCAGTTGTCAGACCGAATTGCTGCCACGTATAATGGATGTTCAACAGCAAGGCCTGAACATTCTGGAAGATATAAGGGTTTTGCCACAGATGCACCGCCTTTTAGGGATCCGCTGATGCGGCAAACTTGTAAATAAAATCTGCTTACTCTACAATAGTACAGGGAAAGGAGAGTATTTGTGGAAGAAGATAAAGCGAAGCTGGAACTGATAGCTTTTAAGACTTTCAATGCAAACCCTGATCTGGTATATGTAATCGATTTTTTAAATAAAAGCTTAAAAGACAAAAAGATTATGTTTGGCCTGACTAAAGACAAGGGAAAAGCAGAGATGACTATAAATATTTACGAGTTCTGATTACATCGAGGTGTTATTCATGGAAAAGAACGATCTTAAAGGATTAATTAAAGAAACGCTTAGCATCATAATAATAGCACTGGTTTTAGCCGCTATTCTCAGGACTTTTGTTATTGAGGGTAGAATAATACCGTCCGGATCAATGCTGGCCACTCTTCAGATCGGCGACCGTGTCATGGTAAATAAATTTATTTACTATTTTAAGGAACCAGTTCGAGGTGATATAGTGATTTTCGATCCGCCAGAAGCCCTGGGACGAAATGATCTATTCATAAAGCGGGTGATAGGCTTGCCGGGAGAAAGTGTGGAAATGAAAAACGGCAGGGTGTACATAAACGGGCAGGCACTTTATGAACCGTACCTTCCCGAACCATTGGAATATGATTTCGGGCCGGTTGTTGTTCCACGGGACAGCCTGCTGGTCCTGGGCGATAATCGCAATAACAGTTACGACAGTCACAAGTGGAATGCATGGTTGACTAGAGACCGTCTGGAAGGAAAAGCTTTTATGATATACTGGCCGCTTAACCACATACAGTTACTGGAACGGGGGGTTCAGTAGGATGAGACTTTTACTGACCAATGATGATGGGATCCATGCACGCGGCATCCATACCCTGGTGCGCGTTTTAAGTGAGATCGGGGAGGTATATGTGGTCGCTCCTGACCGGGAAAGAAGTGCTACCGGACACTCGATTACTGTTTTTGAGCCGATTAAGGCCACTAAAACACAGATACCAGGAGCTCAGGGTGCCTGGATTATTGGCGGCACTCCGGTAGACTGTGTGAAGCTTGCCATCTCCCGGTTGCTGAAAGAGAAAATAGATATGGTTATATCAGGAGTCAATCATGGACCCAATCTGGGGACTGATGTCCTCTACTCGGGGACGGTTTCGGCCGCAGCGGAAGGCGTCATTATGGGCAGCCCGTCAATGGCAGTATCCCTGGATTCTTACAATGAGAATATGAATTTTGAGTTTGCGGCTCAGTTCACCCGCAGGGTTGTTGAAGAAGTGATGAAATTTAAGATCGATCCCAAGACCCTGCTAAATGTAAACATCCCCGATTTAAAACCGAAAGACATCAAGGGTATTCGGGTAACCCGACTGGGGGTCAGGAATTATGACAACCTGTTTGAAGAACGACAAGATCCCCGCGGCAATACTTATTACTGGCTGGGTGGCGGTGTTGTCGAAGAGGAGCAGGAACCTGACAGCGATGTGGTGGCTGTGAAATCCGGCTTTGTCAGTTTTACCCCTATCCGCCTTGACCTGACCGACTACGGTCTCATTGGTGCTTTTGACTCGGCATTGAAAGACCTGTCAAGACTATTCGACGTGGGCGAGTGATATGGTTTATGCTAGCCTGCTGTTTAATTCAATACTGTTTTTCTTGCTGTTAAACTGGTCTTATTTGGGTGAAAGACGCCGCAATCCCAACCATCCTGAAAGGCCGTTGAGCCTGCTGCTAGGCTATCCTCTGCTGTTGGGAGTGCTTTTTACTCTGATTGGCCGCCTGTTTAAGACTCTTTTTATTTACCAGACCATTATTTTTCTTATTGTTGCAGCGCTGATTTACTGGGTATTCTTTAAATCAAAGAAAACCTAAAAATGTTTTGCCGTTTAACTCAAAGTATAGTACCATTTTTACAGCTATGTATAACGAGGCAAAAGGATATTCCCGCTTCTTCTAAACGGTCGGATTCCTAATTTAATACGAGATGGCGGGTTCTGATTTTCTGCTTCGTTGCAGCGGTGTGTTGAAACTGCTCTACAGTTTCTTCCGATGCATAAAGTATAAGGAGGATGTTTGATGAAGGTTTACCCTACTGCTGGTATTCGTAATGTTGCTCTGGTTGGTCACGGAGGGACGGGAAAGACCTCGCTGGCTGAAGCCATGATTTTTAATACAGGCGCTACCAAGCGGATGGGCAAGGTAGATGATGGCAATACCGTTTCCGATTTTAATCCGGAGGAAATTCGCAAAAAGATTACCATCAGCACCTCTCTGGTTCCCTGTGAGTATAGAGACCACAAAATAAATCTTTTGGATACTCCCGGCTATTCTGATTTCTATTTCGAAGTTGTTGGAGCCATGAGGGTGGTCGATTCTATGCTGGTGATGATGTCTGCTTCAGCCGGCGTGGAAGTGCAGACTGAAGTGGTATGGGATGATTACCAGGATGTGCCCAAAATAGTTTTTGTCAATAAGATGGAACGTGAGAACGCAGACTTTTTTAAAGTTCTTGACGATATGAAAGAAAAGTTTTCCAACAACATAGTCCCGGTTCAGCTCCCAATTGGGAAAGAAGCTGGTTTTAAAGGCGTAGTAGACCTGATAAAAATGAAAGCTTTAATGTTCGAAGCGGGAACTGGAAAAGTTAACGAAACTGATATACCCGACGACATGGCCAGTGAAGTCGAATCCTATAAAGAAGCGCTTATCGAAGCTGCCGCCGAAGCCAACGACGATCTTCTCACCAAGTACCTGGAAGGGGAAGAATTGAGTGATACTGAGGTTATGGCCGGGATCAAGGAATCAGCCACAAATGGTTCAGCCGTTTTTGTCTTCTGTGGTTCAGCTGTTAATAATATGGGCGTAAAACAAGTGATGGATTTCATCGTTGACTGTGCACCGACTCCGGCCAGTAATCCGCTTGTAAAAGGTAAAGACATAGAGAGCGAGCCGTTATGTGCACAGGTATTTAAAACCATCGCCGATCCTTATGTGGGCCGATTGACCATGTTCCGCATATTTACCGGGAAGATGAAAGCGGACAGTGTCCTATACAATGCAAACAAAGAACGCGATGAGAAGATCAGCCAGATCCTGGTTATGGCTGGTAAGGATCAGAGCGCGGTTCCGGAACTGAACGCCGGCGACATCGGAGCTCTGGCAAAATTGGCTGCTACCGCCACCGGGGATACCCTGACAGTGAAGGGCAATACCAACCTGATGCCTGCCCTGGAGTTTCCCAAACCTACCCTGATGATGGCTATTGAACCCAAGAGTAAAGGCGACGAAGATAAACTATCAGGAGCCCTGCAGCGATTGTTGGAAGAGGATCCGGTCATTCAGGTCGAGAAGAATGTGGAAACAAAGCAGACAATATTAAAAGGACTGGGTGACACCCACATTGAAATCATGGTGGACAGACTACAGCGCAAGTATGGTGTCGACGTTATCTCCAAGGACATGAAGATACCATATCGCGAAACCATCAGAGGTGTGGTCGAAGCAGAAGGAAAACACAAGAAGCAGACCGGAGGGCATGGGCAATACGGACATGTATGGATCAAATTTGAACCATGTGATGATAAATTTATATTTGAAGACAATGTTTTTGGAGGATCTGTTCCCCGCAACTACTTCCCAGCAGTTGAAAAAGGTCTTATGGAAGCTATGGAAGAAGGCGTTCTCGCTGGATACCCGGTTACCAATATCAAGGCTACTCTATATGATGGATCATACCATTCGGTAGACTCATCTGAAATGGCATTTAAATTAGCTGCTCGCCTGGCCTATAAAAAGGGATTGGAGGGTGCTAAACCGGTTCTTTTAGAGCCGATCGTAAGCGTAGAAATCGAAATACCAGAAGCGTTTATGGGTGACATCATAGGCGACCTTAATACTAAACGCGGTAGAGTAATGGGTATGGAGCCTTCAGGAAAGAAACAGGTTGTAAAAGCTCAGGTTCCACAGGCTGAGATGGCACGCTACACTATCGATCTGAAATCGATGACCCAGGGCAGAGGGAAATTCTTGATGCAGTTTTCCCACTATGAGGAGGTCCCTGCTCAATATGCGGATAAGATTATCGAGAAGGCTAAACAAGAGAGAGAAGATAAAGAAAAATAACCCAAGATCGTTTTACAGGGCTTACCGTGCTGTATAAATCATGTTGTGTAAGAATTCCTCTATTAGATAGAGGAATTCTGCGTCTTTAACAGTAAATGCACCCATTTTGGGAACTGGACTAAACTGGTATAATGAGAAAGCAAAGATGCCGATTGAGGGGAGGTCTTGCGGTAATTTAAATTACCTGAGCGATGATGTCTATAACAACAATATCCGAAGGATTAGCACTTTCTCCCTGGATGACGAGCACTCTTAAATCTGTCGGTGTTGCGTCAGTTATTTTTCTTATTTTCTGGTTGGCCAGCCGTTATACTGCAAGGCGTTTGGCGAACTGGCTTGGAAAGCTGTTTGCCTGGAATGAAAGCTTGAGCCGTGTATCTCTTAAGAGCACGCTTGAAAGGCCTATGCGGTTCCTGTTTGTTCTATTAGGCCTGTATCTAGCTCTGCGCTATTTGCCTCTGCCGATATTTGTTGAAGGCAGCCTGTTAAAAATATTTAGATCACTGGTTATTATTTTTGTTGCCTGGATACTATTTGACCTGGCTTCATCAGAATCGCTATTCTCTCAGGGTATGCAGGAGAAACTCAAATTAGACAACATCATACTCTCTTTTTTCTCAAGAATAACCCGTTTTGCCATTATAGCCCTGGCAATTGTTATGGTGATACAGGAATGGGGATATAATGTAAATGGCTTAATCGCCGGTCTTGGATTAGGTGGTCTGGCATTGGCTCTGGCAGCGCGGGAAGCCCTCGCCAATGTAGTAGCCGGGGTGGTACTGATTATTGAAAAGCCTTTCTTAATTGGTGATTGGATCGCCACTCCCAGTGTCGAAGGAACGGTCGAAAGTATTTCGTTTCGAAGCACCCGGGTTAGATCAACCAGCCAGGCTCTAACAACTATACCCAACTCTATCCTGGCCAGCCAGGCGATTACCAATCACGCAAGACTGGGAAAACGGAAACTGGAGTTCATTCTTACCCTGCCGATGGGCACTGGAAAAAGAATGATTGAGAAGTACATTCAGTACATTAAGGAGGTCCTTCGGAGCCATTCGGAAGTCGAACCGGAAAGCTGCACAGTGGTGTTACACCAGGTAGGTAAGGAGAGTTTAGATATAGTTGTACATTGTTTGATAAGTAATGTTCTATGGGAAGAATACATGCGTGTCCGAGAAGAAATCAATCTGGAGATACTGGGGATGCTTGAAAGCAGTAAAGAAGTTTCTCCTCCATCGCAATAACCATAGATACATATAATTAAAGGTGGAAGTAGTAACTGCCACCTTTTATTGTCAAACTATCTGCGGTTTTCCAGGCTATCTTCCCGCTTTTCATCCTTTTTTTCCTCGCGGCGGTTATCAAGGCGATCTTTTCTTTGATTCTTTTTTTCCTTATCAGCCATTTTAAGCACCTCCTTTCACACGAATAGTATTTACCCTGAAAAAGAATTAGATACGAGGAGAAGAAGAACATGGCTGAAGCTTTCAGGCAGTAAAGGATTAATATAACTGAGGCATTAAAAGAAAAATATCTTAAATATTTCCGGGCATAATGGAGGAGACGAGTGTGCATTATATGCATGAGCGGTGCTCAAAATATTTAAAGAGGAGGTCTTTTTCAAATGTTAGATCAGCAGA
>CAZWPO010000025.1:0-22753 GCA_964635975.1 uncultured Syntrophomonas sp.
GACGGCAACATCGTTAACTTTCAACGTCAACGAGGTACCCGTCCCCTTGTTCGCGTCCGTCCCCTTGTTCGTTCCCCTGTTAAATGCAGGGTTTCTGATCAAGTTGGCGTTTGTTTTCTAGAAGATGCTTGTGGGGGTGGACGCTCTGGACTAAAATGATAAAGGATATGGGGCGCAAGTTAGGAATTTTATATAAAAGGTGGAAACGATGGGCTCTGTTCAAGCTGATTATGAAAGCCGCAGACGGATCGGGCGTAAGAGCCGGATCATTTTCTCAGCACTGCTTATATTATTACTTGCCACAGGCTGTATACTTGGCATCTCGGGATATGTAGGATGGAACTTAACCCACCCTGTGCGCCAGTCTCTTGATGCCACACCTGGGTCAGTGGGAATTGTATATCAAGAGGTAAGCTTCCCGAGCAGAATCGATGGTCTAACTATGAGAGGCTGGCTGATGAGATCTTCCGAGAGCAGGGATACGGTAATATTTGCCCACGGATATCGCAAAAATCGTCTTAATAGTGATGTGCCCATTTTGCCCATTGCCAGGGAACTACTAGCCCAGGGCTACAATGTGCTGATGTTTGACTTTCGCAACAGCGGTGAGTCTGAAGGCAGTGTTACATCGGTGGGGCAGTATGAAGTGCGCGACCTCCTCGGAGCGGTTGATTATATTAAAACGCAGCCTGATTTAAACGGGGAGATAGTATTATACGGTTTTTCTATGGGTGCATCGACGGCTATCATAGCTGGAGCTCAGGAGGAGGATGTTTCTGCCGTTATTGCGGATTCTCCTTTTGCCGATCTTAAAACTTATTTACATGAAAACCTGAGCGTTTGGTCCGAACTGCCCTCAGTTCCTTTTAACCAGGCATTTTTCATAGTTGTACCACCCTTGACTGGTTTAAGGCCGGATACAGTCAGCCCGGTAAGAGAGATCGTTAATTTTAACGGCAGGCCGATACTTTTAATTCACGGCCAGGCGGATATAGATGTGCCTATTGCAAACAGCCTTATGCTTCAACAGGCTTATCCCGATGTAAGATTGCTATGCGTACCAGGCGGCACTCATGTCAAGAACTATGAAGCCAGCCCGGAAGTTTATTTGAGCACGGTGAAAGATTTCCTTAATAAGATTAGAGAGTGAGAAAGTCAATAAATGACTATACTCCTTGCAGATGCGGGCATGGCATGGGAATATGATGGAATCTTTTTTATAACTAATATAAATAGCAGTTTGAGGAGGAAATACAATGTTATTATGGCATGCAGTTTTGCTGGGAATAGTCCAGGGCTTGGGGGAGTTTCTGCCCATATCCAGTTCTGCGCACCTGTGGCTGCTTCCCTGGTTGTTTCAGTGGCAGTATTCTGGCCTTACTTTCGATATCGCTTTACATGTGGGAACCCTGATAGCTGTGGTGGCTTATTTCTGGAAGGACTGGTGGGTGCTCCTGATGAGCGGCATCAGAGACAGGCAGAGCCAGGATGGCAAACTGTTCTGGTACCTGGTAGCAGCCACTATCCCGGGTGCGCTGGCCGGCCTTTTCTTTGAAGAATACGCGGAAACCCTCTTCCGTCAGCCTATATTGATCGGAGTAATGTTGATAGTAATGGGGACGATTTTGTATTGGGCCGACCAGAAGAGTGCAAAACTCGAAGAGCTGAGCAGCATGCGCTTCAGCGCCGCTCTAATCATTGGAATATCCCAGGCGTTTGCCATCATACCAGGTGTTTCGCGTTCAGGTATAACTATGAGCGCCGGCCTTTTGACCGGTCTGAACCGGGAAAGCGCGGCCCGCTTCTCTTTCCTGTTATCGACTCCGATTATTTTTGGGGCCGCCCTCGTCAAGGTGCCTGAACTTATGGAAAATCCGGCTATGATAGACATCAATTTTTTAGTGGGAATTGTCGTATCATGCCTGGTGGGGCTGCTCAGTATAGGGTTTCTGCTCCGTTACCTGCAGACGAAAAACTTTCTGCCTTTTGCCTGGTACCGCTTCGCTCTGGGCGCCCTGGTGATCGTGATCGCGATTATTCGCTAATTTAAGCTGTGATGCCATACCGCAGGATATTGAAAAAGCAGCTTTATTTGAGAGCCTGCTTTAATTCATCATTTCTCTGTTACCACACATCCCCACCTTCTGGTGGGGAGTTTATCTCTGCATTCACCAATTGATTTGCCGGTCATCTCGGCCTACCAAAAAGGCAAAAAAACTATATTAATGACAATAAGTCTAAAATCAAAATATTTTTATCACTTAATTATCATATTTAGGGGTAGGGTGCATATCATAGTTCTGTAGTGTAAAACAGAGTATACACCACTATCGGTTCACCGGCATTTCATCCTACGAAAGCCTGCGCAGGCAAAGATATAAATCTTCTTGAAAACTAAACTGGCAGACACAGGCACGAAATGAGTCGTACTAAATTTATTGACAGGTGATTTAAAGGGTAATAGAATTGTTTTTGTGTCTATCCCAGATATAGTAATAAGTGGATAAAAATGCATGGAGGACATAATCTAATTAATGGAGGATTAGAATGACGCAGAAAAACTATTTAGAAGAATGGCTTAACTTTCAGAAACAGGTAGTCGATTTTTTCCAGGACAGTATGAGTTTTAAGCCAGAAGATGAAGGGGAGGAAAAAGCGGCAGATATTATTGAGCTTAGTCTAAAGCCCGTGCAGGAATATATGCAGAAGTGGCTTGACGTGTCCAATGAGTTGTATAAGCAAACATTCAAGAGCCTTGGCGCCTATGAACTATACGAGCAGACATTTAAGAGTTTTGAAGACAATTATTCGCAGCAGGAAATCATAAAGAAGATTTTTAACGGAGCAAACCTGTATCAGAATCTTAATAAATTTTGGATAGATTTAAGCGCTAGTATAACGGATAAGGACAGCGACCCGTTCCAGTTCTATTCCAGGTGGAATCATGAATATATCAAGAACATCAATCAAAATGTCATCGCTTTTTTGCCTAAGCAGATGCAGGCGGTATTCAAGGAAACTATAGACGTTTGCGATATGTCAGCTGCTGCAGCCGGGAAGTTTTTCAAACCCTGGCTGGAAGAGGCGGTAAAGCTGCAAAATCTTCTAAAAAAGAGCATGGGCGGAGACCATGACGCTTATATTGAGTTTAGCCGGATGTGGAGAGATAACTTCTCATCTTCATATGGAAAGATACTGAGTATGCCGCAGTTTTCTATGAATAGAGAGCAGATGCACAAGCAGATGCAGGCGGTGAACTCTCTAATAAAATTTATCAACTCTATGAACGAATATATGGCCACCCTGGTCAAGGTCAACCAGGAAACTTTGAGCCAGATAGTAAAAGATTATCAACAGATGTTAACATCGGGCACTCATCCGAAGACCTTCAAAGAATTCTATAAATTCTGGATAAAGCAAAATGAATCTGCCTACCTAAAGTTGTTTGGAACCAGTGAGTTTTCAGCACTTCTTTCCCAGGTGCTGGATGCCGGGGTAAATTTCAAAAAAGAATTTGACAATCTACTGGAAAAAGAATTGGAGTTTTTGCCCTACCCGACCAAAACAGATATGGACAGTGTATATAAAACGCTGGATACCCTGAAAAGGGATATAAGGGCACTGAAGAAGGATGTGGCAGCTCTGAGAGAAGACAAATCCCGGGCTAAACGCCTGGCAAAGGAGGATTAAGCATGTCAGCTGTTTTAAATATAGATATCGAAAAAAATCTTGAAGAGATGTTTGCTGCGCAGAAAAAGATAATTCGCAGTGTGGATGTGCTTCTTAATCTGGACGATCCGAAATCGGATTTGACACCAAAAGAACTGGTTTATCAAGAAGACAAGATGAAGCTGTTCCATTACAAACCGCTGACCAAAAAGGTCAACAAGGTGCCTACTATCATCATATATGCCCTGGTAAACCGCCAGTATATGATGGATATCCAGCAGGACCGCAGTTTCATAAAAAATCTTCTGGAGATGGGACTTGATCTCTATATAGTCGATTGGGGCTACCCAACCGCCCAGGATAAATACATTACCCTGGATGATTATATCGACGTTTATATAGAAAATGCCGTAAATGAGGTGCTAAAGAGGACCGGGCAGGAGAAGTTGAACATTTTAGGAGTATGCCAGGGTGGGACCTTTGCAGCCATTTACGCTGCCCTTAATCCCGATAAAGTAAAAAACTTAGTAACAATGGTGGCTCCCATCGATTTTGAGGCCGGAGCTGCTGGCGGATTACTGTTCAAGTGGAGCCAAGATATGGATATTGACAACCTGGTTGATTCTATGGGCATTATTCCTGGTAATCTGCTGAATATAGGTTTTGACATGCTAAAACCCTTCCAGTTGATGGTCGATAAATATGTGGGAATGGTTGACAATCTACAAAATGCGGAAAGCGCTGCCAACTATGTGCGCATGGACAGGTGGGTTCTTGACAGCCCCGGCCAGGCCGGTGAAGCCTATAGAAGGTTCATCAAGGAGCTCTACCAGGAAAACCGCCTGGTGAAGGGCACCCTCCAGATCGGTGGTAGGACAGTTGATCTTAAACGCATCATTATGCCGGTTCTGACTATTTACGGAGAGCATGATCACATAGTTCCACCTTCTGCGACAAAGCCCCTGAATGATTATGTGGGCAGCGCTGACAAAGAACTGGCCGGGTACCCGGTCGGCCATATAGGCATGTACGTAAGTGCTGATGCCCAGCACCTGATCGCCCCTGGGATAGGGGAATGGCTGGGTAGAAGAGATAAATAAGAGCGGATTTTTTGCAGTACTATGCCCCAAAATATTTATAATTTTAGGAGTGGAAAAATGATTGAGAATATATATGGTGAATTGGAAGTCGGCCAGATTGGTTTTGTTGAAAAGACCATCAGCGAGACCGACGTCTATCAATACGCGGGTGTAACTGGTGATTTTAGCTGGCTGCACGTTAATGAAATGCGGGCCCAAAACGGGCACTTCAAAACCCGTATAGTTCATGGGATGCTTCTTTTAGGCTTAATATCCAACGTGGTTGGCAATCAGAATCCAGGAGCGGGTACCATCTATCAATCGCAGTCGATCAAATTCCTGCGTCCCTGCTTCATAGGTGATACTATTAGAGCCCAGACCGAAGTTACCCAGCTTCTGGAGCATGGACGGGTGCTTCTCAATACCATCTGTGTAAACCAAAGAGGCGAGGTCTTATTAGATGGAGAAGCGATTGTAATTCCGCCGCGCCGGCATGTGGTCGATCTGCCCTGCCCAGGTTTATCGAAGCAGAACGCAATATTGTAAAGCAATTATTAGGGTTACAATCCCAACCTGAGATTTATAACTGACATAAGGCCCCTGGTCCGAAATACACGGATACAGGGGCTTTTCTCTAGGGATAGAATTAATTGTTCAATTCTTCTTTTTTGGCATTCTCCATATTTGATTGTGATGTGGTCATAAAGCTACAAATTGCCATATTGGGGACCTAATATATTTCGCTATTTTTCGACACCAACCAGTATCTTCCTGTGCTAAAGTCTCACATAGGGGCATGCATATATTTACCCTATTTTTTGATAATTTCGGATGCAATACCTACTATTGGAGTGAAGATTGTGACAGAAAGCAGCGAAGACCAGCATTATCAAGAAATCGCCTTAAGGAAAAGTCCGACCGGGATTCAAGGGCTTGATGAGATAACTAATGGTGGCCTGCCGCAGGGCAGGACCACACTGGTATGCGGAGCGGCTGGCTGCGGGAAGACCATGCTGGCCATGGAATTCCTGGTCAACGGTGCGGTTAGCTATAATGAACCAGGGGTGTTTGTAGCCTTTGAGGAGACCGATCTTGAATTAATCCAGAACTTTGCTTCTTTGGGATACGACCTCAAGGACTTGATGGAAAGGAAGCTTCTGGGTTTAGAATATATTTATGTGGAGCGAAGCGAGATCGAGGAAACCGGCGAGTATGACCTGGAAGGCCTGTTTATTCGCCTGGCTTATGCGATTGATTCAATCGGAGCCAAACGTCTGGTGCTGGATACAATCGAATCGCTCTTCTCCGGTTTTGAAAATGATTCCATCCTGCGTGCCGAGCTCCACTGTAAAAACGATGCTGAATAAAGAGGAATGCCGGGTGCACATCATTCGAGACCTGACCGCTGAAAAGGAGATGGAAGGCGAACTGGGCCGCCTGGAGCGCCTTAACTTGATCGGGGAGATGGCAGCCAGCATCGGGCATGAAATAAGGAATCCCATGACCTCTATACGCGGTTTTCTACAGATGCTTTACACTAAAGAAAGCTACGAGGAGGATCGGGTTTTCTTTGATCTCATGATAGAAGAATTAGACCGGGCCAATGATATTATTACTGAATACTTGAGTATAGCCAGGGACAAAAAAGTGGAACTGGAGCCGAACTTTATAAATGACATTGTAGTGTCTCTATATCCCATGATTCAATCCGACGCCAACTATCAAGAAATGAATGTGAAGCTGGACCTTGCGCAAACCCCGGCGGTAATGTTGAATGCCAACGAGATACGCCAGATGGTTCTAAACATGACTCGCAACGCTATAGATGCTATGCAGCGCGGCGGCACCCTGACTATAGGAACCTATTCCGACCAGAGCGACACGGTGCTATATATTCAAGATGAAGGCTGCGGGCTGCCGCCCGATATGCAGGACAGACTGGGAACCCCCTTTCTTACCACCAAGGAAAAGGGGACCGGCCTGGGCTTAGCGGTGTGCCGCAGTATTGCCGACCGCCACAACGCCGTGATCGACTTTAAGACGGGAAGCCAGGGAACCACCTTTTTCATACGCTTCCCGGGAAGGGTAGAGCAGGTATTATTATTTTAAGAGGATTGGACGGTTCTTCTGTCTGAGGAGCAAGGATCTGGTCCTTTTGCATCTTTATTTTGAAAGGAGGCATAGCATTGAATAATCTTAACATCCCGTTAAATCAACCCTGGCTTAGCTATCGCAGCAATAATCCTTCCCTTTCGGTGCGTATGCTCAGGCTGCTTTTAACCCAAATGGATTTTCTGGACCCAATTAAAGCCCGGAAGAGAGTTAATATGATAGCCAGACTGGCTAAAATCAAAATGCCTGCAAATGTGAAGATCGAACCAGTGCGTATTGCAAAATGCAGGGCCACCAGAATTATGCCGGAGAACGCCAGTGAAGAAAAAGTAATTCTCTGCCTGCATGGGGGAGGATATATTGCAGGAGATGGGGCTTATTGCAACGTGGTGGCGGCTAACATGGCTAAATATACCGGGTGGCAGGCTCTGGCGCTTGACTACCGCCTGGCTCCGGAGAATCCTTATCCGGCCGCATTGGAAGATGCTTTTGCCGTATATAATGAGCTTGTGCAACAGGGCATAAAGCCCTCCAACATCGTTTTATATGGGGATTCGTCTGGCGGAGGCCTATGCTTATCCCTCTGCCATAAGATTAAAGACAGCAGGATCGATTTGCCCGGGGCAATTATTGCCTTGTCTCCCTGGACGGACTTAGGGGCATCGGGAGAAAGCCATAAAACCAATATAAAGAAAGATCCCATCCTATTGTTTGTGAACGGGGGACCCGGATTTCATTACGTTCAAGGCGAAAACGTGGAAAATCCATACATATCGCCAGCTTTTGGAGATTTCACCGGCTTCCCGAAGACTTTAATAATTGTTGGTGAAGATGAGATTCTACTTTCGGACTCCTTAACAGTAGGCGAAAAAGCCCACCAGCAGGGCGTTGATGTTCAGGTGCATTTGTGGAAAGGAATGATGCACGTTTTTCCAGTGATGAGCAGACTGCTTCCCGAATCCAAAAAGGCCATGCAGGAAATATCCGCTTTTCTGAATAACCTGTAAGAAGCGGGAACGGCCTAATATTTATATTATAATACAATAATAGAAATATTAGGCGTTATAGAAAAATAATTGTAACCTTATGACCTCAGGCCTTGTAGGTTAAGGTAGATATCGGCAGTATACCGGTTATTTTAAAGATAAGGCAGTTCTTCAAAGGAAATCGGCCGTATCTGCTGGCCTCAAGCTTGGCTTTCATCATGTCGTAATTGGGGCCTTCGGTCTCATCGCCTACCAGCTCCACGGCTACCCGGATGCCGTCTTTGCTGTGGTTCTGATCCAGGACCAGGACCATGAAAACGCCCTTGCCGGTATCTTTAAGGTTGGCGTAAGTCTTTTCGGCTCCAAATCTGGCACATAATATGAGGTTGTCAGCGCGCATCTCCAGGACGGAGATGACGGCAATATTAACATTGTAATATTTGTCTACGGTGCTCAAGGTGGTGCTGGGCAGGTTAAGGTTTATAAGTTCGCGGGTTTTATCTATCAATGCCTGGTCCATCAAGGATGCCTCCTTTTCATTTTCACTCATTGTCTGTATTTATGATGCTCCGATGGGACAGAAAATAAAACGGATCGGTAATCAGCCCTCCATAAATCCATCGATAAGGCCGCGGATGGCCAGCCTGGCAACTTCCGGTTCGGCTCCCCCTGACAACACCATCAGCACCGGTCGTGCACCGGCCAGTTCCCTGATCTTACGGCCCAAATACGGGTATGATTCCTGGGAGAGATTGAAGGGGCCATAGTCAGTGCGGTGGGAGTCGTGACCAAAAATCAGGATCAGAAACTCAAAATCCCAGTTGCGGGAGCAGACATCGCCAATTCTCCTCTGGAATTTCTCATCGTTGGCTCCGCTTATTCCGTAATCATAGTTGTTCCACTCCGTATTCTCATTATCCACAAAACCGGAGTGGAAATTGACATGTATCACATCGGGATCGCCTCCCAGCAGATCGCGAGTGCCATCCCCGAAGTGCGGGTCGACGTCGATGATCATGATGCGCCTGGTCCCAAGCTCGTGCAGCCTGGTCACCGCCATGGCCACATCGTTGAAAAAGCAGAAGCCCCAGAAAGAATCGCGGCTGGCGTGGTGGCCGGCCGCGCCTACGAAACAGAAGGCCATATCCAGTTCGCCGCGCTGCAGTTTTTCGGCGGCCTGGACTACACCGGCTGCTGAGAGCAGCGATACCTCGTATTCACCTTCCATTCTAACATCACTAATAAGTGATGCGGTGTGTGTCATGGCCAGCAGCCTGTAGCTGTCCGAATCAGGTTTGGGGGTGAAGACTCTGGCTCTTCCTGATGAGATCAGGTCAGCAAGGCCTTCAAAACCTGGCTGGACACGGTCCTTCAATATGATATAGCCTTTATCGGCAAAGTCCTGGTGATAATATATCCCAACCTGCATACTCTCACCTCTAATCATTGTCTTTGTATCCAGGATACCAGGTTCAGATGACGGCAAAGCTGCATACGAGGATGTTCTAGGCGAAGGAGGCCGATGATCAGGGATTCGCCTTGCTTTTCATCGGCGCCCGGCGAAAGCTCATCAATTGGCTGGGCAGCGTGCCGTACCCAAAGAACTTTGGTAGTGATTATAACAGCCAGGATTTATCTCCTGGGATCGGGAAGCGGTTCTGTTATACCGGCAAGATGGCGGGCATAGTCAGCATACTTTTCTATCGGGGTATTGGCCTTTACCACCAGGCGGGCGCCGTCCGGAGATCCACCTCCATGCATGCATCCGGGAATACCGGCACCCACCGTGAGCCATTCAACCAGGCGGGCGGCCCGGGCCCGGGTCTCGGCACTGACTTCCCGCCCCGCTTTGACGTACTTCTGAATCATAGGTCCATACATAGGATGGGTAAAGTCGATATAGGAGGGGAAGCAGCCGGTTTCGACGATGCCGCCGCCGATATCCTGACAAAGACGTTTGGTATCATAAGGGAGAGTAGCCACATGCACTTTGTTGGTGTGGGCCAGCAGAGAGTCGGATATCCAGGCTCCGGCCGTTCCTTTTCTTCCCAGTGCCATCGCTCCGATACCCAGTCCATAGGTTGTCTCGTTATTGATGGCCATCTTCACTATCTTGTCAGAGAAGGTCTTCGATGACAGCCCGTTGGAGCGGGCGATAAGGGCGGCAGCCCCGATCATGATATCGCCCTGCCCGGCCACGCAGGCCCCGATGCAGGCCCGGTAATTGGCAGTGAAGTATTCGATGACTCTGCCTGAATGCTGGTACTCCTGGCACATAAAGACCCGGTCTTTTGGGACGAATACGTCTTCAAAGATTAGGTAGGCCTGGGTTATGCCGGTATCGATTGTATCAAATCCTTCATCATGCAGCTCTCTCTCATCACTGGGCCGACGGGTTTCCACTATGGTCAAGCCCTCTATGTCACGGGGCACTACACATGCCACAGCAAAGTCTTTATCCTCTTCTCGATAGGCATTGCCCGGCAGCAGGAATATTTCATGGGAAGCGGCGACTCCACAGATCATCACCTTGGCTCCGCGGATCACGATCCCATCATCGCGGATGCCGACTATGCGAACATTACTGTCCAGGTCCGGCTGCGCCGAAGCCTTCAGGCTCCTGTCACCCTTGGCGTCAGTCAGGGCGCCGGCTACCACCAGACCTTTTTGCTGGGCTTTGCTTATCCACTTTTTGAGCCGCTTTTGATAAGATGTGCCCAGTTCTCTGTCCATATCATGGGTTACATTCCAGAGGACATTCTGGGCGTTCCAGCCTACACATAGGCCTCCTGTGCAGGAACCGGTCAAACGGAACATCATTCTCTTAAATTTCGAGTTGTTTATAATATCATCTAAACTCTGCATCATAGAGTTGAATCGATGTATGGGTTCTTTATTAAATGATGAAACTGCGGTGAAGATATCACTGGTCTCGGGATCGTGTGCTGCATCAAAAGCGCGTGCATGGCTTTCCACCGTGCGGCGGGTGGCAGTGTGGGTGGTGACGTCGGTGATCAGTTCCCCGAACTTATATAGATTGGGCCGCAGGTGCCTGAGGGATTCCAAATATTCTTTCCTGGTTTTTAACGCCATTAGTTTACCTCCTCCTACGCTGTTCTCTCTAACTCTACAAGCTGATAAGACAAGGGACCTTTCTCGCGCAAATCCAGTATAGTGTAACATCTGGCAACTTTTCGATTCAGGCCGCAATAAGCATAGACGTACGCTTCACCTCCTAATCGTAAAGAGCGGCATCATGCTTCCAAAGATAGGTAGTAATAATAGCGCTGCTTAGCTTGCAGTGCTGAGCATTTCAGCTGCAGGGCAGGCTGAAGCAATGGTTTAAGACTCAATTAAAACAGGTGCTGTGGTGAGATTGCCCTAATTGTAACAGATTTTTGGCCAGGAGTGTTTTATGCTCAAATAAATATTTACTGCCTTATCCATTATAATTGTCCAGGCCTTGTTTTATGATGTTTTAATCATTTCTCATTTGTATTAGAACTGGATTGGCGCAATTACCAAATCACTAACCAAGTGTCAAGCTTTTTCATATAATAGATCAAATAAACGGGGGAAATCATGTGGAATGCGCATAAAAAAAAGTTTCGTTCCGCTTTGTATGACGGAGCGGCTCACGAACGATCTGCTCTTGGAGCCGGGCGAAATCTACCCCATATCACTGGGTAAAAGGAAAAAACAAGTCGTAATAGAAGAGGCCCGCGAAAGGTTTATGGGAAGCACTGCCATGGTAGGCAGTCCTCTGGCAAAAATCCTGGGGCTTCCCGAGCCGACAAGACTGACCGTAAAAAAAGAAAAAAACCTTCTGCGCCTGGGGCCGTTGGTGGGTATAATGTCTGCCCCCTTCAAATCCGACCGGGGGTCGTTCGGAGCCCAGGACCGCTTTTTCAGAAGCCTCATCAAAGCTATGAAGGCCATGAATGGGGCTGCCTATGTTTTCACCCCGTCGGACGTCGATATACAGCGAAAGTTGATCAATGGATATTATCTGGATGGGGATATGGAAAGCAGCTGGAAGAGACACTGGTTTCCATTGCCGGATGTATGTTATAACCGTTATGTAAGAACTCCCAGCATGGCTCGTTCCCGTGATTCAATTGGGCTCTTGAACAAGTTCGGGGTGGTCAGCTTCAACACCGCGGTGGGAAACAAATGGGCAGTATATAAACGCCTGGACAAGATCCCCCGTATCATTCAACATCTGCCGGAAACACGGCTCTTGAACTCCCCTGAAGTACTGGCTGATTTATTGCGCAAGTACAAGGGAGTATATGTGAAGCCAGTAAATGGTTCCAAGGGGCGGGATATTAAACGGATTACCAGGATGGCAGGCGCTTATGTGATCAGAAGCAACGGACGGGGGCGCGGCATACGCGCTGGAAGTTTGCGGGAAGCTTACGCTCATATCAGATCGGGCAATGTCAATGAAATGATGATAGCCCAGCAGGCTATCATGATGACTACGGGCTTACAGCATTTTGATATTCGGGTAATGGTTCAGAAAGACAGGCAGAATCAATGGGCGGCTACGGGGATGGCGGCCCGCGTAGGCGGTAACGGGCAAGTCACCACCAACCTGCATACCGGAGGTCATGCTGAGAAGCCGGAAGTGATTCTGACCAGCCGCGGCATGGGAGAAGCTCAGGTGGCAGGTATAATTCGTGAAATCAAGGACCTCGCCTTGATTATTGGCCACCAGTTGGATAAATACTCCAGGGCCCTGGGGGATCTGGGTATGGACTTCATAGTGGACAGCAAGGGAAAGGTTTGGTTCCTGGAGGTAAATCCCAAGCCAGGTCGCCATTCTTTTTCCATTATTGACCACGAAGTGCGCAAAGATGTAGTTGCAAAACCCATGGAATATGCCTGTTTCCTGTCCGGTTTTTAAAGAGGCCGGGATCCAAGAAGCGGTTTATGGAGCAATCTTCTTATGGTATAATTATGAAAAGTTTTGATACTTTTATTAAACCAAGCTGGTAGGGAGGGATATTTATGGCGGAGGAAATGAAAAAATATCGCGGCAAAGTATACCATGAGCTACTTCAGCAGGCAGGGTTTAGTATTGCGTATGACGGCGAAACAAAAGAGGGCAAACCCGACGGGTTTGGCAGAGCCTATTACAAAGATGGAAGAATTTACGAAGGAGAATGGAAAGAGGGAATGTACAACGGCCTGGGCAAACAGTATTATGCCAATCTGAACCTCTGGTATGAAGGAGAGTTCAAAAATAGCAAGCGGGATGGCTTCGGGAGAGCTTACTACGAGGATGGTACACTTTCTTTTGAAGGCCAGTGGAAAGATGGCAAACCAGTAAAGTAAAATAAATCATCAAGATCATAAACGATAAAAGCCCGCATGGTTGCGGGCTTCAGACCGTCAAAAAAGCCGAATATCTGTGTCACTGCACAAAGCCCGCTCGATTAACGTATTTCATATACGCCTCAATCACGGGCTTTATTTGTTCCTTGATCTTCGGCTTTTTTGCTCGCTCTGCCAGCTTGTCAAAGAGACTATTCCTCTCGGTTTTGCGGCAGCCGCTTGCGGGCAGCCATCGCCCAGCGGCTCAAAGAACCCGCCTTTACCAGGCGCAGCTGGCTGCTCAAGAAAATTGCCGCTGCTAGACCCAGGCTTACCAGCACTCCCACTCTCTGAGTCGGCATAATGGCTGCTCCAGCAATGGTCAAAATAATGAGCAGCAGGGCTGCGTGGGAAGTAAACGGATAACCGGGGATGCGGTAGCGTTCGCGGAGATGCTGAGCATCATAGCCGGCATTATTGCGCATGTGTGAGGATAGTATTATCATCCAATTCATTATCAGCATCACCCCGGCAGCGGTAGTTATATATTCATAAACCGTATTGGGCAGCAGAAATGATAAAAGAACCGCGATGGATAAGCCCAGACCGGTGAGACCCAGGGCGGGCAGGGCCACCCCTTTATGATTGCGGCTTTTAAGTGCAGACGGAGCGTCCCGGTCTTCCGAAAGGGAGACCATGACATTGGTAACCGCAAAAAGAGCTCCGACCATAGTTGAGAAGGCTGCGCTTATGATTAACAGATTAAGAGCCGAGTCGATAAATCCAAAATGGAATATGGCCAGGGCGCTTACAAAGGGACTTTCTGATAATGTGATTCTATGCTGGGGAACCAAAAAGAAGATAAAGAGCAGCGCGCTGGTGTAGATGAGGGTCAGAGACACCAGCATTACCCGCCCGGCTCTTCCTATTTCCTTGGGATTTTTCAACTCGCATGCCATGATGCCCATCACTTCAATACCTCCATATGAGAACAGCACAAATATCATAGCCGACCATAATCCGACAATCCCATTGGGCAGCCACCCTGCCAGGGTCAAATGGCCTGTGGCAGCGCCTGGCAGGGGATCGATAATCCCCAATGCGAATAATGATCCAAAAAGGATGAAGATTAGCAGTGAAGAGGTCTTTATAAGCCCGAAGAGGGATTCCACCCGGCCGAAGTCCTTCCCACCCAGCAGGTTGATCCCCAGCGCCAGGATCGAATAAAAGGCGGCAAAAATGTAGAGGGGTATCTGAGAGAACCAGAAACGGGTGAAGATAGAAAGGGCAGCTACTTCGCTGGACATTATCAATATGCCAGCCAGCCAGTACATCCAACCGCTCACAAAGCCCATCGACGGGCCAAAAGCTTTGCGTGCATATACTCTGAAAGACCCACTCTGGGGGTCATGCAGAGACATGTCTGCCAGGGCGCTGAATACCAGGAAAGCAGTGATACCACCTAATAAATAAATCAACAGTAAAGAAGGTCCGGCAGTTTGAATAGATAAAGCCGTGCCCAGGAAGAATCCCGCCCCGATTACGGCCCCGGTTCCAATTAAAGCCAGATCCCACCAGCGCAGGGCTTTGCCTTTTTCATTTTTCTTCTGCTGCTTGAGTTCGACTATTTGTTCAGCCTGACGACGAAAGAGCACTTTTGAAAATCTCCTTTCTGAGTGCTATTTTCAATAGTATGCCCTCGGGCAAGTCAGGCCATTTTTTGCGCCTGAAGAAAGCCGCGGCTGCCGGTGAAGACCTTAAATCGATAAACTGCGGCTTTCAGGCGTACATCTTGTTCGCCAAATATAGTACTATTTAAAAAATATATAATATAGCAAAATGTACTAATAGACCATGGGAGCTATAGCATGGCGGTCATCTGCTCACTATTGGATTATAAATGAAAAAGTAAAAAACCAGGGGTCAACAACCCCCGGCTTCATATTTCTATATTTAGCTTTCCGATTAAAGGTTACAGGTTATAGAAGGACGTGGTCAGCGCAACCTGGATGCCTATTCGATAACAGTTACCAGTTCTTCAAGAGCTTTTCTTTTTAATGGGGGGAGTTCCTGGCCCGGGTAGCCAAGCAGCACCATTCCCACCACGTCGAGTTCCGGAGCTATCCCGAGGAGTCTTTTAACCCTATCACCCTCAAACATGGTAAACCACAGGCTGCCCAGGCCCTGGGAGTGGGCAGCCAGGTGCATATTTTGTATGGCTGCGCAGCATGAATAGGCATACCCGACACCGCGTTCCAGTATAAATTGGTCGGCTCCGGTCTTTTTAGGATCGGCGGTTACTACAATAATCACGGGCGCTTCGCTTATAAATTCCAGACTGAAATTGCTTACCCACTTCCACCCGCTTTTTTCAAAGATCATTTGGCGGGTAGCGAGGCATTCGTTCTTGAGCTGTTCTTTTAACTGGGGATTCTTCAGCACCAGGAATCTCCAAGGTTGAGCATTCATCACCGATGGCGCCCACCTGCCTGCCTCCAGGACCACGCCCAGTTTTTCTTCTTCCACGATCTGACTGGCAAAGCTGCGATGGGAGCGCCTTTCTCTAATCGCCTGCATTAGTTCCATATGATACTCCTCCCCATTTAAGGCATATCCTTCAACCTTCTGATGTTTTCCAGGGCTTTTTTGCCTTCATAGGCTATATACTCGGGTATATCACGGCTAATAGCCTCTTTCAGGACTTCCTCGGACCAGGTTTCGGGCATACTGCCCAGCGCCTGTATGGCCAGAGCCTTCTTGTGGACCGAAGGTGAATACGCCCTGCGAACCGTTTGGTGATGCATATCATAAATCTGAAAATAATTCTTGCGCACCGGGCTGCCGTATACATGGATGGATATTGATATCCGACCGTTCATGGCAGCCATCTGATGGATCCCTTCGTTCAGAGGCAGTACATAGGTGGTCTCACCGGGTGATAGAACGCCCTCACTGGCCAGTTCGAGCTCGGCATAGCCTTCACGACTGCCGTCATCCAGGCGTCGGTACTTTTTCTCCTGGGTCTGATTAAAATAGGCGCCGACTATCCCCCAGGAGCCGTGGTCGTGAACGTTGTTCATCACACCCGGTTGCCAGATAAAAGCCCGAACTGAAAACAAGCGGGAAGGGCTGCGGTAGAGGATAATATCATTCGGATCTGCAGATTGGTACTGGGATTGGAGGAAAGAATCATCCAACACCAGGAGTGCCAGGATATTATTAAGCCAGCCCTGGCTGCCGGCCAGCTCGCTGACCATCTGTCTGCCATGGTCAAGGAATTCCGACCATTCAAGTTTTTGCTCCAATAGACTCTGAAAGGACTCGCCGAATTGATTGATATTGGTCACTTTTTACCACCCTCCTCTTCATTACTTTGCCAGCTTCCGTATTTGCGAACATGGCTCCAGGAATGATAGGCGGGATCGTCGGGATTGGCTGCCAGCGCCTCCGCCTCCTGGAGATACTTTTTTGCGTAACCTTTTTGCCTGTAGAGCAGGCGGTCTCTACCGATCGGGCAGACCTTGGTGCAGATGCCGCACGGGTAGCAGCGGCGGCGGGTCAACTCGTGGGCCATATCGGCACAGGCCATTTTATCGTATTCTGCCAGCGCCTGCCCTTCAATGGGTATCAAAGCCTGTTTGGGACAGCACTTACTGCAGGCCAGGCACTGAATGCATAAATCTTTTTCCATCATTTCATCGGGCGGCAGTTCTATGCTCGAGAAGACTGATACGAAGCGAACCCGGGGACCAAATTCAGGAGTAAGCAGGTTGTGGCTCAGTCCTATAGTTCCCAGACCGGCATAACGGGCAGCGGCAACATGACCAAAAGCGGCTGCCATTCTCTTTTTTAAGATTTTAACGCTGCCGAAACCGTCGCGTGTAAAGAAATAGGCCGCACAGCCGAGACGGTTGAGAAAGCGCACCAGGTTGAATGCCAGGGCGTCTAACTCGTGGTTGCACGTATCATATAATTCTTTGTGAAGAATCGATGGGGTAGTTTCGACTATGGGAAGCGGCATAGACATCCCCAGAACGATTACAGTTCGAGCGGGAGACCATAATGCCCGAGGGCGAAAAGCCGCGGGCACTTCACCGATTTCATCCCAGCGCTCTACCGGGGCGAAGCCGACTAAATCAGCTCCGTGATCCTGGCAAAAAGCAATTATCCGGCTCTTCAATTCTGCGCCATCGGGAACGATGGGCAGCTTATTTCCATCGCCGACCATTTGATACTCCCCTTTATGCTTATTTGAAAATCCGGTCTAATACAATTGTAGCATTTTTCTGGCTTTCTACCAGCGGATTTGTGAAGGGATGAACAAATATAGTATTCCGTGCCAAAGAAACCATGCTTTGGGTAGAATAGAAGTTTTTCCTTTATAGTATGATAGTAGAAGTAATGTTTATGAGGATGGGTCGGCTATGCTTTGTAGTGAGAGGGATAATATGCGGCGCGTCGTTCTGAGCTCTGGTCAGGAGCTAGAACTTCATCTTCCCAGCAATCCTACCACAGGCTATAATTGGTTATTTCAGGTCAGACCAAATGAAAGTATATTTAGACTGCTTGAAGAATCCTATATGCCAGCCTCAGGTAAGCCCCTGCTGGTGGGTGAGGGGGGGAATCAACGCTGGACTTTTGCATCACTTTCGCCAGGAAAGACCTTATTGCTGCTGGTATATAAGCGTTCATGGGAAAAAGGTCCGCCGCTGAAAACTTACCAGCTGCAAATAGAGGTTCGTTAATCGGGCTTTTAAGCGTGTAGATGGGGGTAATATATGATCGTCAATCCAAGTTCACTCTATTTGATAAAAGGCTTTTCATAGATGGATTAAACAAACAATGATTATCTTATAATTGTTGAAAGCATTCAAAAACCGGATGGGAGAAATGACTTAAGTGATAGATATTGTCAAACTGGTCGGCAGTCAGAGAGAGTTTTTTAACGCTGGGAGCACAAGGGATATCGCCTACCGCCGCGCCGCTTTACAAAGCCTGGCATCTGGTATCGAAAAATGCGAAGGACAGATTCTCGCTGCGTTGGAGCGGGATTTGGGAAAAGCCCCGTTTGAAGCCTGGAGCACTGAAATCGGAGTGGTCCTGGGAGATATCAGATATATGTTGAAAAACCTCGATCGTTTGAGCGGTTCACGCCGGGTGCCAACACCTCTGGCCCTGATGGGCGGGTCAAGCCGTATTCTTAATGAGCCGCTAGGCGTGGTTCTGATCATAGCTCCCTGGAATTATCCCTTCCATTTGCTTATGCGCCCGCTGGTTGGAGCTCTGGCTGCCGGCAACTGCGCGGTGATAAAGCCCTCGGAACAGGCGGCAGCTACCTCCGCTGCATCATACGACTTGATAAGAAATACCTTCCCCCCGGAATATGTGACGGTGGTTGAAGGCGGGGCTGACACCGCTGCCGCGCTGCTGGAACAGAACTTTGACTGCATTTTCTTTACCGGAAGCCCTCGGGAAGGGAGCCAGGTAATGGAGGCGGCTGCACGCAGCTTGACACCGGTGATATTAGAATTGGGAGGCAAAAGCCCCTGCATAGTGGACCATAATGTTGATCTGAAGCTTTGCGCGCGCCGGATAAGCTGGGGCAAGTTTCTCAATGCCGGGCAGACCTGCGTGGCGCCTGACTATATCCTGGTTGACAGGCGGGTCAAGGCCAAATTGCTGACTGAATTGAAGCAATCTATTACTGACTTTTACGGGCGTCAAGTCCAGAACAATCTGGATTATGCGAGAATTATTAATGAAATGCAATTTGATCGCCTGACCGGATTAATGAACGCTGGACGAATAATCTGCGGAGGGGAAAAGGATAAGGAAACACGCTTTATTGCGCCCACTCTTATAGATCAAGTTACCTGGTCCGATCCGATTATGCAGGAAGAAATATTCGGTCCACTGCTGCCGATAATTGAGTATGAGAGCCTGGAAGAAGCCATTAAGATGGTAAATGCCGGCCCCAAACCGCTGGCTCTTTATCTGTTCACCCGGGATCGGAAAATCCGGGACAAAGTGATAAACGAGACCAGCTCCGGGGGAGTCTGCATCAATGATACGGTCAGCCACATCCTGCCCGATCAATTGCCTTTTGGGGGAGTAGGCAGCAGCGGCATCGGAGCCTATCACGGCGACGATTCCTTCTACTGCTTCAGCCACCGCAAAAGCGTTTTTCAGAACACCACCCTCTTTGACTTGAAGGTCAAATATCCTCCTTTCCGCCTATCCTTAAAAACCCTGAAACGGCTCATGCGTTTTATGTAAGTGATATTACATTAATGCCCTCGTTTTAGGGCGGATTACTGGTTTTCTATATTTACTTCTTTCCCATCAAGGATCTGAACGATCCGGCTGCACATCGCGGATATTTTTTGATCATGAGTGACAATCAGCATAGTTTTGCCCCGCCGGTTAAAGTCCAATAATAGACTCATCACTTCCTCTTCGGTATGCGAGTCCAGAGCGCCGGTGGGTTCATCGGCCAGCAGTATATCCGGATCATTTATCAGCGCCCGGGCGATGGCTACGCGCTGGCACTGCCCGCCGGACAGTTGGTGGGGGTAGCGGATGGCTTTTTCCTTTAGACCTACGCTCTCTATTGATTCCATCACCCGCGACTTGATTTCCTTGCGGGGCAGGCGTTTGTACTTGAGGGGAAGCGCGATATTTTCAAATACGGTTTTGTGGTCGATCAGGGCAAAGTTCTGCACGATGAAGCCGATCCTGTTGTGGCGAAAAGAGCCATCTGGTTTGCGTTTTCGAATGACAGCTTTTCATCATTGAAAAAGTAGTCACCGTCATCGATGGTATCCAGAGCTCCGATAATATTCAGCAGGGTGGACTTGCCGGAACCGCTCTTGCCCATCACGGCGATCATTTCGCCTCCTTGCACCTCTAGTGACAGCCCGTTAAGTGCTCTGACCAGGCTATCGCCCTTTCCGAAATGCTTGTGTATCCCGTTCAGTTGGATCAACATTATCTTTTCCCCCTTAAATAAGCGTTTATATTCAGATGATCTATCTGGCGGAAGGGAATGATGAGGGCCGCTGCCTGCTCGGATTTGGTCATGAAAAGATTGAATTGTGACATGAAATGTTTTGCGGCAGGTCTTGAGAGGCAATATTTTGACATTATCGACATTCTTCTTGACTGCAGAATGGGGAATCAGGAGTGGGAAAATGACTCCTCATAATAAAGGTGGATTACTATCGCGGCGGCGGTAGAAACAGGAATTGTATTATGGCGGCGGAAACATATCTAAAAGCGAATAACGGGTAATAGACCTGCACGCTGTCAGGATTACGCTTGCAGACACGATGCTTCTGTGGGGCAGCGACGAAGCCACATAACGGTCCAAATATAAATATTAAGGACTAAAGTCCCGTGCACAAATGGTACTTGTGCTGGCGAAGACGGGAATAATATAATTGGCGAAGGGGAGCAGCGATTTCCCCGGCTATCTTATAGAGAGGAGTTTAATGAAGCCTTGAAAACCAAGGGTATCGATCTCCTCGGTGGCAATCCCCAAATTCTCAGCCTGGAGCACCGGGTATTCAATCTGCTCCTATTTATTAGCATCTTCCTGGCGCTTTTGTCCAGCATCCTAAATCTTTTCCTGCATCTGCGCAGCGTGATGACCATAATACCTCTGGCTTTAGCAGGAGTTTTATCTTACTTTTACTATCTTTCTAGGATTAAAAGACAGTTTAGGATACCTGTATTCTTGACGGTTCTGATTATGCTGGTCTTCGCACCGGCGATCTGGATAGCCAATGGCGGAAGTATGGGGGGCACGCAGTATTTTTTAGTTCTTATAGCCATCCTGGTGGCCATCGTCTATACCGGGCGGACCCGCTATCTTCTGCTGGCTTTATTTCTGCTCACCCTCAGCGCCCTCATCGTTTTCGAATACCTGCACCCGGAAGCCATCCAATACTACACGAGCCGCTCCGACCGGTTTATCGACGTCCTGCTTGGATTCAATTTCGCTGCCATAACTATGATGATCATTTTTATTGTCTTTGCAGACAGCTATCGCATAGAGCACCAGAGGGTCAGGGAGTATTCGAAGCATCTGGAGGAAGTTGCCGTCACCGATGGATTGACCGGTCTGTACAACCACAGTTTCATCTGCCGCCGCCTGGAGGACGAAGTCGGTAAAGCCCGGCGTTACAATAGAAAGTTATCACTGATCATGTTTGATATCGACCACTTCAAAAAGTTGAATGACACGCAGGGACACCAGTATGGTGACTATATTCTCTCCAAAATAGCGGAGATATTGAAGGAAAACACCCGGGCAAGTGACGAGATCGGGCGCTATGGCGGTGAGGAATTCCTGGTTTTATGCACGGAAACCGGTCTCGCCGAAGCTTACTTGCTGGCCAACCGTCTCCGCACAGAGATCGAACGCAGCTCATTTCGACGGGACGTCAAAGTCACGATCAGCGGAGGCGTGGCCGAGCTGAAAGAGGAGAGCGGTGCCCAACTGGTGGATAGAGCTGACCGCTGCTTGTACTCGGCCAAGAGGCTAGGGCGCAACCGCATAGGCATGCAGTAGCTAACAGAGTGACGTTCTTATTGTCCGATCCACTGAATGAATTAAAAAGAACGTCCCCCTGTTGCCTAGTTCTTTTAGAAACCCGCTTTCCGGTGGTGCTGGATTCTGACCCAGACCAGTACGGTGGCGATGAGTAGGATGCATGCCAGGGCAACGAAGGATAATGAAGGAGTATAGCGCTGCTCGCGGGCTATCCCAGCCAGTGCCCATACGTATACCAGCCCCCAGACATAGTCGCGGCGGATGATCACCACTGCCAGCCCGATAATACCTGCAAGCAGAAGGGTGATCACTGCCCAGCCCAGCTCGCTGATCCCTCCCGGCCAGCCCAGAACCTTCAGGACTACATTCATATTGATCAAGGTCGCTATCGATACCCAGGCCGCATACATGGCAAAGGGCAGCTGGACCAAGAGCCTCATGCTCAGTGGTTGAGATTGGCTGAATCTTAAGCGGCTGTAGATAAGGAGCAGAGAAGTCAGCAGGCATATTATGAGCGCCCCACTGGCAATAAAGAAATTAAAATGCCAGGCAACAATCCAGGCAGCGTTGAAGAAGCAGGAGGCAATAAAAAGGATAGACACCATGTTTAGTGCCGGCCAGTTTTTGGAGGAATCCAGGAACTGGTATACCAGAAAACCCAGCAAACCCGCGTAAATCAGAAGCCATATAGAAAAGACGTAAGCAGACGGGGTCAAAAGCATATGCAGGCTGTCGCTGACCTGACCGGTAGTCTGGTTATTGATCGGGAGCAGGTTGGCCATCGCGTTTATGGATATCATAAAGAGGTAGGCGGCTATCACTATGAAAGGACGTACTCTACCCATGATACCATCTCCTTTCTGCTAGAACTTTATCACTAATGCAGCTGAGATCATTCCCGGGAAGGCCGCCAGGTTCAGCTGATGCTTTAAGTATATACAAATGAGCGGAAAATTTGAAAGATAAATAGCGGAGTGAATGTAATCGTGGTGCCCAACGGGTGCAACAATAATAAATAGCGGAGTGAATGTAAT
>CAZWPO010000025.1:22853-37712 GCA_964635975.1 uncultured Syntrophomonas sp.
GGTGCAACAATAATAAATAGCGGAGTGAATGTAATCGTGGTGCCCAACGGGTGCATCCTTTAGCCTCGTTATAATATAATGGATTTAATAGCAGGATTTTACCAGGGAGGTGCGCCGGTTGGAATGGAATATTTCAGGCCTAGCACTGCAGCTGGCCCAGGGTGATATCACCCGGCAGCCGGATCTTGATGCCATCGCCAATGCTGCCAACTCGACTCTGCGGGGTGGCGGGGGAGTGGATGGAGCCATCCATAGAGCGGCCGGACCCCTGCTGAAGCAGGAGAGCAGCCGCCTGGGCCCAATAGGTCCGGGTGAGGCGGTTATTACCGGGGCATATGATCTGCCCAATCGCTATGTGATCCACTGTGTAGGTCCGGTCTATGGGCGCGATATTCCGGAGAAGCAGCTTCTGGCCAGCTGTTATCAGAAGGCCATGGAGCTGAGCGAAAAAAGGAAAGCCAAATCCCTGGGCTTGCCGGCGATATCCACCGGGGTATACGGCTATCCTATGGATGAAGCAGCCGCTGTGATGGTCGAAACAATCAGCAAGACCGCACCCCGCCTGCAGAACTTAAAGTTGATCCGGGTGGTGCTTTTTGATGCCCGGTCCATGCAGGTCCATGAGGATGTTTTCAGCGCTTACCTGAACGAAAACTGCCGCCGATCATAATAAGGCAGCGTAAACTGAAGTAATGGGAGTTTACATATGTTCCACATCAAAAGACCGGTTAAAATCGCTTTCCTGGTATTCCTTGCACTGGCCCTGCTGGGAGCCCTCTGGATTCAGTCCATGAAGATACACAGGATGTACAAAGAAGTAAACCGCCCGACCATGGAACGCAGGCAGCTGGCCGATTCTCGTGTACACCAGTGGATGACTGTAGAGGAGGTTGCTCAGAGGTGCCAGGTTTCAGTTGAAGCGGTATTTCAAGCCCTGAGTATTGATCCCCAGCCCGGTGATGAAAAGCTGCCGCTGAAAAAACTGGAGGAGAAGTACAACAAATCCAGAGAAGATATGAGGCAGGGATTTGACCGCCTGCAAAAAAGTCAATATGGGCAAGAGCCCGAGCAGGCATCATGACTGTCTTATTGCCTTTCCTGCTGGAGTGGCTGCGGGAGTATGGCCTCGCCGTCCTGGGCATGGCCATAATTCTTCAGACCAACGGAATTCCGGTGGGGGCGAACTTCCTGGTGATGGCAGCCGGCGCTTTTGCCTTTGCCGGCGAATTCAACATCGTTGTCCTTACCATAGGCGTATGGTCTTTTCTACTACTAGGTGATATAAGCAGCTATCTATTGTGGAGATACCTGGGCAATGCAGCCTGTCAACGCTATCCCGGCCTGGAAGCATCACTAGAGTCTCGATTGAAACGGGCTGCCGGCCTGTTCAAGAAATATGGGGTGGTAGCCATCGTTTTTACCCGCTTCCCGGTTTCCGTCCTCTCTATTGCCATAAATATCGTCAGCGGAACCACCTCTTTTCGCCTGCCCAGGTTTATAGCAGCGGCAGCCATCGGCGAAACCATGTGGGCCGGGTTTAACGTGGGGCTCGGCTACTGGTTCGGTGATTCCTGGCAGGATATCAGTTCCTTACTGCCTGCCACCGGGCAGTGGATTGCCCTCTTGCTGGTCTTAACCCTGGTTCTATATTTGATCAGGCACAGTTTGAGGAAGCGCGCATAAGCGATGCAGGCAGTGATTTCTCCGGTTCTTCCCTCTCCCTCGGAAAATGCAAGATATATCATGTATACATCAGTTTTCGCCCATAAATAACCAAAAAACTTAATTTTTATGGATATATTTACGATAAAATTGGTAACTCGGCTTTTTTAGCCAAAGGGAATTGGCTCTCCTTTGGACGACAGATCAGATCTAAAGGAATAGATAATCCCCAACGCGAAACAGCCATGATAAGGAGAGGGTCCGGGTGCAGGAATTAAGAGAACTGATAGACCGGGAGAGGAAGACCCTGGTCAGCAAGATCATTCTCTATGCCAAGATACACAATTACATGATCTATGCGCCGACGCAGGGAGAAGTCTGGGAAATAGCAGTAGACGGATTGGCCGATGCTTTTGTGCTGGCCATGGATAAGCAAAGAGACATACCGCCGCTTGATTGTTTTGACGATTATGCCCACGACCCCATGAGCACTTTTGGCATCCAAGAAGCCAAGAAACACCGTTATCGTGGGATCAGAATGGAAGTATTCATGGGATTGATGAAGTATTTTCGGCGGGCTTTTCATGATCTGGTAGTAGACCAGCGCTATGATTTTTCCCGGGAACGAAAATATCGAGATTCCATCAGCCGGTTTTTTGACCGGCTCGAAATCGGCTTTTGTCTTGAGTGGACCCGGGAAAATAAGAATGATCTGGTGGAAGAGCTGCAGGCCAGCAACCGAAAACTGGCTTTTGACAACAACAAATATCAGACTATTTTTGAGAGCAGCCCCAATCCCATCATTGTTCTCAATCCCCAGCATTGCATAGAAGGCATAAACACAGCAGCGCTGCATCTTATATCACCAGAAGACCCCAAAAGCAAATTTATAAATTATTATTTGGGGGATCAAGATCTCCCCGGCTTAGAAAAGATGGTTCCCTGTCTGAGCGAAGAGTTTTTTAGCTTTATCAGCGGATATCAACATGAAGTCACTATAGAAAAAGACATCCTGATGTCGGGCCAGGGAGAAAAGAACCTGGAGATAAGAATGATCAAGCTCAGCAACAATGTGCGAAAATTGGGATCGGTGATAATGCTGAGAGATATGACCGAACGCAAGAGAGCTGAAGCAGACCTTCGCTACATGAGCTTCCATGATGGGCTAACCGGACTTTTCAACCGCGCTTATTTTGAACAGGAGATGCAGCGGTTGGAGAATGGCCGTCTTGATCCGGTCGGAATCATCAGTTTCGACCTGGATGGGTTGAAGCTGGTCAATGATGCCCTGGGCCATCAGGCCGGGGATGCGCTGCTTATCGGTGCTGCCCGGACTATTCATGCCTGCTTCCGGGAAAACGACGTGGTAGCCCGTATAGGAGGGGACGAGTTCGCTGTGCTGCTGCCAAACAGTCCGGCTGATGTCGTGGAAAGCGCCGCCCAGAGAATGAGGGAAGCGGTTGAGAAGCACAATGAGGACAATCCCCGGGTGCCGCTTTCTATATCTCAGGGATGGGCGGTAAGAACTGATCCCGCGGAAAGCCTCACCAAGGTCTACCGCGAGGCTGACTATCAGATGTACCGGGAAAAACCTTGGAACCGGGAAGAATTCCACCAGCAGTTCTTCAGGCTCTATAAGGAGTATGGCAACGATCTATATCAGGTAGGACTGAGCGGCGTAAAATAAACCTTCGGGTACACAGAGAGATGTTCTTTTGCTTGTCAGGATAAGCAAAAAGAACGTCTCTTTGTGTCGTCTTCGTTTTTGTAATTTTAATCGGCATTGAGGAGGATTTTTTTTGTCGGAAGTTGAAAACTAATGAGGAATGAATAGGGAGGTGTTTCAATTGTCGCATCATGGTGATCACGACAAAGCATCAATTACAGCCGCGCAGGCCAAACAGGCTTTGATAGAGGGCAATCAGCGCTACATGTCAGGAGGCGTCCAAATAAAAGACATCAGCGATGCCAGGCGCAAGGATCAATTTAAAAACGGGCAGAAGCCGTTTGCCGTTGTTTTGACCTGTTCCGATTCGCGGGTGCCGCCGGAGCTGATATTTGACCAGGGTTTGGGCGATATCTTCGTAGTGAGAGTAGCCGGCAATATCGTCGATTCATTAGCCCTTGGCAGCATCGAGTATGGTGTAGAGCATCTGGGTTGCCCTTTATTGATGGTATTGGGGCACAATAAATGCGGTGCAGTAAAGGCCACTGTCGATGGCGGAGAAGCTCCGGGCAGCATTTCTGCCATTGTAAACATCATTAAGCCCTCAGTTGATAAGATCAGGGCTGCAGGAGTAAGCGGCGATGCACTTTACAGCCAGGTAGAGGATGAGAATGTATTTGTTACTATCGAAACCATAAAAAAGAGTCCGGTTATCCAGCACATGATGGAGCATGGAGATGTAGAGATAGTTGGGGCCAAGTATAATATTGAAAATGGCGAAGTAGTATTCTTCTAATCCGAGCGTAGAGAACAAGCTCAGCAGGCTCAAATAAGAGGACGGGGTTCTAGACAGCTTTTCCCGGCGGATTGTCTAAAACCCTGTCCCTTTGTTCGATGTACCCACCTCCTTGCGAAAATAAATTTCTTCACGGATAAAGTAAATCTCTTGATATTACCGACTGCTGAAATCGCCGGTGCCATTCCTGAGCGGTGATGAATATATTACTTAAGAGTAATTCTGGGAATGGAATGGTGATATAGTGAAGAAAGGCATAGCTGCGGCACCCGCAAGGGCTCCAATAAATCCTGATTTTAGCCGCTCGGTCCAGCAGGGGATGTCTCAGGCATCCCCTGCCGGTCGAAAATTGCTGGGATTTTCACCCCACCCCCTCAAGTTGGAACATCTGCCGCGGGCCAGAGCTGGAGCAAGATTCAAAGCCCAGGCTTTGCCGTCAAGATTTGACCTGCGCAAACAGGGCAGGGTTAGCCCGGTCAAGGATCAGGGGGCGGCCGGGACCTGCTGGGCATTTGCCAGCCTGGGATCCCTGGAGTCATGTTTGCTCCCGGAAGAGAGATGGGACTTCTCTGAGAATAATATGGCCGACCTGCTTAGCAAGGGCTGCCCGCAGGGATACGATCGGGAGCCTGACGGAGGCGGCAATGAGTTTATGGCGACCGCCTATTTAGCCCGCTGGGATGGACCGGTTGGCGAAGAACAGGATCCCTACACTCCCGGCGGCGATCCCGACTGCCAGCAATACCCGCCTTTGAAACATATCAACCGGGTCTTATTTCTTCCCGACCGAAAGGATGCCAGCGATAATGACATCATAAAGAGCGCTATCATGAACTACGGTTCCGTATTTACAACCATCTGTTACGAGGATTCTGCCTTCCAGGAAATCAATTACGCTTATTATTACAGTGGGTCACTGCCCGGTAATCACGCAATCTGTCTGATCGGTTGGGACGACAGCTTCGACCGCCGGAAATTCAGGACCCGGCCCCCCAGAAATGGGGCCTATATTGCCAAAAACAGCTGGGGGAGCGGGTGGGGAGACCAGGGTTTCTTCTACATCTCATACTATGATACGCGGGTTGGAAGGTATAACGCGCTTTTCAACCGGGCCGACCCGCCGGGCAATTATAAGTGCCTCTACCAGTATGACCCCCTGGGATGGGTAACGTCGATAGGCTACGCCAGCAGTGAGGCCTGGTTTGCTAATAAATTCAAGGCCGATCAGGACATAGAGATTGGAGCCGCCAGCTGGTATGCCGCTTCCCCGGCGTCATCCTATGAGCTGTATATTTACCAGCAGCCAGATGAGCAGAATCCGCGATCAGGCAAGCTGATACTCAGTGTGAAAGGCAGCATCGAGTCGGCTTCCTACTTTATCCGCTCATTTTCAGAGACGCCCGGTGTAGCTGCCGGGCAGTCTTTCTCCGCAGCGCTCAAGATAAACACTCCGGATTTCAACTACCCGGTACCGGTGCAGATGCCAGTGGAAGGATACAGCAGCGGGGCCAGGTCCGGGCCGGGCCAGAGCTTCATCAGTGCCGATGGGGAAAAGTGGGATGATATAAGCGCTATATGGGAGAACAGCAGCGTGTGCCTCAAAATACTGGCCAATGCATAGTAGAGGACTATGGATCTTCGTATCGCCTAGAAAAATCCGCATAAAAGGGTATAATATTCCCTGAAGAGTTTTTCTGGAGGTGCACAATATTGCCGAAGGTGTTTTATTACATGCTCCTGGCCATCCCCCTGGGTTTGTATTTTGATTTTACTCATCAAGCCATCCCCATGTTCTTCTCAGCCTGTGTAGCCATCATCCCGTTGGCCGCCATTATGGGCCATGCTACCGAGCATCTGGCCGCTTATATGGGCGAACAAGCGGGCGGATTATTAAACGCTTCGTTTGGAAATGCGACCGAATTATTGATAACATTTTTCTCACTCCGCGCCGGGCTCTTCGACGTAGTCAAAGCGTCCATAGCCGGAAGCATTCTGGGAAATATACTCTTAGTTTTGGGACTGGCGATCCTGGTAGGGGGCATTAAGAACGGAGAGCAGACCTTTGACCGGGTGCATACCAACAACCAGACCAGCCTCATGTTTTTAGCGATAATCGCGCTGGTGATCCCGGCATTTTTCTTTTCCGCTCCCCAGCAAAGCCATGTTTTGGACGAGTTCAGTCTGATCGGGGCGGCCATACTCCTGTTCATATACCTGGCAGGATTATGGTTTTCCATCCGCCGCCAGGGGGCATCAAGTGCCGAAGTCGAAGGTCATGTCTGGAGCAAAAAATTCGCTTTTGGCACGCTGGCGGTCAGTACGCTGCTGATCGCTTTCGAGAGTGAACTGCTGGTCTCCGGCATAGAACCGGTTACCGAGTTATTGGGCTGGTCGCAGTTCTTTATAGGCATTATCATCATCCCTATCATCGGCAACGCCGCCGAGCATTTTACGGCAGTGATCATGGCCTGGAAAAACCGCACCGACCTGGCATTTGAAATTGCCATCGGATCGAGCACCCAGATAGCTCTCCTGGTCACCCCGGTACTGATATTTGCCAGCTTCATCCTGGGAACGCCCATGAACATGATGTTTAACAGCTATGAAATAATCACCCTGGCCCTGGCGGTATTGATTGCCCAGTTCATCAGTCTGGATGGGGAGTCAAACTGGCTGGAGGGCAGCCTGCTGCTGGCAGCCTATGCCATGATAGCCATAGCATTCTTTTTTATATAAGAAACTGCATATCAGAGTAAAGACCGGAACAGACAAAAATGCCGCGTATTCTGCAAAAATTTGGGAAAAAGTGAAATCTTCGTGGAAAAATTATTTTAGAGAAGGAATAATTGGCCGGGGAAAAGAATAGTATAAGGCAATATGAAATGGGGAGGTCGATCTATGTACGCAGATGATGGGCTAGGTGTTTTTCTAGCAATGATGGGTATGCTGGGTTTTGTGTTTTTTATCATCGCAGTAGTATTTTATGTTTTGAAGTCGTTAGGATTACAGACTTTGGCTGCCAATAAGGGAATAGAAAATCCGTGGTTGGCCTGGATTCCGATCGCAGATCTTTATATTGCTGGCGCTATCGTCGGCGAGATGGATCTTTTCGGAAACAGAATTGATAATCTGGCCATGTGGGTTCCGGTAGCGGCTCTGGCCGGCATAGTACTGGGCATGATTCCTTTCCTGGGCATCATCTTTAGTCTCGCTCTGGCTGTATTTATGGTTATGTTCTTTTACAATCTTTTCAAGATGTACTCTGAATCGGCGGTTCTTTTCACCGTCTTGTCCGTGATTCTCGGCCTGGCTCCCATATTCATCTTTATGATCCGCAACAACCAGCCGATAAATCAGGGGTTTACCCCTCCACAGTACTAGAATATCCGGCACAAAAATTCGGCCCTGGACCAGCGAAAGCCCAGGGCCGTTTATTTTTGTTTTTATTTAATTATAATATAAGCAACAGATGCTGCTGACCAGCCTGAACGACCCAGGCTGGAACATATATGTAAAATGGCCGCAATAATACTAGAAATACGAGAAAAAACGACTAAATTTAAGATTTCTGACCTTTTAGGGGCTATTTTTCGTCTAAGGATTTAACGATAATAATTTAGAACGAGTATTTCTTATTATAACTTTAACTTAAATGGCCTAGGGGAAATAAAATGAACTTCTTTGTCAACCAGAAAATCAAAATAATTGAAGCAGAAAGCGAGCACCTGGCCTGCGTTGACGCAGTCTCGGCGATCGATGTGTCGATCACCATCTTCGATGCCGTTGAGATATTAGCGCCCGGTGATACTGTTATCGTAGAAGCTGCCGGCAGTGATGCCGTTTACCTGTGCCAGACCACAGTCCTGAAGGCGATTTCGGGATCGCGCAATACCAACTGCGTTTTAAGCAGGCCGGATTCCTTTTCACGGGTGCAGAGGCGGGAATTTATCCGTATACCGGCCAATATTGCTCTTCAGTTTCGTGATGCTGACAGCGAGTCCTGGGTGAAAGGACAGGTCAAGGATATCTCCGGTAATGGAGTGAATATCTCCACCCGGACTCCTCTGGAGATGGGTGTGCTTCTAGAATTGAACTTTAGCCTTAAGGTAAAGGGTATAACCACTCAGATCAGCACCATGGGCAAGGTGGTAAGGGAGTATAAATCGGTAAATTCAGTCCAGTACGGGGTTACCTTCCTGGACTTGCCGCAGACGGAGAGAGACAAAATTATCCGGTTCATACTGCACGAGTCGATCAGGAAACGATCCCTGACCTCTTATCTGGCCGGGCCATGATGCACTGTTAAAGCCGGGCCATCATATCAATGATGTGAACACAAGAGCCGCGATTAACACGCAAGGTGAATCGAGGCTCTTTCTTTTCTACATTACCGCGTTGCCAGAGTGGAATCTTCCACTACAGAGATGCTTGGATGTCTCTTTGCTTCTTTGAGTTATAAACAGCCCGGGCCTGGCAAACACTAAACAGAAAAGAGGGGGAGTTAGGTGAGCTGGAAACAGGGCAGTATTACACTTGATGACGGCAGCCAGTACAGCGGCCAGTTTTTTGTGAAGGAAGACGGGCAGCTGGATAAAGTCTTCAAGCCGGATGTGAATGAGGAATATGTAGATGAGGATGAAGAGCTGCTGAGCGGCGCAGTTAACCCGCGCAGCACCTACCAGCTTCCTTCTGATTAGATTTCAGAAGGAAGCTGGTTCAAATCCTGTCGCCCCGACCAGTATATTTACCACGCCTAATAAATATTTAGTTTTATCGTCTCATTGCTCGGAATTCCCCCCCAAAAGGATGGGCGGGATCCATAAGGTTGTTGTCTTTCCGGCTCCATTTAATCCCAGGAGGCCGAAAGACCTACCCTGCTCCACCTTGGAGCCAAGAACATGCGGGAATTTTAATCGATTGGGGAGTGATGCTGGTCAGCATGCGGCTTGACATCATCGACTAGATAATCTGGTTAAATTAATAAGTGCTAAACATAATGGTCATCAGGTAGTACCGGCGATGGTGCGAGCCCCGCCTTAGGTTACGCAATAATCTTATAGACAATCAGTCCAATTATGGCAGCCCATATAGCGATGACAATAACAGCAGCAAACCAACTTCTTGGTTTACCATTATTAAATAATTCTGACGCCTCTGCCCGACATTCTTGCAATACATTATCTGGTATCAAATGAATTACTAAATAGATTCCCAATGGAAGTAAAATCAAATCATCTAAATAGCCAAGTATCGGAATGAAGTCTGGTATCAAGTCAATGGGACTCAAGGCATAACCGACAACTATTACCGCTATGACTTTAGCATACCAGGGAACATCTGGACGTTTATAGGCAATATATATTGCCATCACATCCTTTTTCAATTCGCGCGCTCTATCAAAAAAAATGCCCATGCTTTATCTTATCATTCATAGCAATTTAGTACTGGTCCAAAGTGATCCGCACGACGCAATCCGTTTATTCCAAATATCTAAAGCGACCTATCGGAAAATGATCCAAAACCTGGTTTGGGCTACCGGTTACAATGCAGCAGCAGGTGTTCTTGCCCCCTGGGGATTTATTTTGCCGATGGCTGCTGGAACCGTAGTTATGTCTTTAAACACTATTCCATTCCTGGCCTCCAGTGTCTTTTGAGTATAAACGAGCAGCCGGATGCAGTCCTTGAAAAGTAAAAGCCATTAGTGCTATAATCCATATATTTGGGAGAGGAGATAGTGCTGTGGCCTGGTACGGACTTTTTGTGACTGCGTTTATCGTAGGCCTTTCCGGGGCTATGATGCCCGGACCGCTTCTTTCATATACCATCGCCGAGAGCGCCCGCCGTGGGTGGGTAGCCGGCCCATTGATGATTTTGGGGCATGGGATTCTGGAATTGGCTCTGGTCATAGGAATAATGGCCGGACTGTCTTCCTTCATCCAGAAGCCCGTAGTTAGCAGCGGTATCGCACTGGTCGGAGGAGCCTTCCTGCTGTATCTGGGATTCAGCATGAGCAGGCAGGCAGCCCGGGGTGAGATAAGCCTGGCAGGCGATAGGACCGGTCCAGAAACAAAAGGCATGCATCCCGTGCTGGCTGGTGTCCTGATAAGCCTCTCAAATCCTTACTGGTCGATCTGGTGGGCAACCATCGGTCTTGGGTATTTTACTATCGCCCTGCAGAGCGGCTGGACGGGTATGGCCGCTTTTTTCACCGGCCATATCTCCGCTGATTTTGTCTGGTATGTAATGGTTGCGGTTCTGGTGGCCAACGGGCGCCGATTTATAAGCCAGAACGCCTACAACTATATACTGCTGGCATGCGGCTTGTTCCTAATAGTTATGGGTTTTTACTTCATATATACTGGCATTTTGCCGGTCAAGCTCGCCTAATCACTACAGATTATCGACATCAGATGCGACTCCAGAAGCAGGAGTTCGGGGTCGCCAAAACTACGCCCTGACCGGTCCAGCTTCACGGGGAATTCATGTATGATACGCGAAGGACGGTTGGATACGATTATTATCCTGTCGGCGATCGATAGCGCTTCTTTCAGGTCATGGGTCACGGCTATCAGGGTGAACTGCTTCTCGTTCCACTGCTCCAGCAGATCATGAATTATCGATGATTTAACCGGCAGATCCAGAGAGCTGAAGGCCTCATCGAGTATCAACAACTGGGGATCAACGATTAAAGCCCGGGCTAAATTGACGCGCTGCTGCATTCCGCCGCTCAACTGCGCAGGTCGGTAGTTTTCAAAACCGCTGAGTTTCAGACGGTTCAATATGTCGCTGACTCCTTGTCCTGGTGCGACGAAGTTTAGATTCTGTTTAACGCTCCGCCAGGGTAAGAGCCGGGGTTCCTGAAACACGAAGCCCACCTTGGAACTGCTGACTTCTAATGAACCGGACGAAGGATTCTCCAGGCCGACTATCATACGTAGAAAAGTGGTCTTGCCCGAGCCGGAGGGGCCCAGGAGCACCAGCCTTTCTCCCGGCTCGATATCGATCGTCCACTCCTCAATGACCGGCAGAGCATCGAAAGATTTACATAGCTTCTGACTGTTTACGCTTGCGCCCATTGTTTTGAGATCCTTCCCAGGTAGTGTTTTATTGCCCGTTCAGTAATAAGCCCCAGGATGACTGCCAGCAGAGTATAGGCATATACGCCCGATACGTCAAAAATCTGTCGTGCCCAGGATATCTGCACACCCAGACCGCTGTCCCCGCACAGGAACTCCGCTACCAGGATCACTTTCCAGGCCTGACCCAGGGTGACGTCAACCACGGCAAATATGAAAGGAAGTAGAGACCCGAGATATATGTCCTTTACCACTATGGCGCGGGGGACGCGGTAGATCCGAGCCACTTCCAGGAGTTTACGGTCCAGATTCTGCACCCCGGCGATGGTGGTCAATACGGCAGTAGGGAGCAGGGAGAGGAAGGCGATAAAAACAGGACCTTCCCAGCTTATTCCCCATGTGAATATGACCAGCGACAGCCAGGATATGACTGGCACAGCCTGTATAACCATGATAATGGGGCGGGACATCTCATGAAGCTGATTGAACAGACCTAATACCAGCCCCAACAGGATACCCAGAAACAGCACCAGGACCAGAGCCAGGAGTACCTTCCAGCCGGTCTGCAGGGCGGCTTCGATAGTACTCGACCGGGTCAGCAGACTGCCCAGAGCCTTGAATACTGTTCCCGGCTCCGGCAGGATAAGGCTTTTATTCAGTATCCGAGCCAGTGCCTCCCAGAGCAGCAGGAATATAAGGATGCCTAAAACGGAGCGCTGGAGCTTCATGAAGCATAAAACTCCTTATCCGGGACTGTCGGCAGACTGGGCGAGTAGAGCTCGTTCATCTTCTTTAAGAAAGCATCTACTTCACTCTTAGCATCACGGACAGGTGAATAGTGGAAATCTATACGCGGCAGAGCAGTTCTCATCACTTCCGGAGAAATCGCCAGAGTCTCTTTGGAAAGGTCGATAGCCTGATCCGGGTTCTGATTGCCCCAGGCCAGGGAATCTATGAAAGCTTTCTCTACCTTGGCGGTTTCTTCCGGATGGCTGTTCAGGTATGATTTCTTTACAAACAGCCCGGCAACCGGTATTATTTCGGGTCCGCCGGATAATTCCGCCCAGACCTTCTGGAAATCTAAGACTATCTGCCCGGCATTCCCCTGGATGGCCGCGGTGGCGTAGGGTTCTGGCAGAGCCGCATATTCTACTTTCCCAGCCTGGAATAGCTGGACGATCTCCTGGGGAGCAGCGTATACTATCTTGACATCTTCATCCGGTTTGATATTGTTTTTGGACAGGGCGGCGCGCAGCAGCACATCTACGGTCTGGCCTTTGTTCCCGTGGGTGTAGACGGTCCTGCCATTAAGCGATGACCAGCTACTAAAGCCAGCGCTGTTGGAAGCTGCGGCCATGTAAAATACTTTCCACTCGTGAACTCCCAGCAGCACCATGTCCTTCTGCTTCGCGTAGAGGTTGGCCGCCTGGGTTATCGGAATAACCGCGAAGTTGACATCACCTTTACTCAGGCTCCCGACCAGATCGTCATTGTTCTTCCAGTAGCTTACCTTGACTGGTATCTCGGAGACTACCTTCCCTTTGTCCAAGCCTATGATCGGAATTACCGTAGGACCGACCGGATTAATGAGTGACACTTCGCTGTTTTTTGGAGCTTCTTGAACTATGCGGCCAGACTGCCAGTACCAGTATCCGCCCGCTGCTATAATCACAACCAGAAGAATGACCAGCCATTTTTTCACTACATTTGCCTCCCATCATTTGGCTACGACTTTATAGAATATCATAGCATATTTTGACATTGAAACACCCCAATATACTGAAGCTAGTTTAACCTTACGGCATGGTTTAAATAAGCGAGGCAAGAGGAATTCTGACCGGCAACTCGAATAATAATAGCAAGAAGGGCGATCCCTTTGCGGGAAAAACGGGATAGCCGAAATGGAGGGCTAATGATTGGGCCTGAGTAAGACATACAGACATATAAAAAGACGCCGCCAGATCGTACTGGTTCTGGTTAGGAACGGCCTGGGCTACCTGGTCCAGCGCCTGGGGCTGGACAGCCTGGCTCCAATATCCAACCGGCGTAGCATCGTCACCTGCGAGCGTGAAGCCGATCACCTCCTGGCTTTCAGGCTGAAGGGCGCATTGATGGAGTTGGGACCTACCTTTGTCAAACTTGGGCAGCTATTAAGCACCCGTCCTGACCTCCTGCCGCCGGTCTATATTGAAGAGCTGGAGGGTCTGCAGGACAAGGTCAGCCCCATGAGCCTGGAGGATGTGCACCGGCAGATCAACAGCGAGTTGGGCCCGCCAGAGAAGGTGTTTGCAGAATTTCAGCCGGAACCGCTAGCGGCAGCATCTATCGGGCAGGTGCACCTGGCCCGCCTGAAAAGCGGGGAGCAGGTGATCGTGAAGGTACAGCGCCCCGATATATATATGACCGTGCAAAACGACCTGGAAATCATCATTGCCCTGGCCAAAATCGCCGAGCACCGTTCCGATACAGCCCGCCGCATCGGGGTCGTGGCTATGATGGAAGAATACGCTAAAAATCTTCTGCATTCCCTGGATTATTCACGCGAAGCTCGCAATACAGATAGGATCTATAAGGCTTTTGCCAATGACGAGCACGTCATAATACCCAGGGTATACTGGGACTACTGCACCGATAAGATACTTACCGAAGAGTACGTGGCGGGAGTAAAAGTCAGTGACAACCAGCAGTTGGACAGCCTGGGATGGGACCGCAAGCACCTGTCTTACCTGGGTACGGAGGCATTTCTCACCCAGGTGATGGTTCATGGCTTTTTTCAAGCCGACCCCCATCCGGGAAATATTCTAGTGGTCGATGAGGAACATATCGCTTTTATAGACTTTGGAGAAGTTGGAGTTTTCAGCGGCGATCGTCTGATATACATGGGAGAGCTACTACTGGCCATCAGCCAGCAGGATACTGAGAAATCGCTGGCTACCCTGCAGGATATGGGCATAGTGGTTGACCTCGAAAACTTCGAAGATTTTCAGGAGGATTTTAACGACCTGGTACAGAGCGTTTATACCGGACCTATAGGCAGCCTGGATATGAACCGGCTGCGTCGCGAGATAATGTCGCTGGCTTACCGCTATAACCTGAAAATGCCGGCTTATCTAACCTCGCTCATGAAAGCCATGATAATAGTGGAGGGAGTGGGCAAAAAGCTTGACCCTACCTTTAACTTTATGGAAGTTGCTCAGCCCGTGGCGGATAAGGTATTTAAGGATCGATTAAAACCCAAAAACGTGTATCGATACATGCGCCAGAAGTATTACCGGAATGTTAAACCACTGGCGACGCTGCCCATGGACATCCACCACCTGATTGAAGAAGTCGGGAGAGGGCGCTTGAATATAAATATGCAGGTCGGATTTGACGAGAAGGGGAGTAAAAAGATGACCCAGCTGATAAGCCGCCTCAGTACCAGCCTTATCATAGCTGGCGGCTTAATCGGTTCTTCGTTGATCATATCCGCCAGCCACCCCAATTTGCTAAACGAGTATGCGTTTATTGGAGAAACCGGTTTCCTGGTAGCATTGATCGCCCTGGTTATTTTCATCCTATCTTCTTTACGACCTTAATAGTGACAAGGGGACGGTTCTTCCGGGGCAAGGGGACGGTTCTTCTGCCTCGCCCTTGCCCCCGGAGCAAGGGCGAGGCAG
>CAZWPO010000026.1:0-33652 GCA_964635975.1 uncultured Syntrophomonas sp.
AGAGACCTGGTCATTACACCAGGCCACTTATTTTTCACTATTCTTTTTTATTTCTCCCTTGATCTCATCAATGTCTCGGCGGATTTGACTTATTTCTGCAGCCATGGCCCGCTGGTTCTCAGCAAATTTGTCTATACAGGCAGCGAGCTTTTCTTCCCGATCCCGGGCATCTGCCATAATGCGTTCTTCGCGGGCGGCCGATTCAGTTAATAGGCGGTTGTTATAGGCATCAAACCGGTAGAGCATCCATCCTAATAGAAGCGCCCAAGGACCTGCTCCAGCCAGGGCATTTAGTATTTCGGTTTCCAATATCCATCACCTCACAATCTACCGGTGATAGATTTAAAGCAGGGACAAATCAGCAGTATCCGTGGTTATGATCCGGGCTGAACTTTTACTAGCCAATACTCCGGTATCGGTAGTAAATATGTTGGCGGCAATGATCGCGTCCATCAGAGCAGCGGCTTCCGCCCCAGTAAAAGGGTCTTTCACGTTGGTAACATTCATAGTGCTCTTTTGGCTCAAGGCCGTAACGAAGGTCATTTCAAGAACTCTGGTTGCCATAGATTATCCTCCTTTCCCCCATAATTTATAAAATCTCATCTTAAGGAGTCCCCCTGAAGCTCGGCATTTTTAGCCCGGTTTACAGCTATTAAGGTCTTGGTTTGAGCGGCAACAATTGCGTCGGCTACCGTCTTTACGGCCGCATCGGTGGCATCAGGCTTAACGTTAGCGTACTTCAAGGTTTTGGTCAGCTGCCCTCCGGTGGCAGACAATCCATTATCTACAACAATATTAAGGGTATCGCTAATGGGAACTGAAGTTACTGCCATGCTTTACACCTCCCTTCAGATATAATAAATATCTTCAGGAAGAGGATAGCACGCGGATGTTTGAAAATTGTTTGCATGAGAGATGAATTTGAAATGATTTAGAAAGTTAATTCCATTATTTAGTTTATGCCTATGGATTTTTATAGCAAAATAAACATATAATAAATCAAGAGGACCCCGAGCTGCTACTCGGAGCCCCCTCAAGCCATCAGGAATCCTTCAACAAATCCTGGTGCATATGTGGAGTTTTTATTATTTTATTTAGGAGCTTTAGCTCCTATTTTTGTTGAACTGAATTAATGCCAGTATCAACAAAGCGATACTGCAAAAAGCAGTTATCAGCTCAAGCAAGCAATCACCCCCTTTTCCTGGGCTACCAGGAATTGGAGGTGTTCCTTCAGGCTAAATTTATATTACCTTTTCGTTTCCATTCTTGTCAATTATATGTATTGCCCATTCTTTCGATATTTTCCGCTATATTAATAGCTCAGTTATTGCAACAATATTGTTCTATACTATCGTCAATCGCCCGGGCCATCGTTTCCCTTATTTCCCTATCCAGCAGCTGCTGCTCCTGGGCAGGATTGCTTATAAAACCCAGTTCCAATAAAACGGCCGGGGCGTTGGTTCTTCTCAAGACATAAAATCCTTTTACTCTTACTCCCCCATCAGGCCAACCAGTGGCTGTAGCCAGGGCAGTTATCAAATCATTAGCTATTATTTCCGCTTCTCCTCCCCTGCCGCAAATCCATGCGGATAAATAATCCGACTCAGGATTGTCAAAGGCATTAATATGTATGGAAAGCACCAGATTACATCCGGCATCGTTAAGCAGCCCTACCCTATCTTTAAGTGATACAGCTTCATCCTCCAGGCGGGTTAGAACTACAGAATGCCCTTTATCTTTTAGCTTATCAGTCAGTAGTAATGATATTTCCAGCGTAATATCCACTTCCCGAACGCCGGTTGGTCCTATTGCGCCTGGATCGATTCCCCCATGCCCGGGGTCTATCCCAATTATCACCTACATCCCCTCCTCTCTGGGTCTAGCTATAAAACGAATGGCACCAGGTACCAGGTAATAGCCAATACCGTTGCGGGTTGCTATCACTTGATGGTAATCACTGTGGCCCAGCTTGCGGCGAAGATTAGAAATGTGAAAACGTGGATTACTGCAGCTGATGTCTATGGGGTCGACTTGATCGGCTAATAAATCACCGGGCACCGGGCGGCCTTCCCGGCGGTAAAGCATAGAGAGAATGCGAAGCTCAGCCCCAGTTAAACGCTGATTGGATTTATACCATATGTCGCCCCGTTCCAAATCAACCATGATTTCATCAGGTTTCGGCTTCGCTTTTATCACCACTCCCCCTTTCAGGCGTTTAATATGCCGGGAGGATTCTTTTGTCATTTTTAAGCCCTCCCCTTATAAATAGTATGAATTTTTCCATCTTCATCTCGAAAACGCTCGTAAAGATATGGTCCATGAGACGGGCCGCTCATGCATTTAATGCAGCGGGGATTACCGCAGTAGATCTTTCGCTTATAAATAGACACCGCATATCCCTGATCGCTTCTTAAAGTGTCTGCATTTCCGCGCCGGTTGCGGCCTTTTCCGCCTCGTATGCTCATCAGATTTCCCCCTGTTGTCTTGTCCTACAGTTGCCATCCATATATCCTGTCCTCAGGGCTGCCGCCTAGTGGGTAGAATCTCCGGGAGGCTAAATCGAAATCAAGATATATATCCTCATCCTGCCGCCCGCCAAAGCGGTTCTTTAGTACTGTCAAACGAGCCGCCCACAAAGCGTCCTCTTCACGGCTCTCTTTTTTGCTTGGCCTAGCCAGTACCAGCACATTATCAGCTAGATTGGTAATATCCCCACTGCCACCAATATCGTTTTTAGTTAGCCGGGAAACACTTATCGTTTTGCGTGGATGAACCACGATATGGACATGGGAAGCATTTTCCCGGGCAAAGTGAACTGTCTCCAGGATCAGTTCACGCTGCGCCCGGTATTGGTCCCTAGCATTAAGGCGGCTCACCGTCATGGTCAGATTATCGAGAAGAAATACCCGGCAGGAATAATCATTTGCTGCCCTGGCAAAACCCCCAGTTAATTGACCAGCTTTTTTCATGTCGCCCCCCTGATACAGGAAAAGCTTATCCCGGTACCACTCTCTGATTCCGTTTAGCAGCTCGTGCTTAGTTCGATAAACTGCCCCATTTTGATCCTGATCACTAGATTCCAAGCCCCTGGGCCCGGCTGCCTGCAGCTCGATCCAGTATCGAAACACCCTATCCGGCAGTTCCCCGGAGTAGGCGCACACCGCCAATCCCTGATCAACCACCTCCAGGAGTATTTGCCCTAACAAAGTGCTTTTGCCGGAAGAATTCATACCGCTCCAAATAGTCAGCTCTCCAGGGCGAAAACCACCACCCAGTATATGATCCAGCTCTATGAAGCCGCTTTTAATAGCCAGAGTATCAGACGGGTCCCAATCTTTAATGTCAGATACCCTTTGCAATCCTTGTATATTTCCGGTGATTTGACTACGTTTACTCATCGTCATCTCTATCCCAGGTTTCGATCCATCCGGTGGATGCCTGATGTCGCCCCTCTATCCGCCAGTCCTTTCCGCCGACTATTACCTCGCGGGAGCCGCATATTCTGGAAGCCAGAGCCGGGCCCAGCTTTGCGCTTAGTTCTTTACCGGTTAAATTGGTGGTAAATACAGTGTCTTTGCGGCCATAGCGATGATCGATAATACCGTATAATGTGGCTTGCACCCATTCGGTAGTTTTTTCGGCTCCGATATCATCTATCACCAGCAGATCTACAGTGCGCAGCATGCCTACCAGCTGGGCCTGCCGTTTTTCTTCCCAAAGAGAACGCCGGATACGGTCCAATAAATCGATGGACTTTATAAAAACCACCGTGCGTTCTTTGGCCGTTAAACGGGCCAGTGCCAGGGCAACCTCTGTTTTGCCTCGGCCTGGAGGCCCGGATAGCAAAAAGCTTTTCCCCTGGAGGGAAGACACAGCAAACATGCGAGCTATTTTTAATGCTTCTTCCTGCCCGGATCTGATCGGAAAATCCTCCAGAGTAGGGCCGGGGGTATGCACCAAATTGCTTTCCCTGAACTGACGATTAAGCTCCCGCCAGGTTTTCTGGCGTCGTTCCTGTTCGGTTACCGCTGGGTCAGGTGTACAGCGGCAGGGAGTGCGTTCGGTTATGAGCCAGGAGCTGCCTGCGTGTATTACCAGGCGTTCCCTAACGTCCAGCTTGCAGACCTGACAGGTTTTGATATGGTCGTAAAGCAGCTCGTCATCAGGATCAAGCTCAGGGAATGGGGGTGGGCTGTTGTCTTTGATCTCTCCTGTCTCATCAAAAGACCAGCTGCTGACCAGGGTTTGGTTTGACAGATCCGGCAAACCAGAAGCTGAAACTGCTTGTCCCAATTCAACCCTGGTATCGTTCACGTTGATATCGTTCAAGGGGATCCTCCTCTCCTAATTTGTCCATTACTGCCGGTGGACCAGGTCCAGATTCGGGTCCGGCTCTTCTTAAAATTGCCCTCAGGTAGAGCAGCGGTTTTTGTATTTCACTGCCCATCGCAGCCAGGCTTAGCTCATGAATGGCAATTAATACGGCCTGATAACCAAACTCGTTATATAATGCACCGATGAATGAATAATCTCCTTTGCTCTCAGCTATGCCTGGTATTTCTCTATATATTTTTACCAGTTCGGCAATCAGCGCACTGTTACTAACCTGATTTTCATTTTTCGTATTGCTGTCTGCGTTAGCAGATAGTATATATGTTTTGTTTAGTTTATTTTGTTTAGTTTGAGCGTTACTGGAACTCTCAATATGTAGGCATTCGCTGGCATCGCAACCTGCATTCAATGCAGCATTTGATGCAGGATTTTCTGAAAAAGCTGCAAAATTTTCTGCAATCAATGCAGCATTCCATGCATGACCTGCATCGTTTGCTGCAAATGATGCAACATCCTTTGCAGCATCTTTTGTTGCATTGCTTGCTGCATCTTTTGCTGCATTTGATGCAGCATTTCTTGCAGGCAGGGTATTGGCCAAGCCAACAATAGTATAGGCGCTGCTGGTTCTGTATTCCTGGACATTAATAAGGTTGAAGCCAACCAGCTCTTGAATCGCCCGTTTGAAAGTTCGCCGATCCTTGATGCCGGATCGCGCCATGAGCATTACATCGGAAACCAGGAAACCCTCCTTCCAGAAAAGACGGTTGGCCATGTTTAATAAAGCCAGGTAAAGATACCCCCCCGATTGTGATAATTGATTGACCAGGTCGTGGTCATAAAAAGCATTGATTTCCTTGATATAATCCACTACTGGGTACCCTCCAGACGGATTTCTTCCCTATTGGCCTCCCAGAGGAGATATTCCACCCAGCACGCAGCCCTAAACTCGGGATCATACGAAACAATAGGCTTCTTTTTCGGGCCGAATTTTATGGCGAAGCTGTAATCACAATTTTCGCATTCATCTCTTGACCAAACCCTGGGCTCCTCTTGATGATGGTAGGGGCAGCACCAATCTTCCCGGTTTTTTTGCTCCAGGATGCACCCAGCTAAAGCCAGGGCATTACACACCAGTTGAAGGTTTTTCTCCATATCGGATTTCCTCCCCATGGTTTTATAATTAGGATTTATAGAAGAGCATTAATAACATCTATTGAATTGTTTTGATTGTATGGAACCAATCCCAGAGGCATAGCCGGCGCTTCACTTGTAGATTGTGTTTTTACATGATTCCCAGGTAGGTTATTTGATCCTATCAATTGACTGTGTGGTATGCGAATCCTACTGCGAATTCTTATATGAGGGATGGATCCTTGAATAGGACCTTGTCCACAGGCCTCATATACAGTTGATGCGCTTATATTTAAAATCTTGGCGGCTTCTGCCACAGTCAGGTATTCCTCCTCAATATTTACCCTCACCCTGAAGAGGCTGCGCACCCGCATACACTCTAATTCTTTTGTCCGGCAGGCCTCATATACAGTATTTCGGCTTACCCTGAAATGCCTGGCAGCCTGGCTAACTGTCACCCAGCTTTTTCTGTCCTTATGCATTACTGGCTACCTCCCTCATACCGGTTTTAATGTCTGTTATGTTAGACATTGAGATTAAAAAAATATCTTCAACCTTTACCCCCAGAGTCCTTGCTATACGAATCATAAGTTCTCCGCGCACCTGGCGTTTATCATTCTCAATATCGGAAAGATAAGGCCGGGTAATCCCTACTCTCCTTGCCAGTTCCTCCTGGGTAATTCCCTGTTCTCGCCTTGTCTTGCAGACCAGATTATTAATTTTTATCGCCCCCTTTGTTTATGTTGTTGAACATAATTATATTCCATTTTTAAATATATCGTCAATAATGCTAGACAGGTTTTCCATAATAAGTTAGAATGTATGAAATGGTATACAAACGTATACATGGGTATACGGATAGAGAGAGGATGCTATTATGGAAAACCAACTGGGAGCGTTTATTAAGGAGTGGAGAAAAGAGCGAAGTATGGGTTTGCGGGACCTTGCCAAGTTAACTGGGATAAGTCATGCCTACCTGCATGTTTTAGAAGCAGGTGTTGACCCTCGTACCCGGCGTCCGGTATCCCCTACCCTCCAGAGCCTCCAGAAATTATCCACCGGTATGGATGTTTCTCTGGAGGTCATTATTTCTTTGGGGCTTAATCAGGACATCTCGCTCCAGCAGCAAGGGCGCATTAATCGCCCAGGAGAGCCCGGTTGGGAGGTCCAGGAAGACCCAGGCCACGCTTATTCTACCTTTTCGGTAAACCAGGACAATTTTCTACTGGCTCCGGTTCTACGAAAAATAAGTCCGGGGAAATCCGGTATTTCTGAAGAGGATATCGAAAGCTGGTGGCCGATCGACATATCGATCATGAAGATTCATGGCCGGGATTTTAACAACTATTTTTACTTACGGATAAAAGGACGCAGTATGGAGCCGGTAATAAATGATGGGGATTTAGTACTAGTTAAGAAAGGACCCGTAGAGGAGGGCCAAATTGCCGTTATCGTCAAAGACTACGCTGAGGCATGTGTGAATAGAATTCAACACCTGCCTGATCAAGACCAGCTGATGTTAATTTCCCGCAATCCCGATTACCCGCCCCAGGTTATGAGCACCGATGAGTGCGTCATCATAGGGCGGGTCATTTTTCGTCTAGGAGAGCCAAAATGGTGAGGGAGCACCCTATTTATATAATAGGGAGGCAAACAAATGAGAGGACATCTGGAAAAGCGCCGTAAGAATAGTTGGACGATTATCATCGATAGAGGGAGAGATCCAATAACCAAAAAAAGAGATAGGATTATTAAATCAGTTGAAGGACCCAAACGGGAAGCCGAAAAGATAATGAACGAACTGCTCTACCAGCTCCAGACCGGCACCTACATAGAGACCACTAATCTAACCCTGGCACAATACCTGATTCACTGGCTAAACACCTACTGTTCAACCAACCTGGCTCCGAAAACTATTCATAGCTATCAAATGGAGGTTTATAAACATATAATCCCCGGCATTGGAGCCATACCTCTGGAAAAACTCACTCCACTACACCTGCAGGCTTATTATACCGATCAATTAAATTTCGGCCGGCTGGATGGAAAAGGCGGTTTATCTCCCCGCTCGGTTTTGTACCAGCACCGGATTATTCGAGAAGCCCTTAAACATGCCTACCGCTGGCAACTTGTATTTCGTAATATAGCAGACGCGGTTCAACCTCCGCGGCTAAAGAAAAAGGAAATGTACGTTTTATCCAGGGAAGATGTACTGGCTTTTCTGGAGGGTATACGCGACCACCGGGATTATGCACTGATACTCACTGCTGTTTATACCGGACTGCGCCAGGGCGAGCTGCTGGGCCTTACCTGGAAGCATGTTGACCTGGCCAAGCGGACTTTAAACGTTAGGCAGCAGCTGCAGTATGTTGCAAAGAAAGGCTATATTTTCAGAGATCCTAAAACCAATAAGAGCAAGCGCCAGGTCCCTCTGACTCCGGAAGTTGTTCAGGTACTTAAAGAAGTTAGGAAAGAGCAGGCTCAGTACAAGCTTATTAGCGAAGAATACTTTGATCATGATTTGGTCTTTTGCCTGTCAAATGGGAAACCTCTTGATTCAACGAACCTGACCAAGCGCTTTAAAAACCTGGCCGTTAGTCATGGCCATCCAGATCTGCGCTTTCATGACCTGCGTCACACCTGCGCTACCCTTCTTCTTGCTGCCGAAGTTGACGCTAAAAAAGTCCAGGAAATCCTGGGACACGAAAGCATTACCACGACCCTGGACGTTTACGGCCATGTTCTACCCACTATGCAGCGGGAGGCTATGGATAGGCTAAGCAGCTTTATGAAGGGATAATTAATTTAAAGATTAAGAGCCTTGAGCATTCGCTATTGCTTATTTTGAGTTAACAGACTTCTATCTTCCATTTGCGGGGGTTCTTCCAGCCACTTATGCTTAATCATTAGTTTTCCGCCTTCTCTGGCAAAGTCTAATGTATCTTTTGCCGAAATTGCGAGTTTTGCTGGAAGATCACTTCTCATACTAAAAGACATGCCTAATGCACTATTTCCTACTGAATAGCTGGCCATAATATTTGTACAATACATCATTATCTTATCCGAGAACGGCGGCACTACAGAATCTGTTGCTTTGCCCGCCCATGTACTGGGTGGTTGAATGTCGCTTTGCAATAAAAGACTGCTTGTATTACTAACTATCTTTTTAGCAAGTTCTTTCCCTGATATAAAGTACTCTTTAATCTCTTTTTCTTTAGCAACCTGAGAAAAACCGGCCATTAATTGCATTCCGAAAATGTTAACCTCTAGTGTCTGAAATAGGTATGCTATTTCAAGTGTATTCAAAGCACGTTTATTTCCAAATAGGCGGATTCCACTCATATATTTTTCTTCTTCAATAAATTCTACTTCTTTAGGCATGGATACATAGGGAGGTTTTGCTAAAACACCCTGGTCTGTAAGATACTCAGTACAGATACGGTAGGTTTCTTGTGAGTTCTTTACAGTACTTTCATAAAAATCTAGAATATCTTCTCTATATGACATTCCCAGGTGTATTGCATTAAATCCCAGATTTATTTTCATCATTACTCGAAGAAACATAATATGAAATATATCATCGAACAAAATCGGCGCGTCATCAAAAATATCTTGGTCCGTAAATGCTTCTGGAATAACTGCGCTTTCTTTATGGTATATTCCCTCAATTTTAGTAAGAAGTTTTTCGTTTTCCTTTACATGATTTTCCAATATTTTTCTGGCTTTTTTGTCTTTTGAATCCTGAGCGAATCGGTTAACAAAGACACCCATTAATGATTTTATTTGATATGTCATCCATAATGTACCCACTTCTGAAGAAGAAATGGTACTTTTTGTTATCGTGGGCATTTATTATTCCTCCTTGTTTAAAATAGCTCTGATTAGTTTTTACAGGTTTCATTAGAAATATTAATTCGTCGAGAAATCAAGGGAATGCTCAGGTGAGGCGGCGGCTGTTATCCTTGGAGGATAATCGTTTATAAGGCTACTTACTGGAAACATGGCCCACGCTGTTTCCATATTACATTCGACTTCTACTTACGTCTTTATCTGTTCCTCATACAGCTCTCTAAATAGAGGTATAGAGCATTTCCCGGCGAAATAACATACATGTGTTGCTCTTTGTCCAATTGTTTTTTGATGGAGGATTTTACGTGAACATACCACTTCGTATTTTAATCGTTGAAGAAGCAGAAATTGATTCGATGCTGCAGTTAAAGGCCCTGCACAGCAACGGCTATCAACAGATGTATAAAAGAGTAGAAAGAACTGATGATCTAATCGCAGCTTTAAGCGAGGGGCCCTGGGATATTGTCATCGTTGATGTGAGTGTCCTGCAGTTTAACGAAAAGTCAATATTGAAGATGATTAAAAATAGCGGGGTGAATCTGCCCTGTCTTATTTTATCGGAAATGCGTGATGGAAAACGATTGGTAAAAACCATAAAATTGGGCGTAGAGGAAAGTATAGTTGAGGGCAACCTGGATGAATTCATACCCTCTATAAGGGGTGAGGTTCATGATGCTTTATTGAACAACCTGCACAGGGTAAGTGATAAAGAGGTGCGGGATCAAAAAGAATGGTTCCGAGTCACCCTGGCCAGTATAGGCGATGCGGTTATTACCACTGACACTTCCAGCGTCGTTACCTTCATGAATCCGGTTGCCGAGGAAATTACGGGCTATTCTCAGGAAGAAGCAATCGGTAAGCCCATCAGCTATGTGTTTAGGATTTTTAACGAGATTACACTGGCACCGGCTGAGATCCCGGTGGATAGAGTAATTAAGGAAGGCTTTATTATTGGCCTGGCCAATCATACGGGCCTGGTTACCAAGAGAGGTGAAACCCGTTCCATTGCCGATTCTGCCGCTCCCATCCGCAGCGATGGCGGCGATATTATTGGTGTGGTTATGGTATTTCGAGATATTACAGATGCTAAGCAAATGGAAGAGCAGATGGCTCGCCTTGATAAATTGAACGTTGTGGGGCAAATGGCGGCTGGGATTGCTCATGAGATAAGAAACCCCATGACAACCGTACATGGTTTTTTGCAACTCCTTAAAATCAACAGCGATTTCAGCAAATATGGAGAGTATTTCGATTTAATGATTAATGAACTGGATCGGGCTAATTCTATCATTTCCGGCTTTCTATCCCTTGCCAAAGAAAGAGCAATAGAAGTGGGAGAAGAAAACCTCAACCAGATCATTCAGAGTATAGCTCCACTTATCCAGGCTGAAGCTATCATAGATAACAAATTGGTGCAATTAGAGCTGGCCGAAATACCCGATCTGAAATTAAGCCAAAATGACATTCGCCAGCTAATATTAAATCTGGTCCGCAACGCATTGGAAGCATCAGGCCCCAACAAAAAGATAGTTTTGCGCACTTTTTTAGAAGATGGCCATGTAGTTTTGGCGGTGGAGGACGAGGGAGAAGGCATTGAACCGCGTATATTGGAGAAGCTAGGTACTCCCTTTTTGAGCACCAAAGATAACGGCACTGGTTTGGGTTTGGTCATTTGTTATACTGTGGCCGAGAAGCATGGGGCTTCCATAAAGGTGGACACAGGCAGCGAAGGGACTACGTTTTCGGTATGGTTTAAGGCACTATCGGATCAGCCAGGTCTCTTTTCATGATCTGCTAGGGAGAAATCCTCAGGCGGTTCTGAGTTTCCCGATCCCGAGGGACAGATTGTCCCAGAGAACCTCTTGCACCATTTGAGATTGGTTTTCCTCGCAGTGGATAATTAGAACCACCTCGGCGGTTTTGTTTCCGGATGCGTTCTTCTTGAGGCTTCGGGCCTGCTTGCCCGAAGCGAGCAGTTTGCCTACATAGTAGTCAAGTAGGAAACCAAGCACAACCCCAAAGCTCAATCCAATCAGCCCCCACAGGACCGGACCCAATTTCCAAAAGTAGCCATATACGACGCCCAGCTCCATAAAAACCGCACCCAGAACCATGGCCCCGTCTATCTGGCTGACTCCATCCGCCCGATGAATCGTGTCCAGAATCTTTCGCTTTTCCACCTTTTTATCCAGGGGAATAGCAACAATTCTCTCTCGGAGTATCCCATTCTGTTCCAGTTCGCTAATGGCCAGCTCCAGGTATTCCGAATATTCAAATGTTGCCGTGATGAACATAATACCTTCTCTCCTTATACCGGCATTAGAGCGTCAGGGCTCTGGTAATTATCTTTTAGGAACCGGGCTTGTTCTGCTTGAGCCAGCTTATTATACTCCACACAGTTTACGTAAGAATCATAAATAGCAAAGACATACATAGAAGGCAGAAACAAAAGCCATTGCATATCAACCACAGATTTAGCCATGGCAAACTGCCCGATAAAACTCAGATGGATCGCGGGCAGAATGTTGGAAAGGTAGCTTACCGATATCCACCATATAAGCACAAAAAAACTGGTAGGAACCCGGTGGGTGTAAAGATGGCCCACACCTGGTATGATAGCCGACCACACCATGGCCAGCCAAGGGTGCTTTTTTTCCAAAATATTTATTTCTATGGTATTGATTTTGCTGGGTAATACAATGGAATCTTCCCTATCAGCCAGGATCGACATTTTGTTCAAGTCAACGGTCCGGCGGTAGGCATCCCAGATGGCAAATATATAGACCGGCGCATAGAGTAGCAGCCATCGGGTATCGATTACCTGGCGGGCCAGCTCGTATTGACCGCCAAAGGAATATAATATACAGAGGTTAAGCTTGGCCTTTACATTGATAAGCAGCTCCCAAACCACCAGTAAGAAACCTTTGACATAGCTGCCCAGGATAATATGCCCAAAGCCGGGAAAGGCGGCTGACCACCAGGCGGTTACCCAGGGGTTTTTCAAGTGCAGCATATTGGTAGCGACTGAGCTTATATGACCTTTGGGCCGGCGTAGATTTCTTACCGAAACCGGCTGTTTACTTTCAACTATTGCATTTTCCAAAGGCCTACCACTCCTTGTGCAGTCGATTACTGAATTCTAGTATTACCAAGTACAGTGGTAATATCCATTACAAATAATATTATCCAGAAATTGTAGGCCCGCGAATCAGATTTCGGTTTCCTATCTAGTTGTAGACAACCAGTGGGATAAGGGAAACTAATTTTTCAGGCATCCGGTATGCTATAAGCACGAATAGGTCCCTCGAGAATAACAGATAATATTGAGAAATCAGTACGCAATAAATGGATAAGGGAGCGTGTTATTTGTTTGAATGCTTTTCTGCACGGATTTAAGGTTCCTGTAAAGCTATACTGGGATGCCAGTTATGAAAAAATTCTGGAGACTCAGCGCAGCTTAACAGATCTACATATACAAAACTGGCTGCACCACAGCTTTCCCAAGTGGACCTGGTGGTTCCTCCTGTTCTGGACTATCTCCCCTCTCTTAATCTGGTGGAAGTATATTAATCGCAAGCGTTTCCTGGAAATTAGTTTTTTCGGAGTAATGGTCAGCATAAGCGCGGGCATCCTGGACTCAGTAGGAGTGCAGCTTCTCTTTTGGACTTATCCTTATGGTCTGGTGCCGGCTCTGCCTAATTTTTTTCCCATTGATTATGTCGCCATCCCGGTGATCTTCATGCTGGTTTATCAAAAATACCAGAAGTGGAAAGGATTTATCATCGCCAGCACATTTGTGGCCTCGGTATTGTCGCTGGTATTAGACCCAATTATTGTTTACCTGAATATTTACCAGCCTCTTTCCTGGCAGTATTACTACTCAATCCCGACTTTCGTCTTTATGGTTTGTTTTTGCAAATGGGTAACAATAATCGTTACCGGCCAGGATTCTAGATACAAGGGGGTTGCCAATGGAGAGAAAGCAGCCTGAGTCGATTCGCAATAAAAGACGGCCAGTAGGGATTGTCAACTCAATTACTACCAATTACATTCATTTAAGAAACCCCTGGGTGACAGCTCTTTGGTCAGCCATGTTCCCGGGATTCGGTTATATTATCATGGGCAGCTACATCAAAGGATTTCTCTTGATAGCGTGGGAATTCTTAATCAATACCCAGGCCCATATTAATACGGCCATTATGTACACCTATTTAGGCCAATTCGACCAGGCCAGGAACGTATTGCATGTTCGTTGGACGCTGCTTTATTTGGCAGTGTGGGTTTTTAGCATATGGGGGAGTTATTCCTTAACCGTTGACTTAAATAAATTAGCGCTTCTGGGCATTAGAGAAGATTCCATCATGCTGCCCGTCGCCATAGGTGCGATGGATATAAACTTTTTGGATAAGAGGCAGCCCTGGGTATCGGTGGGGCTTTCCCTGCTTTCTCCAGGACTGGGGCATTTGTATACTCACCGCATTCCCACCAGCTTCTTCCTGCTATCATTAACCATTGGAACGGTATATATGTCTCATATACTTGAAGCCATACAGTACACTGCGGTGGGCGCTTTCAGCCAGGCCACCGCAGTTCTCGATCCGCAATGGTTCCTCTTTATACCTTCGCTCTACGGTTTTGCCGTTTACGATTCTTATGTTAATACAGTGGAGTACAATAAGTTGTTTGAACAAGAACAGGCCAGGTTCTTAAGAGACAATTATCAGAATCCAAAGTTCAGCTCACGATTAACCAAAACTAAGAGCCAGGAGAATTGATAAGATGTTTGTCTGCGGATCCTTTGCATATAATTTTCATCTGGAGCTCGTCATTTCCGAACTAGAAAAGAAAGGTGTTTCCAGAGATGCCATCGCGGCCGTTCTGATGGACAGCCGGGTGGAAGAGCGAAAAATCCTGGATACCATCCACCGGGCCGACGGGATTAGCTCCTTTGACGCAGCTTCGTTACTGGGAACTTTTTGCATGCTGGCAGGCGCTATTTACGGCTTTGTATTACATTGGGGGCCAATTATATGGGGTTTAATAGGGTTATTGGCAGGTTCTCTTCTGGGACTACTGGGTGATATTCTGATGCGTCAAACAAGTCCTAAAAATCCTTCCAAGAGGAAAACAACGGGTACTGCGAAAGGAGAATCTCCTCAGGTTTTCATTATTGTAGAGTGTAGTGAAGAGCAGGTTGCTATGGTGAAAGAGAAGCTATGGGATAACCTAGCTCTCGGAGTTGGAACACTTTCAGGGTAGAAGGCAGCCCGGTATCCACAAAATCTCAAGCCCAGCCAATTGAAACAAAATCAAGTAGTTTAATCTTGCTCCAGAAGGCAACATCCTTATCATATCCTTCCATCCCATGTCAACCCCCATGTCGGGCACATAAAGAGGAAAAGACCCAGGCGATAGACCTGGGTCTTAGCTGTTTCTCTTGTGTGCCGTTGTAAAATATTTATCCCTGAACCATATTAGATCCCAAATGCTCCTTCAACCAACAACTACGGTTGGGGTCTTTCTCAATGAAACTAACATCGTAACCACTTTTTTTCAGCATCTGGGCCAAATTATAAATTCTATCCAAATCGTATTTCACTCGGCCACCCCAATTAACGATTACGTGCATTTATAACACTTCCTTGTCTACCAACTGGTTCTTCTCGATTGGGGTTTGTAGCAGTCTCTGCAATAGACCGGTCTATCACCACTTGGCTGAAAAGGTAAACTCGTTTCTTTCCCACAAGTAGCACAAACTGCCGAATACATCTGACGGTCAGATTGGCCGTAACCTCCGCCGCCACGATTTCCTCTCATTTGTGCCTTACGAGCAGAACGGCATTCTGGGCATCTGCCGGGCTCATTTTCAAAACCCTTCTCTGCATAGAATTCCTGTTCCGCGATAGTAAAGGCAAAACCACTTCCACAATCTTTACAGGTTAAAATTTTGTCAGATAACATAAAAATGACCTCCTATTATTTTTTGCTCATATCAAGGGAATACTCTGTCATTCGTTACTCCCCCAACTCGAGCAATCAGGAAGGTCAGTTTATTCACAGGCTATTAAGCTATAGAGAGTATACTTGATAGCTCCTGAAAATGCAAATATTTATGGGGTTTTCATCAACGTTTCCAGTGTAAACCTTTCGCTATTCTTTAGCATCCACTATTCTACCGATACTGATCTCTTTATACCAAATTTCCAAAGTTGCAGGCCACATGTAAACCTTACAAGTATGGTATTGCACACCTTCATAATCCATTTGTCCGGTTTTTACTTGTTGAAGGAAGTAGGGCGATTTGCCGTTTTCCCAATCCTCACTAGCCCACAATTTGTCGTATCCTACCCAATGGTCAAAGATCACTCTGTAACAGTGATTAAACTTAATTGAAACATTGCCTTCTTCTGCCTCATAAACCAGGGTGACTTCGTCCATGAAATGAGAACTATTTAGCTCAAGAACACGCGCATCCAGATAATCAAGCTTATCGATTTGAATCTGTATTCTACTATTCAAGGTGATCCCTCCCCTAGGCGGAAAGCAGCTTATATGGCAACTACTTTAGTTTTGAGAATACTTTCAGCCAGCATTACATATTGCCCGGCAATATATGGCCACTTAATTTTCCCCCCCAGTTTTGAGGCTCGCTGCTCCAGTATAATCTTGAGAAATGGTTCAGAGAGAATACGGTTGATCAATTCCGCGAGGGACTCGGCGGTTGCATCAGGTGACACCAATCCTCTTTGTCCTTTTGCCACCATTTCTTGAGCATAAAGATAGGGTGTGGAGACAATAGCTCTTCCACAGCCTAAAGCATAAGCTAGCGTCCCGCTGATAGCCTGATCTGCTTGTGGATAAGGGCTTAAGTAAATGTCGGTCATATAGAGGTAATCCCCCAGTTCTTCAGGCTCCAGGAAACGATTTACGAATCTCACATTATCCTGCAGGCCCAATTTTATCACCAGATCTGTCAGCATCCCTCTGTATCGTTCTCCTTCATGTTTAACCAGCATAGGATGGGTTCTGCCTACAATCAAATACATTAAGTTTCTATGCTGCGCAACTAATTCTTTCAATGTCCTAATACCGATTTCTATCCCCTTACCGGGGCCGATCAACCCAAAAGTGGTTACTAGTTCCTTACCCCAAAAACCATATTCCCGTTTTAACAGATACCGGTCTTTTTTTTGAAATGCAGGTACGCCATGATGAATAACATATACTTTTTCCGGTGCTGCCTCATAGATCTGAGATGCTAACGCAGCGGAAGTTCTGGTCATAGAGACGACAGCAACTGATTGCTGGCATAGATTGCGCAAAACTGTCCTTTGGTTAACTGTGGGGACAGGCAGTACAGTATGAGTAACAAGCACGAAAGGCTTTTTTAGACATTTTGTAAAGTCCAATAAATAATTCCCGTCTGTACCACCATAGATGCCATATTCATGTTGAACAATCACTAGATCAATACTCGTGTTTTCATTAATGGCGTTTGCTGTTTTGGCATAGTCTATTTTTTGATCCCGTCTCATGACGTATGATACTTCGTTGGGATAATCATAGGTATAGTGGGGATCGGATACCGCTGCGATAGAAATGCTCTCCCCTAATTTCTTCAGATTATCCATTAAGTCTTTAGAAAAAGATGCAATTCCGCAATGCTGCGGTGGATACGTGCCAACGTTTAGTATATTCATATATAGTCCTTTCTCGGAGGTGAAAATCACCAAATACTATTACTTAATTATTGGAGGATTAACAATCGCGCACAAATCAAATCCTCAACTTTTGGCAACGCCCTAACCGACTCTTGTAACAATAGGTGAAACAGCATAATAGTATCAACAAGTGAAGTCGATACCTGCTTTACATTAAATGCAGAATCAGGAGCACAATTGCCGCACTGCCCTCACCTGGGAGCCCGTTTTTTGCCACACCTCCTATATTGTTGAGAGCTCACTTGTAGCAAATCGAGAAAAGATTTATGCCGATCGGTTCTCAGGAGTTTTAATAATGCCCCTCTTGTTTCAGATGGGCTGAGGGAGAAAAAGAAGGTAAAAACGAAGAGATTGCGAGTTGGCATTTACATTTTTTTCCTGTATTTATTATACCGCTTATTTCGTGAGATGTATACTTTTTGTACCTTGATCAAACCGGATGCTTACTCTCAATTCGACGAGTCAACAGTTTTTTCGTATTCTGGTGAAATTGGCTACTGCTTCTGACAAATACTTTTTAGAAAACATGATTATCTTAGTATTTGCTTGTATATTCCGCAAACAAGTCTATAATTATAAGTACATTAACAAATCTTGGTATTTACCGTTCTTTCGTCATTTCTATTTTTCCAAGTCGCAGCTTAAATGTGCACCATAGTGCTCTGGTAAGCTGGATTTATCCGCTTTTGTAAGTAATCCCTATGGTTGGAATTGAGACGTGGATAACAAGGTCTAGTTGTTTCGGCATTTTTTTCTCAGTCAATGAGGCAACTTTTGATGGGCTGTAAATGAATAGGCCGAAATTAGCAGCCTATAAGGCGATAGTTCAGGCGCCTCATCAGACTTAGCACCAATGCAAATGGCAGGTTTGGTGCTTATCGTTATTTGGCCGGCTATACAACTGGCGGTTATTTTTAGGATATCCAGACGCATCAAGTAACAGATCTCGGGGAGGCATAATATATGGATATAAATAACAGACCCTTTGATACCGCGCATATCTTTCGGATGACTGATGATACAGGAATGCTCCAACATGCTCGGTTTAGCATCCCCGATTTAGATAAAGGGTACACCACCGATGACAATGCCCGGGCGCTGATAATGGCAGTGATGCTTTATGAGAACCTTCCGAAGATCGCCCATATATCGTTAGTTTACTGCTATCTAGCCTTTGTCCTATATGCTCAAAATGAATGTGGCGGGTTCCGAAACTTTATGACATACAGTCGGCAATTTACTGAAGATGAAGGATCAGAGGATTGTTTTGGACGTTGTATATGGGCTTTGGGGTACACACTGGCTTCCCCGGCTATGCCTGCCGGGATAAAAAGAGCGTGCGCTGACGCTCTTAAGCATGCTCTGTCTCGTGTTCCAGCCATCACCAGTTTGCGCGGGCAAGCATATACGATAATCGGACTTGGTTTGCTTGGCGGCAATGACGCCAGGTGCTTTATGCCAGCTCTGTCCCGGTCACTTCTCCAGCGATTTGATCTACACGATGAAAATGGATGGCACTGGTTTGAGGATAAGCTTACTTACGCCAATGCTGTGCTGCCATGGGCTTTATTCGTAGCTTACCGTCACCTCGGGCAGGACAAATTATTGCGTACAGCTCGAAAAAGCTTGGATTTCCTGGACCAGATTACGTTTCGTAACGGCTACTTTCAGGCCATTGGCTGTAAAGGTTGGATGATGCAAGGAGCGAAACCGGCACAGTTTGACGAACAACCAATTGAAGCATGCGCATCTGCACTGACCCACTTAGCTGCTTATGATGTTAGTGGGGATACAGCGATGCTAGAGCTGGCACGTTGGAGTCTTGCCTGGTATTGGGGTAAAAACTCTTGTGGTAAAAGTTTGATTGATGAAGAAACCGCGGGATGCTGCGACGGCATCACAGCAGACGGAATCAACCAGAACCAGGGGGCTGAAAGCATCGTTGGTTATTGCATTGCTAGTCTGTCTATAGGAAGATATAAGGCCGTCGACTCTAGTCTTGGTCTTGAAAGAAAGGTGAGCATCCAATGAAAATAATTATACTTGCCGGCGGCGGAGGAAGCCGCTTATTTCCGCTTTCGCGCACCAGTTATCCCAAACAGTTTCTTAAACTAAATGGGGAGAAATCTTTGCTGGCGCAGACAATTGGCCGTTTTTTGGATCTGGTTAATCCATCCGATATAGTCATAGTTACCAACTATGACTATGTTCAGCTTGTATTAGCAGAGCTTGTCGATGCCCAGGCGCAGGAGGCTCATATTTTGTTGGAACCGGTAGCGCGCAACACAGCCCCGGCCATCGCATATGCAGTTAGGTATTGCATCGACAAACTGGGCTGTAAAGAGGACGAAGTGATGTTTGTAACACCATCCGATCACCTCATCAGCCCGTTGGAGATGTTTGCTGAGAATGTACGCGGGGCGGTTGGCATGGCGGAGTCTCACAAGATTGTCACACTTGGCATACAGCCCAATAGTCCGGAAACAGGCTATGGCTACATCAAGGCTGGTCAGCCAATTGCCAGCGGTTTTAGCGTTGATTCGTTCCATGAGAAGCCTGACCTGTCAACAGCAAAGGCCTACCTGGCTGAAGGTGGTTATTATTGGAACTCAGGTATGTTCGCGTTTACGATTGCCTGTTTTCTTGAAGAATTACGAGCCTATCGTTGGGATCTTTACGCGTTGGCGCACAAAGGGCTAGAGAAGATGCGAGAAAATTTTAGCAATAGCCCAAATATCTCCTTCGATTATGCCGTAGTCGAGAAATCCCAGCAAGTAGTGATGCTGCCACTTACATCTGAATGGACTGACATCGGTTCATGGGACGCTGTTTATGACGTGATGGAAAAAGATACAGACGGCAATGCCGTCCTGGGGGACTGCCTTCCTATGGATTGCACAAACACTCTAATGTTGGGGCATAGCCGTATGATTGCCGGCATCGGCCTCGAAGACATACTGATTGTTGAAACAGGTGACGTTATCGTCGTAGCTAAAAAGGGCCAGTCACAGAAAGTGAAAGATCTGGTAAGCGAACTCAAGGCGAATATGCGATCAGAAGCTGACGAGCATATAACCGTCTATCGTCCCTGGGGGTCGTATACCATACTGAGCTCCGGACAGGGGTATAAGATAAAAAAGATCGTCGTCAACCCGGGGCAGATACTCAGCCTGCAGATGCATAATCACCGCAGTGAGCACTGGATCGTTCTCAGCGGTATAGCAGAGGTAACAATAGGTTCAACACAACATAGTATATATGAGAATGAGAGCGTTTTTGTGCCGCAGACAGCCAAGCACCGCCTGGAGAATAAAGGTATATTGCCGCTGGTAATCATTGAGGTGCAAGCTGGTAGTTATTTGGAGGAGGATGATATAGTCCGATTTGAAGATATCTATGGTCGCCAGGATTCAGACCATGCCAATAGGATCGCCGTAGATCTATAGCTCCGGTCTTTGAAATACCAGTATTAGTTCATGAAAGTGTAGAACTTCTAATAGAGCCATTTAATAAGTTGTGGATCCAGTAAAAGGAGGAAGAAATATGGAGCGCAAAGAGGAGTATATATTAAAGTTGAAGAGTGAACTTGCCGATGTGGGGATCGAGATTGAGAAATTGATTGCCAGAAGTGATAAAGTTGCAGTTGAAATCAAACAGGCTTATGATGGCCTTGAAACCGCCTTACAAACCAAACAGTTATCAACAAAAGCAACTGTTATTGAATCAATGTCAGTGGATGAAGTCTGGGATTTAGTCTGGAGTAACGTCTGGAATGCAGTTGAGGAGTTCGATGGCAAAACACCAACGGAGGTAAAGCAGCACTACAAAGAGGTGGAACCTGCTCTAAAGCTAAAGCAATTAGAGCTACAGGTAGAACTTCATGAATCCGTATTGTCCGTTGATGAAGTATTCAATGAAATATGGAATGAAGTATGGAATGCATTCTGGGGTGTTGTTGAGGAAGTAGATAGCGAAGCAGCGATAAAGATTAAGCAGATTGGCGTTGAGCTTGATGCTTTAGAGCTTTATCAGTCAACGTTACAAGCAAAACTTCACGAAGTATTAATCATGGGTGATGAAGTCTGGAATGTATCTAAGGAAATAACTAAAGCAATAGTGGAATGATTAAACCAGTAGGAAATCCGATCTCCCCTACTCTTCCCAGGCAAGCTGGTTTGGGTAAACTTCTCTAATCGGAGAAACTCTCATTTTAGTACCGGTATAAACGATGCCAAAACGATGCCCAAATCTCAAAAAACATAGCAAAATAGATGAACTCTGTGTCTACTACCCAAGACATAAAATCCCTATATATCCGTAATTCCAGGTACTATGGAAAAGCAGTAAAACAGCTCATGGCAAAACTCTTAATCAGAAGGTTGAAGGTTCGATTCCTTCATGGCCCACCAAGAAAGACCAATGCCACCGGGGTTACAGACTCCGGTGGTTTTACTTTTAAAGGATCCAGGGAGTGATTTGCTAATAATTTGCTAATAATGTTTTTAACCTTAGTTTTATCTCCCTTTATCCAGAAAGCTAATAGGAACAAAAGTCGGGTACTAAAGTAGTAATAACCCACTGCCCTATTCCTTAACTAGAAAGAGAGATTCCAAGCAGGTCGAATTAAATGGATAAGTGTGGACTGATAAGTCTGCCCTTATCCTTATCGGCGCCTTAAATCGCCTCACAGGGCCCCCAGGTATTGGGATGAACATTCCTCATCAAATATGGTATGGTACAATGTGGTAAATAAGCTGATCTTCGACAAGGAGTGATATTTTGTTTGGGCCTAAGGATCATCCTGAACTTCTTAAAGCTGTTGAGCAAGAGCTTATCCGACTGTCTGACCTGAGCAAAGCTAGGATTATGAAAATAGTTAAGACTACGAAAGAGACTGCTGCTGCAAAAGGCTATCTCCGGAGTGGTAGTTTTATCTCCTCAATTTATAGGATACATAACGATGAAATTACAGCTTCCTTTGAAGAGCAGTACGGATATATCCAGCAGATCCCACATTCATTCAATATAGAGCTGTCTGATTCAGACTATGACAATTTAATTACCCTGCTTCAAAACCTTACAAGAGGATTTTACAGCTCGCGGGATAATGAAGTTAAGGATTTGATTAAAACTCTGGATCTTCCTGAAACTCCACACTCTAATGATCTTCCTGGGGCGTTATCAACCATTTCAATCAGGATAAACACTATAAAGGCTCTTGCTAGGGAACAGAAGGAGCCTGCCTATCAGAGAAAGGACTTTAAGTTTAGAGTGGCTTATGCTGTAGTGACCCTGGTCCTCATGGCTATATCGGCATGTGTATCCTACTATATTGGCACACATCGTAACGACGCTCCGGTATCTAGGCCCGCTATCGAGCAGCAGTCTCAACAGAATCTAGTTGATTAATTGTAAATTTATAGATATACCACTCCCCTAGCAAAGTGTTAAGCCTGGCACGAAAACCAGGCTCAAGATTGTAAAGTTGTAAGTTGTCATTCCTGTAATGGTTCTAATGTTTATATCCAGCCAGCTCTTCTCTATTTAGTACGTTCGGAGGTTCCTCAAGCCAATTATTCGCTTGGCGCCTTCTTAGGCATACCTTATGAATTCAAGATATAACTATTATTTCTTAAAAATAGCACCTGTGTTAGCTGACTGTACAATGTCGGCATACCGTTTCATGTATCCCTTCTTGATTCGAGGTTCGGGAGCCTGCCATTTTTGCCTGCGCTCAGCCAGAACCGACTCGTCTACCAGCAATTCCAAACTCTTTTGATCGATATCTATGGCGATAAGATCTCCCTCTTCCACCAGACCGATTAAGCCTCCAGAAGCAGCTTCGGGTGATACGTGGCCGATTGAAGCTCCCCTGGTGGCCCCCGAGAAACGTCCATCGGTTATCAAAGCAACTTCTTTGTCCAAACCCATCCCAGCAATCGCAGAAGTAGGCGTCAACATCTCCCTCATCCCTGGTCCTCCCCGCGGGCCTTCGTAGCGGATCACAATAACATCACCAGTTTTGATCTTCTTGCCAATAATGGCCTCGACTGCTGCTTCCTCACTATCAAAAACCCGTGCTGGGCCCAGGTGCTTCATCATTTCCGGATCTACTGCACCTTTTTTAACCACGGCCCCTTCAGTAGCCAGATTTCCAAAGAGAATAGCCAGACCGCCGCTTTCACTATAAGCATTGTTCAGAGGCCTGATAACCGAATAATCCTGAACTGGACAGTTTGCAATATTCTCTCCAACCGTCCGTCCAGTTACTGTTATAACTGACTTATTCACAAGCCCTTTTTGGTCCAATTCATTATATAAGGCCTGTACTCCCCCAGCCCGATATAAATCTTCCATGTGGTGGTTACCAGCTGGGCTAATCTTACACAGATGGGGGGTGATTGTGCTGATCTCATTAAACATATCCAGGTCAATATCTACACCTGCCTCACTGGCAATGGCCATAAGATGCAGGACCGAGTTTGTTGAGCAGCCGATAGCCATATCCATAGTCATAGCGTTACGCAAGGATTCAGCAGTCATTATGTCGCTCGGTTTAATATCCTTTTCCAGGAGCTCCATGATTTTTATCCCGGCCTGTTTAGCAAGGCGGATTCGTTCGGAATAAACAGCAGGTATTGTGCCATTACCAGGCAGACCCATACCCAGAGCTTCAGTAAGGCAATTCATTGAGTTCGCAGTGAACATTCCCGCACATGAACCACAAGTAGGGCAGGCATTATTCTCAATAAGGGTTAGTTGCTGCATATCAATTTTACCAACAGCTGCTTGACCCACCGCTTCAAACACCTGGGTTACGCTAACCGCCTGATTGTTCACTCTTCCGGCTAGCATTGGACCGCCGCTGACAAAAATAGATGGCAAATCCAGCCGGGCGGCTGCCATCAGCATCCCGGGAATTATTTTATCGCAGTTAGTTATGAATACCAGGGCATCAAATGCATGAGCTATTGCCATTATTTCTACCGAATCGGCAATCAATTCCCGGCTGCCCAGAGAATATTTCATGCCTATGTGATTCATGGCTATACCATCACAAACCCCTATTGTATTGAATTCAAAGGGAGTTCCCCCGGCCATGCGCACTCCTGCTTTTACTGCTGCGCTGATTTTATCGAGGTTGATATGCCCGGGAATGACATCATTAAACGAGTTCACAATGCCTATAAAAGGCCTGTCCATTTCCTGGTCGGTTAAGCCTAAAGAATGTAACAATGCTCGATGTGGAGCTTTTTCCAATCCATGTTTAATCAGGTCGCTTTTCATTTTCCTCTCCTCCTATTAATGCTTTTCTATTTATTTCAAACGGGGTTAGAAACCCAGCAGACCACAGTTTTTTTGAAACTAGGCTCTAAGTGTGGCAACCAATCTCTTAGGATTTATAAATAGATCTAAAGCATCATTAATGTCATTTACCACAATATCAGCATTCCGTATTGCTTCAACACTGCATCCTTCTTTACCGATAACAGCTATACCAAGGGCAGCTTTTTTAATCATGTAAATATCATTGTAGCCATTGCCGATGGCGGCCACCTTTTCCTTTCCGAGTTTCAATAGGAAATCGTTTTTATCCAATCCACCCTGTTCTACATCTACTTTTTTGAAGTGAGTTCCTAATTCGGCTGCCACTTCGGCTCCACGTCCAAATGTATCAGCCGTAAGTAAGTGTATTTCAACCTTTTCTCTTAAGCGTTGAATTCGCTCTTTAACGCCAGGTATTAGGTACCCATCAACTGTTAAAGTCCCATTTACATCAAGCATTAAGTCATAAATCTGCAAAGAAATATTTCTACCAGGTAGGTTGATTTCGATCACGCTATTCCCCCCACAACAACTCTTATTCTCTAATCAAATCTACGAAGTGCCGCAGTATGCGTGCAGTTAAACCCCAAATTACCTCTTCTCCCCATACATAAAAATACTGTTGAAAAACACCCGCTCTAAAGGGATATTCTTTGCCGTTTTGAATCAGGTCAAAAGGGTAATCATCCGGAAAACTCATTTGCAGAGTTATATGACCGGCTTGGGGAGGGTTTTCTAAAAAATAATCCAGTGGAACAGTAAATATATATTCGACTTCGTCAGGATTAGGTTTTATTAAAGAAGGGTCTTTTATATATGCCAAAAATGGTTCGACGATAACATTCAACGGACTAACCATAATGTCAAGGTCAGCTATCATATCGATGTTGTCTAGTGTTATGCCAAGCTCCTCGCAGCACTCCCTGATTGCAGTGTTTCTTGCAATCCCATCCAGGTCATCCCTGCCCCCTCCGGGAAAACATACTTCGGCAGGTTGGCTGTTGATATTAGAGGATCGTTTTTCAAAAAGCACATGGAGTTCAGTGCCCACATAAACTAGCGGCAACAATACAGCACTGTTTTTGGCGTCTTCATTACCAAGTATTTTTGCCTGGCGTCCAGCCAGGGCAGTAATATTTTGCGGCAGCATTGAACTCCCCCCCAGTGCTTTTGTATGATTATTGGATTATTCAAACATCCTTATCGCTCCTGCTTAAGATAACCCTAAAAATATCTTAGATACTGAGCCACGCTGCCCAGCTGCTCCTCAATCCGCAGAAGGCGGTTGTATTTGGCAACCCTATCTGACCTGGCCGGAGATCCTGTTTTTATCATGCCTGCATTTACGGCCACAGCTAAGTCAGCAATAAAAGTATCTTCGGTTTCACCGGAACGGTGTGAAATGAGGGTCCTGTATCCGACTTTTTTAGCCAGCTCTATAGTTTCCATGGTTTCAGTCACAGTGCCGATTTGATTTACTTTTATCAAAACACTGTTGGCTATACCGCCATCGATTCCCATTTTTAGACGCTCCGGATTGGTTACAAAGATATCGTCGCCAACTAGTTTAATCCGGCTGCCCAAACGTTCGGTCAGGAGCTTCCACCCCTCCCAATCATCCTCGGCCAGGCCATCCTCCAGCAACACAATTGGGAAACGGTCTACTAAACCGGCATAGTAATCTACCATTTCTGCTGATGTACGAGATATATTTTCACTGGCAAAAACATAGCGACCATCTTTAAAAAACTCTGTTGCTGCTGGGTCCATGGCTAAAAACACCTGTTCCCCGGGCTTGTAGCCTGCCTTTTCAATACCTTCAACGATTAATGTCAATGCTTCTTCGTTGGTATTTAAACTGGGTGCGAATCCACCTTCATCACCTATAGAGGTGTTTAGTCCCCGCTCTTTTAATACCGCTTTTAGGGTATGATAGATCTCCGATCCCATTCTAAGAGCCTCCGCAAAATTCGGAGCCCCGGCTGGGACGATCATAAATTCCTGGATATCCAGATTGTTATCCGCATGTTTGCCGCCATTAAGAATATTCATATGGGGTATCGGCAGTTCTTTAGCATTGACCCCGCCTAAATAACGGTAAAGCGGCAGTCCAGAAAACTTAGCTGCTGCCCTGGCTATGGCCATAGACACACCCAAAATGGCATTGGCCCCCAGGTTTCCTTTATTCGGTGTTCCGTCCAGTTGGATCATCCTCCGGTCGAGATCGGCCTGGTCTATACAGCTTCTGCCTTCAATTATAGGTGCAATAACCTCATTTACGTTATTAACCGCGGTTAAAACGCCTTTACCTTTATAGCGTTTGCTGTCATTGTCCCGCAGCTCCACCGCTTCATGAGCACCGGTAGACGCCCCGGAAGGAACAGCGGCGGTCCCGACGGTTCCGTCAGCCAGCTGCACATCAACCTCAACGGTAGGGTTTCCCCGAGAATCAAGTATTTGCCGGGCCTGTACTAATGTAATAGAATCCACACTTAAACATCTCCTTCTATGCTATTTTCATTAAAACCTTCAACATTGAAACACTATTATAATCTCTGTTTAGCTGCTTTAATATTATTGATCCTCTCAAGAATCTTAGAGCTCTCACCGGTATTTTCGGAGAGCAAAGCTTCTACGGTTGTAAGCTCCCCATTCATGTAGGCTAGGGCCTGAGACATTAAATGATCCATCTCTTTGTTTACTTTCTCAGTGAGCCCTGAGGTTAGGCGATGCAGGTTTTTCTCTATCTCGTAATTGATCTGCTTCTTAAAGGAACGTCTGAATATGTTCCTAAAGATGAACATGGGGAAAAGAAACCACAGCATATCCAGGTGAAAATCAAAAGAGCGGCTTATAGAAATGTCCGGTTTATTGAATTCCCTTAAAGCTATATCCCACTCTTCGGTTTTCATTTGGATCCCCAAAGAACGATCCAGGTTGGTATTTAACCGTTCTCTGAAGGACTTCAGGTAAAACGAAAGGTGCTTCCGAACGGCCTCCAGAAGCTCATAGCTCTTAACCTCTTCCAGCATGATCTCCTGTATTCGATTTCCCAATGATTTTTTTATCCACTCTTCGTATTTTCTGGTTACCTTATAAAGATTGCCTTCCCAGGTTGGAAAAACCCGATCATACTCAATATTTAAACTTTCTTCAATTCCCTGCTCGAAAGACTCAAGATAGGTTCTAAGACTTTCCCTGGTCTTTTCTTTATAGCTGCCAATTATGAGCTGCAGCTCGCGGCGGATAAAGTGGGAGTTTAAATGTTCACCCAGGATTACCTTCTTCAACTGGATTTTCTCAGCATCATGTTTTTGCGAAGCCTGGTAAGCTATGTCCAGATAAGACAAGCAGCTGTCCGCCAGGGCGTTCATCTTATGTTTGAGAATGTCATTAAAAGCATTATCCCGATTAGCGGTCAATGGAAAAAGCATCAGCTTCCGTAACTCCTCGTTGTAGCGGCTGGCATCCTTAATTGTGGAGTAAAGGAAAATAGGAAAATCGCGATCAAAATTCTTTCTTATTACATCCGCTGTAAACGCCCGAATTTCTAAAAGCTTTTCTTTCGAGTATAGGTCTGACTTGGTAATAACGATGGCAATCTGCGGCGTATAACGGTAAACATCCTTTAATAGGCTTAATTCGCTTTCCGAAATTGGTCTTTCCGCGCTTATTAAGAAGAGCACCCCTCCAGTTTCCGGGAACCAGCCGGTGGTGGTTTCAGTGTTATGCCTCCAGACACTGCCAATTCCCGGCGTGTCCACAAAGCGTATTTCTTTTATACCTACTAAAGATGGGCTTTCTATATCAAGTAATAAAACTTGTTTGCGGTTTTCGGGGTTTAAGGACTCTGATACATATTGCTCAATTTCGCTCAAGGTAATTTCTTTAATTGAACCATTGAGGAAGGTTGCCACAGCTCTTTCATCGGGACCGTATTTTACTCTGGTTATAACAGATGTTACAGGTATATTCCCCACCGGCAGCAAATGCTGGTTCATTAAACTATTCAAAAAGGAGCTCTTGCCAACCTTGAATTGCCCCAGGGCAGCTAGGTCCAGGTACCGGTTTTGCTCGGAAAAATTCTTTACATTCCGGGTAATTGTATTTAAAGAATCAAGTCCAAAGGCTTTGCACGCAGACTCGATCTGAATAATTAAATCCTTTGCTTTTTGGACAGTGATATTCTCTACTTTCACCTATTCATTACCTTTCTTTACGAGCTCAAATCCTAAGGCTATGATAATTTTCTATAAATACCTATAATGTTAATAAATCTATATTCAGGTGATGGAGTTCACCTTAAATGATTGCATTGGCAGTTAATGACTCCTACTTTCGGGTAGGAGTTTTTGCTTTTAAGGAGGATCATTTTGGATTTAAACGGTTTTCTGGCGATAGATCTTAACCAGGCGCTTCATTCTCCCGGTTGCCCTATCTGCAATATAAAAGCAATCGAATCCAACCGTTATTTTCGCTTCTTCCTGCATGAGAACGTCAACGATGTATCAACCCGGGTCCGGCTATATGACTCTTTGGGATTCTGCAACCGCCATGCCTGGCAGTGCCAAACCATGGAGCTTCAGCAATACAAGGACGGGATGAAGCACGGCATCCTTTACGAATGGCTCTTAAAAACAGTGCAGCCCCGGATTCAAGAGATAAAACAAAACCTCTCTGCGCCAGAGACAACCCGATCCAGGTTCTGGCAGCATAAAAAATCCGAATCTGAGCCCTCCCCTATGGCCAGGAATCAGGACTGCCCTGCCTGCGTATCCGAAAACTATTCCGTAGAGCTGTACCTGGAAACCCTGGTCAAAGGACTTTCAAACGCTAAACTGCGCACGGAATACCTAAAGGGCGATGGGCTCTGCATTCCTCATTTTCTACAAGCCATTAATCTTGAGATTGAAAAAGAACATTTACAAAGACTTTGTGATCTTCAGATTGACAGAATAAACGGACTTTTAAGCTCCTTGACCTCTTATGTGAATAAACACGACTATCAAAATCATGAACCATATTCCCAGGAAGAACTCGAGTCCTGGACAAAAGCCGTTCAGCTTATGGTCGGCAACAAGGACTAAGCCCAAGCAGAAAACAAATAACTCCTGCCTAATTAGACAGGAGTCATCAGCTGCTGCATTTTCGCTTCCTAAGCGGGGTGAACTCCATCACCCAGGATTCATATTTAACTGTTAATATTGTACATTAGCTCCTTTAGCCAGTGCAACTCCACAGGCCCTTTAAACTTTTCTGTCAGATATAAATCTTATCTATGGACGGGCTAATTCCTGTTAGACTGGCGTTTGAATAATCTTCGTAGTATAATCATTTTGTTAAACAAATGGTGATGGAGCTCACCATACCTTAAATAAGGTAGAATGCAGCAAGCTAATGGCTCCTACTCACGGCGCTTCCGGAGTAGGAGTTATTTTTATTTAAATAATTGGAGGTTAGGTTAATGTCGCTTAGAGAATCTGTATTAAAAAGGATTAAAGATGAAAGGGTTAAGTTCATTCGTCTTCAATTTACCGATATACTTGGTGTTTTGAAGGCTATCACAGTTACTGAGGATCAAATAGAAAAAGTGCTGGATGGAGAGCTCATGTTTGATGGTTCTTCGATTGATGGTTTTGTAAGGATTGAAGAATCAGACATGTATTTAAAGCCGGACTTGAGTACATTTTTGGTTCTCCCCTGGAAAAGCCCTGTATCAACCGGCAGTATCGCTAGAATAATATGCGATGTATGTGATTCAGAAGAAAAACCATTTCATGGGTGCCCGAGGCAGACACTAAAAAAGGTACTGGATGAAGCGATTACCCTCGGATATACGATGATGGTAGGTCCAGAGCCAGAATTCTTTTTGTTTGAATTAGATGAAAACGGAAGCCCTACGCTAGCCACCCATGACCGGGCCAGTTACTTCGATCTCCCCCCTGTGGACAAGGGTGAAGTAGCCAGGCAGGATATGGTGCAAATACTGCGCAGGATTGGGTTTGAAATCGAGGCAGCCCATCATGAAGTAGCACCAGGCCAGCACGAAATAGACTTCAAATATGCTGATGCATTGAAAACAGCAGACAGTATTGTGACTTTCCGTTTAGCAGTTAGAACGGTCGCTCAAAATCACGGCCTGCACGCAACGTTCATGCCCAAGCCGGTTTTCGGCATAAACGGCTCGGGAATGCACATGCACATCTCATTATTTAAAGATGGTGAAAACATATTCTATGATCCATCGTCAGAAGATGGTTTAAGCACTTCCTGCCGCTATTTCATAGGCGGGATAATGAAACATGCCCGGGCGATAGCCGCGATTACAAATCCAACCGTAAATTCATACAAACGCCTGGTACCCGGTTATGAAGCGCCTGTATATATTGCCTGGTCCTATAGAAACCGCAGCCCGCTTATTCGCATCCCAGCCCGAAGAGGCATCGGTACCAGGATAGAACTCAGGAACCCTGATCCGACCTGCAACCCCTACCTTGGGCTGGCGTGCATTTTAAAGGCAGGACTTGAAGGAATTCAAGAAAAAATAGAACCACCAGCACCGGTTAACGAAAACATCTATGAAATGGATCTGGCTGATCGAAAGCAGCAGGGAATCGAGTCACTGCCCGAGAATCTTATGGAAGCACTTGATGAATTAAGAAAAAGTAAATTGATTCAAGATGCCCTGGGCACACACATCTATTCCAGGTTCTTACTTGCTAAAACCAAGGAATGGGAAAGCTACAGCGCCCGGGTTTATGATTGGGAGCTGGACGAGTACCTGGGTAAATTCTAACGAGCAGACTCTCCCTGGAGGTTTTGAAGTGGATTGGTCGCTTTTATTTGGCTGGAATGGAATCGCACTGCTGGCCTTGAGCCTGGTGGCTTCCATCCTGGCGGGAGTAGCGGGTTTTGGCGGAAGTGTCATACTCCTACCCCTGGTGGTCCACCTGTTTGGAATTAAAGCTGCTGTGCCAATACTGACCATCGCTCAGCTGATAGGCAACGCTTCGCGTGTCTGGTTTGGGCGATCGAGCATTGACTGGATGGTGGTTCGGTATTTCTGCGCCGGGTGCGTACCGTCCGCGTTCATAGGAGCACTGGCTTTTGGAAGCCTCCAGGCTTCCTGGTTAGAAAAGATCCTGGGAGTTTTTCTTTTACTAATCCTGATCTACAGACACTCGGGGCTAAAAAGCTGGGATATGAAACTGCCTTACTTCTCTACCCTGGGAGCTGTCTTTGGAGCCATGTCAGCTTTGGTGGGAACGGTTGGGCCTATGGTTGCCCCCTTTTTCCTTGATTATGGTTTGGTAGGGAGCGCCTATATAGCAACCGAAGCCATGACAGCCGTAGTAATGCACATCACCAAAGGTATTGTATATGCTAAATTTACATTGCTGACATTTGATACTGCTGCTGTGGGTCTTGCTATGGGATCAGTAATGATCCTTGGATCTTACCTGGGCAAGAAAATTCTCGACCGGTTGCCCAAGATCTGGTTTACCAGGATCATTGAAGCTGTAATTCTGGTGGCGGGGCTTCAATTTTTATTTTTACCTCAGTAAATCTGTTATCTAATTGCCCTAAAGCTAAATCCTGCACATAACCGGGGCCGTTATTGAACACAAGCTCCACCCCGGCAAACTCCCCGCCCCTATATGCGGCATGATCCATTTCTCAACCAGTCCGCCTTTTATCGCTGTTATGATCTACACTCCCCTGCCCACCAATTGTCGGTATCAGCCCAGTAATCAAGGAGCTCCCTTACCTGCTGCAAATAGCCGCTCGTGCAATATGTTAAAAGGAAATCCCTTCTCATCTACTCCTACTCTTATGATGATGTCCTTTAGTTTCATGCTGCACCCCTCCAAATATACGTTCTGCTGTTATTTTACTACATCGGAACGCCTGTTTGGAACCTACTACTTTAGGTTTAATTTTGACCCACTTGGAAGGTATTTCTAATCCAGTCCTTGAATACCGAATATATGACAAATTATAACAGGTACAAGGAGGTATAGTATGTTGCAAAGAAAAGTCATCACCTGTATTGTTATGTTGTTTATATTAGTAATAGTTGGCTGCGGTAGCTCCACTGTAACCCAGACACCGCCGGTAAACACTCCGGCAGTAAAAGAGACCCCACCACCGGTCATCACCCCTATAGTAAAGATAACTGACATTACTGAAAAGAGTGAAGCCGATGTAGCCAAGGTTTTGGGACAGCACGTTTCGATAGAGCCAGACAATAATAGATGGAAGTATTATGGGACCAATACATGGATTGAGAACTGCCCTACTATCAACTACAAAAACGGGGTTACAGTTAAATTCGTTGAAGGCAAAGCCGCCAGGATTACTGTGACACCAACCTCACCACTGGAGTTTAGTGACCTCAATAAGGCGATGCAACTCTTAGGCCTTACACCAGCAAATCCGACTTCAACGGGTGGTGATATGGCATTATGGAAGAATGTCCAGGGCATATATCAGCTCCAGATATTCAATAAGGATGGAAAGATAGACTATATGTATGCCGTAGTGAATGAGAAATATAGGTAGATAAGATATGGGAGGCGTCGCAAAGAGCTTCCCTTTCTTTGTTGCAGAGTATACCAGATATTGGAGGTGTGTCTTTGTATGCCCGTTATAGGACTAGCGTTCTACCTACTACCAACTATCATTGTTGTAATTAGAAAGAAGCCAAATGCGTTAAAGATTGTACTTATCAACATCTTCCTTGGTTGGACTTTTATAGGATGGGTTATTGCTATAATCCAGAGCCTTCAGAAGGACAACCCAGTTACCCCCGCCAATGTCACTATTGAGAATGAAAATGTCTCTCCACAATACAGCTATAGTGATGCAGAAGTCAAGAATTATGTTCAGTCTCTGACTGGCTTTCCCGAGTTGGATGATAAAGGCATGAAACCAGTCGCATTATTCGCTGGATTGCTGCTGCTTAGATTTATGAAGCCTGCTACAGTTGTAAACCTAATAACGATTTCACTATTACTTTGGGTGCCGTTTGACCAGCCATCAGACTTATATTGCTGAGGTTTGTGTTTTGCTCGATATTTTTATTAAATTGGATCTGATAGTCTGCTCTATTCTTCTATACCATTTCCTGTATTGAGGAGAAATGGGTATGGGACAAAAACTGAAATATTTTTTAATAATATTATTATCAGTGACCTGACCCCCACATCTGTACAGCTGAAATGTTAGTAAAAGCCAGATTTGGGTGTACCCCCAAATTAGGTCCAGATATAATGAGAAAAATTTGATCTTTA